>CAMDDJ010000024.1 GCA_945891385.1 Candidatus Kuenenia stuttgartensis | reverse complement strand
AGAATCACGCGGCCATGGTCGTATTCGTCGTCGACGAAGTGCACCGTACAGCCGGAGACCGTGCAGCCCCGCTCGAGCACGGCCCGATGAACGTGCATCCCATGAAACCCCCGGCCGCCGAAGGCGGGCAGGAGCGACGGATGGATGTTGATCACCCGGCCGGCAAAGGCCCGCGGAATCCGCACAAGGTGGAGAAACCCGGCCATCACGACGAGTTCGGCCGCCGCCTCGGTGCAGGCGGCGAAGATCGCGTCGCTCCAGGCCTCGACCGCCAGGCCGGCCGGCGGGAGCACCCGCACCGGCAGCCCGGCCCGCCGGGCGAGCGTCACGCCCCGCACGTCGGGCCGGCTCGCGACCACCAGCCCGACCGTGGCCGCCAGGCGACCGGCGGCAATCCGATCGAGCAGGTTCTCCAGCGTGCGGCCGGAACCGGAGAGCAGCACGGCCAGCCGGAGGGCACGAGATTCAGCCATGCGCACCACGTCCTGAAGGCCTCGTCAGGTCGGGCAGGGTGTCGGTCGAGGATTTCATCGCGGTCAGCTCTTCAGCCTCAGGCATGCGGTCCGCCGGCCCGAATGACGTCCATGACGAGCGGGTGGCCGTCGATGTCGATCGGCTCACCGGCGAGCGTGGTCGTGAACGTGGCCCGCTCGGCCAGGGTCTCCGCCGCCACATACTCGAGGTGGGCCTCAACAGCGGCCCGCAGCTCGGTCGACGGTGTGGCGAAGACCAGCTCGATCCGGTCGGTGAACTCGAGATCGAGCGCCTTGCGGCGGGTCTGCACGGCATGCACGACCTCGCGGACGAGTCCCTCGGCGATGAGTTCGGGGCTCACCTCCTTGGCCACCACGACCACCGCCCGCGGACCCTCGGCGGCCGCCCATCCTGGCTTGGCCATGGTTCGTACGAGCACGTCACCCTCCTCGAGCATCACTTCGCGGCCTCCGCCAAGCGGCACGACCGCCTGGCCCCGCTTCTGGATGGCCGCCAGGATCGCCGTTGGATCAGCTGCCGCGATTGCCGCCCGGGCCTGCGGCAGGTCCTTGCCGAGTCGAGGCCCAAGCTTCTTGAGGTCGGGCAGGAGGCTTCGCGAGATATACCGCTCCGGCTCCTGGCAGATCTCGAACTCCTTCACGTTGAGTTCGTCGCAGACGAGGTCGGCATGGGCCGCAAGCCAGTCCGCGTCGCCCACGTCGGGATCGGCGAGGATCACCTCGACCTTCGCGAGCGGCTGCCGCACCTTGAGCTTTTCTGCTGCCCGCGCGGCCCGGCCCAGCGAAGCCACGTCGCGGACGAGGGCCATCCGCCGGACGAGATCGCGGTCGACGAGCCCGTCTGCGGCCTGCGGATAATCGGTGAGGTGCACGCTCGCGGGAACCCGGTCGCCGAACGGGCCGCAAGCCAGGTTCCTCCAGATCGCCTCCGTCACGAAAGGCACGAACGGTGCGGCCAGCCGAGCGACCGTCAGCAGGGTTTCGTAGAGCGTCCAATAGGCGTCGAGTTTCTCGACGCTCCCGCCCGGCTCGGCCCTGCCGGCCGACCAGAATCGATCGCGGCTGCGGCGGACAAACCAATTGCTCACCGCGTCAACCAGGCGGGAGAGCTCGCCGGCGGCCGCGAAGTGGTCGTAGGCGTCGAGCTTTTCGGTCATCGATGCGGTCGTGGCATGAAGTTCTGAAAGCATCCAGCGGTCGAGTTCGGCCCGCTCGGCCGGCGGTCTCCAGCCGCGGGCCCGGGCCAGGTCGGCATGGTCGAGCGTCCCCGGCTCAGCGAGGGCACCGCCCGGATCGAAGCCGTCGATCCGGGCATAGATCACGAAGAAGGAATAGACGTTCCAGAGCCGCAGGAGAAACTCCGGCACGCTCTCGCGGATCGCCCGCTCGCTATAGCGGATGCTCGTCCAGGGGGGCTGGCCGGCGAGGAAGAACCACCGCAGCGCGTCGGCCCCGTAGGTGTCGAAGATGAAGGCCGGCTCGCGGTAGTTCCGCCGGCTTTTGCTCATCTTCTGCCCGTCCTCGCCGAGCATATGGCCGAGCACGATGCAGGTGCGGAAAGGGTGCGGGTAACCAGCCGCTGGATCGACGGCGTCGGTGCAGGTGAAGGCCGGCCCGGAGTCAGCCGGCTCGGCCGAACCGCCGAACAGGAGCGTGCTGATGGCGAGCTGGCTGTAGAACCAGCCGCGGGTCTGGTCGATCGCCTCGGAGATGAAGTCGGCCGGAAACTGGGCGGCGAACTCCTCCCGGCCGCGGTGCGGCCAGCCCCACTGGGCAAACGGCATGCAGCCCGAATCGAACCAGCAATCGATCACCTCGCTCACCCGCCGCATCCGGCTGCCGGCTGCGAAGGGTGAGTCGTAGGTGACGGCGTCGATGTAGGGCTTATGCACCCGAAGGTCGTCCGAGAGTTCGGGCCGGGCCCGTTTGGCCTCCTCGAATACCTCCATGCCAGTCACCCCCGGCTTGGCCAGGAGCGCCTCGTAGGAGGGCACCGCCTCAGCCCGGCCCGTCTGGTCGCAGACCCAGATCGGCAGCGGCGTGCCCCAGTACCGTTCCCGCGACAGGGCCCAGTCGACGTTCGACTCGAGGAAGTTGCCGAACCGGCCATGCTTGATGTGCTCCGGCAGCCACTCGATCCGCTCGTTGTTCGCCAGGAGTTGCTCACGGAACCGGCTCGTGCGGATGAACCAGCTCTCCCGCGGATACTGGATGAGGGGATCCTTCTCGGCCCGCCAGCAGAATGGATAATCGTGGACGTATTGCTCCTGATGGACGAGCAGCCCGCGGGCCCGCAGGTCGCGGGTGATGTCGCGGTCGCATTCCTTCACAAACCGGCCCGAGCCCATCGGAAAGGCGTCGGTGAAGCTGCCATCGGCCGCCACGGGGTTGAGCAGCGTCGGTCCGGCACCGGTAGCGAACCGGGCCTGCTCGGCGACGAGCACGCCGTAGTCGACCTCGCCGAAGGCGGGTGCGATGTGAACCACGCCCGTGCCGGAGTCGGTCGTGACGAAGTCGGCCGCCACCACCCGCCAGGCAGCCGGTTGGTTGCCACCGGCGGCGAGCAGCGCGACCGGCGGCGGGCCCGGCTGGCGGAAGATGTCGAAGGGAGGCAGATAGGAGCGGCCCACGAACGCGGACCCTGGCAGCCGCTCGACCACTTCGAATTCCTGCTTCAGCTTCTCGGCGAGCGACGCGGCCAGCGGTTCCGCCACGATGAGTTCCCGGTCGACGTCGCCGGGGTGCCGGAGCACCACGTAGTCGAGATCGGCCTTCACGGCCGCAAACTGGTTGGCGGGCAGCGTCCAAGGCGTGGTCGTCCAGGCCACGAGGCAGCGACGCTCGGGCTGCCCGACCTCGTCGAGCAGCGGAAAGGCCACGTACACGCTCGGGTCGGCCACCTCGCGGTAGCCCTGTCCCACCTCGCCACTGGAGAGGGCCGTGCCACCCTGGGCCCACCACCACACGATCTTGTGTCCCTTGTAGAGCAGCCCCCGGTTGAAGAGTTCGGCCAGGGCCCACCAGACGCTCTCCACGAACTCCTTGTGGTACGTGACGTAGGCCTGAGAGAGATCGATCCAGAATCCGATCCGCTCGGTGAGCGTCTCCCACTCCTTCATGTACCGCCAGACGCTCTCCTGGCACTTGTGGATGAAGGGCTCGACGCCATGGGCCTCGATTTCGGCCTTGGAATGGATGCCAAGTTCCTTGCACACCTCCACCTCGACCGGCAGGCCGTGAGTGTCCCAGCCGGCCTTTCGCTCGCAGAACTCCCCCCGCATCGTGCGATACCGCGGATAGAGATCCTTGATCGTGCGGGTCAGGCAGTGGCCGGGGTGGGGCATCCCGTTGGCCGTGGGCGGCCCTTCGAAAAACACGAACCGCGGTCCCCCCCGGCGGCGGTCGAGCGACTTGCCGTAGATGCCCTGCTCCCGCCACCAGGCGGAGATCGCGGTCTCGAGGGCGGGAAAGTCGGGCTTGCCGCGGACGGGTTCGAACATGAAGGTGACCAGAGCGGAGAACGAGCAGAGCCTCGAATCGTACCCCAGCCCGCGGCACCGCCACAGGGGGCGGCGGGCGACCGCCGGCCCCAAGATCCCAAACCCGACCTCCTGGCATACTGTCGCCGCCGGGCGGAGGAACCGACCCGCGGGCCGGGCGGCCTGCCCGGTTTTCTCGGCTTTTCTTTCCCCCATCAACAGCACCATGACGTCACCGCCTAGACATTCTCCGCGTCCCCGTCGCATCCTGCTCCTGACCGAGGGCCACAGCGAGCCCGTCGCCGGCAAGACCGCCTCCTGCATCCTTCGCTACCGCGGCGGAGACGTGGTGGCGCTGCTCGACTCGACCGCGGCCGGCAGCACGGCCGGCCAGCGATTCGGAGTGGGCGGCGAGATACCGATCGTGGCCGCGCTCGCCGAGGCGCCCACGGCGACAGAACTCGTGATCGGGATCGCCCCCTCCGGCGGCCGTGTGCCGCCGGGTTGGCGGCCCGTGTTGCTCGAAGCGATCAGCCGCGGCATGCGGATCGTCTCGGGACTGCACGAATTCCTCTCGGACGATCCCGAGTTGGCGGCCGCCGCGGCGAAGGCCGACGTCGAGATCGTGGACGTCCGCAAGAACGACGAACGCGACGTGGCCTCCCGGCTCGGCCTCCGAGAGGATCGGCTCCGGCTGCTCACGATCGGTCAGGACTGCTCGGTCGGGAAGATGCTCGCGGCGGTGGAACTGACGCAGGCGCTCGTGGCCAAGGGACACGACGCGGCCTTCCTCGCGACCGGCCAGACTGGGATCATGATCGAGGGGGACGGCTGTCCAATCGACCGCGTGATCTCCGACTTCGTGAACGGGGCCGTCGAAAAGCTGGTCAAGCGCAAGCAGGATCACGAGATCCTGGTGGTGGAGGGGCAGGCGTCGATCACCCATCCCCGCTACTCGGCCGTCTCGCTTGGCCTGCTCCATGGCGCGGCGCCACACGGCATGATCCTGGTCTACGAGGCCGGCCGCGTTCACCACATGGGGATGCCCCACGAGCCGTTGCCGGCGCTCGAGCGGGTGGTGGCGGCCTACGAGCACATGGCCTCGTTCGTCGGGGGCGGCAAGGTGATCGGCGTGGCGATCAACAGCCGGCTGATGGGGCCGTCCGAGGCCGCGGCCGAACGCCGCCGGGTGTCGCAGGCCCTCGGGCTCCCCGCCTGCGACCCGATCCGCGACGGCTGCGACGAGCTCGTGGCCGCCGTGGAGGCGTTGCAGCAGGCTCGCCGATCCGTCGCAGGAGCAACGACATGATCCAGCTGACCCACGCGGCGTTTTCTCTGCCGCTCAAGCACCCTTTTACGATCGCCCGGGGCACTGTCACGGTTCAAGACACGTTCGTCGTGCAGTTCGGGGAGGCAGGCCAGCTCGGCTACGGCGAGGCCACCACCAACGACTACTACGCGGCGACGCTCGAAACGATGGCCGCCGCCGTCGAGTCGGTGCGGCCGCTCGTGGAGCAGGCGAGCCTGGCGAACGATCCTGGCGGGGAGCGGCTCGCCGAGCTGCTGGCCACGGTCTCCGACCGGCTCGCCGAGCAGCCCTTCCCACTCTGCGCGGTCGACATGGCCCTTCACGACCTCTGGGCACGGCTCCAGGGCCGGCCGCTCCATGCCCTCTGGGGCCTCGACCCGCAGGCTGGCCCGCTCTCGAACTTCACAATCGGCATCGACCGCGTGGAGGTGATGGTGGCCAAGCTCGCCGAAGTGGCCGATTGGCCGATCTTCAAGATCAAGCTCGGCACGGCGAACGACCTCGAAATCGTCCGCAGCCTCAGGGAACACACCGACCGCCCGTTTCGTGTCGACGCCAACTGCGGCTGGACCCCGCGGCAGGCGATCGACCTCTCCGGCCCGCTGGCCGACCTCGGTGTGGAGTTCATCGAGCAGCCCCTGCCCCGCGACGATCCCGGCATGGAGGAAGTCTTCCGCCACTCGGCTCTGCCGGTGATGGCCGACGAGAGCTGCATCACCGAGGCCGACGTGGAGCGGTGCGCCGGCCGCTTCCACGGCATCAACATCAAGCTCGTGAAGTGCGGCGGCCTGGCTCCGGGCCGCCGAATGATCGCCCGGGCCCGGGAGCTCGGCCTGCGGGTCATGTGCGGCTGCATGACGGAGTCGACCGTGGGCATCTCGGCGCTCGCCCAGATCGTGCCGCTCCTCGACTTCGTCGACATGGACGGGGCCGCCCTCCTCGCCGAAGACATCGCCACGGGCGTGCAGGTCGTCGCCGGCCGACGGATTTACCCCGATCGCCCCGGCACCGGTGCGGAACTCCTGGCCGGTCCGCTGCCATTTCCGGTCAGCAGCGGCAGCTGAGTCTGTTTCAACGTGCGGCAACGTCGACCGGAGGCTCGGGGGTCGGCGAACGCTCGCGGAGCAATCGGGGCGTATCCTCGCCCGCGACGCGACTTTTGCCGCCCCCGAGCCGGTGCAGCTGAGTCGGCCCAGAACGGCTGCGGCGAAGATCCCGTCGATGGCCTGCGACGGCCCCAGTCAGCGAGGCCGGCCCACGACGTGTTCGTTGATCGCTTCGGCCACCGAGGTGGCGATCTCATCGGCGAGCCGCTGCTGCTGGGTGATGTCGGCGATGCCGCTCGTCGAGGCAACGTGCTTGCCCACGATGACCGCGGGATTGAAGCCGGCGATCGCGCCCACCGCGGCGGTCCCCGGGGTCATCCGGCCCCGGTCGGAACTGTTGAGGATCAGAAACGGCTCGCCCCCAGCCGTGGCCGGATCGGCGAGGGCGACGTCGATGCCCACGTGCTTGTTACCCACGCCGAAACCGATGATGTTGCGGGCCGCCGCGCTCCCCTCGTCGGCGAGCACCACCTGCCCGCCCAACCGCCAGCCGTCAGGTGGCGGTGGCGTAGGCTGCGGCCAGAACACGACCGGCCAACCGGCCTTGGCCAGGTCGTCGGCCACGAGTTTGGCCACCACTCCGCCGATCGGGGCGTCGGGATTGTTGCCCGTGACCATGTCCACCACCCGCGGCCGGTCGGCCATCATCCGCCGGACGGGGCCCTGGGGGATCAGGCCGGCTGATTGCTGCTGCTGGATCTCGGCCTGAAGGGCGGGATCCATGAAGAACGGCAACACGTAGATCCGCTGCGGCGGTCCGGCTGGCCAGGTGCCCGCACCGGGGGTGGCCGTAGCCGAGGTGGGTCCGAACTGCTGGCCCTGGACAACGGTCACGGGCAGCAGGGCAAAGAGCCCGACCGAGATCGCTCGCATGGCTCGCCGCCTGCTCATACCAGCCTCCGGAATCGACGCGGACGGCACCAGCACACACCGATCGGCTGGCATCCTCGCCGCCCGTGCACGATATCGCTCCTGGGCTGGCCATCCCAGCCCAATCCGGCGGGCCGCCTCGCGCCGCCGCGGCTCCCCGCACTGGAGTCAGCCGCGGCGGGCATGCCGCACCGCCAGGAGGCTGGTCAGCGGTAGCCCGACAGCGAGCCCCACCATGCCAAGCCCGCCCGGTTCGGGCACGGCCGAGGAGGCCACGGCGGCCGCCCCACCGGCCCCGAAGCCGCCCGACGTGGCGATGGCGACGAGGTCGAAGACGTTCGTCGTGCCGTCGTAATTCATATCGCCCTGGCTCCAGTCGGCCGCCCGCGCCGTGCCAAACCTGCCCGCGCCGGCGATCGCCACGAGATCGAAGACATCGACCATGCCGTCGAGATTCGCGTCCCCAGCCGACGTGACCGCCACGCGGGCCGAACCATCCGCCGCGACGGCGTAACCGATGCTTCGCATGGAGTCGGCGGCAGCCACCGCCGATGTGATGCCGGCCATGCCGTCCCAGCCGCCTCCGTTCCGCCCGATGATCAGATCGCTCCGCAGCTGGCCCACGAGATAGCCCGCTGCTGCGATCGTGATCTCACCGGCTCCGAGATCGACGAGGCCTCCGCTCGTGTCGTCGACGAGCAGTCCGCCGAGCTCCACCACGGACCGCGTGGCGGCCGACAACCGGAGCACGCCGCCGCCGGTCACCGCCACCACCGGCCGTCCCACGAGCGTGCCGGCATCGACCACGAGGCTCGCGATTCCCGTCGAGCGGTCGAGGATCAGGCTGTCTGCGGCCAGACTGCCACCCTGCAGCCGTACCTCCGGGGATCGCATCACCGTCCCCACCTCGATGGCCAGCCGTCCTCCGGACTCGACCGCGACCGGGCTCGCCGCGACCGCGGCGGCCGCGGTGATCCGCAGCGTTCCCTCTTCCACCACCGTCGGGCCGACGTAGCCATTGGCCGCATCAAACACCAGGGTGCCGGCTCCACGTTTGGTCACCGAAGCGGCACCGGCGATCACGGGCCAGCCCAGGCCGGCCTGCGTCCGCACGCCGGCGGAGACCGTCAAGACCAGGTCCCCCGGCCGTGCGGCTGCCGCCAGCGGCGTGAAGCTCAACTGCGTGATCTCATCGGGACCGAGGAGCCGGTTCCAGGCGGCAAACTCGTCCACCATCAGCCCGGTCGCGGTCGCTCCACTGCCATACGCCCCCGTGACATCGTTGAGAAACACGAAGTTCCCCTGCCCGTCGAAGGAGCCGGCCGAGCTCGTCGGAATCTGTCCGACGGGCACGCCGTCCATGAAGAGCGTCGTCGGTCCATCTCGATCCACCGTGAAGACGACGTTCTGCCAGACGCCCGGCAGAAACTGCCCGTATGGCTCCAGATCCCGCCGGCCGCCGCCGCTCGCCTTGGTGTTGAAGTCGAGTGTGCGATTCGGATTTGCCGCCAGATTGATGCCCGTGTTCTGGCCGCTGTCCCAGTTTTTGTTGCTGAAGAACGCGGGGTCCGACGTGTACTCGTCGCACCGCACCCAGAGCGACATCGTGAAGTCGGTCGTCTGCCCGAATCCCGCCGCGATATCGTCCTGAAGCGACACGTGCCCGGCACCGTAGGCCGGCACCGCTGCAGCCTGCCCAAACCGTCCCTCGGTGAATTCGACCGTCCCGTGGACAGTGCCCCCCGTGCCGGCCAGCCCCGGGGCGGCCGATCCATCAAACGGCAGGTGCGACACGAGTCCATCGAGAAGGGAGCGGCCCCCTGCCCCGAGCGCCGCGTCGCCGCGGTGCCGGCCGGCCAGGTGGTCCGGTGCGGCGACGCCAAAGTGGGCGAGCACCGTCGGCACGACGTCGGCGAGCGTGACGGACTGTCCGGTCACGGGAATGGAACCCATCGGGCCTTCGCGGCTGGTCACAACAAGCGGCACCGTCCGTTCGAGCAGCGTCTGGCCGCCATGGCCACCGCCGGGCGTGTGGCCGTGGTCGGAAATGATCACGACCTGCCAATCCTCAGCCGCGAACGACGGCCGCGTCTCGATGGATCGCAGCAGGGTGCCCACGCGGGCATCGGTGTCGGTGACCTCGTCCAGATAGGCCTGGCTCCAACCCCCGCTCGAGTGCCCGGCCCCATCGACCTCGTCGAGATGCACGAACAGGGCGGCTGGCCGGTCGGTGGCCAGTCCGGAGATCACTCCGGCCATGTCAGCCGCGACGGCCAGGTCGTTGCCCGGAGTCGCCCGACGGTCGAGCCTCGTATTTCCATCGTCGGCGGTCGACAGGATCCAGGTGTCGATCGGAGTCCAGTTGACGCTGGTCGCCGACGTGACCTGCGGCAGCCGCTCTTCGAGGATTTCGAGATAGGCCGGATTCGGGCCGAAGTTCGCCCCGGCAAACGAGTTGTTCGATACGCCATGGCGATCAACCCAGACGCCGGTGAGGATGGTGCTCCACGAGGGCCCGCTGACCGTGGCCTGCTGGGTCGCAGTTCCGAGTCTCCCGCCCGATTCGGCGACATACGAGACCACCGTCCCGTAGCCGCCGCCGAACGCACCCGACAGGAGGCGGTCGATCTCGGGCGTCGGCGCTGCCCGAAGCCCCGCCGCCATGAGCCCGTCGATCCCGATCACAAGCGACATCGGTGTCGCGGCCCGAGCGCCGACAGAACCAGCGGCGAACGCGATCACGAACCACAACCACGACCACAGCGTGGCAGCCGCACCTGGTCGCATCATCAGCGGCGGCGGACGAATCCGACTCCGGCCGCCAAGGCCGCACCGACGAGGATCAGGCTGGTCGGCTCCGGCACGGCGACACCGCTCAGGCGGGGCCCGAGATTCCGGCCAAGAGCAACCGTGTTACTCGTCGCTCCCGTCCCGTCGCCCCAGGCGTAGAGGCGGAAGTCGACCGTCGAGCCGGCCGTGATGTTCTGCAGGGCCGTGATCCCGGTGAGGTCGAGCGGAGCCATGGGATTCCCGGCGTTCTGTCCGGACACGTCGGTGGTCATGTAGTTGAAATTGTCCGCAATGCCTCCCGTACCACTCGACCGGCCGAAGTATGTAAACGCGCCAGTCGAATAGTACGGAGAACCGGAGACCGAGATCGTATTTCCCGCCGTCGCAAACCCGTCGAGACTGTACTGCCACTCGTAGTTCATTGGAGCGGCAATGGCGGACCGCCGCAGCCCGACTTCCAGTTGCTCGAGCGACACGCTTCCACCGGGCACCACAGTGAAGCCGAACTGGTAGTACTGATTGGTATCGATCGCGTTCTGCCGGCTGGCGGTCGTGGCGGCCCAGTTGTTCGATGAAAACCCGGAGGTGAGGTTCGTGGCTGTGATCCCGGCGCCCCGCGTCAGATCGCTCGCCGTCAGGCCGCCCGCCACGGTCGTGGGTGCAACGGTCGTGACCGCCGTATTGGGAACTGCCGTGAGGTCATAGTCGAGCACGACGGCCGCATGGACCGAGGTCACCGCCGCAGCCAGACAGCCCGCGACGGCAACCGACGCGATCCCAAACCGATGCATGAACGTTCGAAACACAACAGCCTCCTCGGCAGACTCGGGTATGCGATGCTCAACGGCGTGCCTCTCGACACACCGCCACCGATGGGCTGCAAGCCACGTGCCATTCGCGTGTGAGGAATTCGTGAGCGGGCAATGTTCGTTTCGAAAGCGGCTTTTTTACGCCATGAAACGCGTGCCGTCGCCCACAGGCCCAACGCTGCAGGGCGGATCACTTCACCCGGACGGTGAATGGCCGTTTCACCACTCCCGTGAAGGCTTCACCGGTCGAGGGAAACTCGGGCCGGCCTCTGGCGCGGAGACCCGGCCCGCGTGGCAGACCGCCGATCAGGCGGCGACGCTTGCCTGCCGGTCGTGGATGGGAGTCGAACGCAGCAGCACACAGCCTTGCAAGACCTCGGGGCGGCCCGGGGCCCCTACGGCCGCCGTGGGACAGGCCACCAGGCCGGTCAACCGATGCCACTCGTGCCGCAGGGCGTGCGGCACGGAGCAGGCGCTGACATTGCCCGTCCGCGTGGTGAGCCCGTTGACGAGCTCGCCCCGAAAACCCAGCCCGTCGAGCTGCATGCCCGTGAACCGCACGATGCCGGCACCGGCCTGATGCGGCACCGCGAACCGCAGGTCACCGGCGGCCAGTCCGGTTGCCCTGAGGGCGTTCGCGACCGCGGCCGCCATCGCCCGCGGCGCCGTCTCCGCGATTCCCATGCCATCGAGCGAGTAGACGAGCCGGTGATCGGTCGCCTGACGGCCGCCGCCGGGGATCGGCACCGTCACGTCGGTACGAACCTGGAAGTCGAAAAACGCTCGCTCGGCCGGCTGCCGCTCAGCTCGGGCATGCACGAGTTCAAAATGGGCCGGATGCCGATGGCTTGCGAGCGGCGTCACCAACGTGGCGGAGGCCATGTCGCCAAACAGGCCACCGGTCTGGCTGCAGCCGTAGTCGGTAATCCGACTGATCCTTGTGGCCACGACTACAAGCACCGACTCCTCGCGGGCAAGCCCGAGCCGCGGCGCCCACCGCTGCTGCACAAGCTCAAGCCCGCGGCTGTAGCCGCAGCAAAACCAATTGATGCCCACGGTGCGGGTGTGGGTCAGGCCGAGCCGACGGGCCACCTGCCGTGCGGCCTCACCGGGCTGCTCCGCCGCCGCGACCTGCGGCTCGAGGTGCCGACGGGCGACCAGCGGCGGAATGAACGACGGCGAGATGAACAAAAGCCCCCGGCATGAGCCCAGATCGCAGCCCGTCTCACGCTGGAGTTTTCTCACGGCCTGCACCCCCATCGTCACCTCGTCCTCGAGGGAGATGCCACGGGCCTCGATGCCGGTATGGCGGGAGAACTTTCGGGGCATCGCCTCGCCGAACCAGTCGTTCTCGAGTTCCCAGCCGGGCTGGTGCACCGAGATCGCCGCGATCCCGAGCGGCTGCTGCCTCTGATCTGCCATCGTCGCTGCCTCGCCACAACTGAGGATCCGGGAGAGCCCGCTGAGGCGAGGATAATTACGGCAACCCGCGGCTGGGGCCAGCCGAGATTTCCCGGAAAAAACCGGCCCGATCCCCGGTTCTCAGTCGCCTGGGCGAACGCGGTGGTCGAGAGCGGTCGTCTTGCCCCAGCGCAGACTGCCGTGAATGGCGGCCGTGATATACGCCTTCGCCTGCGCGACGGCCGCGGAGAGCGACAGTCCCTGGCCCAGGCCGGTGGCGATCGCCGCGGAGTAGGTGCAGCCGGTGCCATGGGCATCGACGCCGCGGCGAAAGGGTGCCTCGAACCGCTCGCAGCCCGCGGCCGTCACCAACAGATCGGTCGCGATCCGTCCCCCGAGATGGCCGCCCTTCAGCAGAAAGCTACAGCCATGCCGGGCCACGAGCATCCGACCAGCCTCCTCCATTTCCTCGAGATTCCGGCAGGGCATCGCCGCAAGGATGCGGAGTTCGTCGAGGTTCGGCGTGACGAGGGTCGCCCGGGGAAAGAGTTCCCGGCCATAGGCCGCGATGGCCGCCGGCTCGAGCAGTGGATCACCGCTGGAAGCCACCATCACCGGATCGACGACCAGCGGAATCCGTCGCCCTGCCGCCGCCACCGCCGCCGCAACCACCCGGATGATCGCCCGCGAATAGAGCATTCCGGTCTTGATCGCCGCGACGGGGAAGGCCCGGCATGACAGCCTGATCTGCGCGGCAACCACGGCCGCCCGAACCGGCTGGATCAGCTCGACCTGTCCCGGCACCTCGGCCACGACGCACGTGATCGCCGTCTGGGCATAGCCTCCGAGCGCCGTGATCGCCTTGAGGTCGGCCTGGGCCCCGGCGCCGCAGGAGTTGTCGGACCCGGCGATCGTGAGCACGACGGGAGGAGGCTTCATGGCGGCGGAGTCGGTGGCAGCCCGTCGAGCGGGCAGCGGGTCAGGTCAACGACACGGTCGTGCCGGTGCGGAAAGCCTCGTCGGCGGCGAGCACGATTCGGAGGCTGTTGACCGCGTCGTCGACGTGGTCGGTAAGATCGCGGTCGTGGCGAATCGCGTCGAGAAACAACGCCTGTTCGAGCAGGCAGAGCCCGTCGTGATCGGGTTCACCCGCGCAGTCCAGCAATTCATCCTGGCGGGCAAAATTGCCGTCGGGTCCCAGCGCCGCATGGTGCAGCCGGAGCACCGCCGCCTTCGTGTGCCCCTCGATGTCGTCGCTTCCGGCTTCGTCTTCGCGAACCCCGGCGATACTCACGCTGCCCTTCGGCCCCACCACGTCCTTCACGAAAAACGCCGTCTCGCTCATCATCGGCCCCCAGCCCGCCTCGTACCAGCCCACCGAGCCGTCGGCGAAGGTCACCTGGAGGCAACCGTAGTTGTACATGCCGGGCACGAGGTCCTCGGAGAGCCGGGCCCCAATCGCCGACACTCGCACCGGCCGGGAGCGGGTCATCTGGCACATCACGTCGACGTAATGCACGCCGCAGTCCACGATCGGCGACATCGACTCCATCAGCGCCCTGTGGGTCTGCCACTTCTCGCCCGATGACTGCTGGTTGAGATTCATCCGCATCACGAGCGGCCGTCCGAGCCCCTGGGCCGTCTCGATGAATCGCTTCCAGGTGGGATGCACCCGCAGGATGTAGCCGATGACGAGCTTCTTGCCCGCAGCCCGCGCGGCCGCCACCACCTCCTCCGCCTCGGCCACCGTCACCGCCAGCGGCTTCTCCAGGAATACGTGGCAGCCGGCCGCAAACGCCGCCTTGGCGTAGGCGGCGTGGGTGTCGGGATAGGTGTTGATGGAAACGGCGTCGGGCGTCGTGGCGGCGAGCGCCTGATGGAAATCGGAAAACTGCGGATAGTCGGCCCCCAGGGCGTCGAGCAACGCCCGGCGAGACTTCTCCCCGCGGGACACGACGCCCACGATCTCGAACCCGTCGAGTCCGTGGTACGCCTTGGCGTGCGAGATTCCCATGTGGCCGCAGCCGACCACGAGCACACGAACGGGCCGTGCCGTCATCGATCGTTCTCCTCCGAGACCATTGAACTCAGTGACTTCGGCACGCTCGGCCTTCCCCGGCTAGGCCGCCGCCTGCACCGCCGCCAGGATCAGGGCCCGAAGCTTCGGCTCGGCCGCGCGGGCGACCGTGAGGATCTCCTCCACGGTGGCCACCGCCAGGGCGTCGGGAAGGCACATGTCGGTGATCACGGAGATGCCGAGCACTCGCATCGAGGCGTGCACCGCCACGAGCACCTCCGGTACGGTCGACATACCCACCACGTCGGCCCCGATCGTCCGCAGAAACCGATACTCGGCCCGGGTCTCCAGGTTTGGCCCGGTGACCGCGACGTAGACGCCGCGGTGGGCCACGAAGTCCGCCCGGCGGGCCACCGACAGCGCTGCATCGATCAGCTCCGGCGTGTACGGGGCCGACATGTCGGGAAACCGCGGCCCGAGCCGCTCGTCGTTGATGCCGATCAGCGGATTGTCGCCCAAGAGGTTGATGTGATCCTCGATCACCATCAGGTCGCCGGTGCGATACTGCGGATTGAGGCCGCCGCAGGCGTTGGTCACGATGAGCTGATCGGCTCCGAGCCGTCGCATCACCCGCACCGGAAACGTGATCTGCTGGAGCGGGTAGCCCTCGTAGGCATGCATCCGCCCTTCCATCACCACCACCGGCACCCCCTCCAGGAGACCACAGACGAGTTGACCGGCGTGGCCGTGGGCGGTCGAGCGGGCGAAGTGCGGAATCTCGTCATACGGAATCGTCACGGCCTCACTCAGGCTGCCGGAGATCCCACCCAGGCCGCTCCCGAGAATGATGGCCACGCGGGGCGTGAGGCTCCAACGGTCCCGGATACTACTGGCGGCAGCCGTGATCTTGTCGAACTGGTCGAGCATGCATTCCTCGGGAGGTCACTCCTCTCCGAGGAGCGCCTGAAAGTCGGGATGTCCGTGGAGCGACTCCAGGTCGGGATCGCTCTCCATGTGTGAAAGATCGTCGTAGCCGAGCAGGATCGCGCGGGAGAGCGAGTCGATCGCCTCGTCCGCCCGGCCGGCGAGCGCCAACGAGCAGGCGAGGTTATAGCGGGCCAGAAAGTCTTCCGGCAACAAGTCGACGAGTCGGGCATCGAGGTCGACGGCCCGCCCGACGTCGCCCTTCCGTGACACAAGTTCGGCCAGCACTCGGAGCACGTCGATCGAATCGGTCTTCCGGGCGAGCAGCCGCTCGAAGAAGCCAATGTCGAAGTCGAGTTGATTGAGACCCCCGAACCAGGGCAGCGCAGGGGCGGCCTTCGGCCGCCCGCTCCGCCGACCGGGCTTGCCAGAGCCTGCGTTCGGCTCGTCGGGAACGAACCTTGGGGCGTCGAGCCCTGACATCGGATGCTCCCGAAAAAAATGCCCGAGCGTGGGGGCCGCGCGGCCCGCTACTTCTTCTTGCCGGTGCCTTTGGCCGGCGGCGGCTCGGCGTCGCCGTCGTCGGGATGATCCCAGTCGGGATCATCCTCGTCCTCCTCGAAATCGTCGTCGAATTCATCGTCAAAGTCGTCGAAGTCGGATTCGTCGTCGGCAGGTTCGGCGACCGGGAGTTCCTCGTCCTCGCCGAGGTCCTCATCTTCATCGTCATCGGTGCCGCCCAGAACGACCGGCACGGCTGACGACGGCGCGCTCAGGAACCCAACGTCGGCCGCTGCGGTCGGCACGATCCCAAGCCAGTCGACCGAGAGATCGGGGAACGATGCAGACGCAAGGGAGGGCATAAAGGGTTGCTCGAGGCCGGGACAAAACGAACGATCCGCACACCGGATCAAACCGAGTTCCGGCGGCCGAGTCAAGCCGGGAGCATCCGAACCCGCGCCGTGGCCGGGGTTTTCAGCTGTCCAGCAGCCGGGCTCCAGGCCCTCCATCCGGCACGCAACCGTGGGTTTCCCCACTCCCTCACGTGTGGTAATCGGCGTTGAGGTGGACGTAGTCGGCCGTGAGGTCGCTCGAGTAAAACCGGATTCGACCAGGCCCCTGCCCCACCGAGACCTCGATCAGGGTCTCCCGAGCGTCCCGGATAGAGGCCGACACCCGTTCGGCGTCGAAGGGCACGGGCGCGGCGTCGCGGAACAGGAGCGTGCCGTTGAGCCGCAGCACAAGCGATGCCGGATCGAAGGGCACCCCCGCATAGCCGGCGGCCGACACGATCCGCCCCCAGTTCGGATCGGCCCCGTGAATCGCCGTCTTCACCAACGGACTATCGGCGATCGTGCGGGCGATCCGCCGGGCGTCGTCGCGGGTCTGGCAGCCCTCCACCTCGATCCGCATCACGTGGGTGGCGCCCTCGCCGTCGTCGGCCATTTCGCGGGCCAACGCCTCGCAGACCTCGTGGATGGTCCGACCGCAGGCGGCCAGCCCGTCGCCATGCAGCGTGCCACCGCCGGCCGCGCCGTTGGCTAGGAGAAGGACGGTATCGTTGGTGCTCATGTGGCCGTCGACACTCACGCAATTGAAGGTCTCCTCGACCGCCTCGGCGAGCAGCCGCTGGGCATCGGCCGGTTCGAGGGCCGCGTCGACGAGCACGACGCCGAGCATCGTCGCGAGCTTCGGCCCGATCATCGCAGCTCCCTTGGCCATCCCGAACACGGTGTAGGCGGTGCCGTCGGCCGAGAACGTGCCGCCGGTCAGCTTGGGCCGGGTATCCGTGGTCATCATGCCGCGGGCCGCCGAGACGGCCGCAGCATCGTCGTCCCCGAGGGCGGCGGCCGCGGCGGCGATGCCGGCGGCCACCTTCTCCAGGGGCAGAAACTCGCCGATGATGCCCGTGGAGAGCACGAGCACCTCCTCACCGGATGCGGCCAGCGCGCGACCGGCAGCGGTCGCCATGGCTCGTGCGTCGGCGAGTCCGCGTTCGCCCGTGCAGGCATTGGCATTCCCCGAGTTGATCGCCACACCGCGAAACCCGCGGCCTGGCGTGAGGCCCCGGTCATAGGCCACGGGCGCCGCGAAGACGAGATTCGTCGTATAGACGCCCGCAGCCGTCGCCGGCAGATCGCTCGTCACGAGCGACACATCCTCGCGGGTCGCGTCCCGCTTGATCCCCGCCCGCACGCCGGCCATGCGGAAGCCACGGGGGATGGCGGGGATCGGCAGTCGCAGGGGAGTGTTGGCAATGGCCATGAATCGCACCTGAAGGGTTGAAACCGGGGAAAAAGGACGGCGCTACCGACTTGCTCCACCACGCAGAGGCCACTCAGAGCAGCCCGGCGTGCTCCGGCAACCCGAACAGCACGTTGAAGTTCTGCACGGCGGCCCCGGCTGCACCCTTGACGAGGTTGTCGAGGCAGCTGATCAAGAGAATCCTTCCTCGCACGACCCGAGCTGTGATGTCGCAGAAATTGGTGTCGACCGTGTCCTTGGTGCCGGGCAGGTGATCGACCACCCGTACGAAACGCTCGCCCTGATACGCCTCGCGGAGCACGGCCAGGATCTCGACCTCGGTGACCGACTTCGTCGGCCGCGCATAGATCGTGGAGAGAATGCCTCGGTCCATCGGGGCAAGCTGCGGCGTGAAGATCACCTCCGGCCGCGCGCCGGCATGGCGGCCGAGGATCTGTTCGATCTCGGGCGTATGGCGATGGCGACCGACGTTGTAGGCCGACATGCTCTCGTTGCACTCGGGAAAGTGGGTCATCAATTTCGGCTGCCGGCCGGCCCCACTCACGCCACTCTTGGAGTCGATGATGATGTCGGAGAGCTCCACCAGCCCGGCCTTGACGAGCGGGGCCAGCGGCAGAATCGCCGAGGTGGCATAGCAGCCGGGATTGGCCACAAGCTGCTGGCCGACGATCCGCTCGCGAAAGAGCTCAGGCAGGCCATACACGGTGGTTCCGAGTCGGCCCGCGTCGGGGTGCTCGTGTCCGTACCATTCCCGATAGCTGCCCGCGTCGTCGAGCCGGTAATCAGCGCTGAAGTCCACAACCCTCGCGCCACCGGCCAAAACTCGCGGCAGAATCTCGGCGCTCGCACAGTGGGGTAGACAGCCAAACACACAGTCAGCCCGCCGCCCGACCTCCTCGGGCTCGAGATCCTCGAGTTCGAGATCGAGGCGTCCTCCGAGGCTGGGATGCACGCTCGACACCGGCGGCCTCCCCTCCTGCCGGCTCGTGACGGCGACGACCTTCGCCTCCGGATGACGGAGCAGAATCTTGAGGGCTTCGAGGGCCGTGTAGCCGGTGGCGCCGAGCACAGCGACGGTGATCATGAGGTGGAGCTCTCGCGGGTGGGGGCGGAGTGTATCCCTGGCGGGCTGGAACGGTCCACTTTTCAGTCGCCGCCGGGCCATACGAGGCAGTGCCAGCTATCGCGTTCGGTCTGGCGGGGCTGCGTCGCCAGAAGGGCCTCGAATCCCGCGCTGACTGCCGCCAGGTCTTCGGTCCGGAGGCCCGAGAGCACGAGCCACCCGATCGGTCGCCCGGTGGCGTTTCGCCGGAGCGAGCCGCAGAGCGTTCTGGCGTGGGCGAGCAGCACATCGGCCACGATATTGGCCACGACGAGGTCGTACCCGGAACCGGACGCCGGCAGGTACCGCGACACCGCAACCCGATCGGTCACGCCGTTGCGGGCCGCATTCTGCCGAATCGCCGTATGGACCGCGTCGTCGATTTCCACCGCATCGACCTGATCGGCTCGCACCACGGCCGCGGCAATCCCCAGCACGCCCGAGCCGCTGCCGAAGTCGAGCACCCGGCCGCCACCGCCATCCGCCCCGCCCCACTCCCTCACCGCCGCCAGGCAGAGTTGGGTGGTTGGATGGAGCGCCGTTCCAAATCCGATGCCGGGCTCGATGAAGATCGTGGCGTCGCCCGCCGACGCCATCGCCTGCCCGTCCTCCCAGGCAGGCAGCACCGAGCCAAAACCCGGCACGGCGATGGCCGCGAACCCTGCCCGCCAGGCGTCATCCGACTCGCGTGGCTGCCACCCCACGCTCCGCACCTCGCATCCAGACCTCACGCGCAACGCATCTGCCGCCTCGCGGGCTGCCGTCTCCGAGTCGAACCACAGCCGGAACGGGCCAGCTCCGAGCTCGGCCACCCAATCCCGCGCTCGCGGCGCCGCCGCCGCATCGATCACGAGCTCGGAGCCGACGAGCCCCGCCTCCGCCGCTTCGCTGACCGACACCTCGCCCTCGGCAATGCCGACGAGGCCCCGATCCCCGAGCGTCGCCCAGAGCCACTCCGTCCATTCGACTGGCGACGGGCCGGCCGCGTTGATCGCCACCTCCACGACCCAGGCACCGCTGGCGTCGTCCACCATCATGAGTTCCGCCCCCGGATCAGTCGCTCTTCGAACACGCGCACGAGCCAGGCGGCCACGGTTCGCTTCGTGCCAGCGCGACTGCCCACGGTGGCATGCTGGCGATCGTAGACGGTCACGGCCGTCTTCTGTCCCTCAATCGCCGTCAGGTCATTGACCACGATCAGGTCGCACCGCTTGGCCTCGATCTTCTCAAAGGCCCGCCGCGGATCGGCGCCTGGCTCGAGGGCAAACGCGACGAACCACTGGGCAGCCTCCGCTCGCCCGGCGAGCGTGGCGATGACGTCCGGCGTGGGGCGGAGTTCGACTGTCAGGCCGGTTCCCCGCCGCGGAATCTTGCCGCTGGCCCGGGTGATCGGCTCGAAGTCGCAGGGGGCCGCCGCGGCCACCACCCCGTCGCAGGCGGGCAGCTCGGCGAGCGCGGCAGCCAGCATCTCGGTGGTGGTCACGACCGGAATGACCCTGGCCCGAGTCGGATAGGTGATCGGCACCGGGCCGCTCACGATCGTCACGTCATGGCCGCGGCCGAGCGCCGCCGTGGCGAGTGCGGCCGCCATCCGGCCGCTCGAGGCGTTGGTCATGAACCTGACATCGTCGAAATAGGCTCGCGTCGGGCCGGCGGTGAGGAGAATGCGCGCCATCGGGAAGCAGGTCGGTCTCGCCGCGGTCTCACGATCCCCGCGGCGGACATCCCGCCAGCGTGGCCTCGATCACAGCCGCGATCTCGTCAGGCTCGGCCATCCGGCCGGTGCCTGCCTTGCGGCAGGAAAGCCAGCCGCTCCCGGGCGGCACCAACCGTGCGCCATCGGCCGCGACCCGCTCGACGTTCCGCTGAACAGCCGGCTTGGCCCACATCGCGGCATTCATCGCCGGGGCGACGACGAGCGGGCACTCCGCGCACAGTACGAGGGTCGTCAGCAGGTCGTCGGCCGCACCAGCCGCGAGCTTGGCGAGAAAGTCGGCAGACGCCGGCGCCACGACGACGAGATCGGCCCGCTCAGCAAGCTCGATATGGGCTCCGAGAGGAAACGCCCCGGGATCGAAGCTCCGCACCGCGACGGGCCGGCCGGTAAGCGCCGCAAAGGTCGCCTCGCCGACAAACTTCCGGGCATTGCGGGTGAGCACCGCCGTCACCCCGGCCCCCCGCTGCACGAGCAGGCTCGTGAGGGCCGCCGCCTTGTAGGCCGCGATCCCCCCGGTCACTCCCAGCACGATCTCGGAATCAGTGATGCTCACGAGAGGCTCTTGCCAGCCATCGATGCGAAACCGAGCGAAACCTTTCGATCGAACGTACGCCGGTTCGAAGCCCGCCAGTGCGGGTCAACTCTGCTTCATCGGCTCGGGGGCGGCAAAAGTCGCGTCGCGGGCGAGGATACGACCCCGTGCTCCGCGAGCGTTCGCCGACCCCCTCGCCTACCCGTCCTTGAACCGACTGATGATGGAGACGTTCGGCCCGGCAGCCGCGATCATAGGTCGGTTGGGTCGAAGTCGAGCGGGCCGCCGGCCTCGGGCGACTCGCCGGTAATCCGCAGGTTCATCGAGGTGTCGAGGAAGATCTTGTCTTGCTTGATCTCCTCGATGACGATCTGCATCTTGTCGTCAGTCTTGACGTCGACCAGCGGACGGCCACCGGCGTTGAGCGCCACGAGCCGCTTTTGGATGAGGGTGGAGAGCTTGAATCGCCCGCCGACCTTGTTGACGATCACTTCTTCGCGCAGGTCGTCGATCATGCATTGACTCCCGGGTTGGTCGTAGCTGAACCGGCTCGCACCGCCATGCTCGCTGCGGGGCGGGCCGCCGGTGCGAAGCCCTCCGCCGCCAGGATCTGCCGTATCCGCTCCAATGCCTCGGCGACGTCTTCGTTGACGACGCGGTGGCGGTAGCGGTGGGCCTCCAGCAGTTCCCGCCGGGCCACCTCGAGCCGCCGGGCCATCGCCTCCGGCGACTCGGTGCCCCGGCCGCGAAGCCGTTCGAGCAGTTGGTCGGGGTGCGACGGCTCGACGAAGATCGTGATCGCCTGCGGATACTTTTCGAGCACCGAAAGTGTACCCTCCACATCGATCTCCAGCACGACCCACTTTCCGGCCGCCAGCCGGGGGGTGACCTCCGCGACGAGCGTCCCGTACCAATGCTGCCGGCCGTAGACCTGGCAGCATTCCAGGAATTCGCCGGCTGCCCGCCGCCGTTCGAATTCCTCGAGGGCGAGGTAGTGGTAGTCGACGCCGTCCTGCTCCCCGGCCCGCGGGGGGCGGGTCGTGGCCGAAATGCTCGGCATGAGCTCGGGAAAGCCCGCCAGGAGCCGGCGGAGAAGCGTGGTCTTGCCCACGCCAGAGGGGCCGGAAATGACGATGAGCTTGCCGGGACGGACTTCCATTTCGATGTTGTACCGCACCGCCAGTCCGACGGAAACGCCGACCTGGCCTGGCGGGAGCCGGCCAGCGGCTACTCCAGGTTTTGCACCTGCTCCCGCAGCCGCTCGACGAGCGTCTTGATCTCGACGACGGTGTGGGCGATCTCGACGTCGGCGCTCTTCGACGCGATCGTATTGGCCTCCCGAGCGAGTTCCTGGGCCAGGAAGTCGAGCTGCCGCCCGGGCGACTCGGTGGCCAGGAGCCGGCGGAACTGATCGATATGGCTCTCGAGCCGCACGATCTCTTCCGCGACGTCCGAGCGGTCGGCGAGGAGCACGACCTCCCGGGCGACGTCGGCCTCCGTGAGGATGCCACCCCGCTCGGCCACCAGCCCGGCAACCCGTTCCACGAGTCGCTGCCGATGCTGCTCGACGGCCAGCGGCACTCGGGCCCGGATGCCGGCCACGAGCCGGAGAACCTCGTCGCAGAGTCGAGCCATGTCGGTCGCGAGCGTCGCGCCCTCGGCCTGACGCATCGCGTCGAACGCTTCCAGCGCACGGTCGAGCGCCGCCGCAACCAGCGGCCAGATCCGGTCGGCGGCGTGCTCGTCCGGCGGGGCATCACAGACGATGCCGGGCAGGCCGAGGAGCGGATCGATCATCGTCGGCACGGTCAGCCCGTGACTGGCCGAGAAGTCCTCGAGTTCATCGAGATACGCCGCCAGTTGTGCCCGGTCGATCCGCCGGGTGACGGTGGCCGCCGGCCCGTCGAGGTCGAGCGACATGTGGATCGTGCCGCGGTGCACCCGATCCCGCACGGCCGCCTCAGCCCGGGCTTCGAGGCCCGCCGCGCCCTCCTTGGAGCGGAGCGAAAACTTGAATGACCGATTGTTGACCGATCGGAGTTCGACGCGGCAGGTGCTACCCCCGGCGGATGCCACCCCCTCGCCGCAGCCGGTCATGCTCCTCGGCATGGTCACTCGGCCTTGGCAGGTTCGGCAGCGTCGCCTGCCGCGGCCGGCTCGACCGCCGGTGCCGACTCAGTTCCGCTGTTCGACGACTCGGCCGCTGCCTCGCTCGGCCCGCCGCCGGCAGCTTCGCTCGTTTCCGGCGCGACGTCCGAAGGCACGGCCGTCCCAGCCGCCCCGCCGAGCGAGGCCGAGAGCCGTGACCGACTCGTGCCCAGTACGTTGATCGCCAGGATGCACAAGAGGATCCAGGCCGCCGCCACTCCGACGGTGATCCGCGTGAACACGTCGCCGGCCTTGGTGCCGAAGGCACTCTGCCCACCGGCGCCACCGAACGCTCCGGCCAGGCCGCCGCCCCGGCCTCGCTGGATCAGCACCAGCGCGATCAGGAAAAACGCGACGAAGACGAGCAGAAATCCGAGCGAAAAGCGGAGCAGGAGGGTCATGGACAGGCGAAACTCCAAGTCTGAGGGGAGCCCGAGATAATAACCATTGAGCCTCCCCGGCGGGAATCCCGCCCAAAAAAGCCGCGTGGTGGCCCGGTCGCGGCTCAGCAGCAGCCGCCGGTGCTGAACGCGGCGGCGATCGCGAGGAAGTCATCCGCCTTCAGGCTCGCTCCGCCGACGAGCGCGCCGTCGATGTCCGGGCAGGCGGCGAGGTGGGCGGCATTGTCGGGCTTCACACTGCCGCCGTATTGGATCCGCACCTTCGCCGCCACCTCAGCCGAGGAGAGTGCGGGCAGGAGGCTGCGGATCAGGGCGTGCACCTCCTGGGCCTGCTCGGGGGTGGCCACCCTCCCCGTACCGATCGCCCAGACCGGCTCATAGGCGATCACGGTTCGGGCCAGACCGTCCGGCCCGAGTCCGGCGAGCGACCCTTGAATCTGCGCCGTGACGACGGCGTCGGTCCGGCCCGCCTCCCGTTCCTCGAGCGTCTCGCCGACGCAGACGATCGGCGTGAGACCGGCTGCGAGGGCGGCCTTGGCCTTGGCGTTGACAGCCGCATCGGTCTCGCCAAACAGCGTCCGCCGCTCAGAGTGGCCGAGGATCACGTAACGGCAGCCGACATCGGTGAGCATCTGCGGCGACAGTTCGCCGGTGTACGCGCCGCTCTCCTTGTCGTGGGCGTTCTGGGCCCCTACGGCCACATCGCCTCCCGCCGCGTTCGTGGCGGCGACCACCGGCACGAGGTAGACGCTGGGCGGGCAGAGGACGAGTTCCACACCGGCCGCGTCGGCCCGACGGCCAGCCACGGCCGCGGCCAGGGCGACCCCCTTGGCATGATCGAGGTTCATCTTCCAGTTACCGGCGACGATCGGGGTACGAAACGGGGCGGTCATGCGAAACTCCTGGGGTGTGGCCGCATCGTAGCCGGTAGCGGCGTGGATTGCATCGGCCTCACGGCCCGGCGGCGAACGCTTCGGGCTCCGTCAGCATGAACATGTGGCCGTGGTCGCTGGTGACGATCACCGCTGCGTCGTCCCACGCGTCGTGCCGCTCGATCCAGTCCACCACCGCCCGGAAAGCCGCGTCGCCACTCTGCACGGCCCCGATCGACGTATCGACGTTGTTGGCATGCGAGCCCCAGTCGACGTCGCCGGCCTCGATCATCAGCCAGAACCTTTCGCGACGGCCCAGGAAATCGACGGCGACGGCCGTCATCTCAGCCAGCGCCGGATTCTCCTCGACGTCGGCCGGAGAGTAGTGAATCTGGGATCCGTACTTCTTCCGCAACGTCTCGCTCGCGGGATCGTCCGAGCCATCGGGATTGCCGAAGCCCGGATCGTAGTCGCCATTGGCGGTGCGGAACGGGAGGTTTCCCTGCTCGGTGCCGAAGAAGCCGAACAGCCGCAGGCCTCGCGCCGCAGCGTCTGCCGCGGCCTCGGTCAAGACATCCGCCCCGCGACGACCGGGCGTGCGGAGGGCCACCCGATACCGGCCTCCGGCGGCCGAGTCGATGGCCGCCACGGTGGAATCGGCCACGTATTTGTTACCAGGCTCGAAGTTCCTGCCCTGATCGGCGTCCTTCTCCACGAGGACGCCGTGCCCCGCCCCGATCAGCAGATCGAGCCCCGTCAGCGGCGTGGGATGCGATACGGAAGGCTCGCCCAGGAGATCGCGGGAGATGTCCTGATAGTCGCCTCGGCTCACGTTCTGCGCGTAGGCACAGGCTGGCGTCGCATGCGACACCGGCACGCTGGACACCGCGCCGATGGCGAACCCGCGGGCCTGGAGCATGTGCGCGATCGACTCGAGTTGTCGCCCGTCGGGATCGACGTTGATCGCGTCGTTGTAGGTCTTGCGGCCGGTGCAGAGCGATGTCGCCGAGGCAGCGGAATCGGTCACGGCGTGGGGGCAATCGCGATCCTTCCCCATGAGATACAGAGGACTGGCCCGCGGAGTCCATGCCGTGGCGCCCCCGCGGGATGCGTCGTACCCTCCTGGAGTCGCCCCACCGGGGTTCAATACCGCCTGGGCGTCCACATCGACCTTCGTCCCGTCGTTGGCCGGACTCGTCACGCACAACCCAAAGGAAGTCGGACAGCCCTGGTAGTCCTGAAAGGCAAATCCAGTACCCCGGCCCGAGTCGTAGTCGACACGGCCCCGGGTGGCGATCGCCGCCGTCCGGGTCATCGTCCAGTCGAGCCCGTCGAAGACGAGCAGCACGATGTATTTCTTCCCGGCGTCAGCCGCCGCCACCTGGAGCCGATAGACGTCTGTCTGGTCGAAGTACTCGGCCTCGGGGTTGAGCGTGTTGTCGGGCATCCGGCCATACAACGCCCGGAGCCGCTCGGCGTCGCGATAGATGCTGTGCACGCCGCCGATCGGGGTTTTCGGCACACCGAAGGCGTAGACGGGAATCAGCCGGTTGGAGTGGTTCGACCAGCTCACGTAGCGGCCGGGCTGGTCGCCCCAGTAGCCCCACGACGCCACCCCCTGCTCTTCCGCCGCCGCCTGCATCTGACGGATCGGATCGCTGACAGCCTCCGCGACCGCAGCCTCGCCCGCCGGCGCGGCCACCGGGCAGACCATCGCAAGAACGGCCATTCCAAACTGAACGAGCTGTTTCATGGGCGGTAGCATACGATGCGCCGCCGCAGCCGACCATCGGCAGGCTGCCCACGAACATGGCACACTGCTGCCTGCAGGCGGAACGCCCGTGCCGGGTCGTTTCGTGAAAAACCGATGAAAATGCGGGGCTCGCTCCGGCATGCGGGATATGGTCACGGTTGGCGCGGGATTTGCTGATCCTATGCTGTGCTGGCCCGCTTGCTTCGACTAGCCGCTCCTGCACCGTATTCCCTGCCCAACCCCTGGAATGATGCCCGTGGTCGCCGACGACCTGCTCCGCCGCGATGTCCGGTTGCTCGGCGACATGCTCGGTAGCGTGATCCTCGAACTCGAGGGCCGTGGGGCCTTCGACCTGGTCGAGGAGATTCGCCGCCTCGCGCGGGAACGACGGACCGGCCGGCAGGCGGCCGAGGCGGAACTCGACGCCCGGATCGCGGCGCTCGACGACCGCCAGGCCTCGATCGTGGCCCGGGCTTTCAGCGTGTTCTTCGATCTCGTCAACATCGCCGAGGATCGCCAGCGGGTGCGGGTGCTGAGGGAACGGGAGCGGGAGCGGGATCCGCAGCCATTGAAGGAGTCCTTGGCCGGCGGCATCGCCGACCTCCGCGACCGGGGCCTGTCGGCCGACGAGATCCAGCAGGCACTCGACCGCCTGGCGGTCGAGCTTGTGTTCACAGCCCATCCCAGCGAGGCGAAGCGGCGGAACATCCGGGCCAAGCTGCGGCGCATGCGGCAGAGCCTCGAGGCTCTCGACCGGCCCGATCTTCTGCCCCGCGAGCGCCGGCGGCACGAGGCCGACATGCGGGCCGAACTCGCAGTGCTCTGGCAGAGCGAGTTCCTCCGGCCCGAGCGGCCCACGGTGCTCGACGAGGTCGAGCGCGGCCTGTCGGTGATGCCGCGGATCTGGGAGGCGGTGCCCGAGGTCTATGCCTCCGTCCGTCGCGGCCTGACCCACGCCTTTCCCGACCGTCACTTCACGCTGCCGACCTTCCTCCGCTTCGGGTCGTGGATGGGGGGCGACCGCGACGGCAATCCGTTCGTGACGGCCGAGGTGACCGCCGCCACGCTGCTCCGCCTCCGGCAGGCGGCCATCGATCGCCACCTGGAGTGGTGCCGCCGGCTCGACGAGATGCTGACAATCTCGCTGAAGGCAGCCCAGGGTGGCCGGCCTTTGGCCGCGCGGCTCGACGCCCGAGCGGCAGAGTGGCCTGAGGTGGCTGTGAGCGTCGCCGCAATCGATGCCAGCGCCATCTACCGCCGGTGGCTGGCGATGATCCGCCTGCGGCTGGAGGCGACGCGGGCTCTTCCGCTCGGGAGTCCGGACGAGTCTTCGCCGGCCTACCGCGGGGGAGCGGACCTGGCGGCCGACGTGGAGAGCCTGGTGGAGTGCCTTCGGGACGATCACGGCCTCGCCCCCGACTCGCTCCCCCAGGCCTGGCTCGATTTGGTGAAGACCTTCGGGCTCCATATGACCTGCCTCGATGTGCGGCAAGACGCCCGTGCCTACATGGACATCATGGGGGCGATCCTGGCCGCAGCAGGTCTCGTCTCCGATGCCGCTGCCTACGCGGCACTCGACGAGCCGAGCCGGGCCCGCCTGCTCGTCGAGTCGCTCGGCACGGTCACCGATCTGCCCCGCGACCAACTCCCCCCGCTCGCCGCCGACACCCTCGCACTCTTCGACCTCTTGCACACGGCGTCGGTGAGGTTTGGGGCGGAGTGTCTCGGCGGGGCGATCGTGAGTCTCACCCGCTGTCCCGCCGACGTGCTCTGTGTGCTCTGGCTGTGGCGGCAGGCGCAGGCCCGCGCGGCGGCCGCGGGCGAACCCGTTGCCGCGCACGACATCGCGATCGTGCCGCTCTTCGAGAAGATCCACGACCTTGCCCATGCCCACGAGACGCTCGCCGCCATGCTGGCCGAGCCGTGTTACCGCGAGCACCTCGCCGGGCGGGGCGACCGGCAGATGGTGATGGTGGGCTACTCCGACAGCACGAAAGACGGCGGCTATCTGGCGGCCTGCTGCGGCCTGCAAGCGGCCCAGGAACGACTGCATGCCACGGCGACGGCCGCAGGCGTGCGGCTCACCTTCTTTCACGGCCGCGGCGGCTCGCTGGGCCGGGGCGGCGGGCCCGCGGCCCGGGGCATTCTCTCGCTTCCGCCCGAGACGCTCGACGGGTCGCTGCGGCTCACCGAGCAAGGCGAGGTGCTGGCCGAGCGGTATGACGACGCCGAGATCGCCCGGCGGCATCTCGACCAGGTCACCTGGGCCACGTTGATGGCCTCGACCGTCCGGCCTGCTCCGGTGCCGCCCGAGTGGCCCGCGCTCACGGAACGGATGGCCGCTCGATCCCTCGCCGCCTACCGCGACCTCGTCGATCAGCCCGGCTTCATCGGCTACTTCTCCTGCTGCACGCCGATCGACGACATCGAAAACCTGCCGATCGCCTCACGTCCGGCCCGCCGCCGGGGGGAGCGAACGCTCGACGACCTGCGGGCGATCCCCTGGGTGTTCGCCTGGACCCAGAGCCGCTGCATGATCCCGGCCTGGTATGGCCTGGGCACGGCCCTGGCCGAGGTGAAGTATGAGGACCGCAAGGCCTGGCAGCAGATCTGCGAGATGTATCGGCAGTGGCCCTTCTTCCAGGCGACGATCGACAACGCGACGCTCGCGCTCGCCAAGGCCGACCTCGTGGTGGCCCAGCATTATTCGGAACTCGACACCGACGACGACGCCCGCCGGCGGATCTGGCAGCGGATTGCGGCAGAATACGACCGGGCCCGTCAGGCGATCATCGACGTCGTCGGGGGCGGCGCGCTGCTCGCCACCACACCCTGGTTCCAGCGGTCGATCGAGGCGCGCAATCCCTACATCGATCCGCTCAACCTGATCCAGGTCGAGTTCATGGGCCGGCGCCGCAGGGAACTCGCCGAAGACCCCGCGGTCGGCGACCGCCACCGCGACATCCTCCGGCTCTGCGTGCAGGGCATCGCCGCCGGAATGCGAACCACCGGCTGAGGCTCACCCCTCTCTCATTCTTCGAGCGATGAAGCCACTCATGGAGAGACCGAAGGCGAGGGGGTCGGCGAACGCTCGCGGAGCAATTGGGGCGTATCCTGGCCCGCGACGCGACTTTTGCCGCCCCCGAGCCGGTGATGCTATCTGTCCCGTGGACAAAGCCTTCCATGGCCTTTGTCCACTCCGGCGACCGCAGGAAACGCCAAGGGTTTCCTGGGTCGCCAATCGCCGCGTCCTGCGGCTCTCACAACGGGAGGCGAGGGGGTCGGCGAACGCTCGCGGAGCAATTGGGGCGTATCCTCGCCCGCGACGCGACTTTTGCCGCCCCCGAGCCGGTGCCAGACCTTTCCGGGAGACCGGCTGATGGATGCCGCCACGCTCGCGATTGATACGCTCGGCCCCTGCCGGATCGACTCGCCCCTGAAGTCTTTGATCGAGTCGCGGCAGACGACGGAGCACTACGTCGAGGAGACCGACCGAGTGCTCTTCCACGACACGCTCGCGCAGGTCGGCGGCCTCGGGCTGGCCCCGGGCGATCTGCCCGGCTTCGAGCCGGCCGGGCCGCGGCGCAGCATCTTCTTCGACCCCGCGAAACTCCGGGTCGGGATCGTCACCTGCGGCGGCCTCTGCCCGGGCATCAACGACGTCATCCGCGGAATCGTGATGGAACTCTCCTTCCATTACGGCGTGCAGCGGGTCTCCGGCTTCCGCAACGGCTACCAGGGATTCATTCCGCGGTACGGGCATGCCGTGATCGATCTTACGCCGGACGTGGTCAGCCGGATCGCGGAGGACGGCGGCACGATGCTCGGCACCTCTCGCGGCGCGCAGGATCCCGACGCGATCGTCGACTGCCTCGAGCGGCAGAACATCGGGGTGTTGTTCGTCATCGGCGGCGACGGCACGCTCCGCGGGGCGATGCAGATCGCCGCCGCCGCCCGCGACCGTGGGGGACGAATCGCCGTGGTGGGCATCCCCAAGACGATCGACAACGACATTCCCTACATTGACCAGTCCTTTGGTTTCCAAACCGCGTTCGCCGAGGCGACCAAGAGCATCCGCTCGGCCCACGTGGAGGCCAAGGCCTCGCCGAATGGCGTGGGGCTCGTCAAGCTCATGGGGCGGCATTCCGGGTTCATCGCCTGCTATGCGGCGCTCGCCGAACCCGACGCCAACTACGTGCTGATCCCGGAGGTGCCCTTTGCAATCGACGGCCCGAGCGGGTTTCTCGCTCACCTGCTCGCCCGCGTGCGGGCCCGCGGCCATGCCGTGATCGTGGTGGCGGAAGGGGCCGGCCAAGATCTCGTACCAGCAGAGCAGGCTGGCGTCGACGCCTCGGGCAACAAGAAGTTGCACGATATCGGGCTGTTTCTCCGCACGCGGATCACCGATCACTTCGCCGCCGCGGAGACGGAACTCAACCTCAAGTACATCGACCCGAGCTACGCGATCCGCTCGGTCGAGGCCAATCCCTTCGACAGCGTCTACTGCATCCGCCTGGCCCAGAACGCTGTCCATGCGGCGATGGCCGGCCGCACGGGCATGGTGGTGGGCCGGTGGCGGGGCCGGTATGTCCACATCCCAATGCACCTGGCCGTCAGCCGCCGCAACCAGGTCTGCCCCGACGGCGACCTCTGGCTCTCGGTGCTCGAAGCCACCGGCCAGCCCCGGTGCTTCGGCTGAGGCGTGCACGAGCGGCGTCGCCTGCCGGGCCCCGGAGTCGGATGATGACCTGGATTCTCCCCGTGGCGGTCGCGGCCGTGGCCCTGATGTATGCATCGGTCGGCCATGCCGGGGCGACGGGCTACATCGCAGTCATGGGCCTGCTCGGGCTCACGGCCGACGTGATTCGGCCGACGGCTCTCGTGCTCAATTTGATCGTGGCGGCGATCGGCACGGTGCAGTTCGTGCGGGCCGGCCACTTCCGCCGCGACCTGTTCGTGCCCCTGGCGGTGGCGAGCGTGCCGGCTGCGGCGATCGGCGGCTCGCTCCCCCTGCCGACCGCCGTGTTCGAGGCGGCCCTGGGACTCGTGCTCGCGTTCTCGGCCCTGCGGCTCGTCCGTGAGGTCTGGCCTGTGTACGAAGCAAAAGACAACGCGCCTCACGCTCTCTCTGGCGAGGATCCGCTCGCGCACCGTAGGCCGTCGATCCCGGTGCTCCTGGCCACCGGCGCGGTGCTCGGCCTCGGCTCGGGGCTCACGGGCGTCGGGGGAGGCGTGTTTCTCACGCCGCTGCTGCTCGCGCTGGGCGTGGCGACCACGCGGCAGGTGGCGGCGGTCTCGGTGGTGTTCATTCTCGTGAACTCCGCCGCCGGACTTGCCGGCTGGCTGGCCAGTGGCCGGAGCCTCGCGGCGATCGATCCCTGGGTGCTCGCGGCCGCCGCTGCCGGCGGGCTGGCTGGCTCGCAGCTCGGCGCGTTCGCGCTTTCGGTCCGCTGGCTGCGGCTGCTGATGGCGATCGTCTTGGCCGTGGCCAGCGTCAAGCTCCTGGGTGAGGCCGTGCGGATGGCGAATGGATAGCCGGGAGACGGCACGCGAATAACTATGGATGGCTACTTCTAGCCGGGGGTCTTCGCGTGAACTGCCTGGCAAACCACCGAACCACTGGCATACTGCGGCGGGCAGGTTCGCAGTGGAAGGTGCGATAGCAACGCGGGTTCGCTCGGCTCAGCAATTGGTCTGCTTCCAGGAAGACGCCCATGCCCGGCCCTGTCCAAAGACCGCACCGAAAGGGTGCATGCCGCCTCGACACCTACCTGCTAGCGGGCATCCAGGCGTCGAGTCTGGCGGCCTCAGGCGCCGGTGCGGCGATCATCCCGGTCGACATCGGCCCCACCGGCCTGAACATCGACGGGGTGAACGCCGGCCTCCCTCCGGCCGGCATGCAGATGATTCCCTTTCCCACATCGGACGTCAGGCTGATACCTGTCACAGGTGGCTATCCCAGTGGCAACGGTCGAAGCAATCGCGACGATTTCCGCCGGCACGTCCGGCGACGTCGCAAAGGCCAGAGCCATGAGGTCCGCAAACATCCGATGATCTTCGACGATCACGCACCGCGGCCTGTGCGTTGCCACGGCAGGGGCCGCCCGCGAACCGACCGGTTTCGCCATCGAGGAACCCGCCGGGGGAATCGGAGCCATCGCCGCCACGTGGGAAACGAATGCCACTGCCTACCCACCTATAGCGATCCTCCGCCCGTTTTCTGAAACACACCCTTGGAAAAAATAAAAAAGCCGCCAGCCACCAAATCTGGCGAAGAGTCCAGCTTGCCCATATTTGGTGGCTGACTGCTTGTCAGCCGGGAATTCCGGGCAGATGGGCGACACCGCCTCTGCTCCACCCCGAGCCTCCACCTTCGGCTTCCCCTCAGGCCAACCGTCGCCCCGGAAGACCCCCGTGGCCGCGGGCTTGTAGCCTGCGGAATCCGGCTCAATTCGAGCAGGCGAACCGGTTGCCGCCGAGGTTTGGTGGCTGGCACCGTTTGGTTCGTATACTTCCGGGAGATATGCGAATCCCGGTTGAGAGCGGTGCCGCGCCATGGCCGTCGATGTCCTCCGTTTTCCGAGCGACTCTGCGGTCGTGGCCGAGGAGGCTGCCCGCTTTCGCAACGCCCCGCCCGAGGAGCGGATGCGGGCGATTCGATCGGCTCTCGCTGGAGGAGCGATCTTGCAGGCGAGGTCTCCAAAGCGAGCCCATCTCGAAGCGGAGCATCAGCGGCAGGAGCAGGCCGCCCGGGAGGCGATCAGCCAGTTCGTGGTGCGACATGCCCGAACCCGCTGAGTCGCTTGCGGGCGATCTGGTGACGGCCGTCGAGACGCTCAGCCACGTCTTCGCCGAGCGTGGCATCGAATACGCCCTGCTCGGTGGACTCGCGACGATGCTCCGAGGCCGCCCCCGTTTCACACAGGATGTAGACATCCTGCTCACCGTGCCCCAGGTGGCTCTGCCCGGTCTGCTCGAGGAACTAACCCGCCGCGGATTCTCGCTCGACGCTGACACCGTCATCCGGGAATTCGTTCAGCATCACATGACGGCCTTCCGATTTGGCGTGGTTCGGATCGACTGGCTCAAGCCGGTTTTGCCGCTCTACGCCAATGCGCTGGCCGCGGCGACGTCGCTACCGTGGACGGCCGGCCACTCACTCCGGGTGCTCGCGCCCGAGGGTCTGATCATCACGAAGATGGTGGCCTTTCGCCCCCAGGATCAGGAAGACATCCGCACGCTGATCGCCGCGAATGCCTCGGAACTCGACGTCGATCTCATTCGCCGTGAATGGGCGACAGTGGCCGACGGCGAAGAGCAACGGACCGCCTGGCTGGAGGCGGCCCTGGCGGTGATTGGAGAATAGGCCGAAGCGCGGCTCGCCAACGCTGGAGCGGACAAAAACGGCGGTCCGCTGAATCTGAGCGAGATGCCAGATTGCCCAGATTTGGTGGCTGGCACCTTTTCCCGCTTTTTCGTCGCCAGCGGTAGTGATTTCCATCACGAGTCGTGGTGAGCGAAATCGCCCCACTTATTCCTAGTCGTGGTGAGCGGTTTCGCTCCAGCTGACCGGCCTGAGTGGGGCGAATCGCCCCACCTCGCCCGATCGCTCGCCCGGGCCGCCGCCGGCCCCGCGGTCGAATAGGCCTTGAAAACAAAGGGCTTCGCGTTTCATCCGATTTCGGCGGCCGGTTTGGCACGCGGGTTGCAAATGAAGGGGGCGAGCCGGGGCGCACCGCACCGGCCACTGTTCACCCCTCGACGAACCTGACTCAGGGATCGCTCGATTGGTTGAGATTTCGTTCGAGCTTTTTTTCGTTTTTCCTTACAGATTTAAAGGCATCACATGAGACTTTCCTGGCTTGTGAATCGCGTCTCGTACCTTCCCACCTGAGAGTGAAAGGCCCTCCGATGAAAATGTCTCAGCTGGTGAACCGCCGCACAGACTGCCTGCTGTATGCTGCTAGGCTGATGAGAGCCGCTGTCTTCTCGTTTCTCGTGCTGCTCGCCGCCGCGCCGCTGACGTCCCGGGCGGCCTTGGTTCTTGACCTCAGCGATGGCGGCGGCTCCGTCGTCAACTACCAGTTCTCTGGCTCAACCACCATCACCGCGGGCTACACCGTCACCGGTCCTGAGCCCTCGAGCGCGCTCCGCCTTCCGGAGAACGGCAACTGGTCGTCCTACTTCTCGGAAGGGGATTTCGACAATCCTGGCTCCGAGTTGCTCGGTGTCACGAACGTCACGTCCGGCGTCTTCTCCGCTTCCGGTCTCCCGGTTCTGTCCGTGAATGGATCGCAAGTCGAAAAAGTTGGGGGCGGCTTCGCCAGTGAGGGTGAATGGACGGTCGAGTTTACGAGCGATCCGGCGTTTCGCTTCTACATCCGGAATGGTGAATTCGACTTCAGCTATCCCGCGTTGTCTGGCGGCGAAGTGCTCACGATCTCGGGGGCTGGGTCATTCGACATGGGTGCGGGCTCGTTCACGTCCAACTTCAACGTCGGCAGCTACAGCTTCACCGGCGTTAGCGGCATCGTAACCCGCGTCAATGTGGTGCCGGAGCCCTCGAGCGTGGCCCTGCTCGGCCTCGGTGCCGCAGGCGTGGTCGCCTGGCGGGCCCGCTGCAAGGTGAAGTCCTAAGCCTCATGGAATTGGTGCCATCGGGAAATGGTGCCAGCCACCAAATCTGGGCAGGATGCTAGATTGCCTTGATTTGGTGGCTGACGCTTCCCCCCAGGCCGTGCTTGCCGCCCCGGGTTCGGCCCGGCTCATCGACTCCAACATTCCGATGTATTTGGTCGGAATGCCGCCTTCCCGGCGTCGGGGCTACCACCGCGGCCACGGCACGTGACGCATCCACCACTGCGGCCAGGGCAGCCGCTGCCGCCAGCGGCGGGCGTGGATCGGAAACGCCCGCCGGGCATCCCATTCGCCCGGCCACCAGGTCTCGTCGGGGATGGCCTGGAGACTCCGCTCGTGGGCCAGCAGCGAAAAGACGCTTTGGTCGTGGCGATGCGCCAGAAACTCAGGGTGCTCGCCGCCCGGTGAAGGCGAGTCGTCCACGAGCGAGAGGTCGGCCATCCACGTAGCCCACTCCGCCATGAGGTCGCGGACCGCCGGGCATTTCCGCAGGACGAGGCAGGTGGCCGAGATCATCGGCCGGCCGCGAACCTCGGCCGTGTCACAGCCGAAGGCCACCAGGGCCCAGCGCTTGGTCCACTCCCCGACGGTGCCGTCGAGCGAAAAGGTGAGGAATCCGGAAGGGTCGTCGGCAACGTGAGCGAGATACGCCTCCAACCGATCCCGGCCCTCGGCATTGAGCGAGCAGCCGGCGTCGCAGTAGATGACCGTGTCACCCGTGGCAACGGAGTCGAGCACGCCGCCGATTACGTGCGGCTTCCAGGTCCAGAACCCGAAGCCACGGCGACGCGTGCGAAAGTTCTCGGCGTGCCGTGCCCGGAAGTCCCTCCCGAGCGAACGCTCATCGAGCATGCGAACCGTGGCAAACCGACCGACCGCGGCGGCCTCCGCCCGCAGCCGGACGAGCGAGCCTCGATAGCGACCGCTGGCGAATGAAACCAGATGGGCGGGGCGGATCGTGGGCAGCCCTCCGCATCAGGCCTGCCGCTGGTGTCGCGGTCGGATGACATCGGTCGCCAGCCCGAAGCGTTCCAGGGCCAGGATCAGATAGTAGGTCACGTCGATCTCCCACCAGCGGTGCTGCACGCTCGCGCTGGCCGGATCGTGGTGGTGGTTGTTGTGCCAGCCCTCGCCCATCGCGACGAGCCCGACCAGCCAGTTATTGCGGCTGTCTTCACCGGTCGAGTAGGTCCGGTAGCCAAACAGGTGGGTCAGGGAATTCACACTCCAGGTGATGTGCCAGACGAGCACCGTCCGCACGAACACACCCCACACCAGCCAACTCGCGGCCAGTTGTCGGGCGTGGGCCCAGTCACCCCCCGCGAGCCGGCCGACAAGGAAACCGGCGACGGTGAAGCAGGCGGCGTGGAGCGCGTAGATGTAAAGAATCGCCATCGGATTGCGTTCGAGCCACCGATAGTAGTCGTCGGCCAGGATGTCGCGGGCATACTTTTCGAAATAGGCGTAGGTTCGCCGGTCGGCCGCCCGCCGAAACAGCCAGCCGGCATGCGACCAGCCAATTCCATCGCGGGGCGAATGCGGATCGAGCGGTTTGTCGGAATGGGCATGGTGAAGACGATGATTCGCAACCCAGCGGGCGGGCGTGTCTTCGAGGGAACAGAGCGCGATCGTCGCCAGCGACCGCTCGAGGCCGCGGGGAACCTTGAGACTGCGGTGAGCGAGGAGCCGGTGGTAACAGAGGTTGATGCCGAGCGTGCCAAACACGATCGTTCCTCCCAGGGCCAACGCCACACCCGACCAACTGAAGCACCAGGGCACCGCTGCCAAACAGGCAAGCAGATGGACGACGGCGATCGGAAGCAGATACTCCCAGTGGGTGGCGGCTCGTGCTCCGATCCGCGGGCTGATGGTCTCGGACAAGGGCAGTCTCCCGACGGCGGCTGGTGGACGACAGAGAACGCGTAGTCGCCAATGCGGGATCGCGTGAACCTCTATCATCGCCATCAACCCCGGCTGGGATCAACCCGGAAGCGATGAATCGCGGGTTCACGGCCCGGGATCGACAACCGGATCGGCGCCGGGGGGCAAACAACTCTCCGCGACCGGCAGGGTCGCCCCAGCCTGCACGGACCTCCGCTCAAGGACTGGCGGGGTTCGGGGCCGCCGGGGTAGCGTCGCCCGCAGCTTCGGACGAACCGCCACCGGCCTGGCCACCGCCAGCCTTCTCGTCAACTCGCACAAGCAGCATCTGCTCCACCTTGCCGCCGTCGCGATGGACGAGGATCGTCGTCTGCTGCTTGGTGAGGTTGACGAGCCCCGCCTCGTAGACGGGCGTCTTCTTGTCGCCGATCGTCCACGCCGCCTTCTGGGTCTTCTTGTCGACCTTGCCAGCCATGTTCGTCGTACTGTCTGAAACGGCGTCGTAGTAGGTGCCCCGCAGCAGTCCCTCTTTGTCGATCGCCAGGCTCATGAACGTGCTCGGGTTCGTCTCCTCGGAGCGGGCCAGGGCATAGACACCCAGCGGCCGCCACTGGTCGTCCTCGGCCGGAGTCGCCGCGCCTCCCTGGGCAGCAAGATCAGAGGCCTGCTGGGCGTATTCCTCCGCCGAGCCAACGTTGACCCCCTGCACGTACACACCGTCGTCCTGGTAGGCGACGGTCGAGCCGTAGTCGTAGGCCACAGGCGCGGCCCCATAGCCGCCCCAACCAGCGAGGTCGCCCCAGGCAAGGCCCGCCATCATGCCCCAGCCAAACCCGCCCCACCACCGGCCCGGCCACCAGGCGTTGAAGTGATCGCCATACCAGCCGCGACCGCCGTACCAGCCGCCGCGGTAGAAGTTGTTGCGAATGGCAACGCCGCGGTTGCCGAGCGCGGCGGCCGAGTAGGGCCGCACGGCCGCGCCGCCCACGCCGACGCCTGGCAGGCCCCGGCCGGCAATCCGCTGGAAGTCGGCTCGCGAGAGATTGCCCGGACCAGCGAAGTGACCGGCCCCGTCGATCCGGCCCGCCCCATCCAACCGAGCCCCGCCGTCGATCCGCCCAGCGTTATCGAGGCCACGGCCGGCCCCGCCGAACCCGCCATCCAGAGGACGACCACCGTCGAGCGGCCGCCCGCCGTCGATGCCGCGGGGCATGCCCCCGTCGAAGCCACCGCGGGGCATCCCGCCGTCGAAGCCTTCCCTCGGCATGCCGCCACCGAAATCGCCGCGGGGCATCCCGCCGCCGAAGTCGCCACGCGGCATCCCGCCGCCACCGAAGCCACCCCCTCCGTACCCGCCCCGCATACCGCCGCCACCACCGCCAAAGCCCCCACGCATGCCGCCGCCTCCATGACCGCCCCCGCCGCCGTGGGCGAACGCCTCATGGCCTGCCAGCAGCCCCACAGTCGCCGCGACAATCAAACCAAACCCGCGAACAAAAAACTGGTCGCGGAACAGCGAGGACAGACAACGCATGGCATTCACCGTGAGCAGGGGGATGGAAGGGCGTTGAAGAGCCAACTCAGCGAATTTTTCGGAAATGCAGCGGCTCGCCATCCGGCCGGGGCGAGCCGTCGATCGTTCGATCGATCGAGTGCATCGTGCAGCGGCTGTCACCTGCCGGCGACACGACCTGCGTCCAGCGGGCGACCCGGCCGGGCACCCGGTCGGCAGGACTACCGACCATGGTCTTATGGAGCGTTGCACCATCAGACTCGATCACTCCCTCGCCGCGGGCCCCGGTCGAATCGAAGACCCAGGTCTGGATCACACCCGAGTCGCGATCAGCCCGGATGACCTCGAGTGCCTCGATCACCTCGCCCTCCGGCGGCCGGATCCGACTGCGACCCACGAGGCAGTACGGGCCGAGTGGCTTCTCGTAGATCGTTTCGACCGTGGTCTTCGTGCCCTGCTCCGAATCTCCCGACTCTGCATACCAGGTGCCAACGAGCCACTCGAGCCCGTCGAGCGCCGCTGCATGGGGCGGCACCACCACCGACTCCAGAATCCGCCAGGCGGCCCCTTCCTTCACTCGCACGGTTGCGAACCGAGAAACGGCCGGCGATGCGCCGACGCCCCTGGTAAAGACAAGACTGCCCGAAACCCGCGCGAGTGGCGCGGCGATCGGTTCGACCTCGTCTACGGTGATTGTCATTGAGCAACCGGGATGTCGCTCCCGCCAGTGGCGGAGGGAGCCGACGATCGCTGCTCGCCCGTCGAACACACTGGAACCCTCGGTGAGCGTCGCCGACTCGGTCCACTGATCGGCCAGGGCGGCGTAGTCGCCCTTGTTGAAAGCCTCGGCGTAGGCGGCCGCAGCCGCCCGTACCTCGTGCTCGATGCTGCCCGGCTGCTCCGCCCGCAGACTGCCGCCGACACAAAGAGTGAGTAGCCAGAGTCCGGCGACGTTTCGGCTCACGTTCATCGCATGCTCCTGATGGACGTCATGCTGGCGGCGCTTTGCGGCAGCCACACCGCCCGCCACGCCAGGACCGGGCACTATACACCACGCTGCCACGCCAGGCTCGCCGGCCGTCGTGCCGGAACGTGCGATTCCGCCACCGCAGGTTCAACTGATGCCGGGTGTGCCTATTTCGCCGCGGATCGCCGGAAAATTGCTGGAGCCGACGACACGTGGCCGAAAAACATCGCGGCCGGCCCCCTTCCGAGACACTTTCCCCACATGCGCACGATCGCGTTCGCAGCTACCCTGGCTGCCGCCGTTGCGTCGGCCACCGCCGACGCCGCCGGCACCGGTTTCGATCCGCGGGTCATCGCCTTCGGCGAGGCCCGAGAGGAGATCCAGTCCACGCCGATCACGCAGCGGCCCTACCGACCGCTGCATGTCTACGGGAACACCGTCCGCAGGCGACACCAGCGGGCGACCCCCAAGCCCCAGCAGCACGGCGCCCGGCGGTAGCCGCACCCACGCAGCCGTCGGCGGGAAAACCGGCCTTGCCCCGGCAAGAACCGACTGCGATCGTCCTGCCTCCGAACCGTGGCTCATCGGAGTCCGTTCGTATCCCATTTCGGAGGGCAATTCCATGCGCACCCTGATCCTGCTTGGCGTCGTCGTTGGTGGACTCGTGGTCGCGGGAGCGATTCACATCTCGCAATCCAACGGCCAGATCGAGATCTCGATCGACAAGCAGAAGGTCAAGAACGTGGCAGGAACGGTTGCCCGCGAAGGCGAGGGCTTCCTGCGGTCTGCCGCCGCCGGCCAGGATGGGTCTGTCCGCTAGGGCGGCCCGTCCCGAGCCATTCGTCGCGGGGCTGGACAGGTTGGATCAGATTCGTGGCTGAAAACTGGGGCATTGACCGAGGAACGCCAGTGGGTTTTCCAGGCTGATCCTCCGAGTGAGATCCTCGCCGTGACCGCGCCGCCGCATTTCGACGTGGCACTTGGGAACGGCCAGAGGATCGCTCGGGCCCCAATCGCCGGCGGAGTTGATCCAGATCCGCTCGCGGCCGTAGCACTCGATGATGTCCACGGCCCGCTGCGGCGTGCACTTGCTGTCGGGATAGAGCGTCATGCCCGCCCAGAAGCCGGCGTCGAGCACCTGGGCAACCGTATGCTCCTCGACATGATCGATCAGCACCCGGCCAGGGTCGACAGCGGCGTTTCGCAACGCGTCGATGATCAGCCGCGTTCCCTTGAGCTTGTCCTCGAGGTGCGGCGTATGCACAAGGATCAGCCGGTCATGCCGGCGGGCGAGTTCGATCTGCTCTTCGAGGATCACGAGCTCATTGCGGCTGTTCTTATTGAGCCCGATCTCACCGATCCCGAGCACGTTGGGGCGATCGAGAAACTCGGGAATCAGCCCCATCACCTCGCGGGCGAAGCCCACATCCTCGGCCTCTTTCGGATTGATGCACAGCCAGCAGTAGTGGGCGATCCCGTAGCGGGCCGCCCGCTTGGGCTCGGTGTCGGTGAGCTGACGGAAGTAGTCGAAGAAGCCGGCCGGATTCGACCGATCGAATCCGGCCCAGAAGGCGGGCTCGGTGACGGCAATGCAGCCCGCCTCGGCCATCCGGGCGTAGTCGTCGGTGGTCCGGCTGACCATGTGAATGTGGGGATCGATGTAGGGCATCTAGGAATCGTCGCCGCGAGACGCGGGCTCCGAGGGGCGGGTTGCTCGTAATCTCAATAGGCTGTGCCAGAGTCCACGCCGAGCGCAGCCTGCGTGGAAGCAGTTGGAATCGGGTCGCGCGAGTGGTCGCTGAAAAGTTCGAGGACCCGCCGGGTGCGGTCCCCAGCCCCATCGACGAGCAGCGGAATGGCCCGGCGGAGCGCCCGAACCCGCACGTCCTCATGGCCCGGCGGTGGCCCCGCCCGATCGATCCGATCCAGAAAGGCCGCAATGTCGAGAAGCTTCGCGCGGTGCTCCATGAAATACCGCTCGACGACGTCCTGCCCCGAAAGTGGACACGTCGATTCCGCCATGGCATGACCTCCCGCCCCCCGTGGGGCATGAACCCGTATTAGATTCTGCGACCCCGACCACGAACGGCCGCCGACACCGGTTCCACGAGCAAAAGGCCGTGGACTCGATATTCGCAGCCGCCGGGTATCCGAAAACACCGCCGCCGGCTCCGCATCATAGGCCCGGCGCGAAAGACCGTGCCGTTGGCCGCCCGGAAAACGGCATTCTCCGTCAGATCCTCGACCCGCATCCGGCCCGCAGGCTGGTCGTCGAATTCCGCAAGTGCGAGCACGAGCCCACGGTCGCTACAGCTGCGGGCCGCCGGATTCTCCAGATAGCGGGCCAGGGCAGCTTCGACGACGGCGGGCAGGATCTTGGCAGCCACGACCGGCCGAAGGATGTTGCCGAATTCGTCCTTCCACTCGCGACCGTGAGGGGCAATCCGCCGCCCGATCCGACGATGCCGCTCCCAGGTGACCGCATGGGCCACCTCGTGGAGCAGGGTAGTGAGAAAGGCGTAGGGGTTGAGGTCTTCGTTGACCGTGATCCGGTGGAACAAGACGCCCTGCCCAGGTGAGCGGTGGTCGCCAAGCCGGGTGCGGCGGGGCCGCGACAGCCGTACCTCCACCGGCTGCTGGGCCAAGACCTCGGCTACGTAGTCGACCGCCTCAGGCGGCAGCCGCGACCGGCAGACGGCGAGGTTCACGGCCGTCGTCGGCCGCAGCCGGGGGGAGCGTTGCATCCTCGGGCAATCTATTCGTCGGCGGGAGTAATGGAGAGCGTGGGGATGTCGTCGGCGGCGACCTGGTGGGTGGCGAAGAACCGCGCGACGGCCTCCACCTCGGCGGCGTTCGGGGGCTCGGGCGTTTCGTCGATCAGCCAGGTCTCCCGCCGCGGCTCACCGGCCACGAGCGTCGTTCGTTCCTCCACCTGCCACCGCGGGCCGAAGTGGAACACCGCGTAGTACATCGTCTTGGCCGGCACGGCGCCCACCCCGCCACAGCGGCAGGCCTCGTAAAACATCCGATGCACCGCTCGCCAGGGCCTGTCCCGCAACTCGCAGGCCACGTCGTGGACGACCGAGGCATTGCGGAATTGCCCGGCGAAAGGCCCGCCGATCAACGACCAGAAGGGCTGGGGAATACTCGCGCCATTCACCACGGAGCCGCTTGGAGCGGCCCATTTCGCCCCGCGCGGGTCCACGTACGCGAAGGGCTCGACGAGCGTCATGAGCCGGCCGTCATTCCCCCACCGGGCCACGACCTCCCCGAGGAAATGTCCCCAGCGTTCGGCGGCTGGCGATGACGACTCGGCCACCCGCTGCTCTCCCGGCACTCTGACTCGCGGCACATCGCCGCTGCAGAACTTACGAGCGGCGACCTCCCCGGGCAAGCCGCCGGGCGAGAGCCAGCCCGCCGAGGCCGCCGGCGAGGAGCAGCCAGCTGGCCGGCTCGGGCACGGCCGCCACGCTGCCGAAGCCACTGGCCGAGGGGGCCGCCGGGAAGTAGTTGCCCTGGCCGTAGACAGCCGCGGTGTTGATGCCCACCAGGTCGAAGACGTTCGTCACGCTGTCGTAGTTGAAGTCGCCCTGACTCCAGACCGCCGACTGGCCCGTGCCGTACTTGCCGCCGCTGTTGATGCTCACCAGGTCGAACACGTTCACCGCCCCGCTCAGGTCGACGTCACCGGCCGCGGCGTACGAGACCCGGGCCGCGCCGTCACCCGCCACCACGTAGCCCACGGCCCGCGTGCCGCCGCTGGCGGCCGCCGTGCTCGAGGTGATCCCCGTCGTGCCGTTCCAGGCACCGCCGTTGCGGCCCGCGATGATGTCGGCCCGCAGGTCGGCCGCCGAGATCCCGCCGGCCGCGATCGACACCTGGCCGGCCCCAAGATCGAGCCGCCCGCCGCCGCCCGCCTGGTCGATCGACAGCCCGCCGATCGCCACCGTCACCCGGGCGTCCTGCACGAGCGACATCTGGCCCGCCGACGCGATCGAAACCACCGGCGAGCCCGAGATCGTGCCCGCGTTGATCGCCAGCGCGGTGATGCCGGTCTGGTTGTTCACCGCCAGGGCCGCGCCCGAGAGCGTGCCGCCGTCGACGATCACGCTCGGCGACTTCAGCGTCGTGCCCGAGGCCACCGCGAGCGTCGCGCCGCTGTCGACCGTCACGCTCGTCGCTGCCAGGGCATTGGCGTTGGCCACCTCCAGCGTGCCGGCCGAGATCGTCGTCGGACCGCTGTAGGCGTTCGCAGCATCGAACACCACCGTGCCCGCCCCGATCTTGGTCACCGAGTCGGCCGTGGGGATCGTCGGATAGCCGGCCTGGGCCTGCGTCTGACTGCCGCTTGGCACATCGATGATGATGTCGTTCGTCGGCGCGCCCGGCGAATAGACCAGCTGCAGATCGTTGCCCGACTGAGCCACCGCAAACCCGCCGGTGCCGACGACGTTCGTAAATCCGGAAGTGCCGTTGGCGGCGGCGGTCCGCACCACGAACTTGTCGGCCGCGAAGCCGGTGATCCCGCCAGTCGTCGAGGCGATCGTCCAGGTATACGACTGGCTCGCATCGAAGTTGGCCGCGTCGCCCTCCGTCACCGGGCTCGCCGAGGAGAGGCTCCAGAGATTCACGGCGAAGGGCTCGGCCGAGGTGCTCGAGATGGCGAGCGAGCCGCCCACCGTCAGGAGGTCCCAGCCGGTGCCGGCTCCGCCCGCCGCGTCGGCGA
>CAMDDJ010000023.1 GCA_945891385.1 Candidatus Kuenenia stuttgartensis | reverse complement strand
TCGCTGCGGGCATCCATGCCCTTCGCTCACTCGGATGCAGACGTCGCTCCGCAATCCTTGCTGCGCTCGTCTGCATACGCCGGCTCCGGGGCACGGGCAACCCCGACCGAACGCGGGCTTGAAGTGTCCGAAGCGGCCTCAACCACCAGGCACGCAGCGAGGCGCAGCCTCGCGCAGCGTGCCATCCGGGTCGCCCCGCCTCGACGTCACTCCGCACAGACAGGGCCACCACTCCGCGCAGGCCGCACGCCATCGGCCGCCCGGAAGGCGGCCGGCCGGGCGGAGGCCCGGCAAGCCCGCCGGGGCCAGGGATGGCCCGCCGGGCGCAAAAAAAGCAGGGGGCCGGACTTTCGTCCGGCCCCCTGGGTTTCAACACACGTGCTTCTTCAGGAAGCAGTCAGTGCTCAGCGGCACCGACGGCAGCCATGACGACGGCCACCGCAGGAGCTGCAGGCGGCCGGGGCCGACTCGCAGCCGCAGGCCGAAGCCTCGCTCGAGTCGCCACAGCCGGCACCGGCGTCACCGCAGCTGCCGCAGGCACCGGCGTCGCCGCTGGCACCCTCACCGCAGCCACCGCACGACTCGACGGGCACCTCGACGGCAACCGTGACGCACTTGGTGACGGGCACTTCCTTCGTCACCTGAACCGGAACGCGGACCGTGTAGGTCGACGTCTTGGTCTCGGGGACGCAGTCATACACGGTGACCGTGTAGGACTCTTCCTTCTGCTGGGGAACCATGACCGTGTAGGAAACTTCCTTGGTCATCGTCTCCGGCACGCACTTGGTCACGGTGTACTCACGAGTACGGGTCTCGCTCTTGTACTTGGTGACGTTGACCGAACGGGTCTTCGTCTCCGGCACCATCTTGGTGACCGTGTAGGTGCGGGTCCGCTCTTCCGGCACGCAGGTGGTGACGGTGTAGTTGCGGGTCCGCTCCTCGGATCGGCACTTGTTGACGGTGACCATGCGGGTCTTCGTCTCGGGGACGTACTTGGTCACGGTGTAGTTCCGAGTCCGCTCCTCAGAGCGGTACTTGGTGACGTTGACCGAGCGGGTCTTCGTCTCCGGAACGTACTTGGTGACCGTGTAGGTCCGGGTCCGCTCTTCGGGACGGCACTTCGTGACCGTGTAGGTCCGAGTCCGCTCCTCGCTGCGGTGCTTGGTCACGTTGACCATCCGGGAGCGCTGCTCCTGGCGGCACTTCGAGACCGAGTAGGTGTAGGGAACCTCTTCCGTGACACACTGGTAGGTCGTGTAGGGGACCTCCTTCGTCTCACAGGTGGGAACCCAGACCCGCTTGCAGCACTGCTTCGGGGGGCAGGGGCAGCCGCAGGCGTCGGTGCCGCCGGCAACCTCGACCATCTCGGTCTGCCACGAGCCGCCGCGGACCTGCACCGTACGGGTGGCCTGCACCGGAACCCGCTTCTGCACGGTCCGGCTGCCGGTCATCTGCTCGGTGTAGGGCACGTTCACCGTGTAGGTCTGCTCGACCTGCTCGGTGTAGGGCACGCTCACGGTGTAGGTCGAGACCTTCTCCTCGGTGTAGGGCACCATGACGGTGTAGGTGGAGGTCTTCTCCTCCTGCACCGGCACGCTCACCGTGTAGGTCTGCTCGACCGACTCGGTGTAGGGCACCTGAACCGTGTAGGTGGAAGTCTTCTCTTCCTGCACCGGCACGCTCACCGTGTAGGTCTGCTCGACCTGCTCGGTGTAGGGCACCATGACGGTGTAGGTCGAGGTCCGCTCCTCCGACTTCGGCACCATGACGGTGTAGGTGGAGGTCTTCTCCTCCTGCACCGGCACGCTCACCGTGTAGGTCTGCTCGACCGACTCGGTGTAGGGCACCTGGACGGTGTACTCGGCCGTCTTGGTCTCCGTGACGTTCTTGTTGACCGTGTAGTTCACGGTCTTCGAACGGGTTTCGGGAACCATGACCGTGACCGAACGAGTCTTCGTTTCGGTCCGCGGAACCTGCTTGTTGACCGTGTAGGTCCGCTCGCGGGTCTCGGTCGTGTACTCCGTCGACGTGACGGTCTTCATCTCGGTGACCATCTGCTTCTGGTACACGGTCTTCGTGCCACAGGCAGCAGCCTCACCGCATCCACCAGAACCACAATCGCTGCTGACGGCGCCTTCACAGCCACCCTCGCAGCCGCCACCGCAGGCACCGCAGTCGGAAGCCCAGGTGCTGGTGCACAGGGCGACGACCGCGAACGCCGGCAGGACGCTGAACAGAATCTTGCGAATCACGCGAACCTCCGGAAAAGGGGAAAGACAAGGAAACAAACAGGCTTTTCTCGAACGCGCCCGAACACCGGTCGGTCGAAGAGAACCTTCTTCTCTGCGACGACCGAACAACTCGGCCGCCTGATAAGATGGATAGATTACGTTGACTAAAACGGCATGCAAGTCGCCGGATCACGGAAAACCCGGAAACCGCAGAAAATCCCTCTTTCCGAGGGATTCGACGGCTCGTGGGGGATCCGGTTTCTGGGAAAGGCACGCTGCTGTTCGGAGCGTTTGCCGGGGGAAATCGCCAAAATTTCCCGGGTTCGCAGCGATTTTGCCGCCGCAGCGGCGGACTCGTAGAATTGTGTGAGCGGGGTTTCCGGGGAAAACCTGCTCATCGCTTTGGGAGGGCATCTGTCATGGATTCCGTCGGCGATTTGATCCAGGGGAAAGTTGCTCGGCTGGTCTGCACCGCGCCCGAGTCGACCGTTCGTCAGGCGACGCGACTGATGAACGAGCACGGCATCGGCTCGCTTCTCGTGACGAGCCGCGGCCGACTGGTGGGCATTTTCACCGAGCGGGACGTGCTGCGACGGATCGTGGCCGATGGTCGCTCGCCCGACATGACACCGGTCGGTGACGTGATGACGGTCGACGTCGTCTGTTGCTCGCCCGAGTCGAGCATCGACGAGGTGGCGGACGTGATGCGCCGCCGCCGCGTGCGTCACGTGCCGATCCTCGACGATCACCAGGTGTTGGTGGGACTCGTGTCGATCGGCGACATCAATGCGTACCGATTCAGCGTCTGCGCGACCGAACTCGTGCAGGTCCGCGACTACATCATGGGCCGCGCCTGAGCCGGCCCGCCTGCAGGAACGCTTTTTCAAGGCCGAGGGCACGGCTCAGGGAGCCGCGGCCGCTTCCGGGTCAGCCGCTCTGACCGTCGCCCGCAGTGGTTCGCGGAACACCCGATTCCAATCAGACTCCATGCTGACCACATGCCAGCCTGCGGCACGAGCAGCATCGACGTCGGCTGGCTCTCCATACGAGAGTTCGCGAGCCCCGTCGTCGTGCAGCACGAGGAGTTGAAGGTTTGGCCGTGGACAGGATTGTGACCAGCGGAGCATTTCCTGGTCGCCCCCGCCGATGTTCCCGACGGCGAGAATCGGTTGGCGGCCGATGTGGGTGGCGATGCTGACCGGCTTCTGCGGGCCATCGTTGAGCACCTCGAGTTCGGGCAGCAGCACGATGTCGATCCGGGTCTCAGCCGCGTCTGGCTCGGAAGCCGCCTCCACCATCACGGCCCGGGGCCGCGACCCGATGACTTGTTCCGGGCCGATGCCATACCAGGCCTCGGCGAGGGGCCGCATGAAATGGACGCTGCTCCCCGAACAGATCCAGATTGAAAAGTCGTGCCGTCGCAGAAACCCGAGCAGTTCCTGCATCGGCTCGTAGGTGGTCGACTGGAGTGGGACATCGAAGAGCGGGTGGCGGGTCGCTTGGAGAAACTCCCGCACATCGGCGTCGAGTTCCGACTCCGGCACACCGTCGAGGGTCACGGCCAGTACGTCATTCAGAAAACGGGTGCCGAGCCGTCGCATGAACTCCAGGTCACCCGAGAGCAGTGTGGCATAGGGCTCCTCGGAGGCGAGCGTCGGATCGCGGGCCACGAGGTCGCGGACCCGATCGATGATGAACAGGCCGTTGAGCAGCGGCCGTTCGCAGGCCAGGGTGCCGTCGTGGTCGAAGACGGCGATGCGCTCGGCCGGAGGGACGAACTCCGAGCCGTCTGGATCGGTCACCGCAGCCACGAAATCGAGGATCGCTTGTTTGTTCAGACCGGCCCGCCACGAGGGGAGCGGATCGACTGGGGCAACCGCTAGCTTTCCCGGTGCCGACGAGGGCTTGGTCGGCCGCTCCGTCCGCCACGACGGCATCGATCCGATCCAGACGGCCGCTCCCAGCAGCCCGAGCGCGAGCAACGGAACGGCGACGGCCGAGGCGAAACTCGGCCCGGGTTGGTGGGCCGGCTGCGGGGTGTCGTGGTCGGGCTGCGAGGGTTGATCCTGCATGGAAAATCCAATGCGACGGAATGGCCGAAGGGCGTGGCGATCCGCACCGCCTCTTCCAAACCTTACCCGGTGCCGGGGCGGTCGGCGAGTCGCCGGGCGAGCTGAGCGGATCGCCCTGTCGGTTTGGTAGGCTTCTGCGGCCCGTGGGGGGAGCGGTCGGACGATCGGCTCCCCGCCGGCGGCATCTCATCCCTCCCCGGCCTCGGAGTCCTGTTCATGAACGTCGTTCGTGCGGTGCGTGCTCTCACCCTGCTCTTCGGAGGTTCCTGCCTGGTGGTATTTGGGGTCCGGGCCGACGTCTCGCTGAACAACATGTTCGGCGACCACATGGTCTTGCAGCAGGGCATTCACAACCGGGTCTGGGGCACGGCGGCGGCGGGCGAGGCGGTCACGGTGGCCTTCGCCGGGCAGTCGCATGGGGCGACGGCCGACGCCGGTGGTCGTTGGGAGGTGCTCCTCGATCCGGTGGCGGAGTATGGCGGCCCGCATGCGTTGACCGTGACGGGGAAGAACACGATCACGTTCAACGATGTCATGATCGGCGAGGTCTGGATCTGCTCTGGTCAATCGAACATGCAGTGGGCGGTCAACCAGGCGAACGATCCCGATCTTGAGAAGGCCGCGGCGAATTTTCCGGCGATCCGCTTCGTCTCCGTGCCGCAGGTCGGCACCCAGGAACCGCAGGCAAACTTCGAGGGTCGGTGGCAGATCTGCTCGCCCGCGACCGTCGGCGACTTCTCGGCCGTCGGCTACTTCTTCGGCCGGCAGCTCCACCAGACCCTCGGCGTGCCGGTCGGCTTGATCGACAACGCCTGGGGCGGCAGCGCCGCCGAGGCCTGGGTTCAGCGGGAAAAGATCGCAGCCCATCCGACCCTGAACGCCATTCACGACCGGTGGATGAAGATGGAAGCGGCGATGCCCGCTGCCATGCAGGAGTTCGAAAAGAAGCTGGCCGATTGGAAGGCCGCCGAACGGCAGGCGAAGGCAGACGGCAAGCCGGCACCGAAGCCACCCACCAGCCCCGACGGGCCGATGAAGGGCAATCAGCGGCCGGGCAACATTCACGCCGGCGTGCTCACGCCCTCGATCGGCTACGGAATCCGCGGCGTGATCTGGTATCAGGGTGAGTCGAACGCCGGGCGGGCCCATCAGTATCGCACCCTCTTCCCCGCCATGATCGAGTCGTGGCGGGAGGAGTGGAAGCTGGCCGACAACCATGATTTCCCCTTCTTCTGGGTGCAACTGGCCGATTTCAAGGCCGAGGCGGCGGAGCCGGGGGAGAGCGACTGGGCGGAACTCCGCGAGGCCCAGACCATGACCCTCGACGCCCTGCCCAACGTCGGCCAGGCGGTGATCGTCGATCTGGGCGAGGGCAAGGACATCCATCCCCGCAATAAGCAGGACGTGGCCAAGCGGCTGGCCCGCTGGGCCTTGGCCGAGACCTACGGCCGCGAAGGCATCGCCTGTCGCAGCCCACGCTACCAGGCGATGGAGAAGGAAGGGACCCGGGTGCTTCTGTCGTTCACCGACGTCGCCGGTGGCTGGCGACCGTTCGACGTGGCGGAGCCGGTGGGGTTCACGGTCGCCGGAAGCGATCGGAAGTTCGTGCCGGCGCAGGCGGAGATCCAGAAGGACGGCCGGATCGCGGTCTGGAGCGATGCGGTCGCCGAGCCCGTCGCCGTCCGCTATGCCTGGGCCGACAACCCGGTCTGCAACATGTACTCGGCCGCCGGCCTGCCGCTGACACCGTTCCGCACCGATGACTTTCCCGGGGTGACGGTTGGCAAGGAGTGAGGCGTTCGCCGACCCCCGAGCCTCCTCCGCGCCTTTGCGGAGGAGCGGCGGGGAGCGATAGACTTTTCACGGTATCTGCGGCGCGGCTGCCGCGGGGGATGGCCCCGAAGCAAGGAGGTTCCCGGTGGTGCGCGCGACGTCGGAAACGGTGGCGAATGGCTCTCCGCGAACTGGCCGGCAATCGAGCTGCATGGTGTGGCTGGGCCTGATCGTGCTGGCAGGCTGTTCCTCGGGCGGTTCCGGCGAGGCCCGGCTCAGGTCGCTCGCCGTGGAGCCAGAATTGCCGTCGGGCATCGCGTCCCGGCGATCGTCTGAGCGGCCTGCCGACGTTCCGCGGGTGATTCGGTCCCCGCGGCCGTTCCGCGTCGCCGATCTCGGCCCGAACGAGCCGGCACGGCTACGGCCGCCGGCCGCCGTTGCCGCTGCGACCCGGGCCGCCACCACGAGCCACGTGCAACCCGTGGCGGCTGTCGAGCCGCTCCCGGAACCGGCTGAGTTGCCGCCGGTCGGAGCGAGCGAAGCAGCCCGTCCGTCGGTGGCTGAAATTCGTGACATGGTGACCGGCTATCTCCAGGCCTTCAACCGGCGGGACGCGGACGCGATGGCAGGCCACTGGGCCGCTGACGGCGAGAGCTTGAACCTCGATTCGGGTGAGCGGACGCTCGGTCGCGAGGCAGTTCGAGACGTGTTCGCCGGTCTGTTCGCATCGGAGCCGGAAGCGACCCTCGCGATTGACTTGGAGGAGATTCGACCCGTCCGAGCCGATGTGGCCGTGATCGACGGCACGGCCCGTATCGAGTCTTCCGCGGGTCTCGCGGCGGCCACCAGGTTTTCGGCGGTCGTGGTTCGCGAGCATGATCGCTGGTTGCTGCAGAGCATGCGGGAGACCGCCGCTGCGGCTCCCGCACGGCGGCTGCATCCACTTGCCGACCTGGCCTGGCTGGTCGGCTTCTGGGAGGACGAGGGCGAGGGCGTGACGGCGGGCACACGGTGCGATTGGACGCCCGGGCAGGGCTTTCTCCTGCGGCACCACACGGTAGCTCCCGACAGTCAGCCCGCCACGCTGCCGCGGACGGGCGATGAACGAATTCCTCGCCTCCTGCAGGCCGGTCCGTCCCAGCCGGTCGACGTGACGGAACTCATCGGGTGGGATCCGGATCGGGAGTCGATTCGCTCCTGGATCTTCTCTTCCGACGGTCGGTTTGCCGAAGCGACGTGGCAGCCGGACGGCACAGGCTGGGTCGTGCTCGTCGAGGGCCGCGGCGCCGATAGCGGCCGCGAAGTTCGCTGCTCGCTGCTCACCGACGGTCCCGATGGCTACGTCGTCGAGTGCGACGGAGACGCCCTCGACGGCCTCCTGCCTCCGGCCTGCGGCTTCAGCCGAACCGCCCGATAGACCGCCGCTCGAGCAGGTGCAACGCAACCGAGCCGACTGACCATACGCGAGGCTCGGGGGACGGCGAACGCTCGCGGAGCATCGGGGCGTATCGTCGCCCGCGACGCGACTCTTTCAGCCCCCGAGGTGCCCTTACCGCTTCGCGGGCGTGGGGTTCTCGGCCATCTGCTGCCGCTTGACGAAGAACACCTTGGGGTCGTCGATCACCCAGGGGGTGCTCCAGGTCTTACCGTCGTCGTGGGTGCAGACATTGAAGAAGAAGGTCTTCAGCCACTCGGTGCGGTAGGCGTAGGGATACTGCGAACTGATGTGATCCTCGGCGGTGAGGTCATCGACACCGGGGCTGGCGAAGTAGTGCACGACGCCATCCGGGGAGAACGAGAGCCCGAGCGTCCACCAGCCGAGTTGCTCGACCTTGGGGCCGCGAATCTCGCCGCCGTTGCGGCCGCTGCGAACCCGGATGTACGCACCGTCTTCCTTGAACTTGCCGTCGTGGCTGCTCTCGAAGCAGACGAACATGCCGGGCCAATACTCTTCGAGACCATACCTGCCTTCGTCGGGATGGTCGTCGCCGGTGATGACGGCGTGGGTGAAGCAGCCGGCCCGGAAGCCGAAACTAGGACCGCTTCGGTTCTCCCACTGCTCGAAGGGGGGCATGTAGACGCGGACGACGACGCTCGGACTGTCGGCGACCGACATGCCCCGGCCGGCGAATTTGCCCAGGTTGAATACGAAGTCGTCCTGCTGCATTTCGTAGCTGACCCGACCTGGCACGCCGGCATGGAGCGTGGCAAGCAGCAGGCCGTAGCTGCTGCCCTCGAGTCCGGGGGCGGGGAGTTCGACTCGCTTGACCACGTCGGGGGTGCCCCGCTTCGGACCCTCGAACCATTTGCCGTTCGTGCTCTTGCCGAGCGGTCCGCGCATCCGCTTGTCCTGCTCTTCCGAGCTCTTGGGATGGTTGTAATTCCACTTCCAGGTTTCAGCCTCGAAGTCGTCGACGACGTTCTTCACGAGCGTGCCGGTGCCGGGCACGAGCGGCGGCCGGTCGGGGACCGGGCCTGCCACCTTGCCGCTGGGTTGATTCGCGGTGCCGCTGAGCAGTTTGCCCAGCCGCCAGGCCGGAGCGGCGTCGACGGTGCGGGAACCGCTCCACACGAGGCACAGATAGGTCGCCGACAGGGCGGCGGCCCGAAGCAAGCGAGTCGTCATGGTGGAAACCCTCGAGTGTGCGTGTGTTGCCCGACCACGCGGACGATCCCGCGGCCTGTCACTGCACGGCTGGTATCGGCCAGAGCAAACGTCCCGCACGAAACGAGCGGTTTGTGCCGCGCCCCCCACCGTGCCCTCCCCGGCTCCCCTGCGGCACGCGGACGGCGGGGACTCTCGGGAACCCGCTCCTTGCCCAGCTTCCACCGCGGATTCCGACCGGGTGGGATTCATCTGGCGTTCCCCGTCGGAAAACGTCACATACCCTCCTGCGAGTCGTTCTGTTTCGCGGTGGCTGGCCAGGTCAGGTGAGCCTCCGCCCCCATTCACCCCCGGCCTCAGCGTCATGAAGACCCGTCCTTCACCGGTGTCGCAGCGGTTCGATCGCCATTCACTGACCAACGCCCCCGACGTTCGGATGCCGCACTGGTCGTGGCCAGTCCGGACCGTCGTCACCGCCGGCCTGCTGGCCTTGGCGACGCAGGAAACGATCTGCCTCGGGGCTGAGCCGAATGCGAAGCCCCGGGCCCACCTCCAGTCCGTGGCGGAGATCGCCGGATCGCCGGCCTCGGCCCAGGGCATGGGCGTGACGCTCTCTCGGGCCACCGCAGTCCTGCGGCGGCAGCTCGGGCTCGAGCGGGGCGCGGGGCTCGTGGCCGACAGCGTCAAGCCGGGCTCTGCCGCTGCCCGCGTCGGGTTCCTCCAGCACGACGTACTCGTGCGGCTCGATGATCAGATTCTGGTGCTGCCTGAGCAGTTCGACGCCCTGCTCGAATCGGCCCACCCCAACGATGCCTTGGCCTGCACCGTGCTCCGCGGAGGGCGGGAGGTCGTGATTTCACTCGGCAGCCCGGCACCTGCCCAGCATCAGGCGGTCGAGGCCCGCGGCCCCCGGTCATCGCTGCCGATGCCCCGGCCCAATGGCGGTCTGCGGCCTACCGCCTCCTCGCTGGCGATCGTCACTCCGACCCCACGACCGTCGAATGCGACGGGGGGTGGTCTGCGACGGTTGAGCGATGAAACGTTGGTCCGCAACGATCCAGACTTCGAGATCCGGCTCAGCCGTGGCGAAGATACCTGGCTCTCCGTCACCGATGCGACCGGCCGGATCGTGTTTCAGGGCGGGATCGATGCCGTGGAGGATCGCAATCGGGTGCCGGTGGCGATCCGGGACCGGGTCGCCGACATGGAGAAACTCCTCGAACCGCCGCCGGTCACCGCTGAGACCCGCGTCGTGCCCGCTTCGGCGACGGCCGAGGCCGACTCGGCATCCTCCCCAGCCACCCGGATCGGGCAGCTGAACGTGCCGCCCGTCGAACTCCGATGAGTGTCCTCGACCGTGCTCGCGGCGTCCGTCAGGCCGCCGGATCGCCCACGGCCCGTCGGACGAAAACCTCCGCGGCGATCGCGGCCTCCGAGAGCAGCGTGTAGTCGTTGGAGACCGCGTGGACTCGACGGGCCAGATCCGCGTCGAAACAGCGGAGCACCAGCCTCAGTGGCCGCCCGAGCGGGCGGCCTTCGGCAAGTGATTGGGCCGTGAGTCCGATTTCGATATTGAGCGCGTCGTTACTCGTGCAGGCGACCACCGCCCGGGCCCGTTCGATACCGGCTCGGTGCAGGATCACGGGTCTGGTCGCATCCCCGACGATCACCGGGCAGCGTGGATTTGTTTCGCGATGCAGCTCGTCGTCGGCCTGGGGATCGACCACCACGACCTCGATGCCACGGTCGTGCAGGTCACGGGCGACGGCCGTGCCGACCGACCCCAGGCCGCAGACGACCACATGGTTGCGGAGGCGACGGGCTCGAAACTCATTCCGCATGTGGTCGGCGGTGCCGGTGAGAATGAACACCGCCAGGAGCGAGGCCGTCATGGCGATCAGCAGCACGCCAGCGAACATCAGCACGACGCCGAAGAGCTTCACCCAGGCCGGAGCCTGGTGGAGATTGATGTCGCCGAAGCCGACGGTCGTGACCACCGTCGTGGTGAAATACGTGGCGTCGATCCAGGACAGATCGAGCGTGGAGCGAAAAACGACGATCGCGGCGGCGTACATCCCGGCCAGCAGCGACGGCACCAGGAGAAACTCCAGCCGGATGGGCCGCCGGGGAAGTGGCAGCCTTTGACGGGCCACCTGTCGCGGTCTCGACCCGACCGACTCGGCCAGGGCCGCTTCGACGAACGCGTCTGCAGCGAGTTCGGCCGGAGTCAGGGCGGTGATGCCAAAGTCCGCCGCGAACCGCCGCGAGAGCCGGGGCTGAGAGTGCCGCATGACGATGCGGACATCCGGGGTCTCTCCGCGAATCTCCAGGGCCGCCTCGAGGTTGTCGACATCGCTGGCGGTCGTGAGCACGACGGCAAGTGCCTGGGCGAGGGCGGCCTCGCGGCGGGCCGACGGGGCGCGAAAGTCGCCCTGCACGAACCGGGCGCCCGCGGCTTCCGCACGCTCGATCCGCTCGGAGCTGGTACCGCCATCAGAAAGAACGGTGACCGTGCAGCCACAGGAACGGAGCGACTCGACGACTTGCAGACCGAATCGGCCAAGCCCGCAGACGATGACGGCACCCATGGCATCCGAGTATAGAACCTCTGAGGCAGCCGGGCCTGCCAGCGTCCGCCGCCCCTCCCGGCGTCATCATGCCGTCAAGCTCACCAGCGGACTTCCGCCACGCCGTCCGACCAGCTTCCGCCTGCGGGGCGGGAGCCATGACCGGCGGAGCGGCTCGGAGAGCCGAGCGACCGCCACGGCGTCGGGCCGGTGAAGGTGCCGCCGGGCAGATTGATCACCCATGGCCCGGCGCCCCGCGACGTCCGCGCGAAGGATTCCTCCAACTGCCGGCGACGGATCTCCTGTTGTCTGCGGATTCGCCGCTGCTCGGCCTCGGCGGTCGCGGTAGCGTAGGCCACGCGGGCCTGCTGAGTGGCTTCTGCCGCCGCCTGAATTGCAGCTTCATACCGCTGCCGAGAAAACTCGCCGCGGGCGGCATCGAGCTTGCCTCGGGCTCCCCGGACGTCGGCCTGCAGACCTTCCGCATACCAGGCCGCGATCCGGCGGATTGTCGCGTCTGCCTCGTCCAGGTCCGCCGCCGCTTGGCGGGCCAGCCGTTCATCCTCGTCGGCGAGTTCGTTGCCGCGGGCCGCGGCCTGGTCAGCCGCCTGGACGACCTGCGTCGTCTTGCGGGGATCAGGCTGGGATTCGCGCAGCAGCTGTTCCGCGACTTCGAGCAGCCGGCCGGCCTCCCGAAGCCGCTCATGGGCTCGGGGTCGATCGGTCCGCTGCCGCTGGAGTCGCTGGCCGAGTGACTGGGTATGGTCGCGGGCAGTCGCAAAGGCAGCGGGGAGCGCCTGATACAAGTCGTCGAGTTCCCGCCGGCGGTCGGTGATCCCAGCGAGGCAGGAGGCGGCCCAGTCCTCCTGTCGAGTCGCCTCTTCCAAAACCGCCACGGCACGAAAATAGTACTGCCGAGTGGCATCGGCGGCCGCCTGGCCTTCCAGCAGCAGCGTGCGGGCCCGGCCGAGTCCTTCCTCGGCCTTGGCGAGGTTGTCGGCGACGTCCCGCCAGGCCGAGTCAGCATAGGCGGTGGCCAGGTGGCGGAGATGGCCATCGGCGGCCGGCCGTTCGGCGGCGATCGCCTCGAGTCGGGCCGCGACGGCCGGGATCAATTCCGCCGTTCGGCTCTTGGCAGCCGCCACGTTCTCGAGCAGCGTCGCCACCTCGGCCACGGCGGCCTCGGCCTTCTCGATATGGGTCAGCGCTGTTTCGGCTTCTCCGTCGTCGAGCAGCCGGGCGGCGAGGTCGGCTTCCCGATCGGCCGTGGCGAGCATCGGCTCGGGGACGGCGCCGGGTTCGGCCAAGAGCCAGCCTTCGGCTCGCCGCTCGGCGACCCGGCGGCGGATCTCATCGGCCCGCTCGATCGCCCGCTGCCGGCGATCGTCCGCGGCCTCGATCTCCCCGGCCTTCGTCATCGCGGCCTCGAGCCGCGACCGCGCCTCCTCGAACCGGCCGCGGGCGGCGACCGGGTCGGATTCGACGTCGGCACTGCCGAGTTCACGATCCCGAGCCACGCTCGCGATCGCCGGCTCCAGGCTCGCCGTCGAGCGGCCGCGGGCGGCCAGGCGGTCGAGTCGTAGCCTCGCCTCGGCGAGTTCCCGCTCCACCTCGGTGGTCAGGTCACGGGCCTTCTCGTGTGCGTTCTCGAGCGCTTCGAGCGGCGCTCGGCAGGCGGCGGCCACCTCGTCGAGCGGCGGCCGGGCCTCGGCCGAGTCGAGCATATGGATCACGTCCTCGCTGGCCTTCGTTCCCAGAAACCATTCTCCGGCGAGCCGGTCTTGGGCTCGCTCCCAGACATCCATCAGCCCCAGCCACCGCTCCCGGTAGCGGCCGATCGCATCCTGCACCGCGTCATACGTGTCACGGGTCATGCCTTGCATCGGAGTGAGGAAGTCGGGATCGGCGTGGGGCAGCATCCTGTGCCGCTCCTGCTGGCTGTCGAGAAGATCGGAGAGTGCGACGACGTCGGCCTTGAAGGCAGCGAGCTTCTGTCTCGCCTCCCGAACACGGCTTCCGTGCCGCGCCCACCGCACAGCCAACCAGCCGATCAGGCCGGTCGCGACTGCGGCGAGCGCACCGAGCGGCAGCGTTCGAGTCTTGAAGATCCGAGCGGCCTCGGCCCGCCGGGCCGTGGCCGACTGCCGCTCCTTGATCCATCGTTCGGTGCCGCGGACGAGCTCCGCCAATCCGTCCGCGTAGAGTCCGTCCTTGGCCCGGGGTACGAACGCCTTCGTGATCAGTTCTTTTTCAAGCGTGGCCTGGTCGAGTCCGGCAGTGGCCTCGACGGCCCAGGGCACGTCCATCGCGAGACTGCGGTCACCGGTGTCGAGCACGATCGTGACGTCGCCGGCGGGGTTGAAGCCACCCCCTTCGCCCGCCTCTTCCCGCCATCGTTCCACCAGCTGCCGCAGGAGCTTGGCAGCGCCGGTTCCCTCCTTGACGACGACGACGCGGTAATCACGACCGGTTTCTTGCTTGACAGCCGCAATCGCTTCTCGCACCGGCGCGAACGTGTCGCGGACTCCCGACCCGAGAAACACATCTGGGGCCTGATCAACGGTGGGGGCCGGCGGCAATTCGGTCGCCTGCTCAGCCAGGATCCGTGGGGCGAATCCCACAACAAGTGTCGCGGCGAGGATGCCTCTCAGAGCGTGAGATTCAAGCGGGCGAGACATGCGGTGCATGGGTGTACTCCGAACGGATGGCGGTGCGCAGCAGTGTACCGATGCCGGCCGCAGGGTCACGGTGCCGGCAGCAGCGGGAGTCCGAGTCGGCTGGCGACGGCCTGTCCGACTGCCAGCGGTGAACCGGAGCCCGCGGCCAGGATCGTGGCCGCGGCCAGGTTTTGGGCCTCGGCGAGCACGGCCTCGACTTCCCGCTCCGAGGCTCGATCGACGAGTCGCACGCGGTGGAGATGCCCGGCCGCCGCGAAAGCTGCCGCCCAGCGGGGTGCGGCGGCCGCGATGGCCCGGTTGTCGGCGAGCACGAGCACGGGCCCTAAAACACCGGCCAAGGCAGCGGCGGGCGACACGCTCAATACCCGCCGATCTCGTCTGCCGAGATTCGTGGAGCCGGAATGGTCGGCGGCGGCGGAGCCATGGGCTGCGAGACCGATGGGAGCGAGGGCGTCGGCCGGCCCATCGGCCCTGGCAGGCCCGGCTGAGGAATCATGCCGCCGTTGGGAAGCAGGATCGAGCCCGTACGGCGGCCAGACGCCCCCACCCCGCTCACCCCGAGACCAGCCGCCCCTGCTCTGGGCAGATCGACTGGGGTTGGCGCGTAGCGGTAGCGGGCAGCGTTGAGATCGGACCAGGGACCGGAGCCGTAGCCTGCTGCAGCAGCCGGCGCGCCCGCCCTGACGCCACCAGTCAGCGCCGAGCCACGGGAGCCGGGCGAGAGCCACGAGGCTCCGGTCGAACGTCCCTGGGTTGATCCGGTTCCAGGCACATCCGAGCTCGGCCGCGAGGGATCGAGACGCGGCACCGTCGGAGAGGGCACCGGCGCACGACCGGTCGACGGCATCGGCGCTCGGATGACGGGCGGTGTGATCGATCGAGAACCAGTCCCGGGCACGGCGGCTCCCATCCCGCGGGAGGGCGGCAGCAGCGGCTCTTCCGGGGGCAGGCGGAACTCGGGTTCGTCCCCCGGCTGGTAGTCCTCGGCAGGCGCTTCGTCGGCCACGCGGGGCAGACCCGTGACGGGGTCGCTGCCCGGGCCGAGGTGCAATTCCATTCGCTCTCGCTTCATTCGGGCCTTGGCCACTTCCGCTTCGGACTTGCTGATCGTGCCGTCACCATCGAGATCCCAGGAGCGGGTCAACTCTTCGCGGGTGAACCCGGTTCGGGGCGACGGCCCCGCCCCCGGCAACTGCCCCGGGGCCAGATCGGCGCCGCTGAGCCCGATGGCCAGCGAGAGGCCGATTCCGCGATAGACGGTTCGAGCATGGCGGTTCGGTGGGCAAAGCATGGCGGTTCCCGCGAGCAGTCGCGGCTCCAGCGGTACGGTCTTTCGAGTCTACCGCCGCAGCCGATGGCCACGCCAGGGTCTTTACGGACAAGGTGAGGCAGTCCCTGCCAAGGCTGCGGCGATCCGGGCGGAGGTGGTGGCGGCGTCGCCCGAGGCAAGTTCGCGGGCGGCGACGTGGCAGTGCACGCGATGCTCGCCGACGAGCGTCGCGGGCGGATCCTGCTCACGGCACACGGCCTCGGCTAGCGGACAACGCGGGTGGAAGCGGCAGCCGCGGGGTGGATGTGCGGGGCTCGGCACGTCGCCCGGTAACACGATCCGGCTCGGGCGGCGGGCCGGCTCGACGCTCGGGATCGCTGAGAACAAGGCGTGGGTGTAGGGGTGCAGTGGCGCGGCGTAGAGATCGCGAGCAGCCGCATGCTCCACGATCCGCCCCAAGTACATCACCGCCACCTCGTCGGAGATGTATTCCACGACGGAGAGATCATGGGAGATGAAGAGGTACGTGAGTCCCAACTCCCGGCGGAGTTCCGCGAGGAGATTCACCACCTGCGCCTGGATCGACACGTCGAGTGCCGAGATCGGTTCGTCGAGTACGAGGAAGTCGGGTTCGAGTACGAGGGCGCGGGCGATCGCGATCCGCTGCCGCTGCCCGCCGGAGAACTCGTGCGGATAGCGGGCCAGCGCCGCGACCGGCATCCCGGTCCGATCCAACGCCGCCGTCATCCTCCGCAGCCGCTCGGGACCTTCGCCGAGTCGATGCACGACGAGTCCTTCCTCGAGGATCGCCCGCACGGTGAGCCGTGGGTTGAGCGAGCCGTAGGGATCCTGAAACACGATCTGCATCCGGCGCCGCAGACCGCGGAGGTCGACGGCTGTTGCCGTGCGGATGTCGTGCCCGGCGAAACGCACGCTGCCACCGGTGGGTTCGACCAGTCGGAGCAGGCTGCGGCCCACCGTCGTCTTGCCGCAGCCGCTCTCTCCCACGAGGCCAAGCGTGCGGCCGCGGCCGATCTGGAACGACACCCCGTCCACGGCTCGCACCTGCCCCACGACCTGTCGGAAGAGTCCGCGGCGAATCGGAAACCAGGTCTCCAGATCCGTCACGGCCACGAATTCGGCGTCCGGTTCGCTCATCGCCCACGAGCCTCCGGGGGCCGGTCCGCCTCGAGTTCTCCCGCAAAGTGGCAGGCGACGAGATGCTTCGGCGCGAGTTCCCGCAACTGCGGCTGCTCGGCCTGGCACCAGGGCTCCCGGGCGTGGATGCAGCGCGGGTGGAATCGGCAGCCCGCGGGGAAATCCCGTGGCTGCGGCACCATGCCGGGGATGGCCGCGAGCGGACCATCTCCGATTGGCCGATGCTCGGGCCGCGCGGCCAGCAGCCCGATCGTGTAGGGGTGGAGCGGGTGTGCGAAGAGTTCCGCTGCCGGCGCCTGCTCCACGATCCGGCCGGCGTACATGACAGCCACCTGGTCGCAGGTTTCCGCCACCACTCCGAGGTCGTGGGTGATCAGCAGGATCGCCATCCCGAGCCGGCGCCGGAGGTCGGCGAGCAGGTCGAGGATTTGCGCCTGGATCGTGACGTCGAGCGCGGTGGTCGGCTCATCGGCGATCAGGAGTTCTGGTTCGCAGGCCAGTGCGATCGCAATCATGATCCGCTGCCGCATGCCACCGGAGAGCTGATGGGGATATTCATCAAGCCGCCGCTCAGGGTCGGCGATCCGCACGAGTCGGAGCAGTTCGAGCGCCCGGCCGCGGGCCTCCGCGCGGCCGACCCGGCGGTGGAGCCGCACCGCTTCTGACACCTGGTCGCCGATCGTGAACACCGGATTGAGGCTCGTCATCGGCTCCTGGAAGATCATGCCGACGCGTCCGCCCCGGATCTTCCGAAGCCGCCGCTCGGGCAGGGTCACGAGGTTGACCGGATCGCCGTCGATCTCGAGCAGGATCCGGCCCCGCTCGATCCGGCCGGGAGCGGCGACCAGTCCGAGCACGCTCATGGCGGTCACGCTCTTGCCGCAGCCACTCTCACCGACGAGGCCGAGCGTGGTGCCCCTCTCGATCGAGAGCGACACGCCGTCCACGGCCGGCACCCGGCCTCCAGGTGTGTGAAAAGCCGTGACGAGATCCTGGATTTCGAGGAGGGCCATCTACTTCCGCGCCTCCCGCAGCCTGGGGTCGGTCGCCTTCTGCAGCCCCTCGCCCACGAGGTTGAAGGCTAGCACGGTCAAGAAGATGGCGGTGCCGGGGAAGAACACGAGCCACCACATGCGGAGATTGGAGCGGGCGTCGTTGAGCAGCGAGCCCCAACTGGCCGACGGGGGGGGCTGGCCGAACCCCAGAAACGACAGGCCACTCTCGGTGAGGATCGCGGCGGCGATACCGAAGGTGATCGGCACCATCACCGGTGCCAGGGCGTTGGGGAGAACGTGGCGGAGGATGATCCTGCCCGGGCCCGCCCCGACCGCTCGGGCCGCGGTCACGAACTCCGCCGACTTGAGGCGGAGAAACTCGGCCCGCATCAGCCGGGAGATGCCGGGCCAGCCCGTCAGGCCGAGCACCGTCATCATCTTCCAGATCGTGGGTTTCTCCACGATCGCCAAGAGCGCCAAGATCAGCACGAGTGTCGGAATGCACATCACGACCTCAGTGATCCGGCTGACGATCACGTCCACCCAGCCACCGAAATACCCGGCCAAGGCGCCGACCGTGACTCCGATCGTGGCGGCGATGCCCATCGAGACGAAGCCGACGAGCAGGGCCACGAGCGTTCCATGCACCATTTTTGCAAACACGTCGACGCCGTTCTGGTTGGTGCCCATCAGGTTCCAACGACTCGGCCGGCCCTGGTCGCGGGCCGGATTGGCGGGTCGCCCTGGCCATTCGTCGGCACGGACGGCCCGGTACGGATCCTGAAACACCAGCGGCCAGACCGCCCAACTCTCGGGATCCTTCGCCGCCAGGTTCTTCGGATACTCACCGCGAAATTTGTCCCGGGAGAAGATCACCGGCTCGAGGTCGCGGGAGTAATAGGCCAGGCAGGGAAAATAGATCTGGCCCTTGTAGCGACAGACCACCGGTTTGGTTCCGACGATCGCAGGGGCGAGCAGGGCCACCAGCCCCAGGCAGCCCACGAACACCAGCGCCGCCATGGCCAGGGGCATCCGCCGGTAGCGGGCCCAGGCCTCGGCCCAGAAGCCGCGGGCCGGCGTGGGCCTCCGGTCGGTGTCGGCCATCGCCTCGTTCATTCCAGGCTCACCCGGGGATCGACCCACGCATAGAGGAAGTCGGCCAGCAGTTGTCCTGCGAGCGTCAACAGGCTGAACAGGAGCGTGAGACCCATGATCGTGGGATAGTCCCGCTCGCGAAGGCTCTCGAAGAACAGCCGCCCCATCCCCGGCCAGGTAAAGATCTGTTCGATGATCACCGAGCCGCCGAGCAGCGCGGGTAACGAGAGCCCGAGCAGCGTGGCAAGCGGAATCAGCGTGTTGCGAAAGGCGTGGTGAACCAGCACCCGGATCGGGCCCGCGCCTTTGGCGCGGGCGGTCCGGATGTAGTCCTGCCGAAGCACCTCCTGGAGGTTCGTGTTGATGAACCGCGTGTACCAGGCCAGGCTCACGTAGGTCATGCAGATCAGGGGCAGGATCGCGTGCCGGGCCACGTCGGCCAGCCAGCCGAGCGTGGTGGCGTGCGGCAGGCCGCTCGTCATGCCGAACAGCGGCAGCTCCCAGGCCGTGCCCTCCGCCCGTACGGAGAAGATCACCTGCAATGCGAGCGCCGCCACGAAGGTGGGCACGGAATAGAGCGTGTAGAGCCCGAGGCTGACGGCCCGCTCGTCGAGCCGGCCGCTGCGGGCCGCGGCGTAAAGCCCCAACGGAATCGAGATCGCCCAGGTGAGGAACATGCTGGCGGCCGAGAGAGCCAGGGTGGGGCCGATTCGCTCGCCGATCAGCTGAGTAACCGGTGCCTTGCGGGAGATGCTCCGGCCGAGGTCTCCGCGGGCCACGTTCGAGAGCCAGATGAAGTAGGCCTGATACCAGGGCTTGTCGAGGCCGTAAGCCGCCTTCATCCGCTCGAGGTCGGCGGGATTGAGCCGGCGGCTGGGATCGGTCTGGGCCACGGCCACTGTGAGCGGCGTCCCGGGGATCGAACGGATCAGCCCGTAGACCAGAAACGAGATCAAGAGCAGCGTGACCAGCCCCAGCGCCAGCCGACGCAGGAGATGGTGGATCATGGCACGGGCTTCCAAAGGCTGCCGAAGCCAGGGGAGTAGTGGAAGGGGCCGCGGGGGCTGAAGACGTAGCCGCGAAGCTCCTTGGAGAAGCCGTAGAAACTGTTCCGCCAGTAGAGCCAGGTGTAGGGCTGGTCCTCCCAGAGCAGTTCGTGGATCCGGGCATATTTTTCGGCCCGCTGGGCCCGGTCGACCTCGGTACGGCCCTCCACGAACAACCGGTCGACCTCCGGGTTGGAATAACTGCCGAAGTTGCGACCGGCTCCCGTGGCCCAGATGTTTTCCGAGGTGTCGGGGTCGGTGCCGGTGCCCCAGCCACCGAAGGCGGCGTCGAACCGCTTCTCCAGAAGCAGTTGCTGGAGCACTGTGAACTCCGTCGGCTTGACGTTCACTCGCACACCGATGCGGTCGAGGCTCTGCTGGAGGAGCGTGCAGATGTCTTGTGCCATCGGCTGCTGGGAGCAGACCACCGTAAATTCAAAGGGCACGCTCCGGCCGTCGATCTCCCGATCCCGGAGGCCGTCGTTGTCGCGGTCGATCCAGCCCGCTTCGTCGAGCAGGGCCTCGGCCCGGTCGAGGTCCTGGCGGTATGCCTCGAGCGGCTTCTTCGTCGCCATCCAGGCGGTTGGATGGAAGACGCCCGTGCAGGGCGTGTACAGCCCATGGCAGATCGTCTCCAGCATCCGCTCATGGTCGAAGGCGTGGCTCATCGCCCGCCGCACCCGGCGATCGGTAAAGAACGGGCTCTTCGTATTCCACGCGAAGTGGAACGACACCCACTCCGGCGCCGTCGCCTTCGTGTTCTTGGCGTAGTAGTCACCGCCCGTGGTCTGGGTCGTCCACTGCTCGGGCGTCAGGGCCATCTCGTCGATCTCTCCCTTCTTGAGCGCGAGCAGTGCGGTGTTTGGATCCTCGAGGATCCGGAACCGGATCTCGTGGAAGAATGGCTTGTCTCGCACCTGCTTGTCCCCCACGGTATGCCAGCCTTCCCGGGCGCGGAGCATGATCTCCTGACCGCGAATCCGGGTGACGATCTCGTAGGGCCCGCCGCAGACCGGCCGGGCCTCGAGTTCGACATGCTCTGGGCTGTCCTTGAGGGTGGGATCGTCCTCCCAGGTGTTCTCGTAGACGTGCCGTGGGATCACCGGGAAGTTGATGTTCCAGACGTTGGTCGCGAAGGGCTCGCGGTGGAAAAAGACGACCGTCCGGTCGTCGTAGGCATGCACGCCACGGAGCTGGTCGGTGCCGCTACGGACCGCCGGCACGGGCACCCGTTCGTCCATGATCACTCTGTAGCTGAAGGCCACGTCGTGGGCGGTGATCGGGCGGCCATCGCTCCAGCGGAGGTCATCACGGATCACGACCTTGTCGAGCATGCTGTCGACGCTCGTCTGCCAGGACGACACGGTCTCCGCCGCGGCGAACGGCTCCATCCGCCGGTCGAAGGAGAACAGCCCGAAGCTCGTCAGCCCGAGCACGTCGCTCTCGGCAGCGGAGCTGATGAGAATCGGATTGGTGCTGTTGAGATCCACCGCCAGGTGGCGGTTGCAGCGGGCCGATTCGTCGGCCTCGCCCCCGGCTGGGAGTCGGCCGAGGGCCGAGAGGATCGCGGCGTTGGCCTCGGCCGAGTCGTTCTCGAGGGCGAGGGCCTCGGCGGAGGTGGCCAGGGGGGGTTCCTTGGCGAGTTCGGCCGCCAGATCGGCCAGGGCATCCCGTACGGGCCGATCGATCCACTTCGCGTCCCGTTCGAGCAACTCGAGTGGCGGCGGCTCGAAGGGCGTGCTCGGCGGGTCCTCGACGGCCGGTTCGGTGGACTCGGCTGCAGCGGCATCCGTGGCCTGGGCGGCCGGCGGCGTGAGTACAGGCTCGGGCTTGAGCGGCGGTTCGGCCGGCTTCGGGCTACAGCCGGAAGCCAGCCAGAGAGCCATGCCGGCCGAACAACCAAGACGCAGGAGGGTGGAACGAGGGGCCTGCATGCCGGTCTCCCGAGGATTTCGGCCGGAAAACCTCGGATGCTACGGCGATCGCCACGGTCGGGTCAACCGGAAGGTCAGGGGAAGCGGTGCCCGAGTTTTTCCCGCTTGGTGGCGAGATACCGCTCGTTGAACTCGTGGACCTGAGGCAGGATCGGCACTTGGTCTACGACTTCGAGATCGAACCCTCCGTAGATAAAGGCGTCGGTCTTCTTGGGATTGTTGGTCAACAATCGAACCTGCCGCAGCCCGAGATCCTTGAGGAGCTGGATTCCGATGCCGTAGTCACGGGCATCGGCCTTGAAGCCGAGCGCCAGGTTTGCCTCGACGGTGTCGAGCCCCTGGTCTTGGAGCGCGTAGGCCTTGATCTTCTCCACGAGCCCGATCCCGCGGCCTTCCTGAGGAAGGTAGACGAGCACGCCCGTCCCTTCGCTTCCGATCATCTCGAGCGCCAGGCGAAGCTGGTCGCCGCAGTCGCACCGCAGGCTGTCGAGCAGGTCGCCGGTGAAGCAGGAAGAGTGAAGCCGCACGAGCGGCGCGGCCACGGCAGTCGGATCGCCCATCACGAGCACAATCGGCTGCTGGCTTTCAAACTTCACCTGGTAGGCGATGATCCGGAATCGGCCCCATTTGGTCGGTAGTTCGGCCTCAGCGGTCCGCTCGACGAGTTTTTCCCGCGAGCGGCGGACCCGGATCAACTCCTCGATCGAGATGATCTCGAGTGTGTGCTCGGCGGCCAATTTCGAGAGCGCTTCACGGTTGGCTCGGTTGCCGGATTCGTCGAGGATCTCGCAGAGCACGCCGGCCGGCGGGCGACCGGCCATTCGGGCCAGATCGACGGCCGCCTCGGTGTGGCCCGCCCGGCGGAGCACGCCACCTTCCTTCGCGACCAGTGGGAAGAGATGGCCGGGGCGGACGAAGTCGGTCGGCTGGCTGGCCGGGTCAGCGAGGGCCGCGATGGCCGTGGCCCGTTCGGCGGCTGTGATGCCCGTCTTGGCGGAGATGTGATCGACGGGCACCGTGTAGGCGGTTCCCAGCGGCGACGAGTTGGCGGCGCACATCATCGGAAGATCGAGCCGGGCGGCGACATCCGGCAGAATCGGCACGCAGACCTGCCCGCGGCCGTGCGTGATCATGAAGTTCACGATCTCCGGCGTGACGGCGTCGGCGGCGCAGATGAAGTCGCCCTCATTCTCGCGGTCTTCCGCGTCCACCACGATCACCACATCACCCCTTCGGATGGCAGCCACCGCGGCGTCGATGGTGGAGAATTGACCGGACATGAGGGGGGCGCCAGGGGGCAAAGCGGACGACCAGGGTGGGGCCCTGGTGCGTTCGATTATAGGATGAAGCGGCGAGCCGCCGACGGCGGCCGCCGGCAACGTGTCATTTTCGCCGCAGGCCACCGATGCTCGACCGGGAGGAATACATCGAACAGGCCTATCTGTTCCGGTCGTTCGGGGAGCGGATTACGGCCGGAATTGCCGCCCAGGAGGCGTTGGCGGCCATCGGCGAAGAGGTGCTTGCCACGTCGAAACTGCCTCTGGCCATCGGCTATCTCGTGGGCGAGTTGAAGCTCGTCGGCACATTCTCTACCGCGCTGGCCCGCCTGCCTCACTACTTCACCGCCTTTCAGACCTTCGTGATCGCGACAGCCGAGGAGGAGGGGGGGCGGTTCGACATCCGGACGGCGCTGGCGATCCTCGAGCGAGAGGCCGCCTATCGGAGCGAGGGGGCATCGCCGCAGGGCCTCTTCTTCTATCGCTTCGAGTGCCTCTCCCGGAATCGGCTCGACTATGCCCACGGCCTTGCCGCCGTGGCCGACGACGACATCTTCAACACCGACTGGAAAGACTGGATCCGCATGGTGGCCCGGCAGGTCGGTCTGATCGATTTGGCCGATCTCGTGTTCGTGCGCAGCCCCGAGTATTGGCGGCTCGAAAAGCGGGACGCGCTCCTGGCGGGCCGGGAGGGAGGCGAGCCCGACCGCCCGATTCTGTTCGGTGCCAAGGAAGGGCGGATCGCCCGGGCCAACCGAGGGAAGGACCCGCTCTTCTTCTTCGCGGCGCTCCAGCGGCAGCTCGGCTATCCGTCCATCCCACGGGTCAAGACCGCCGCCCCCTCCGCTGAATCCCCCGCGCTCCTCGCCCGTCGGCTCGAACGGCTGGAGATGCGCATGAAACTCTTGGAAGAGGAAGCTCGCGGCGGCATCGACCTGTCGCGATTCGACCCGAAGAACTTTCCGGCCCGTGGTGACGGGTGAGCCATGCCGTTGCGATTGGTCCGCGTCGACCTCGATACCATCGCCCGGGCCGGATTGGCGGCGGTCGAGCCGGAGCGGCTGGTCCGCCGTCGGCTGGCCCTGGCTGGTGGCCGGCTGACGGTGGATGGCCTGCCGCTCGAGCCGGGCTGTGACATCGGTCCAGCCACGCGGGTGCTGGTGGTCGGTGGCGGCAAGGCGGCGGCCGCGATGGCGAAGGGCGTGGCGGGTGTGCTCGTGGCCGGCGGCGTGGCCGCCGAGCGGATCGCAGGGCTTGTGAGCGTGCCTGAAGGTTCCGGCCGGTCGATTCCCGGCATCGCGGTTCGGGAGACGCGTCCCCCCGGCATCAATCTCCCGACTGACAGGGCCGAGGCCGCGACGCGGGAGATGCTCGCCCTGGTCGGCGGGCTCGGCCCGAGCGATGTCGTGATCGCCGTGATCAGCGGTGGCGGATCGGCCGTCCTGGCCGCGGCACGCCAGGGCATTCCCTTGGCCGAGAAGATCGCCGTCACGACGTTTCTCGCCGCGGCCGGGGCCGACATCCGCGAGCTCAATGCCGTTCGTCGGGCGGCCAGCGACGTCAAGGGGGGCGGGCTGGCCCGAGCCTGCTCGGCAGGTCGGCTCGTGACGCTCGTGCTCTCCGACGTGATCGGCGATCCGCTCGAGTCGATCGCCTCGGGGCCCTGCTTGCCGGGAGATGATGCCGCCACGGCGTTGCGGGTGCTCGGGAGGTATGGAGCGATCGCCGCCGGCGTCGCACCCAGACTCGTCGGCATGCTCGAGCAGGATCGGCATCGAGATCGGCCTGCCCCGGTCGAGGTCTCGCCACAGGGTGGGTGGACGACCCCGGCCGGCTGCCGCGTCGATCACGTCCTGATCGGGAGCAATGCCACGGCCGTGGAGGCTGCGGCTCGGGCCGCGCGTGAGCTCGGCTATCTCGTGACGGTCCGCCATGCGGAGCCGGGAGCCGTCGAGACGGCCAACGAGGTCGGTGTGCGGCTCGCCCAGACTGGCCTTCGCCTCGTTGACGAAGCCGCTACCGACGGCCTGCCGCGATGCCTCGTCGAAGGAGGCGAGGCGATCGTGCGGCTGCCCAGCGACCACGGCCTCGGCGGCCGCAACCAGCAGACGGCCGTCGCCGCGCTGTTGGCACTCGACCACGACTGGCCGGGGCCGCTCGCCATCGCGAGCCTCGGTACCGACGGGGAGGACGGCCCGACCACCGCCGCCGGCGGACTGGTCGACGCGACCGTGGCGGCGGCGATTGATCAGCACCGCCTCGATCGTGCCGGAGCGGTCGCCCGCTGCGACGCCTACCCCCTGCTCGCCGCGGCGGGCGGGCTGATCGAAACCGGTCCCACAGGCACGAATGTGGCCGACCTGCGGATCGTCGCGGCAAGCACCCCGGCGAGCGCGACGAGCACCAGCCCGTGAGGCTCGGGCACGGCCACCAGGCCGGCGACGCCGTCTCCGGCTGGTACCGAGGGGAAGTAGCCCCCGCGGCCATAGGCGCCTGAGGTGTTGACGCCGACCAGGTCGAAGACGTTCGTCACGCCATCGTAGTTGAAGTCGCCCTGGCTCCAGATGCTTGCCGCACCGGTGCCGTATCGGCCTCCGCTATTGATGGTGACGAGGTCGAAGACGTCGACGCTGCCGCTGAGGTCGACGTCGCCCGACGCAGCGAACGACACCCGCGCTCCGCCGTTGGCTTCGACGAGGTACCCAACCGCCCGGGTTCCACCCGCGGCGGTGGCGGCGACCGACGTGATCCCGGTGGCACCGTTCCAGGAGCCGCCGTTGCGACCGGCGATCAGGTCGGCTCGCAGATCGGCGGCCGTGATGCCGCCCCCGGCGATGGTGACCTGCCCTGCCCCGAGATCGAGCCTGCCGCCGGAGACCGTCTGATCGACCCACAGCCCCGCCAATCCCACGACCACTCGGGCACCGGGGGCCAGGGCCAGCAGGCCGCCGGTCGTGATCGCAACGGTGGGCGTGCCCGCCACCGTGCCGGCGTTGATTGCGAGCGACCGAATGCCGGTCGTGTCGTTCACGGCCAGGGTCGCAGCGGATAGCGTTCCGCCATTCACGACGACCGACGGTGTCTGGATGCTGATCCCGGCTCCGACGGCGAGCGTGGCTCCGGGTGCGACCGTGACCGGCGAGGAGCCGAGTCCGCTCGCATGGCTCACCTGGAGTGTTCCCGCCGCGACGGTCGTGGGGCCGGTGTGGGTGTTGGCAGCGGTCAGTTCCATGGTGCCGAGCCCCGACTTTGTCAGCCCGCCGTTTTGGAGCGGCACGGCGAGGGCAAGATCGATCGCGGCGGTCCCCTCAGCCACGCTGATCGTCCGCACCCCGCCCGTGAGATCGATCCGGCCGGTGGCGGCCGAACCGCTGCTCGTGCCGATCGAGGCCGTGCGGCCCGCGGTGCCCACGACTGCAAGGTCGCCTCGTACGGCGAGGGTCGCGGGGGCGGTGCCCCGGTCGAGCCGCAGCGTCTCGAAGGTCAGCGTTGCGTCGTCCGCGGTGAGCGTTCGGGCCGCGTCGACGTGAATGGTATGGGCGGCCAGCCGCCCGCCGCCGGAGATCGACGCTGCCGCGGAAACCTGCACCGACATCGGCGTCGACTCCGCCACGGGAACATAATTTACGGTGAGCGATCCGCCGGTCATGGCGAAGGATTCACGGAGGTAGAGCTTGCGGATGTCGTGCGTGCCCGAGCTCAGCGTGACGGTGATGTCGGCGTTCGGCCGATCGAGAATCACGGTGTCGTAGCGACCCGAGGTCGGCCCGGTGCCGGCCGCCCCGGGCAGGCGGGGCACGGGCATCGTCTGGGTGCCGATGGCCGCGAGTTGATCCGGGGCGCGGATGGGCGCCGTGACGCTCTGCCCGCTGTTCCAGTTGGCAAGCGTGCTCCAGTCGCCGCTCGCGTCGGTCCACCAGACGGCTGGCACGAGCTGGTCGGCCAGATACTCCATCCCGCCCTGGAGCACGTTGAAGTCGAGATTGCTGTTGCCGTTGTTAAAGCTGGCCAGCCTGCCGGTGCTGGCGTATTGCCAAAACACCCAGGGATGGGAATTGCCGTGGTCGTCCCAAGGGCCATACACCGTCGAGAGCCCGCTATTGGGGTGGCCCGACTGCACGTTGATGGCATCTGGGTCGGCCTGATTCACATACCGCGCGAGCCACATCTGACTGAAGGCGGGACCGGCAAGGCTCGGCCGCGTCGCGGCGGGCTTGGCCAGCTGATCTCGCCGCGCCGCCGCCGCCCCGCCCAACACGTTGTGGGCGTAGTTTCCGTTGATGTAGATCATCGGGCGGATCTGCATCGCCTCGTAGATCCTGTTCGAGAAGTCGATCGAATACTGCGCGAGTTCGTTGTCGGTCCGGATGCCGTCGCCGGCCTCGAGGTCGAAGGTGGGAAGCAGGTAGCCGGGCCGCATGAACACGCCTGCCATCTGCAGGTAGTGGTCGGCCTCGTCCCGGGCCGAATTGGCGATGCCGCCCGAGTTCGTCGTGGTCGAGACGATGTCGGGACGGGCGAAGTGATAGGAGCCGGCAAACATCCCGGCCGCCGTCGCCCGGTTCATGTTCTGGACGAAGTAAGGATCGTCGTATCGCTGGGACAGCGTGAAGGACGTGTTGTCGGAGGAGGGAAATCCGCCGGCCCGCTTGTCGACGCCCGTCGTGCCGCCGCGAGTCGCCCGCACGAAGACGAAGTGCCGGTTGTCGACGGTGCGGAGATTGTTCCACGTCGTCTGCGAGATGTTGCCCTGCCAGGCCGAGACGTCGATCCCGAGCACCCGGTTGCCCGAACTCTGGGCAGCCGCGTCGGTCGTGAGCGCCACAAGCGCGCACGGCACCCAGAGCCAGTGATGGAGGCGGAGTGGCGTCACGCCTTCGATGCTACACCGCCGTTTCGTCCAGGTCGCCCGATCGGCATCGGGGCCTCGGCTACCTCGAAAAGGGTAGCCCGGTGGCTGGCCCGTCCGGCCACGATCGGTGTCACCCGTCGTGGGGTCGGGTGTTCCCATACCCCGTCGCCGGACGCTCGCTGCGGGCATCCTGCCCTCCGCTCGCTCGATGCCGGCTGCGCTTTCGGCATCCGGCCTTTGCTTGCCGCCAACGCCGGCTCTCGGGGTATGGGAACACCCTCCCGGCAAACGTTTTTTCCTGACGTGAGGGGTTGGCAGGCTCGTCTCGGAAAACCTGGCCCCAGGCCCGGGTGGGCGTGCTACACGTTGCAAACGTCGAAGGCTTCCCGGAGGCCGGAGAGCGGGTCGCGGGTGGGGATGAACTCCTGACCCACGTAGCCGTCGTAGCCGATCTCCAGGAGCTTCCGCATGATCGGCGGGAAGTTGATCTCCTGGTTCGCGTCGAGTTCGCCGCGGCCGGGGCAGCCGGCGGTGTGGATGTGGCCGATCACGTCCTGGCATTGGCCGATGCGGCGGATCACGTCGCCGTTCATCACCTGCACGTGGTAGACGTCGAACAGCATCTTGACCCGGTCGGAGCCGACCCGCCGGACGATATTCGCCACGTACTCGACGTCGTCCCCCTGGTAGCCGGGATGGCCCTTCATGGGGTGCGTGTCGTCGCGGGTGTTGAGGTGCTCGAGGCAGAGGGTGACTCCCTGCTTCTCGGCGTGGCCGGCAAGCGCCTTCAGGCCCGCGACGCAGTGATCGGCTCCCTCGGCAGCCGAGATCTCACCGCTCGTGGGGTCTTCGGCATTCCGCCACTTGTAGCCGGTGAAGGCGATCACCTTGGGCACACCGGCGGCGGCGCAGGCGTCGATGGTCTCGGTGGTGCGGGCGATCACCTCGGCGTGGTAGGCGGGATTATTGAGCCCCTTCATGAACATCGCGCCCGGCATGCCGTTGGGAGCGATTGCGATCGCCAGTCCGTGCTTCAGGATTGTGGGCCACTCTGCACGGTCGGCCAGTTCGATCGAGCCGTAGCCGATTTCCTGGGCGACCTGGCAGATCCGGTCGGTGCTCCAGTTGTCACCGCAGAGGTTGAAGCACCAGTGAACGATCGACTGCTTGATACCGCCAGCGGATCTGGCCATCACGGAACTCCTCTGGTGTCGTGGTAACGGCATGGGCCATGCCGGGCCGGTACACTACCACGCCAGGGCGGCCCTGTGGAGCGGGCCGGTGATCCACTCCAGGACGACGCGATGGCCTCGATCAAGCGGATTCTCGTGACCGGTGGAGCCGGCTTCCTTGGCAGTCATCTCTGTGAGCGGCTGGTCGCGGCGGGCCACGACGTGGTCTGCGTCGACAACTTCTTCACGAGCCAGAAGTCGAACGTCGCCCACCTGCTCTCGGCTCCCAACTTCGAACTCATCCGCCACGACATCATCCACCCGCTCTGGCTCGAGGTGGACGAGATCTACAACCTCGCCTGCCCGGCCTCGCCGGGCCATTACCAATACAACCCCATCAAGACGATGAAAACGAGTGTGATGGGGGCGATCAACCTGCTGGGCATGGCCCGCCGGTGTCGCGCCAAGATCCTCCAGGCTTCCACGAGCGAGGTCTACGGCGACCCGGAGGTTCATCCCCAGCCTGAGAGCTACCGCGGCTCGGTCAACCCGATCGGCCCGCGTGCCTGCTACGACGAGGGGAAGCGGGCTGCCGAGACCCTATTCATGGACTACCACCGGCACAACGGTGTGAATGTCAGGATCGTGCGGATCTTCAACACCTACGGCCCGCGAATGCACCCATTCGACGGCCGCGTCGTGTCCAACTTCATCCGCCAGGCGCTCGCCGGGGAACCCATCACGATCTTCGGCTCGGGCAACCAGACGCGAAGCTTCTGCTACCGCGACGACCTTGTCGAAGCGATGATCCGCATGATGAATGGCCCGGATTCGTTCACCGGGCCAGTCAACATCGGCAATCCGGGTGAATTCACGATCCGGGAGCTGGCCGAACTTACCCTGGAGCTGACTGGGTCGACGTCCCAGCTCGTCGAGAAACCGCTGCCGGTGGACGATCCTGAGCGGCGGCGGCCCGACATCTCGCTCGCCAAGCAGCAGCTCGGCTGGGAGCCTACGGTGCCGCTGCGGGAAGGGCTCGCCAAGACGATCGCCTGGTTTCGCTCGGTCAGGCTCGACGCCTTTCGCGCTCCCACTCCCAACTACTGAGCCGGCTGCTGCGTCGGCCGAAGCGGGCGGCCGAACTGGCTCTTCAGGAGCCGGCGGCCGGTGGCCACGGCAACGATCCCGGCGGCCAGGCCGGCCAGGTCCCATGCGTAGTCGAGTGGTTCGGCGGAGCGGCCAAACAGCGGCTGCGTCAGTTCGTCGATCGCAGCGAAGCCGGCCAGGGCGAGCGCCGTGAGCCCGGCGGTTCTCCACGACCACCGCCCGCGGGTGACCACGGCAGCCGTCACCAGGAACCCGAGCACTCCATAGGCCAGGAAGTGGAGCAGCTTGTCGGGCGGTAGATCGTCGCCGAGCAACTCCTGGGGTTTGGGGTAGTGCGTGAGAAAGACCAGCACCCCGGTGTACGTCAATGCTCCCGCCGCGAGGACCTGTGAGACACGGCTCCTGAGAGACGGCGAGTGCGCCATGGCCATGAGAGCGGGTGTTTCGGAGACGGGGGGAAGCAAGGCCGAGACGCTCAATCCTAGTCAACGGCGGCAGCGGACGAACAACTCCCGTGCGGAGGCTCGGGGATCGGCGAACGCTCGCGGAGCATGGGGGCGTATCCTCGCCCGCGACGCGACTTTTGCCGTCCCCGAGCCGGTGTGTGACGTTTGATCGTTGGCTCGGGGGTCGGCGAACGCCCGCGACGCGATTGTGTGTCGCCCCCGCACCGGCGGGCCGCAACCGGGCAAAAAACCGCCCCATTTTTGCTCTTCGCCCACCTGGCCCCCGTCGCTACCTTCCCGCCTCCCCACGGCGCCCGGCCGCAGGGTACGCCAGCACGCCTGAGGAGACATTCGCCCCATGAATCGCCAGGAACTTTCGGCCATCGTGCTCGAACTGCTCGAGAAGGAGACCGGTGAGTCGTACCCCGAGCTTGCGGAAGCCACAACGCTCCGGGAGGGTCTCAATCTCGACTCGCTCGACATGGCCGGACTCGTGCTCCATGTGGAGAGCCGCTTCGGCATTCAGATCGAGACTGAACTGCTCGAGCGGATCGCCACGGTGGGCGACATGCTCGACGTGCTCCAGGAGAAGATCGCTGCCAAGGCTGGTCGCAAGGCCGCCTGAGTTGTGTGGGCCACCGCGTGCGGCAGCCGTGCCCGGGGCCACAGGGAAGCCACGATGAACGACACCGCCTGCTGCCAGCCCGAGTCCGGTCTTGTGATCGGCTGCCATGCCCTCGTGGAGGCTCGGCTCTCCGAGATCGGCAGCCTGCGGGATCGGGCCTCGCCCCCCGGCTGCCCGCCGTTGCCACCGCGATTTCTCCGCCATGCCGATGAGCACACGGTCGTCGGCATGCACGCGGTGCTCGCGGCGCTCGCCGTGCACCCCGAGCCGCCACCGATAGGTCCCCACGGGATCGTGGCGGCGCCCTGTCAGTCGGGGCGAATCACGGGGGCCAAGACCCTTGCTGCGTACGCAGACGGTGGTGGTGTGGCCGTCTCACCACATGTCGTCCCGCAGTGCTCGCTCCATTCCGTGGCTGGCGCGGTGAGTGTGGCGTTCGGCATGCACGGCCCACAGTTCGGTGTCGGTGGCGGGCCGGAGGCGCTCGGCGAAGGCCTGCTGGCGGCCGCCTCGTTGCTCGCCCGCGGAGGCGATCCGAGTTGCACGGGCGTCTGGCTCGTGGCGACCGAGTGGGACGAGGAACCAGCACTCGATCCGGCGGGCTGCCCGCTCGGCGACCCGCTCTGTCGGGGGCTTGCCGTCCTGCTGGAGCCGTCTCCCGACCCGGTGGATGGCGGGCGAGACGTGGCGATCGGTTTCGACCTGAGGATGCAGGGGCTGACTCGCGGATCTCGGCTGCCCACTGCAACCGGCGGGCTCGCTTCGCTGGCCCGCGCCCTCGACATGTGTCGCGAGGGTGGTGCGCTCGCTTCGTGGGCCGTCGGCTGCCCGGGTGGTGGTGAAATTCGGGTCGTGAGCCGGCGGTGCTCCCGGTCCAGCGGTCTCCATCTGCGGGGAGCGGCATGAGCGGCCTCCGGCTTCGCGCCCGCCCGCGGCGGGAACCTGTGATGATCACCGGCGTGGCCGCCGTCTCCCCGTTGGGGAGCACCTACGAGGAGATCGCAGACGCGGTCTTTGCGGGCCGCTCGGGCGTGCGGGCGATCGATGCCGATCCAGCCGGCCGCTCGGCTCGGCAGTTCGCCGCACCTGTCGCCGAGCTTCCCTACCCGCCGGGCATCGACTCGAAGACCTTCGACAGCCTCGATCGGCTGGAGCGGATGTGCCTCGCGCCGGCAGCGGCCGCGCTGGTGGATGCGGGGCTCGAGCCCGCAGCCGGGCTTCGGCTGGGGATCGTGCTCGGCGTGGGTGCCGAACATCTCAAGCGCTGGGAACTGGACTATCTGAGTGGGGGCACCGCCGTCCTCGAACCTCGCCGCGACCAGGCGCTCGTGCACCGGCTGGCCCACCGGCTCCGAATCGATGGACCAGCGGTGACCGTGGCCGCAGCGTGTGCCTCGAGCGGCTACGCCCTGGCGCTGGCCCGTTCATGGCTGGACATGGGCTGGGTCGATGCCTGCCTCGCCGGCGGCTGCGATATCCTCAGTCCCACGTCTCTGGCCGCCTTCTACAACCTCCGAGCGCTCTCTCGCCGCGACGACGACCCGACCAAGGCCTCCCGCCCGTTCGACCGGAGCCGTGACGGCTTTGTCATGGGCGAAGGGGGAGCCTTTTTCCTCCTCGAGCGGCGGCCTTCAGCAGTTGCCCGCGGGGCGAGGCTCCGCGGAGAGCTCGCCGGCTTGGGCATGTCGAGCGACGGCGCGCATATGGTGATTCCCAGCAGCGATCCGGTGCAGGCCGCCCGGGCGATCTCGGCGGCACTGACCGATGCGGATGTCGCGCCTGCCGACGTGAATTACGTCAACGCGCATGCCGCCGGCACGCCGGTGGGCGACGTGGCCGAGGCGGGTGCAATCCGTATGGCGCTGGGTGGGGCGACCGACCGAGTGCCGGTGAGCTCCACCAAGAGCATGTCGGGCCACCTCGTGAGCGGCGCGGCGGCCTTCGAGGCGGTCGTCTGCCTGGCCTCCATCGACCGCCAGATGGTGCCACCGACGGTCAATCTCGACGAGCCCGACCCGGCCTGCCCGCTCGATCACGTGCCCCATGTCGCCCGACCGCACCCGGTGGAGGTGGCTCTCAGCAACTCCTTCGGCTTCGGTGGCTCGAATCTCTGCCTCGTACTCCGCCGGGCCGCCTGAGCGGCTCTGTCCCCATCTTGACCTGACGATTCATTCCGATCTGCTGTCACCCCCCGAGAGGACGTTTGCCATGAAGACCGTTGCCTGCCACCTTCCTCCTGCGGCTACCATCGAGATCGACCGGCTGCTCGCAGACCTCGTAGCCCGGTGGCACGACGTGGAACCGGCCCATGCGGAAGCCGGCCTTCATGGCAGGGTCTGCGACCTGCACCGGTTCAACTTCCTGCTCTGGCACGAGGAAGACATCGCCCGGGCCCCCGACGTGACCGATGCCCGGATCGCATCGGTGAAACGGGCGATCGACAAGTACAACCAGGCCCGCAACGACGCGATCGAAAAGGTCGACGACTGGCTGATCGGAGACCTGGCCGCACGGGGGATCGTCGCGCCGCACCAGGCCCCGGCCGCCACGGAGACACCCGGCGCCGCAATCGACCGGCTCTCGATTCTCGAACTCCGCCGCTACCACATGCGGGAGCAGGCCGAGCGGGCCGATGCTACCGCCGAGCACCGGGTCAAGGCTGCCGCCCGGATGGAGGTGCTCGACGCTCAGCGGGATCACCTCGTCGAGTCGCTCGACCGCCTGTTCGGTGAGATTTACGCCGCTCGCCGGCCGCTCCGGGTCTTCCGCCAGATGAAGATGTACAACGACCCGTCGCTGAATCCGTATCTCTACCAGGCCCGCAAGGCGGCCTGAGGGAAGCCCGTGGCTGAATCCTTTCGGCCGCGGGGCTGGCGTCCGGAGGTTCAGGGTGTGCGGCAGTTGGCGAGCGCAAGCAGGGCGTAGCTGGTGACCAACACGGCGTTGTTCTCCATCCACCGCTCGTTGGCGTTGACCCAGGAGCCATTCTCCCGCTGCCGGGCGAGGATGGCAGTCGTGAGCTCGTCGCGCCAGTCGTGCGTCTGGCCGGCGGCGTCGGTGAAGGAATCCTCGCCGAGGACATCCAACGCCTTCGAGGCGGTGTGGAAGTAATAGAAGAGCCCGGCCTGCCCCATCCCGGGATTTTCCGCGAAGCCATAGTGTTTTCGCAGCCACTCGACGGCGGCAACCACTCGCGGATCGTCCCGGCCAACGCCGGCGAAGATCATGCTCTTGAGCCCGGCATAGGTCATCGAGGCGTAGCTGCGGAGACCACCGGTTTCGGTCAGCCCGGCCTGGCTCTCACCGCCGTTGGCCGGCGTGTAGTAGAAACCGCCGTCGGGATTCTTCTCTGGGTACGGCAACGGATTGTGGGGCCCGGGCAGGTTCTGTGTGCGGGAGATGAACACCAGGGCCCGCTGGATCGCCGGGTCGTTCTCGCTCGTCCCCACGCTGCGAAGGGCCTCCACCATGAAGGCCGTATTCGAAAGGTCGGGCCGGGAGTGGCGGCCGTAGCCGGCGCCGCCGAAGGAGGCATCGGCCTCGTCCTTGCCTTCGCCCTCGTCCCATTGCAGTTTCTTGACGAAGGCGACGGCGGCGGCCACCTCGGCATCGAGCCGGCCGTCGGCATTGCAGGCGGCCAGGGCAAGCATCGCGATCGAGGTCTCGTAGTTGGCCACGGGTGAGCCGGGCGTGTAGAAGCCGCCATCGGACTGGCGAAACGCAAGCAGTGAGTCGAGGCCCTTGCGCACGACATCCGCGTCGGGCGACGTGCCGCTGCGGACGAGCGCCGTCACGGCCAGGCCGGTCACCGCCGGGCCGATGTCGGCCGCGAAGCTCCCATCCTCCGCCTGCTGGCTCGCCAGAAACGCCGACGCCTTGGCGATGGAAATCCGCACGGAGGCTGCGTCCGCTGCCACCGTGGCGTCAGCTACGAGGACGGCCGCGACCAGGATCGCAACCAATGAAAAACCATGCATGACGGTCGCTCCGCAGTCGACGAACTCTGGAACCGGCAGGATACGTGGCGATCCTTCGGGGCGGTGCGCGACCGGGTAATTTTTCACCGGCTGCAGTGCAGCACTCCGCGGCGTCAGGCTTCGGCGACCGGCAGGGACCGAGGGTGTGACGGCACGGCGCGAGGCGGCGGATCGCGTCCCTCTTCAAGCCGCCAGTCCTCCCGCTCCTCGTCACTGGCGTAGTAGGTGAGCCAGGCGGTCGGGTCGCCGTCGTCGGAGGCGCTGCAGTCCCAGTGGACGTAGTTGTCGGGCAGATCGACGAGCTTCAGCTTCGCCGGGAGGATGTCGCGACGGATCAGCGAATAGAGGTCCCGGTCCGAAAGGTGGTCGGTAAAGTCGAGCACAATCCGCTTGGCGTGGAGCCGTTCGATGACTTCCCAGAGCCGCTCGCGCAGCTGGTCCTCGTCGAGCGTGCAGGCCGGCTGCATCGCCAGCGGGGGATCGAACCAGCGGGCCACCGGAGCGAGCGGGGCCAACTCCCAAGCCAGCATCGATTCCAGGAAGCGGTTCTCGGCCTCGGTCGGCAGTGAGCGGAAGTCGATCTCCCAGACCGATTCGTCGAGATACGGCTCGATCGCCGTTCGCAATTCACCGTTGCGAATCAGGCACTCAATCTCTTCTGGCTCGGGGTGGCGGGCGATGGGCATGCCAGTCGGTTCCAGGGGAGCGGGTTCGGGTCGCACCGGGCCGATGCCGATCGCGCGACCTCTGAACTCCGACATTACCCGGACTCCGCCGGCATTCAACGAATCAGGCCCGGAAAAAACGGGCGATTTCCAGCTGCTCCGGCGGTACGACCCCTACGAGCCGCCGAGTCTTCGCCGGCCAGTGACGACTGCCCAGATTGCCGCGATTCCGGAACCTGCCCGGTTCAGTGGGTCGCCGGGGTTTCCAACGACCGGCCGTCCCCGCAGGCCTTCTCGAGAGCCGCAATTTTCGCCACCCGACGGGCATGCCGACCGCCGTCGAAGGGCGTGGTGAGCCAGGTGCGGACGATCTTCTCCTGCATGTCGGCTCCGAGCATCTCGGCCGCCAGGCAGAGGACGTTGAGATCGTTGTGCCGCCGGCTCATCTCCGCCGTCACCTCGTCATGGCAGGTGGCTGCTCGGACTCCGGAGACCTTGTTGGCCGCGATCGCCATGCCGACGCCCGTGCAGCAGAGCAGAATGCCCCGCTCCGCGGTGCCATCGGCTACCCGTCGGGCCACGTCGGCGGCGACGTCGGGATAATCAACCGCATCCTCGCCAAACGAGCCGCAATCGACGACCTCGTGGCCGAGTCGTTCGAGCAGTCCGGCGAGTCGCTGCCGAGCCGCAACGCCGCGATGGTCGCTGCCGATCGCAATCCGCATGGAAGTCAGCCGCTCCTGGGAGGGGTGGTGCCAGAGTCGGACTCTTTGCCCGACGGCAGGCCCAGTGTATCGAGTCTGGCCTGCAGATGCTCGCGGATCTGAAGGGCACAATTCAGGTAGGTTTCGAGGCTGCCGCCGATCGGATCGATCACGTCGCGACGGTCGGGCGAAAGCATCTCGACCCGTCCGCCCGCCTCCGGGAATTGGGCCAAAACCGCGGCCCGGTGGCTGGCGGTCATCGTCAGGATCACGTCGGCCTGGCGGACGAGCGACTCGGTCAGCGGTTGGCTTTCGTGGCCGGCGAGATCTCCCCCCAGTTCGGCGACGGTTTCCACCGCGTGGCCGCTGGCCGGTCCGCCGGCCCAGGCTGCCAAGCCCGCGCTCGCCACCACCACGCCGCGGCTCTCGATCTCATCAGCTGCGCAGCCCAGACGCTCGGCTGCCAGGCGGCGAAACAACGCCTCAGCCATGGGACTGCGGCAGGTATTGCCAGTGCAGACGAAGAGCACCATGAGGCTGGCGAGCCGCCGCAGCGTCTCCTCCGAAACGATTCCCGGCCGAACGACCTGAAACCCGCCGGCGACCAGCTCGATTGTGGTGGCCGGCTGGGCGTAGCGGGCCCGGCCGTCATCGAGAATCAACGCCATCCTACCGTCTGTGGCCGCCTCGAGTTCTGCCGCGGTCACCGGCTGTCCGCCAGCCAGCAACGGCTCGGCCAGGATTACCGGCCCGGCCAGCATCCGCATGCACTCGGCGAGGATGGGATGGCCGGGAATCCGCAGCCGGAGGCGTCCCGCGGCCACGACCGCTTCCCGGGCGACCGCCGGGAGTTGCCGCACCAGACTCTCCGGGTGGTCGTCGGGCACGATCATTGCCACCGGTCCTGGCCAGCACCGGCGGGCGAGTCGTCGTCCCGCGCCAGTGATCTGCGGCGTCCAGTCGAGGGCCTCGTCGGCGCTCTTGAGGGCGAGGGAGAGCAAGGGCTCGCCGGGATGCCTCGCGGCGAAGGCCACGAGCGGAGGTACCGCCCGTCCGACCCGGGCGGCCGCCGCGACCACGTAATCGGTTTCAGTGGGAAAGGCCACCGACCGGCCCTCGGCCAGGGCCTGGACGGCCCGATGGACGACGTCTCGGCGGTCTTCCGTGTGGCGGAGATCGATGACCATCGGCGGCATGCACAAGCCGGCCGTTCGGGCAGCCGGAATCCTGGAGCGGAAACCCGACGAAACCCCGCTGGCCATTCGCCGCCTTTCCCCAGGAAAACTACCTGCGTGCGCGGAGGCCAGTCAAGGATCGCGATTTGGGCAAGGAGCGGTTGACGCGGGGGACCTGGGTGGAAAGAAAGCAGGCCTTTTTCGGCTTGTGGCGACTCTTCGCGGCCGGTATCTCTCCGCGGCTTTCGCAGAGATTCCTCCGGCGGCCCAACCGTTGACTGTACCTGCCGACACCGTCCGCTGCCCCGCCGCCATGGTCAGGACTACGTTCCTGGCGGTCCTCGCGATTGCCCTGACGGGACCGCCCGCTCTCGGGCAGGAGCAGGCCGCGATCCAGCCGCTTCCGCCCGTGGCTGTCGGCGGAACAGCCGCGACCACGGCCCCGTCGGCGGACGTGATCGTCGAGGTACGGATCGAGGGAAACGAGGCCACCGACGTCGCAAAACTGCCGAAGCTCACCACGCGGGCCGGCCAGGTCTTCGATCCGCAGGCCGTCGAGGAGGACGTGCGGACCCTGCACCGTTCCCGCAAGTTTGTGGATGTCCATCCGAAGTACGTCCGGGTGGCCGACGGCGTGGTGGTGATCTTCCAGGTGGTGGAGCGGCCGATGCTCCGCTACGTGAAATACGTCGGCAACCAGCGAATCACCACCCGTACGCTCCGCAAGAAGGCCGAGATCGACGTCGGCGACTCGATGGATCCCTACGTCGTCGAGGAGGCTCGGCGGCGAATCGAAGGCTATTACCACGAAAAGGGCTACGAGGCGGCTCGCGTGACGACCGTCGAGGGCGGCAAGCCGGGCGACAAGGGGGCCGTGTTCTTGATCGACGAGGGTCGCGCCCGCAAGGCTCTCTGGACGAGCTTCGTCGGCAACACGATCGCCAGCGACGCCCGGCTCCTGACGCAGATCAAGAGCAAGCCGGGCGTCTTCTGGTTGATCGGCGGCGACGTCGATCGGGAGGCGATCGACGCCGACGTCGACGCGCTTACGGCCTACTACCGCAGCCTCGGCTTCTTCCAGGCCAAGGTGGGCCGCGAGGTGAGCGTCGTGCACGAAGGGCTCCGCGACTGGACGCACCTTACCTTCGTGGTCAACGAGGGCCCGCGGTACACGGTCCGCAACGTCTCCTTCATGGGCAACAGCAAGTTCAAGACCGAGTTCCTTCAGCGGGATCTCGAACTCAAGGGCGGCGAGTACTTCAACCAGTCCAAGATGGACAAGGATCTCAACCTGATCCGCGACATCTACGGCGGCCGCGGTTTCGTCTTCGCCGACATCCGGGCTGATCCTCGGTTTTTGGAGGAGCCCGGTCAGCTCGACCTCGTCTACAACGTCGCCGAGGGGCAGCGGTATCGGGTCGGCAAAATCAACGTCCGCATCCGGGGTGAGCACCCCCACACCCGTCACAGCGTCGTGCTCAACCGGCTTTCGCTGCGGCCAGGCGACATTCTCGACATCCGCAAGTTGCGGGATGACGAGCGGCGACTGAAGTCGAGCAGCCTGTTCGCCGCCGATGCCGCCAAGGGCGAAGGACCGCGGATCACGTTCGCGAAGCCCGAGGGCCGGGAAGCGACCCAGATGGCCCGTGATCCCGACCGACCGGGCTTCCGAGGACAGAGTCCCGACGAGCCGGGCGATGCCGTCATCGATCTCGTGCTCGACGCCACATGGAACAAGGTCGAGGGGATGACGGCCGATGGCGACAGCCAGTCAGGCGATCCGTCTCCCGGCACACCGGCCTCGGCGCCCGGCGAGCAGAAGCCCCGTCCGACCACCACCGCCGGCCAGCCGGTCTGGCGCGGGCAGAGCCCAGGCTATCCGGTTACCGCGGCTCCGCAGGCCTACGCCCCGCAGGCTGTGATGCCGCAGCAGCCTGCCTATCCGCAGCCCGGCTATCAGCAGCAGCCCGCGTATCAGGCTGCTCCCTACCAGCCGGCGCCGGTCGCAGTGGCTCAGCCGGCCGTCCAGCAACAGCCCGGGCAGCCCTGGGGCGGTCAACCCCTGGCGCCAGCCGGTCCGGAGGCCCTCGACTACGGTCGGATGGCAGCCCCCGCCGCGACGCCCTACACGGCCCAGCAGCCCGTCGCGGGAGTCCCTTCGCCCGCAGCCGGGTTTCCCGCGTTGCCGGTCGCGCAGATGGATCCCAACCAGCCCCAGGGTTTTCAGCAGCCCGGGGCCCTCCCCGACTTCGGCGGTGGCGGAGCCATGGGCGGGATGCCCGTGTATCCCGGCAACGAACCGTATGTGATCCTCGACGTCGATGCCGAAGAGACCCAGACCGGCCGTCTGATGATCGGGGCCGGCGTGAACTCCAACGCCGGATTGGTCGGCAACATCGTTGTCGACGAGCAGAACTTCGACATCCTCCGACTGCCGCGGAGCTGGGACGACATCAAGAACGGCACCGCCTTTCGCGGCGCCGGCCAGCGGTTCCGGCTCGAGGCCGCGCCCGGCACGCAGCTGCAGCGATACATGGCCACCTTCCAGGAACCCTATCTGTTCGACACCCGCATCGGCCTGTCGATGTCGGCCTCCTACTACACCCGCTACTTCTTCGACTGGGCCGAGGCGCGAACCGGCGGCCGGATCGGACTCGGCTATCAGTTCCAGTTCGCCCCCGATCTCTCGGTCAACGCCGGCTTCCGCGGCGAGAGCGTCGACGTATTCGACGCCCGGGTGCTTGCGCCCGACATCGTGAACATGCTGGGAACCAACGGCGTCTATGGGTTCTCCGGCGGCGTCATCCACGACACTCGCGACAGCCCCTTCCTGCCGACGCAGGGCCATCTCGCCACGTTCGAGTTCGAGCAGGTGATCGGCACCTTCGTCTACCCCCGCGGCATCCTCGAAGGGCGGCAATACTTCCTCTTGAATGAGCGGCCCGACGGCTCGGGGCGACACGTGCTTTCGGTCGGCTCCGTGTTGGGCATGAGCGGTCCCGACACGCCCGCCTACGACAACTTCTTTGCCGGCGGCTACAACACCCTCCGAGGCTTCGTGTTCCGCGGGGCGAGCCCCCGCCAGGCCGGTCCCAACGGCCAGTTGGCGATCGTGGGTGGTCCGTTCCAGTGGCTCAACACCGTCGAGTATCTCTTCCCGATCACCGCCGACGACTCGCTCCGCGGCGTGGTCTTCACCGACTTCGGCACCGTCGAGAGCAACGTCTCGATCAACAACATGCGGGTCGCGCCTGGCTTCGGCCTCCGGATCACGCTGCCGGCGATGGGCCCGGCGCCGATCGCCCTCGACTTCGCCGTCCCGGTGGCATATGCCCCGTACGACAGCAAGCAGCTCTTCAGCTTCTTCGTCGGCTTCGCCCGCTGAGGCCTGATCTGCCGTTTGCAGGGGCGGAAGCGACGTCATGCGGTGGGTCGGTGCCGCCCATGCCCCGTCGCCGGACGCTCGCTGCTGTTTGACGGGGCGGAGGCGACGTCATGTGGTGGGCCGGGGTCGCCCATGCCCCGTCGCCGGACGTTCGCTGCGCCCATCCTGGGCTCCGCTCACTCCGAGATACCTGCGCTCCGCCATCCATGGCTCCGCTGGTTATCTAGGCCGGCTCGTGGGGCACGGGCGACCCCGACCGAACGAAGCGTTTGAAGTGCCCGAAGCCACACCACCTCTCAGGCACGCAGCGGGCAAGGCCCGCGCTGCGCGGCAGACAGTTCTCGCGCCGTCACCGCCGACCCGCGTCGGCTCCGGCTTACAGGCACGCAGCGGGCAAAGCCCGCGCTGCGTGCCATCCGGGTCGCCCCGCCTCGACGACAATCCGCGCAGGCAGGGCAACCACTCCTCGAGAGCCGCACGCCATCGGCCGCCAGGAAGGCGGCCGGCCGGGCGGAGGCCCGGCTAGCTCAGCGGGGCCAGGGATGGCCCGCTGAGCGCTTTAGTAGTCAGAACTTCTTCAGTCGGGTGAACTCGTCGATCGTGACGGTGGTGAGTTCGCCGTCGTCCCGCGCGAGGATCAGAACGTCGCTGTAGACCTTGTCGTCGGGGTTGCGGCGGAAGTGGAGGCCATGTCGTCGGCGTTCAGTGCGGAGCACGCGGCCGACCGTCGTGGTCTTCCAAGATCCGCTCGAGCCCACGGTGACGCCGTGGATGACCTCCACCCGATCTCCAGGCTGGAGTTGCTCGTAGAGCCTTCGAGATTGGAGTTCTTCGCCCGTCATCGGCGGCTCACGTCTCCTTGGCGTCGATCCACTTCATCATCTTACGGAGCCGGCGGCCGGTCTCGGTGAGCTTGTGCTCCCGCTCGCGGCGACGGGTCGATTTGAACATCGCGGCACCGCCCCGGTTTTCCAGGATCCAGTCGCGGGCGAACTGCCCGGAGCGGATCTCTTCCAGAATCTTCTTCATCTCGGCCCGCGTCTCGTCGGTGATGATCCGCTTGCCGCGGGTGTAGTCACCGTATTCGGCGGTGTTCGAAACGCTGTACCGCATGTATTCGAGGCCGCCCTGGTAGAAGAGGTCCACGATCAGTTTCATCTCGTGGAGGCACTCGAAGTAGGCCATCTCGGGCTGATAGCCCGCTTCGACGAGCGTGTCGAAGCCGGCCTTGATCAATTCGGAGACGCCACCGCAGAGCACGGCCTGTTCACCGAAGAGGTCGGTCTCGGTCTCCTCGGCGATCGTCGTCTCGATCACGCCGCCCCGCGTACCGCCGATGCCCTTGGCGTAGGCCAGGCCGATCTTCTTGGTCTGCTCGCTGGCGCCCGGTCCCAGGGCGATCAGGCAGGGCACGCCGCCCCCCTTCACGTATTCGCTGCGGACGAGGTGGCCGGGACCCTTCGGGGCCACGAGGAGGATGTCATGGCCGGGCGGCGGTTCGACCTGCCCGAAGTGGAAATTGAAGCCGTGGCTCGCCATCAGCACGGCCCCCGGCTTGAGGTTCGGCTTGATGCTCGCCTTGTACACGTCCCCCTGCAGTTCGTCGGGCAGGAGGATGTTGATCACGTCGGCCTGCTTGACGGCTTCCTCCACCGAGACGGGCTCAAAGCCGTGGCTCTTTGCCAGGTCGTAGTTCGGCCCGCCAGGCCGCTGGGCCACGACGACCTTCAGGCCGCTGTCCCGCAGGTTCTGAGCCTGGGCATGCCCCTGCGAGCCGTAGCCGATGATGGCGATGGTCTTGCCGGCAAGGTCCTTGAGGTCGGCGTCGGCGTCGTAATAAATCGTGGCGGGCAAGGGCGTGGGCTCCGTGGAGAGGTGTCGAACGAGGTCGGAGGAGAAAGGCAGAGAAGCGTGGTGAGCGGAACGGCCGCCGCCGGATCTCAGGCGAGCGACTCGGCCCCGACCTCGCCGGGTGCGGGGCCGTCGGCGGCCTCGGTCAACTCGCGGGTTACCGGGCTTCCCCGGACCATCGCGATTCGGCCGGTGCGGACGAGTTCGAGAATGCCGTGCGGCCGCATCAGTTCGATGAAGCCTTCGAGTTTTTTCTCGGTTCCGGAGATCTCCACAATCACGCTGTCGGGGGCGACGTCGACGATTCGGCCGCGGAAAATCTCGGCCAATTCCTTGACCTCGGTCCGCGTCTGGCCGGCCTCGGCAGCGACCTTGATCAGCATCAGGTCCCGCTCGACGAAGTTCCGCGAGCTGATGTCGTCGACCCGCACGACGGTCACGATTTTTTCGAGCTGACGGCGTACCTGGTCGAGCACACGGTCATCACCCCGGAGCACGAAGGTCATCCGGGAGAAGCCGGGGTCTTCGGTCTCGCCGACCGCCAGGCTGTCGATGTTATAGCCCCGCGAGGCGAGCATTCCCGAGACGTGGGCGAGCACACCGGGAACGTTCTGCACGGTGGCCGAGATGACGTGGCGCATGAAAGAGGAGCACTGGCGGGGAGCGGCGGAGCCGGAAAAAGCTGAAAACGCCGGGCGGAGTCTAGTTCGGCCGTTCCAGCCGATTCAAGCCTCCGCCCGTTTTTCCAGGGCGGCGGGGCGGATTTGGCCGGACGAGGGGTGGCGGCGATTGACATTCGCCCGGAAAAGCCGATAGTTTGCGGTGCTCTCCCGGCCTCGGTCGGGAACCCGATTTTTCGTCCTTTGAATCCTCGCAGCCCGAAAGAGTCAACGAGCGTGTCGAACGTCCTGGCCCAGGAACTGATCGAAGCTGGCGTCCATTTTGGCCACCGTGCCAGCCGCTGGAACCCGAAAATGCGGCCGTATATCCACGGCCGCAAGAACCTCATCCACATCATCGACGTCCGCGAGACGATCCGCGGTCTGCTCCGGGCTCGCAAGTATCTCAAGCAGGTTTCCCAGACCAACAGCCTCATCCTCTTTGTGGGTACGAAGCGGCAGGGGGCAGAAGCCGTGGCCCGTGAGGCCGCGCGGTGTGGGATGCCCTATGTCAGCGACCGCTGGCTCGGCGGCACCCTCACCAACTTCCGCACGATCCGCAACCGGCTGGCACGGCTCGAAGAACTCGAGGCCCTGATCCCGAGCGAATCCTTTACGCATTATTCGAAGAAGATGCAGTCGTCGCTCCGCCGCGAGCATCGCAAGATGCTGCGAAATCTGGGCGGCATCCGCACGCTTTCCCGGCTTCCCGAGTGCCTGGTGGTGTTCGATCCCAAGAAAGAAAAGAACGCCGTCAACGAGGCTCGGAAGATGGGGATCACGACTGTCGCTCTGATCGACACCGACTGCGATCCCGACGTGATCGATCTGCCGATTCCGGGCAACGACGACTCGATCCGCTCCATCGAACTCGTGGCTGGCCGCCTGGCCGATGCGATTCTCGAAGGGAAGGCCGATGCCGCCGTGACCGCCCAGACCAGCGGCGAGGGCGGTGAGGCCACCGGCGAGGGCGACGCCTCGAAGCCGAAGCCTCGCGCTCGTCCAATGGTCGCCAAGCGGTCGGTCCCCAAGCCGACGGCCTGAGCCAGTTTCGGCTTCCGTTCACTTCCGCGACGACGGGACGGCTTTCTTCCGGCCTGGCCCTCGCGTCTGTTCCTCTCACCCTCACGCAATCCCGTAGGAGATGACCATGGCTGAGATCACCGCCGCCGCCGTGATGGCGCTCAGGGAAAAGACCGGACTCCCGATGATGGAGTGCAAGAAGGCTCTCGCCGAATGTGGCGGCAACACGGAGCAGGCCGTCGACTGGCTGCGGAAGCAGGGCATCAAGACCCAGTCGATGCGGGCCGATCGCGAAACCTCCTGTGGCCGGCTGGCCGTCTACACCGACCCAGCCAAGGGCGTCGGCGCGATCATCGAGCTGAAGTGTGAGAGCCCGCCGGTGGCGGCCAGTCCCGATTTCAAAGACTTTTGCAACGACATCGCCAAGACCCTGGCCCTCGGGCCCGGAGCGGCGACCCCCGAGGAACTCCTGGCCCAGAAGAGCCTGGCTCATCCAGACAAGACCCTCGGCGAAATCAAAGACGATCTTTTCAATCGGATGCGGGAGGTCTTCGAGCTCTCCAGGATCAAGCGGATCAACGCGGCCTGTGGCGGCTATGCCCACCACGACGGCTCGAAGGCTGCGATCGTGGAGATCGCAGGTGCCGCAGCTGCGGCTGCAGCCGAGACCGCCAAGGACATCGCGATGCACGTGGTCGCCCTGGCCCCACAGGCGGTTCGCAAAGAAGACCTCGACCCGGCCGTCGTCGACAAGGAGCGGGAGATTCTCACGGAAGCCGCCCGCAAGGAAGGCAAGCCCGAGAACATCATCGCCAAGATGATCGAGGGCCGGCTGCGAAACTTCTTCGCCCAGTGCGTCCTGCTCGAGCAGCCCTTCGTGAAGGACGACAAGCTCTCCGTCGGCCAGCTCGCCAATCAAGCCGGCATCGAGATCGTGAGCGTCGACAACTGGAAGCTGTCTTAAGCGCTCAGCGGGCCATCCCTGGCCCCGCTGAGCTAGCCGGGCCTCCGCCCGGCCGGCCGCCTTCCTGGCGGCCGATGGCGTGCGGCTCTCGAGGAGTGGTTGCCCTGTCTGCGCGGACTGTCGTCGAGGCGGGGCGACCCGGATGGCACGCGGCGCGGGCTTCGCCCGCTGCGTGCCTGAAAGCCGGAGCCGACGCGGGTCGGCGGTGACGGCGCGAGAACTGTCTGGCACGCGGCGCGGGCTTTGCCCGCTGCGTGCCTGAGAGGTGGTGTGGCTTTGGGCACTTCAAACGCGTCGTTCGGTCGGGGTCGCCCGTGCCCCACGAGCCGGCCTAGATAACCAGCGGAGCCATGGATGGCGGAGCGCAGGTATCTCGGAGTGAGCGAAGCCCAGGATGGGCGCAGCGAACGTCCGGCGACGGGGCATGGGCGGCACCGACCCACCGCATGACGTCGCCTCCGCCCCGTCAAACGGCAGCGAACGTCCGGCGACGGGGCATGGGCGACCCCGACCCACCACATGACTTCGCCTCCGCCCCGTCAAAC
>CAMDDJ010000022.1 GCA_945891385.1 Candidatus Kuenenia stuttgartensis | reverse complement strand
CTACCTGGTCAATGAAAAGCTCCTCGACACCGAAGATGGGGGCATGGACTGGGGCGGTCGCATCGACCTGCTGTACGGTACCGACTACATCTTCACGACGGCCCGCGGTCTCGACGGCAATCTCTTCTACCAGCCGAATGCGGCCGGTGCGGGGGGAGCGCCGAGCTGGGGCAATAAGTATTACGGTCTGGCCCTGCCGCAGATGTACGGCGAGGTCGGCTATGGAGATCACGCCGTCAAGTTCGGTCACTTCTACACGATCATCGGGTATGAAGTGGTGCCGGCCATCGGCAACTTCTTCTACACGCATGCCTACACCATGCAGTATGGGGAGCCGTTTACCCACACCGGCGTGCTCGACGTCTGGACGGTGAACGACCAGCTCACCGTGTACGGCGGCATCACCAACGGCTGGGACAACTACAGCGACCCGATCAACTACTTCGGGATCGCAAATCCTGGCTATCCGGGGGCGAACAGCAATGCAGCCTTCCTCGGCGGTGCCACGCTGAAGAGCTCAGACGAAAGCCAAGCTCTGACGATGACCGTCTCGAGTGGCAATGAGATTGGCTCGTTCGCTCCGTCCGGGCTGGCCAATATCGGCAATCGGTCGCTGATCAGCACCGTGTACATCAACGAGCTGAGCGACAAGCTGACCTACGTGTTCCAGAACGACAACGGCTGGCAGTTCAACGCGAACACTCCCGACACGTTGAATCAGGCCCAGCCGGGGACGGCCCTCTGGTACGGCATCAACCAGTACATGTTCTACACCTTCAACGACAACCTCGTGGGTGGCATGCGGCTGGAATGGTTTCGCGACAACAACGGCTACCGCGTGATCAACCCGATCCGCAACGCCCTGTTCGGCGGACCGGCGCAGGGTGGCTATCAGGGCAACTTCTGGCAGGCGACCTGGGGTCTGAACTGGAAGCCCCAGGGCAGCCGCAACTGGATCATCCGGCCCGAACTGCGGTACGACTGGTATTCGCCTGACGATCCGGCTGGGCCGCTGCCCTTCGGCAACTTCAACGAGTACGGCCAGTTCTACGGCGGCTGCGACGCGATCTGGCAGTTCTGATTGTCCCGGCGGCGGGGCCATCCATGGCCCCCGCCGCCTCCCCCGGCCGCGGGTGCAGCCAAGGTGCACCCGGGCCGGCAGGCGGCCGGCATCCTGCCGGCCAGTGATCAAGCGTGAGAGCGGGGCCCACCGAAGCCGGTGGGCCCCGCCGCGTTTGGTGGCTCCGGCCATCCATGGCCGCCGCCGCCTCCGCCGGCCCGCGGGTGCAGCAAGGTGCCGGCTGCAGGCGGAGACCGATGCAGGAAGGGGAGTGTCCGGGAGCCCAGCACGCCCGATCGGCTCGCCGTCCGGGGACAGGAATGAGTCCTAAGTCCAGTCGCGGAGAGCAGTTCGGTGAATATGGGGGCTCTGCGTAGCCTGCAAAAGCCGCGCAGTTTTACAGGTTCGGCCCGCATCGCTAGGTTTTCGGGCGTGTTTTGGCCCACGCGCCCTCGCGGGGTGGATCGTGTCCACCCGATGAGAAGAGAGGGACTGGGCGATCCGGAGAAGCACATCGATGAGTGGTCACGCTGCGGTAACGATGGGTCAAAACGGTATTCGACCGATCGGCCTGCTCAGGGCGTTCGCCCTCGCCCTGGTTATTTCGGCCGCGCCAACGGTCACCCAGGCTGAAGCAAAGTGGCTCGACGACTACTCCGCAGCGCTCTCGGCCGCCGAGCAGACCGGTCGACCCGTCCTCGTCGTGTTCACCGGCAGCGACTGGTGCCAGCATTGCCGCACCCTCGAGCGGAACGTGCTCGAGACAGAAACCTTTCTCGACTGGGCGGAGGACCGGGTGGTGCTCCTGATGATCGACCTTCCCCAGGCGGGGATTTCGCTCGAGGAGCGGAAGGCTCGGTCCAAGATCTGCGTCCGCTACGGGGTGCGATCCTTTCCCAACACGGTACTCGTCGCCCCGGACGGAACGAAGATCACCGCCCAGCCCGGATACCACGGACAGACCGCCTCGACCTATGTGGCCGCCCTCGACGGCCATCTTCCTGCTCGGAGCCTGGCGACCGTTGGCCCGAGGTCGGTTCACCACTCGCTCGATGCCGCCGTGGAGACCGCCCGCGGATCGAAACGGCCGGTGCTCGTCATGGTTTCCCGCAAGGGAGACGCCGCCGCCACCACCCGGGTCGCCTCGCTGATGCAGGATCCCGAGTTCGAGTCGCTCGCCCGCGAAAACTTCGAAGTCGCCCAGGTTCCCGCCTCGGAAGGCGAGCATCGTTCCGCTGATGACGAGGCCGTGGAGGCACTCCTGGGCGGAGCCGACGTCGCGGCCGACACCGTCGAGATCGTGGTCACCGACGACGGCCATACGCCCCTGTTCGTCGAGCCCGCCGCCGGCGAACCCCGGCAGGTCGTCAGCGGCCTGCGCCGCTTCCTGGCGACGCGGCAGGCCGGCCGGACCGCCCGCCGGTGATGGCGTCGTTACGAGAGATCAATCCCGGAAGCGTGAGGCTTCGGCGTTGAGGTCGGCGATCGCACCATGGAGGTGGCGGAGGGCGTCGGTGAGTACCGTCAGGGACGAGGCCGATTCGGAAGCATCGGTCCGCAGCGACTCCATCGCATCACGAATCTGGCGGGCACCCTGCGACTGAGCCTCCATGCCCTCATGAACCTGCTCCAGCGACCGGGTCACTGACTGCACAGGCTCGATGATCCGGCCGAGTTTCTCGCTCACCTCGGCCACCTCGCCGATCCGGCCGCTCACCTCGTTGCGGAAACGATCCATCTCCATCGTGCCTCCGGCCACCGCCGCCTGCATGTCGCGGACCATCCGCTCGATGTCCTTCGTCGCCAGGGCCGTCTGATCGGCGAGCCGACGAATCTCCTGGGCGACGATCCGGAAGCCACGGCCCGATTCACCGGCTTTTTCCGCTTCGATCGTTGCATTGACGGAGAGCAGGTTGGTCTGTTCGGCCACCTTCGCGATCGTGGTCACCACCGACGTGATTCCACTGGCCCGCTGGCTGATCGTGGCGAGCTTGCGGGTGAACGCGTTCATCGCCTCGTCGAGTTGGTGCATCGAGGCCGTCATGCTTTCCAGGCCTCCGCGGCCCTCGTCAGCCACGCTGGCGGCGTCGCGGGCGACGTCCATCAGCCCACCGGTCGCCTCGAGCAGTTGCTCGCTGGTGGCGGAGATCTCGGCCACGGCCGCTGCGATCTCATGCGCTGAACTGCTGAAACCCCCGACGGCCCGTTCCTGTGTTCCAAGGGCCGAGGCCGCTTCGGCTTCGACCGTCCTGAGCCGCTCACCGGCGGCCTTGATCCGGCCGACGAGCCCGCCCACGGTATGTTGCATCGCGACAAACGCCGCCAAAAGCCGGCCGGTCTCAGCCTGGTCTCCCAGCATCAAACCGCGGCCGAGATCACCCGCCGCAATCGCTTCGGCCGCAGCGACCGCCGCGCTGAGCGGTTCCTCGATGCGTCTGCCGAGCCGGAAGGCGAGCAGCGCAGCCGGTGCGGCGACGCCCGCTGCAGCCAGCAGCGTGGCGGCCGTCAGCCGGGGCCAGCCCCCTGGCGGCATCCAGCCCGTGGCGATCACGAGCACCGCTGCGGTCGCCGCGGCAGCGGTGCAGGCGATGAGGGCAGCCCCGAGGGCCAATCTGATTCGCAGCGACATGGCCGGGGCTCCGAGGGACGGGGGCGATTCCCCGAAACCTAGTTTGCTTCCGGTGGCGGGGCTAGCCGGTCGGGTCAGTGGGGGCCGGGAAGCGGCACGATCGTTGCCACCGGTACGAGCGGGGGAGCCGCGGCTTCTCGGGCCGAGTCGTGCTGGGCGGTGGCGATCTGCCGGTGCCGGAGGCTCGCCGCTGCGCCGCAGCCGCCGATCGGCAGGAGCAGAAAGGCCGGGGCTGCGAGCCAGGGCAGCCAGACCGGCGGCCGCCGAACGGGCTGGTCGCGAGCAGAAGAGGTTTGCCGAACGCTGAAACGCATGAGCCGAAAACCCACGAGGAGCCCCTTCAGGGGCCTTTGGGAATACCGGCCGAGCTACCGGCGAATCAACCCCGGCCTTGCATCGCCCGAGTTGCCCAGCTTGACCGCTCGGTGCCGTCGTCGGACGTTCGCTGGCGTGTGGCGGAGTGAAGGTGGCGTGGAGGGCTCGCCTGGAGGGGCGAAGGGGTCGTTTGAGCCAGTTCCCGGGCCGCTCCGCCCTCGCGGAGACGCCCGTTGATTGCCCACGCATTCGCACGGAATGGCCGAGGCGGGGATCGAACCCGCACACCCCTTACGGGATACGGGATTTTAAGTCCCGTGCGTCTGCCAGTTTCGCCACTCGGCCGGCTTGGGATCGTAACCCGGCTCGCCGCTCCTCAGAAGCCCATCGACATCGGTCCTGCGGCGGGCATTCATCGCCGGTGTCCGCCGGGCTTGGGTACAATGCAGTACCAAAAAGGTCTCGTCCGTCCCGCCTGCGAAAGCCCGCCGCTTGAACGATCTCGCTGCTGAACCGGTTGCCGGCGTTCTTCCGGGGATCGACGGTTTTCTCGCCCCCTTCGGTTCCCGGGCCTCGCTCGGAATGGACGTGGTGCTGGTGGGGCTGCTGACGCTCTTGCCGGTGCTGGCCTGGAGCGTGCAGGCGGCCCGTGGCGGCCGGTTCGTGCTGCACAAGCGGCTGCAGCTGTTCATCGTGGCCGCGCTCGCGGTCGCGATCCTGGTCTTCGAGGTGGATGTGCGGCTCATCAGCGACTGGAAGCCACGGGCGCGGCCGAGTCCCTTCTGGCCGGGCGGCGTGCTCTGGGCCCTCGGTATTCATCTGATCTTCGCCGTCAGCACCTTCGTGCTCTGGACGTGGGTCGTGTGGGAGGCGCTCGCTCGGTTTCCGAATCCACCAAGGCCCGGTACCCATGGTCCGCGGCACCGGCGAATGGCGCGGCTGGCCGCCCTCGATCTGCTGATGACGGCCGTCACCGGCTTTGTCTTTTACTGGCTGGCCTTCGTGGCCTGAGCGGCCGGGCGGCGTCCCGTCCAGAGGCAGAGGCCGACTCCGCCGAAGTAGAGCAGGCAGAGGGGAGCGGCGAGGAAGAGCATGCTGTAGGGATCCGCCGGCGTGAGGATGGCGGAGACGATGCAGATGATCAGCACGGCCAGCCGCCACTGCGATACGTAGGACCCAACGTCCATGATGCCGATTCGTTCGAGGAACAGCATCACCAGCGGGAGCTGAAAACCCAGGCCGAAGCCGACCGGTAGCACCAGCACGAAGCTCATCCACTCGCTGATCCGTGGGTCGGGGTCGAGTCCGAGCCACTCGTTGAAGGCCAGCAGGTAATCGAGCACGAAGTCGAAGACGAAAAAGAAGGCGAGGAAGGCGCCGGCCAGGAACAGGCCGAGACTGGCGGGGAGGAAGACGTGGACGAGCCGCTTCTCGTGCGGATAGAGCCCGGCGGCGACGAACATCCAGAGTTGGTAGAAGATCCAGGGGCTCGCGAGCACGATTCCCACGAGGATGGCAGCCTTCACGTAGATGCCGAATGCCTCCTGCGCGCTGAGGGTCGTGATGCTCACCCGCGGATCGCGGGCCAGCGGCTGCCAGAGCAGAACCGGCACCAGTCCCTTCTCGTCGAAGTGGCTCCTTGGTTCCGTCACGGCGGCGGCCGCCACGCCGTTCTCGGGCCGGCGAGCCGTCGTTGTTTCCGCAGTCGTGGCGGGACCGCTCAACGCCTGGGCGAGCCGATCGGGATGAACTTCTCGCAACTCAAACGAAAGCCCGCGGTTTTCGATGGCGTCGCGGATCTCAGCCTCGGAATACGGGAGCGGCGAACCGGTCCAGCCGGCGGCAGTCTCCAGCGCCCGCTTGCTGTAGTAGTCGCCCAACGCCCGGCGGAGCGGCTCTTCGACCAACTTCACGACCGGGCGGGCGACGAAAAACCCGATCATCACCCCCACCACCAAGCCCGCGGCCGCGCGGATCAGGCTGCTGCGCAACTCCTCCAGGTGCTCCCCGATCGTCATCGTCGATGACTGAAACAGGTCGTCCTCGGTGGCGATGGGCATGGGGATGAACTTCCGGCCGGTTCGCGGGCCTCAGGCTCCGTACTTTCCCAGCCGCATGGCATGGGCCATGGCCATGAGCATCAGGTGCTTGGCGGGGAAGATTCCCAGGCCGCCCCGCAGGCAGTCTCGCTCGGAGAAGGCGGCGAGCCCGTCCGGCCGGCAGGTGTCAGCCACCACCAGTGTGGGCACCGGGTGCCAGGAGTGGCTCTGGAGCTTGCTCGGCGTGGAGTGGTCGCCCGTCACGATCAGCACACTCGGCCCCAGGGCTTCGATCCGCGGCATCGCCGCGTCGAGTTCCTCGATCCGCTCGACCTTCCGATCGAAAGCGCCGTCTTCGCCGGTCGAGTCGGTGTATTTGAAATGGAGGAAGAAGAAGTCGTAGTCGTTCCAGCAGCCGGCGAGCGTGTCGATCTGCTCGGCGAGTGTCTTGGCCTCACCCACGAGGGTCATGCCGGCCAATCGGGCGAGCCCCTTGTACATCGGGTAGACCGCGATGGCCGCCGCCCTGAGCCGGTAGAGCTCGTCGAACGAGGGCAAGGCAGGGCGGCCCGCGAAGCCGCGGAGCACCATGCCGTTGGCCTTGGGCTCGTCGGCCAAAATCCCGCGGGCCTGCCGGACGAACTCGGCCGCCACTTCGGCCGTGCGGGCCGCCGCGGCGTCGAGCGGCTGGGGGGTGAGCGGGGCCACGCCCGTGGCCTGTGGATCGGTGTCGGCCACGGCACCGGATAGGCCCTTTCCGCGGAACACGACCACGAACCGATGCTCTTTCACCGGCCGCACGAAGGTCTCGACGCCCGGGATCTTGACCGCCTGGAGCCGCTCCACGACCTGAAAGCTTTCCTCGGAGGGAATCCGCCCGGCCCGCCGGTCGCTGATCAGTCCGGCCGCGTCGAGCGTGCAGAAATTTCCCCGGGCCGCCACGTCGTCGGGGCCGAGTTCGAAGCCGATCCCGGTGGCCTCCAGGGCGCCGCGGCCGATTCTGAATTCGAGCGGGTCGTAACCGAACAGGCCGAGATGCCCCGGGCCGGAGCCGGGAGTGATCCCCGGAAGGACCGGCACGCTCGATCCGCTCGTACCCCGGCTGGCGAGCCGATCGAGGTTCGGCGTGCGGGCCGTCTCGAGTTCGGTGCGGCCGTCTGGCTTCAGGGGCAGGCCGCCGAGGCCGTCTGCCACGAGCATCACGATCTTCGAGGAGTTCTTCTCGGCCAGTTCGCGAACCAGGTCGTGCTCGATCACGGGGAAGGGCTCCGGGGGTGGATGGGCTCGGGCGGCCGCGGCGGGGCCGCAGAGGGGTCTGCTAGATTTCGAGCCCGGTCGGACCAAGAGTACCGCCTTTCCCGAGAGCCGCCACCAGCGGCCCGTGCCGCCCCGATGACAGTCATTCGGCCCCGCCCACCGACCGACCCGCTCGTGCTGGATGTGGCGGCCGGGGACGGTCCGTCCTGGAACGTCGAAACCCAGGCCGAATCGCTGGAACGGGCCCGTGCCGAGGTGCTCGCCGCTCCCGGGGCACTCGACATCGCCCCGAGCATGCTCGTCGAATACGACACCCGCCGGCCTGAAAGCCGACTGTTCGCCGTGCTCCAGGCGGCCAGCCGGATCCGCGGGGCAGTGGACCGCGTGGTGGTCGTCGCCGGCGGCGGGCTCGGTCCCGGCACCCGGCTGCTGGCCGCCGCCTGCTGCCATCCGTTTCACGACCACTTGGCTCGAGGCGACCGCGGGGGTCGGCCGCGGCTGAGTTGGCTCGACGGCGACTCGAGCCCGGACGAACTGCGAGGACTCCTCGACGTCGTCGCGCCGCCCGGTCGACCTCCGGGTCGCGACCTTCTCGACCGCTGGACCGTTCTTGCGGCCGATGAGCCGCGGGACGATCCGGCGACTCTGGCGATCGTTCGGCTCCTCCTCGCAGCGAGGGCGAGAGCGGCCGATGGCAACGACGGGCCTCAACTCCTGACGATTGCGACGCCGGGGAGCGAACTCGAACGGCTGGCCAGCGCGATCGGCCAGGCTGAGCGATTCGCGGCGTCCGCTCCGCTCGACGGGCCGCTCGGCCTGCTCACCGCAGCCGGCCTCCTGCCGGCCGCGATCGCCGGCATCGACGTCGTGCAGCTGCTCAAAGGCGCCCACGCGATGGTCGTGCGGTTTGCCGAGGCGCCGCCGACGGTCAATCCGGTGCTCCTCGATGCGGCAGTCAGCTTCCGGGAGGCCGGAGCTGGGCGGCCCGGCCGACGCTTTGCCGTCGAGGACCGATCCCTCGCGGAGCTGGCAGCCTGGTATCACCGGCTGCGGCCGACCAGGCTCGCCGATGCGGCGGCCGTCACCCGCATCCAGGGCGGCATGCCGCGGCGGGACTGGCCGTCGCCGGCCGATCCCGGTGACTCGGGCGGTGGGCTCGCCCCTGCTGCCACCGGCGTCCATCGTGCATCGGGCCGCGCGGCCGAGCCTGCCGCCATCACGATCCGGCTCCCACGGATCGACGAGCATGCCCTCGGCCAGTTGCTGCAACTGCTGGCCCTGTCGGCGGCGGTGGAAGAACGGCTGCGTGTCGCGGAATCAACGCAGGCATCCCCCACCTGATCCGCTTACACTCAGCGGCCTCACGTCGTTCCTTTTTCGCCCTTCGCTGTCCGGAGACTGCCGATGCCCGTCACGCTCACCTGGATCGGCCATTCGACCTTCTTGATCGACACCGGTGCCGGCGCGATTCTCATCGATCCCTTTCTCGACGAGTGTCCCACCGCGAGCATGAAGGCGGCCGACGTGGCCTGCGACACGATCCTGATCACCCACGCCCACTTCGATCACATGGCCGACGCCGCCGCGATCGCCACGCGAACCGGGGCGAAGGTCTGCTGTGCCTTCGAGATCGCCAACTGGCTGGGCCAGCACGGCGTGACGACGGCGCAGCCGATGAATCACGGCGGCCGGGTGGCGGTGCCGGGGGGCACCGCCGCCATGGAAATCGCCTTCCACTCCTCGAGCCTGCCCGACGGGAGCTACGGCGGCAATCCAGCCGGCTGGCTGCTGGACGTGGCCGGCAAGCGGATCTATGTGGCGGGAGACACGGGTGTCTTCAGCGACATGGAGCGGATCGGCCGGCCCCGTGCGGGCCGCCGGCTCGATTTGGCGATCCTCCCGATCGGTGACGTGTTCACGATGGGGCCGGACGCGTCGCTCGAGGCGATTCGGCTACTCGGTCCCGCGGTCGTCGTTCCCTGTCACTACGACACCTGGCCGCCGATCGAGCAGGATGCCGAGGCCTGGGCCGCGCGGGTGCGGGAGGAAGGCCTCGCCGAGCCGCGGGTGCTCGTGCCCGGAGGCTCGTTCACGCTGGACTGACCGCGACCTCGATCTGCCCGTCCACCACGCGCACCGGGAAGACGGCGACCTTGAGTTTTTCGTTGTCGCACCAGGCCCCGTCGCAGACGCGAAACCGCCAGGCGTGCCAGGGGCAGGTGACGACGCCGTCCGCGAACGGCCCCGAGGCCAACGAAGCGCCCATGTGCGGACAGAGGTCGTCGATGGCGTGGTACGAGCCGCCGTCGAAGAGGACGGCCACGAGCCGCCCGGCCACCTCGAAGGTTCGGCCTTCCCCGGCCGGGATGTCGCCCTCGGAGGCCACGCGGGTAAACGTCGGCCCGCCGCCTGCGGCATGTGTGTCACTCATGCCGTCAGGTGTACCATACGCCGCATGGTCGATGCATCACCTCACGGCCGGATCAAGCTCGTCGTCCTCGACATCGACGGCACCGTCACCGACACCCGGCACCAGGTGACAGAAGCCGCCAGGCGGGCCGTTGAACAGATGCAGGCGGCGGGCGTGCGGGTGATGCTGGCGACGGGCCGTCGCTACCGAGACTCGCTCCCGATCGCCCGGCAACTGGCCCTCACGGAGCCGCTGGTGACCGCCTCTGGCGGACTGGTGAAGCGGCCGGCCGATCATGCCACGCTGCATCGCGCTGAATTCGCGGCCGGTGTGCTCGAGCAGGTGCTGGCGACGATCGTGGCGGCAGGCCACGAGCCGGTCGTCTACACCGACAGTTTCGCCGCCGGCTACGACTTCCACTGCCGCGGGTTGCCGGACGAGCAGCTCGCTCGTGGCAGCGGCTTCGCCGAATACCTCGAGCGCAATCGCAGCCTCGCCCGGGTGGCTCCCGATCTGCACCTCCGACCACCGGCCGAGTCCTTCGCCGGCTTCGCGATGGGGGGAGAGCAGGCGATGAAGCAACTCGAAGCCGACCTGGATCGACGGTTTCCGGGTCAGTTGTCGCTGCACACGATCCGGAGTCCGAGGTATTCCGACTGGCTCTGCGAAATCGCCCCAGCCGGTGTCACGAAGTGGACCGGCGTGATTCGGTTGGCCGAGGCCTGGGGCTTCGGTCCGGCGGAGATCTGTGCGGTGGGTGATGACGTCAACGACCTGCCGATGGTCCGTGGGGCGGGACTCGGGATCGCGATGGGCAACGGCCGACCGGAACTCCAGCGGGTGGCGGATCGCGTCGTGCGATCGCACGACGCGGGCGGGATGCTCGACGTGGCGGACCTCGTGCTCGCCAGCCTTGCCCAGACTGCGTCGTCGTCCGACGAAGATCCCCCAGTGTGACGCGGACGGACATGCCGGCCGGGATGCGGCTTGTGGCCCGGCGGTGCCCGTTCTATACGTCCCGGACCTCTGGACTCCCCCCGCCGCCGGATGTTCCCGTGCCCCGGGATCACGTCCGCGGCTCACCTGGATCGTCATGGATCTCAAACTCCATCGACCGCAGACGGTTTGTAGCCGAACGGGCCGCGGGTTCACCCCGGGGGATGTGTTCTATTCCACCATCGTGCGGACTCCGGACGGCCTGCTTCGCATCGATGTGGCGCCGGACGCCTGGGACGGACCGCCGGCCGAGGCGATCGCCTGGTGGCGGTCGGTCTGTCCGGCTCCTTCGGCTGCTGGTCCGACGCTCGCACCGGTCGAGGTGCTGCTCGACGCTCTCGAGGCGTTCGAGGGTAGCGAGCCTGACGAGGCCGTCCGGTATCTCCTCGCGTTGCAACTCGTCCGGCGGCGGGTGTTGAAATTGGAAGGGCCGGCACCCGACGATGCGTCGGTGCTCGTCTTTTCCTGCCGCCGCCGTGGCAGCGAGTATCGAATGACGGCCTCGGATCCCGCGGCACTCGCCGCTCCGCCGGTCGCGGCCCGGCTGACCGCCCTGCTCTGGTCGGGGGATGCCGCATGAAGACTTCGCCATTCGGTTCGGCGACGCGATCGGCGGCCGTGTCGCCGGGCGTGGTGCTGCTGCTCCTGGTAGGAGCCGTGGCGTCGAGCGGCGCGTCCTGCCCCGGGGTGCTCCGTGGGTACCAGGTCGGCACGATGCCGCTTCCCCGGGCGCTGCCACCCCAGCCGTCGCTGGATCAGGTGATCGCGGCGGTGCACGACAACACCCAACGGGTTCGCAGTCTGATGTGCACCCAGGCTGTGCTCGTCGTGCCGGGCGTGCCTCGGCTGTCGGCCCGCGTCGCCTGTGAGCCACCGCGGCGGTTCCGGCTCCAAGCCCAGACCTCGTTGACCGGCCCGGAACTCGACATCGGCAGCAACGACGACCTCTTCTGGCTCTGGCTGAGGCAGCACCAGCCTCCGATCATCGCCTTCTGTCGCCACGAGCACTATGCCCGATCGCAGGCTCGCCGGCTGTTGCCGATCCGCGCCGACTGGATGCCGGAATTGCTCGGCCTCGTCAACTTTCGCCCCGAAGACGCCCACGACGGCCCGTATCCCCAGGCGGACGGTCGGATCGAGATCCGCAGTCGGATCGATGCAGGTGACGGTCAACTCCTGAAGTCGACGATTCTCGACGGTACGACCGGGCTCGTCGCCGAGCAGCATCTCTTCACGATCGCGGGCGAGCGGCTGGCAAGCGTCCGAACCAGCCGGTATCGGGTCGATCCGCCCTCGGGCGCGGCCGTGCCCCATCTCGTCGAGGTCTCCTGGCCGGCATCGGGCGTGGACTTCAAGCTCGAACTCTCGGCCGTCACCGTCAACGGCGCAAGTCCGGATCCGGCACAACTCTGGCAGATGCCGGCCTATCCCGGCTACGAGCCGGTCGACCTCGCCGACCCGACCGTTGTCATCGGTCCGCCGGCCCAGTAGGCCTGGCGGGCGGAGCAGACGTCTCCGCGAACTGGCGGAGTTTGGCCCGCGCCCGGGAGAGCGCCGGACCGATCGAGCCGAGAGGAAGGCCGGTGGCTCGGCTGATTTCTCCGTAGCTTCGGGCCTCGAGGTGGTGCAGACGCACGAGTCGGGCCTCGTCGCGGTCGAGCTTGCCGAGCAGCGTCTCGATCTGGTCGCGATCGTCGAGCCGCATGGGTGCGTCTCCAGGCCGCCCGGCCACCGCATCTGCGGCCAGGTGATCGGATCGGGGGGAACATGCGGTCGATTCCCGCCGGAATCGTCGCAGGGCCACGCGGCGGGCGATCACCGTCAGGTAGGTGGCCAGGCTCGCTCGTCCGGCGAAGGAACGCAGCGTTGCCCCGTCGTTGGCGATACACGCCAGCACCATCTCCCCCACGAGATCGTCGCGTTCGGAGGGCGGCAGGCTGCGACCACCCTGGCGGGCCACGGCCGCCGCCACGCCGCCGAAGAGCCCGCCAAAGCGGTCGATGAACGCCTCCCAGCCCCGTTCGTCGCCGGCAAGACAGGCATCGAGCAGCTGACGGTCGGCAGCGGAAACGAGCGTGGTGGCAGCAGGAGGGGGCTTCGACACGGCGCTGCATCCTCCCGGGGCCCGACGCGAGGCCGAAAAACCGGCTGAATCCGGGAAATCATAGGGGTGGTAGGCCGACCGCTCCAACGCCATTCGGTCTGGCTCAGGAATCACCCGGAATCTGCCGATTCCTCAATCGTTGACAGGCATTTCAGACGCCCCTAGGATGCCGCGCGGCGGACCCAGGGTCTGCCTGAGTCCTCTCGTTGAGACCCGCCTCGAAGGCCACGTTTTTCCCAGGAGTTTCCGGACATGACGCACGTTGTCGCCGAGCCTTGTTTCGCCTGCAAGTACACCGACTGCGTCGTGGTCTGCCCGGTGGAATGCTTCTACGAGGGGGACAAGATGGTGTACATCCACCCCGACGAGTGCATCGACTGCGAGGCTTGCGTTCCCGAGTGCCCGGTCGAGGCGATCTTCCACGAAGACAACCTGCCGGCTGAGTGGAAGGACTTCAAGGAACTCAACGCCGAGATGTCACCGCAACTTCCGGTGATCACCGAGAAGAAAGATCCGCTCTGTGGCGGTGAGTGAACCGCGGCGAAACGCTGGGGGAAGACGCGGCCCTGACTTCAGTCGAGGTCGACCGTCCAATAGGCTCGGTCCACAAAGTTCTTCCAACTGGCGTACTTCGGGTTGCCGAGCTTCAGGGCCAAAAGCGGACTGCGCTTCGGCTTGACCGGGTGGCGAATGAGTTGCATCCGGGCTTCAGTCGGAGTGCGGCCACCCTTGCGGACGTTGCAGGCCACGCAGGCGCAGACGATGTTGTCCCAACTCGTCACGCCACCCTGGCTCCGAGGCACGACGTGGTCGAGCGAGAGTTCGCTCAGAGGGAAGTGCCGGCCGCAGTATTGGCACTGATTCCCGTCGCGGGCGAAGACGTTGCGGCGGTTGAAACGCAGCCCCTGCCGTGGCCCGCGATCGCAATCCAATAATCGGATCACCCGCGGCGCGCGGAGGTCGAACCCCACACCTCGGATCCAGTCGTGATCGGGATCACAGAGGGTCGCCTGGAGGGCTGAGAGTTCCCGCCAGGATTCGAAGGAGTAGGCTCCGTAGTGGCCTTCCTCGACATCCACGACCTCCGCAAGATCCCGGAACAGGAGCGTGATCGCCCGCCGGACGTTGGTGACGTGCACGGCCACGAATGACCGGTTGAGCACCAGGACGCTGAGGCCCAGGGAGGGGGCGGGCACGGCAATCGCGGACATGGCCGGAAGCCTCCGAGCGAACGATCCCTGCAGACGCCCGGAGTCTACCTGGCGGCGTCGGAGAACGCCAAGTCGCAGTCCGGTCAGGAAATGGCGGCATCCGTCGCTTGCCTTGCCTGTCAGTTGTCGTCACACTTTTCTCATACGAAGTGGCAGCCGCCGACCGTTCGGTTCGCGGCGACCATCTGCCCTTCAGGCCGGAAGGAAACCGATGATTCATTACTCCTGCGACATCTGTCAGCGGCCTATCCATCTGCACTCCGATGTGAGGCATGTCGTCAAGATCGAGGTGTTTCCTGCCGTCGAAGATGGCGGCTGTCCGTGCGACGACCTCGAGGGGATCGAGGCCGAGGCCGATCATCTCGAGGAAATGCAGGACCTGCTCGAGCAGCTCGACGATTGCGACGATCCTCGAATGGATCAGGATGCGGCTCGCTCGATGCGGTTCGACCTCTGCGACGCCTGCCGGCAACGTTTCGTGAAGAACCCGCTCGGGCTCAAGTCGGGCACGCAATTGAACTTCAGTCAGAACTGATTGCAGCGGCCGGCGGGCCATTCCTCTCGATGGCGGCGGGGCGATGCCGGGCCTTGGCCAAGGTTCTGGCGGTGGGCGGCGGGGCCGGTAGAATTGCGGCTCTGTGATTCCGACATCCACTGCTGGAGACTACCGTCACGATGGCTGAGAGCACGCTGAAGATCGCCGCGATTCCCGGGGACGGCACCGGACCGGAAGTGACGGCCGAGGCGATCAAGGTGCTCGGGGCGGTGGCCGCCCTCGAAGGCTTCGGCTTCGAGGTGGAGTCGCTGGACTGGGGCGGAGATCGGTATCTCGCCACCGGTGAGATCATTCCCGAGGGCGGGCTCGATCTGCTGCGATCGAAAGACGCGATCTTCCTCGGAGCGATCGGGCACCCCAAGGTGGCGCCCGGCATCCTGGAGAAGGGGCTGCTGCTCGATCTGAGATTCAAGCTCGATCAATACATCAATCTCCGGCCGGTGAAGCTGCTCCCCGGCGTCGAGACGCCGCTTGCGGGCCGCGGCCCGGCCGACATCGACTTCGTGGTCGTCCGCGAGAACACCGAAGACCTCTACTGCGGAGTCGGCGGCTATCTCAAGAAGGGGACGCCCGACGAAGTGGCCGTTCAGCAGGCCGTCTACACCCGCAAGGGGTGCGAGCGGTGCATTCGCTGGGCCTTCGATTACACCCGGAAGCGCAACAGTCCCAAGAAGACGCTCACGCTCGTCGCCAAGACGAACGTGTTGACCTTCGGCCACGACCTCTGGTGGCGGACGTTCCAGGAGGTGGCGAAGGACTACCCCGACGTGAAGACCGACTACAACCACGTCGATGCCTGCTGCATGTGGATGGTGAAGAATCCGGATGCCTACGACGTGATCGTGACCACCAACATGTTCGGTGACATCATCACCGATCTCGGTGGCATCCTTCAGGGCGGTATGGGTGTGGCCGCGGGGGGCAATCTCAACCCCGATGCCGGCGGAGTGAGTATGTTCGAGCCGATGGGAGGCAGCGCGCCGAAGTACACCGGCACCGACAAGATCAATCCGATCGCTGCGATCAACGCGATGGCGATGCTGCTCGAACACAGCGGCCAGCCTGCCGCAGCCGCCCGCATCGACCGGGCCGTCGCCCATGTGACCGGCACGAAAATGCAAAGCCAGGCGGCGGGCAAGATGGGGTATGGGACCAAGGCCGTCGGCGACCTCGTGGTTGCGGCCCTCGGATAGAACGCATTCGGGGGCCTGGCTCACAGGCTCGGGGGCGGCACACGTCGAGCCGCCAGAGCGAGTTTTGACGAGCCCTCCTCTGGCAGCCAGACGCGGCGGCCTTCGGACTGGCTGGTTTCGCCGGCCTGCACGATCTGAATCGCGCGGAGGGCGTCGTCAAGGCCGCTCATGCTGCGGACGAGGCTGGTCACGCGGCGGTGAAAGTGGACGAGCATCTGTTCGCCCACCGGTCGTTCGCTGTCGAGCGACTCCTGGTGCCGGCCCGCGGTGTCGAACCAGACGAGGCTAGAAGGCAGATCGACGAACGCGATGCCGTGTTCGCAGGCGGCCTGCAACGCTGCCGGTGGGCGGAAGCCGACGGCCTCCTCCCACGTCTGCGGCATGTAGGAGCCGCAACTCACCTGTGCCAGCGGCCCGTCGCCAGGCCGTCCGGTCGTCGAGAAGTCGAGGCTCATCATCCGATAGTCGGCCGTCGCGGTCCCCGGGGGTTCGGCGTGCCGCACGGCGACCACGCTCGTGGGCTCCACGCCCGCGACATAGCGGCACCAGTCGACGAGTTCGACGAGGTCGCGATTCTCGCCCGATGCGTCTTCCGGGCGGGCCTTTGCTTGCGGAGCCCGTCGGTGGCAGAAGAGCATCTTCGGCGGTCCCAGCCTCGTGGCGATGAGTTCTTTGAGCCGCAGGGTGGCTGGGGCATACCGCCGTGGGAGTTCGGCCATGAAGGCGATTCCCGAGCCCTCCACCCGCCGGCGGATCGCCCGCGCTGCCTCCGCATCGACAGGCAGCGAGGCGGCCGAATAGACGGCCTTGCCGTGGTCGCAGGCCGCCAGGATCGGCGTCGCGCCGTACCACTGGTCGGCGAGATGCAGGATCGCGTCGATATCATCGCGGGCCGTGAGGGCTCGAAAGCCGTCGACAGCCGCCGTGCCGAGCTGAGCCGCGGCCCGCTGGGCGCGGTGTGCCACCTGCTCGCAGATCCCCCTGACCTCGAACCGGTCTGCGAGAGCCCGCAATGCCGGGAGGTGCCTGGCTTCCCATTGGTCTCCGAGGCCGACGATGCCGACCCGCAGTCTCATGCCGGATCTCCCGTCTCGGCCAGGGGACGTGGGACGCCGGCATCGGCATCGGGCTCGGAGGCGAGGATTTCCCGTTCGCGACGGATTCCCTTGTCGGCGATGTCCTTGCGGCACCAGCCGCCCGGCCAGCGGATCTCTTTCACGGCCGTGTAGGCCCGCAGTTTGGCCCGAGCCAGCGAGTCATCCACGGCGGTCACGGCCAGCACCCGGCCCCCGTCGGTCACCGGGATTCCGTCGGCCAGGCGGGTGGCGGCGTGGAACACGTGCACGCCCTCGACCGCCGCTGCCGCGTCGAGGCCGCGAATCGGTCTGCCTTTGGGAGCAGCGGCAGGGTAACCCTCGGCCGCCATCACCACGGTGACGCTCGCCCCGGGCCGCCAGGTTGGGGGCGGAACGGTCTCGAGCCGCCGATCGGCCGTGGCATCAACAAGGTCGAGCAGGCTGGATTCAAGCCGCACGAGCAGGGCCTCGCATTCGGGGTCGCCGAATCGCGCGTTGAACTCGAGCACCTTCGGTCCCTGGGAGGTGAGCATGAGGCCGGCGAAGAGCACACCGTGAAACGGAACCTTCGCCCGCCGCATGGCATGCACCGTGGGGACCAGGATCCGAGCTTCGATGTCGGCGAGTAACGCCGCGTCGACGAAGGGCGTGGGGCAGTAGGCGCCCATCCCGCCGGTGTTTGGCCCCTGATCGCCGTCGTAGGCCGCTTTGTGATCCTGAAGCGGCGGAAGCGTGACGATGGTCCGGCCGTCGGTGATGGCCATGACACTCACCTCGACGCCATCAAGTCGCTCCTCGACGAGGATGCCGCCGGCTGCCGTCGCGAATTGCGGGTCGTCGGCGAGGGTGGCCACCGCAGCCAGCGCCGCCTCGCGATCGGCGCAGACGAACACGCCCTTGCCGGCGGCCAAGCCGTCGGCCTTGACGACGACGGGCGTGTCCTCTCGCGACTCGAGGTATTTGTGGGCGGCGGCCGCCGAGCGAAACTCACGAAACATCGCCGTGGGAACGTCGCCGCGGTGGAGGATCTTCTTGCAGAAGAGCTTGCTACCCTCGAGTTGGGCGGCTCGGGCTGTCGGCCCGAAGATTCGCAGCCCCGCCGCCTCGAAGGCGTCGACGATCCCAGCCACGAGCGGTGCCTCTGGGCCGACGACCGTGAGATCCACCCGTCGATCCCGGGCCAGGGCCACCAGCGCCGGGATGTCATCCACGGCGACGGGCAGGTTTTCCGCGATCGCAGCCGTGCCGGCGTTGCCGGGGGCGACCAACACCTCTGCTCCGTCTCGGGAGAGTTTCCACGCGAGGGCGTGCTCACGACCACCGCCTCCGACGACCAAAACCCGTCGGGATTGCGTCACTACCAGCTCCTTATTCAGCGGGGGCTCAGTCAGCAGGGCACATACGGAACCAGGAAACGGCTTCCGCTCCCTGGGCCAAGGTTGTACCGAACCGATGGCCGATTCGCGGTCACAGTGCCGAGAAGGGCCAAAAATCGGGCAAAAGCTGCGATCTGCTGGGGCTGGAAGCAGCCCCAACCCTGGTGCGCCTCCGCCGCCTGACATTGACAGTGAGGCTGGTATCGATACAGTTAGAAGGAGTTCGTGAAAAAAATCACGAACCTGCGGAATCCCGGTCGAAACACAGAATTCCGCACAATTCTGTCGGAGCCCGTGAGGTTCCGGCAGCTTGGTCGGACATCCTGATCTGTCCGGTGAGGCACACGATGGCAGACAAGAAGAAGTTGTCGGTTGCCGAGATTTTGGCAGCTGCACGAGCCAAAGACGGGAAGGCGTCGCCTTCGCCGGAGCCCGTACCCGAGGTTGTTGCCAATACCTCGGGTGCTAGCGAGGAGCACAAGCCGGTGCCCGCGGCATCGAAGGCCCCTGCCACTGCGGCAGGGGGGCGGCCGAGCGTGGCGGACATTCTTGCGATGGCGCGGGCCAAAAACGAGCCTTCGTCTCCGCCCAAGGCCGTTGCCGAGGCCGAAAAGCCCACGGCAAAACCCGCGGCCGCCAAGCCATCCGCTCCCAAGCCGCCGGCGGCGACGGCTGCCGGCCGGGCTGGCGTGCAGCGTGACACGGCCAGCATTCTCGCCGCCGCTCGAGCCGCGGCGAAGCCGGGCCCAGTCAGCAAGGCGGAGGCTCCCGTTCGGCCCGCAGCCGCCAAGCCAAAGCCACCCGCCGAAAAGACGGTGGCGCGGGCTGTTCCGCCGAAGCCTACCAGGCCCGTGACGAAGGTGTCTTCCAAGGCCGAGGGCGAAGATCGGCGGAGTTTCCTGGAAATTGCCACTGGATCGTTCATGGCGATCGGCTTTACCGCCCTGTCCGTGACCGGCGGCTTGTTTTCGCTCGGGCTCGCCCGTTTTTTCTTTCCCAACGTGCTGGCCGAGCCCCCGAGCAAGTTCAAGGTCGGGGCGAAGGACGGGTTTCCGTCAGGCAAGGTTGAAACAAAGTTCGTCGCCCAGTACGGCGTCTGGGTCGTCAATGGCGACGTGCAGGGCCTGCAGCAGATTTATGCACTGAAGACCGTGTGCACCCATCTTGGCTGCACGCCGAGTTGGCTCGAGGCAGAGCAGAAGTTCAAGTGCCCATGCCACGGCAGCGGCTTCTACAAAGATGGAGTCAATTTCGAGGGACCGGCCCCCAGGCCGCTCGAGCGATACGCGATTCGAATTGCCGACGACGGGCAACTCGAGGTCGACAAGAGCCGAACGTTTCATGAAGAACTCGGCCAGTGGGCCGATCCCGATAGTTTTGTCACGGTCTGAGAAAGGGGCGTTGGCACGTTCATGGCGATTGGCGAGACGATTCGTAATTCCCAGATTTGGAAGAGCATTTTCCGTCATCCGATGCCGCTTGACCGGCGAAATCGGATCGTGGTCATGCTCACGAATTTCTTTCTCCATCTCCACCCGGTCTCGATCAAGAAGCAAGGCATTGCTCTGTCGTTCACCTGGTGCATGGGCGGCGTGACGTTTTTCCTCTTCATGGTGGAGACGGTTACGGGCGTGCTCCTGATGTTCTACTACCGGCCGACCCTGGAGTGGGCCTACAACGACATTCTCGCGCTCCGCGATGTGACGAGTCTCGGCATCCTGAGAGAGTTGCATCGCTGGGGTGCGCACGCCATGGTGATCACCACCTGGCTGCACATGTACCGGGTCTTTCTGACCGGGAGCTACAAGCCGCCCCGTGAGTTCAATTGGGTGATCGGCGTGATTCTGCTGCTGCTCACGCTGCTGCTGTCGTTCACCGGCTACCTCCTTCCGTGGGATCAGCTCGCAATCTGGGCCATCACGGTCGGTTCGAACATGGCTCGGGCTACGCCGTTCCTGGGGTACGAGGGCCCGGGGCAGCAACTCTTGACGATCGGTGGCATCGACATGATCACCGACGCCTCCGACGCCCGGTTCGGCCTTCTCGGGGCCCGTTTCGTGGGTGAGGAAACGCTCAACCGGTTTTACGTGCTGCACTGCATCGCCATCCCGCTGGCGGTGGCCCTGCTGCTGGCTATCCACTTCTGGCGGGTGCGAAAGGACGGCGGCATCAGCGGACCGTTGTGAAGGCCGCGGGAGCTCCCCCCATGCATTCCGATCCCTTTTTTCTTCGTGACACGTCCGGCTTCCTGGGCGGGTATTACACCCTCATCGCCCTGGTGAACGGCGTCTTTGCTTTCCTGCTCTGGCGCCGGCAGGGCAGTGTGGGATGGGCCGTGTTCTGGACCGTGTTCGCCGGGGCGATGATGGTGCTTGCGAGCCTGGCGATGTCGGCATCGCCGGCATGGGTGCCGGCCCTGCCAGACTCGGTTCGGTCGCTTGTGAACGCCTTGTCAGGGCCGGTGGTCTATTCGCTCGGTACGGTCGCGCTGTTCACGGTTCTATTCGTCTTTCGGCGGTTTTTTGTCCGCCCGATGGTGGCCTGGTCGATTCTCAACGGTGCGCTCGTGCTCTTGGGCCTCGCGATGGCGGATCAAAACTTCGCCCTGATCGTGATGAAGCCCGACAACGTGCCGATCGTGGGGCTGGTGTTCTTGCTCGCGTTCTTCACCTGGGTGGCGACGAAGCAGGCCGTCGTCAATGACGACCGGATCGCCCGGGGCGAGCCGCCGATGGAGAAACTCGCCGACGAAAAGGTGCTCGTCTGGCCTGATCTCGTCTACACCGAACTGATCTGCATGGTGGCGGTCTCGGCGTTCCTGCTGGTGTGGGCCATCTGCCTGCCCGCGCCGCTCGAAGAGCCTGCGTCGAGCGTGAAGACCCCGAATCCATCCAAGGCCCCGTGGTACTTCCTCGGGCTTCAGGAAATGCTCGTGTACTTCGACCCCTGGTATGCGGGCGTGGTGCTGCCGAGCCTCGTTGTGTTCGGCCTGATGGCGATGCCCTACCTCGATTACAACAAGGCAGGAAACGGGTATTACTCGATCGCCGAACGGAAATTCGCGTATCTCACCTACCAGTTCGGCTTTCTGGTGCTCTGGATCACGCTGATCATCTTGGGCACCTTTCTTCGCGGCCCAAATTGGAACTTTTACGGTCCGTTCGAATATTGGACGCCGTACAAAGTCGAGGTGCTCAACAACGTCGACCTCAATCAGATGTTTTGGGTCAACTGGCTCGATCAACCGTTGCCGCGAGCGGTCTCCGGGGCTCCGTGGTACTCCCAATTGGGAACAATCTTCTTACGGGAAGCCCCCGGGCTGGTGGCTCTTGGCTTGTACCTGGTGGTCCTGCCGCCTCTGCTCGCAGTCACGGTCTTTCGCGGAATGTTCGCGAAGATGGGATTCATTCGCTACATGATCATGGCAAATTTGATGCTCTTGATGCTTTCTCTTCCCCTCAAGATGGCCCTCCGGTGGACCATGAACCTCCGGTACATCGTGAGCATTCCGGAAATTTCACTGAACTTCTAAAGCCGGCTGGTGAAGCTGGCGGACCCTCCCAGGAAAGCCCTCGAGGCGACCTGACCCATGCCTGCGAACGAACAGACTTGGTGGAACCTCAAAATTCTCCATGTGGCCTTCGCCGTGGCGGCCCTGTGCCTCTTGGCTGCCACGGGCATGATGCTGGTCGCCGACCACGACCGGCCGTGGAAGAAATACGCCCGCGGATTCCGTGAGTTGGAGACCTGGGCCGCCGAGTCTCGGATCGCCCAGCAAGATCTGGCAGGGTACCGCGCTGAGGGGGCGGAGTTGGCCAAGGCGTTGGCCGAGGCCCGCCGGGCCCCGCTCGATCCAACGCTCGCTGAAGAGTTCGTGGGATTGGCATCGAATCACGCCGACGACCGAGAGGCTGCCGGTTTGCTCGCCCAGGATATCGAAGCGCTGAAACAGCTTCGCGATCAGTCGGAGCAGATCGAGCAGGATGCGGATGGTGCCGAGGCCGAGCGGTTCGCAGAGAAGCGGTTCGCCCTCCGCGGCGATCTGATGGAGCGGATGCGAGACATTGTTCGGCGAGCGAGATTTCGTGAGGACAACCTTGCCGGCGCCCTGAAGCTCAGGAAGGCCGAACTCGATAAGAACCGAGCCGATTATGAGTTGGCGGTCTCGAGTGACGCCCCGGCCGACCGCCAGGCCAGTCTTCTTGCGGTTGCCGACTCGAAGCGGCAGGAGGTTTCCGCCGCGACGCTCGCGTTCCAGCAGTCCAACACCTATCGAAAGTCGCTCGAATCGTTGGTGACGCAACTGCTTGCCGCTGAGGACGTCGCCGCGAAGGCGGTGGCGGACCATCGCATCAAGCTCGGCCTGCTCCAAAAAACGTTGGAGCAGCGGCGGTCAAATGTGGGCAAGACGGCGCTCGAATTGCCGGTGCTCGACGCGTTCAACGGACCGCTCCGGGTGGAGCAGCTCTGGCTTCCCCAGTTGACGCTCAACAATAATTTTCGCGACGTCGCTCGATTCGACCGGTGTATCACCTGCCACCGCGGGATGGATAAATCTCGTCCGGGCAGTCCGCAGGATCCGGCGTACCCAGACGCCGAAACCATCGAGGTCGCGTTGCAGACGCCGGCTGCCGACGCCGCACGAACGTTGATCGACGAGGCGCGGGCGCAGGGAGCGGCCGACGATGCTTTGCAGGCGGTGTACGGTCTCCGGCTGGCTGAACGGGGCGTCTTCGCAGCCGACGACGCGACGGTGAACGTGGTCCTTCCGGCCACGCCGGTGGCATACGACGAAGAGCCGGAGCCGGCCGCCGCCGCGGCGATGGCTGGGCTGATGCCGGGCGACGTCATCGAAGAAGTGGCTGGTCTGAGAATCTCCGGGAAGCAGATGGCTGCGACCGCCCTCCTCGAGACTCCCGCCTGGGGCGAGCCCTTGACTCTGAAAATTCGTCGTGGCGTGCCCCAGCCCTACGCGACCCATCCGCGGCTCGATCTGTTTGTCAGTGATTCCAGCCCCCATCCGATGAAGGACTTCGGATGCACGATCTGTCACCAAGGGCAGGGGAGTTCGACCAGTTTCAAGTGGGCGTCACACGCTCCGAACTCGCCGAAGGTCGGGCACGAATGGCACGCCGAATACGGTTGGTTCAACAACCATCACTGGATTCTGCCGATGCTGCCCGAGAGGTTTGAGGAGTCGAGCTGCCTCAAGTGCCATCACCAGGTCGTCGACCTCGAGCCAAGCCAAAAATTCCCCGAGCCGCCCGCCCCCAAGCTTGTCGAGGGCTACCAACTGGTCCGGCAGTACGGCTGCTACGGCTGCCACGAAATCAACGGATGGGCCGGGCCAGACAAGCGAATCGGACCCGATTTGCGGCTCGCTCCGAATTATCACGAAGTGGCTGCGGCCGTTGCCGCCGATCCGGGGCTTGCCGGAGTGGGAGAAAATGCGGTCCGCTGGGCCAAGGACGTCCGGAGCGGTCCCGATGGACGCGACTCGCGAGCCCGCCTGCGAGAGGCGATCCTGGCCGACGCCGAGGCCGGTTCCGAGGGGCAGCTTTTGCCGCGGACCCACGAGCTTGCCGCGATGCTGAAGGACCCGGAGACGCCCGGCACCTTCCCCAAGGTGGGGCCGAGCCTCCGACACCTCTCCGCCAAGGTTGGGTTCGACTGGCTCTACTCATGGTTGCAAAACCCGCAGGACTTCCGTCCGTCGACCAAGATGCCGCGGTTCTTTGGGCTATGGGAGCATCTTGAAGGGAAGGGCTTGGAAGAATCGCAGCGGTACGAGCCGCTCGAAATTCGCTCGATGATCCACTACCTGACCGCAACGAGCCAACCGTTTGAGTTTGTGGAGCCCTTTGCTGGCATCACCGCCGAGGCCGACGTCGCCCGCGGCAAAAAGGTGTTCCAGCTCCGGGGCTGTCTGGCCTGCCACCAGCACGCCGACTTCCCCGAGGCGACGAGTTCGCATGGCCCAAATCTGTCCCGGATCGGAGCGAAGCTGGCACCCCAACCGCAGGGGCAGGCTTGGCTCTACAGCTGGCTGCGGGAGCCTGCCCGGTATCACTCCAAAACGAACATGCCGAACGTGTTGCTCGAGCCGGAGCAACTCCCTGACGGTCGGATAGCCGACCCGGCAGCCGATGCGACGGCGTACCTGCTGCAGTCGACCGAGGACTGGCGGCCCACCGACATTCCTTCAGAGTCACTCTCGGCGACGGAGCGTGAGGCGCTCGATGAGCTGGCTCTCATGTATTTGAAGGAAAGGTTTCCGGCAGTGCGGGCCAAGGCTGTTCTGACCTCGGGGCTCTCACCCGAGCAGGCGGGCATCAAGGGAGACGAGTCGATGCTCGTGGGCCTCGATGGACCTGACCGTGACGCGACGTTGCTGAACTACGTGGGCAAGAAGACGATCGGAAAGCTCGCCTGTTACTCCTGTCACGACATTCCTGGCTTCGAGGACGCGAAGCCGGCCGGGGCGGCGCTCGCGGACTGGGGCCGCAAGGAGTCGTCGCGGATTGCCTTTGAACAGGTGTCACACTTCGTGATGCACCAACTTGCCGACGCGCATGGTCATGGCGGCCATGCCGATCACCAGGATGGTCACTCGCCGCACGGCTCCGAGGCGGTCGGGACTCAGTCGGGAGACCCGGATTTCCCGTCCGACCTTGCGTACGTGATGCGGGGCGACGAACCGCACGTCGACCTCGAGAACCTCGATCCCAACACCGGCTATTTCGTTGAAAAACTGCTGGGCCATGAGCGCGAAGGATTTCTCTGGCAAAAGTTGCGCGCCCCGCGGAGCTATGACTACAAGAAGGTCGAAAACAAGACCTACAACGAGCGGTACCGAATGCCGCAGTTTCCCTTTGATGACGAGCAGCGGGAGGCCGTCATGACCTTTGTGCTGGGCCTCGTGGCCGAGCCGCCGCCGCCGCAGTTTGTGCACACGCCCGGGCCGAGGGAGCAGGCGAGGCTCAACGGCCTCGTGGTGGCGGAGCAGTACAACTGCGGTGGCTGCCATGCCCTGGAGATGGATCGTTGGGATATCGCCTTCAGGCCAGGGGCCTTGGGCGAGTCTTCTGAGACCCCGGACTATCCGTTCCTCGCCCCCCATTTCACGCCCCAGCAGATCACTGATTCGCTGGCTGCGGATGCGGCGGGGCTGCGGCATGCCTCGCTGGTGGGCAGTCAGGTGCTCGATCCCGAGACGGGCCGGCCCCAGTGGGTTGACGAGGATGGCGTGCCGATTGAAGAAGACGACGAAGAGTCGGTGCGTCATCGGCCGTTTACGCTGTGGCGAGACGCGCTGGTCGACGGTGAGCCACGCTTGGTTGGCGGCCCGAATCTGATCGTTCCCGAACAGGCGTTCGATGCGGGTAGCCATTACGCGGGGCGGGGCGGTGACTTGGCTCGCCTGCTCTACCCGGTGGTGATCGCCGACGAGAAGGAGATCAATCCCAACGTCAAGCCTGAGGACGCCTGGGGTTGGCTACCACCTTCGCTCGTGGGCGAAGGCCAAAAGGTACAGTCGGCTTGGTTGCACCGATTCCTGCTCAATCCGCACACGATTCGTCCGCCGGCGGTGCTCCGGATGCCGAAGTTCACCTGGAATTCCGATCAGGCCGCCAAGATGGTCGACTACTTCGCGGCCGTCGACGGCGCTGACTATCCCTACGTGGCCGATCCTCGTCTCGACGAGACGGCGGTTGCCGCCAAGGAAACGGCGCAGCCTGGTCATCTTGAGGGTGCCCTCAAGATCGTCACCAACAACAATTACTGCGTAAAGTGCCACCTGGTGGGTGACTATGCCCCGCCTGGCAACCCCAAGGCATTGGCGCCGCAGTTGGAGCGTGTTCACGAGCGGCTGCGGCCGGGTTATGTCCACGACTGGATCGCAAACCCGAAGCGGTTCCTGCCGTACACAGGCATGCCTGTGAACATTCCCTACGGTGCTCCCGTCAGCCAGGACCTCTACGCTGGCACAAGCGAGCAGCAACTGGATGCCCTGACTGACCTATTGATGCACTTCGATCTGTTCGCCAAGCGAAACCTTTCCTTGGAGGCCTTCCTCCAAGCGCCGGCATCACCCCAGCCGGCCGCTGATGCCGCGGCGGCAGGTTCTCCGCCGGCTCAACCGGCCGATGGCAACGGTCCGGCCCCGACCGACGCCGCGGCACTCGGCTCCCCGGCCGGGGCCACGGCAGTAGAATAGTGAAGTCATGAGGATGTCCTTGCCGCCGACCATCGGTGGATTCGACCGTTTCAACCTTTCCGCCGCGTTCCGGAGTTTTGTCATGCTGCATCGCGTCACGTTTGTTTTTTCCCTCACGTTGGCTGCGGCGTCGATTGTTTCGTCCGCGATGGCGGACGAATGGGGCACGCTCAAGGGTCGGTTTGTTTTCGGGGGTAACGCGCCGGCCTCCCCGGCTCTCACGATCGACAAGGACGTGGAGGTTTGTGGCAAGCACAATCTCGTCTCAGAAGAAGTCGTTGTGGGTGACAACAGGGGTGTTGCCAACGTCGTGGTCTTCGTGCGAGACAAAAAGGTGAAGGTGAAGCCGGAACTCGAGGCAGCTGCCAAGGCAGCCAAGCCGGTGCTCGACAATCTCAATTGCCGGTTCGAACCGCATGTGCTTTTTGTGCAGGTTGGTCAGGAACTCACGATCAAGAATTCCGATCCGGTGGGGCACAACAGCAATATCGCGACTGTCAAGAACGCCCCGTCAAACAACCTGATCCCGGCCAGCGGCCAAGTCACGACGAAGTTCTCGTCGGACGAGGCAGTGCCGGCGCAAGTGACCTGCAACATCCACCCTTGGATGAAGGGTTGGATCGTGGTTCGGAACAATCCCTATGCGACCGTATCCGCCGCTGACGGCAGTTTCGAGATCGCCGACCTGCCTGCCGGGGAGGTCGAATTGCAATTCTGGCATGAGAAGGCCGGTTACATCGGCGAGATGACGGTCGGCGGCAAGGCTGAAAAGGTGTCGAAGGGCAGGAAGAAGATGAAGATCGCAGCCGGCGCCAACGATCTCGGTGAGATCGTTCTCGACGCCAAACTGTTCGATTGAACGTGGGAGTAGACGTCGCGATGGAGTGGTCCGGAACTTGGTCGTTGCTGCGATCGGTCGTATGCGTAGCAGGCTTGCTTGCGGCGGGCTGCGGCCCCGTGCGAGTGGCGGGCCCGGCGGTGAGCCAGGAGGCGGTCGCAGCCCTGCGTGAGTTGCTCGGTGCCGGGGTTGAGCCGGCCGCCGAAACCGCGGTAGTTGCCTCCTCCGGTTCCGGGTGGGCGTCGCTCAAGGGACGTTTTGTGTTCGGCGGGGATCCTACCCAGCCGGCAGCTCTGATCGTCGACAAGGATACGGCTGTTTGTTCGAAAGACGGCATGAAACTCTACGACCAATCGCTCCGAATAGACGCCTCCACCAAAGGGCTTGCTGACGTCGTCGTGTTCGTCCGGAAGGCCAGCCGTGTCAAGGATCCGGTGCCAGCCGAGCAGTTGGTCTTCGACCAGAAGAACTGCGAGTTTCTCTCTCCGGTGTTTGTGGCCAGAGTCGGCCAGCCGGTCGACGTGCGGAACAGCGATCCGATTGGCCACAACACGAATATCTCCGGTACAAGTTTCAACCAGTTAATCCCGTCCGGGGGCGGGGCGGTCTACACGCCGGATCGCGAAACGGGAATGCCCGTCTCGGTCACCTGCAACATCCATCCCTGGATGAAGGCGTATGCCGTCTTCCGCAAGGACGGCTATGTAGCGGTCTCCTCGGCGGATGGCTCGTTCCAACTGGAGGATCTGCCCGCCGGTGAGCCGATCGAGTTCCAGGTCTGGCATGCCCGGTCCACCGGACCCAACGGTGGTCTTGGTCTCGACCAGCCTTCGCTGAAGTGGACCAGCAAGGGCCGGTTTGTGATCACGCTCGAGCAGGACGAGGTCAAGGATCTCGGCACACTCGAAGTTCCCGCGTCGGCGCTCGGCATCTGAGGCAACGTTCTTTGAATTCACGAGTCGTGTTTTCCATGAGCACATCCAGTAAATCTTCACGCCGTCCCTGTCTGATTGCTGCGATCCTGGCCGGCTTGATTGCCACCGGGTGTAGTCCGACGCCGCCGGCTGCCTTTCGGCTCAACATGGTCGAGGCGATCTCCCCCACGGCCGAGAAGGATTCGATCGCGGCCGAGCAGGCCCTGACAACCGAACAGCAGCGGCAGGTAGCCACCATCCTGGCTGCCATGTTCGGTACGCCCGACGAGCCAGTCTGCCTCCCCGAGGCCGGACTCGACGGCAGCAAGCTCCAATTGGCTGCCGGTCCTGTCCGGAGTGACATCGTGGGCCGCAAGAACGGGCTCTATCGGGAACATTGCGTGCACTGCCACGGCATCACCGGCGACGGTCTCGGGCCTACCGCGGCGTTCCTGAACCCCTACCCGCGTGACTACCGTCCCGGCGTCTTCAAGTTCAAAAGCACGGAGCGGGCCGACAAGCCAACGCATGGCGATCTGGTTCATGTGCTTCACAACGGAATCGCCGGAACATCGATGCCTTCGTTCGCTCTGCTCAGCCCGACCCAGGTCGACGCCCTCGTCGAGTATGTGAAATATCTATCGATCCGCGGCGAAACCGAATTGGCATTGATGCGGTACTACTTTGAACTCGACGACGAGGACGAGGGCAAGTTGCCCGAAACTCGCGAGTTCCTCGTCGATGAGATCCTCCAGCCGATTGCCGACAAGTGGGCCTCGGCCGCCGACGCCGTGATCGACGTGCCGGAGCCACCGGCAGATCTCGACCTCGCTGCGTCGGTTGCGAAGGGGAAGGAACTGTTCTACGGCGACCGGGCCAACTGTGTGAAGTGCCATGGCGTGACGGGGCTTGGCGACGGCCAGGCCAACGACTACGACGACTGGAGCAAAAACATAGTGAAGATCGAGGCCAAGCTCGCAAGCCTCGCCGGCAACGAGCTCGAACCGGCCGAGCATCGGTGGATCGCCGACTTCCACGACGTACTTGATGGCGACGCGCTCCAGCCGCGCACCATCCCGCCCCGGAATCTGAGGAAGGGAATCTACCGCGGCGGGCGCCGGCCGCTCGATCTGTATTACAGGATCCACGCGGGCATCAACGGTGCGCCCATGCCGGCCGCCGCGGGCACCGTATCGCCCGAGGAAATCTGGCACATCGTCAATTACGTGCGGTCCTTGCCGTATGACTTCGATGGCGAACTGGGTGTCGATCGCAGCATGGCCGTCCAGTCGAACGTGGCCGGGGCCCTTGCAGCGCAGGAGACGAGCGACCAATGAACCGACTCGGTGGGATCTTCTGGGGCCTGGTTTTTTTGGCCGTTCCGGTGCTCGGAGTGGCGGTGTTTGCGGTCGCCCCCGCGATCAACGTCTGGCTGCCGAAGGACATCTCGGCACACGGCTACCAGATCGATTCGCTCTTCTATTTCATCCTCGCCCTCACCGGGGTCGTCTTTATCGCGACCGAACTGCTTCTTTTCTGGTTCATCTGGAAGTACGACGCCGCCCGGGGAGAGCGTAAGGCAACCTATATCCAGGGAAGCCACACACTCGAGGTGGTCTGGACCATCATCCCGGCCGCGACGCTCCTGTTTCTCGCGATCTATCAGATGAATGCCTGGGCCAACGTGAAGATGCGGCGGCCGGATATGCCACCGACCGTCGAAGTGGTCGCCCGGCAGTTCGAATGGCGGCTTCGCTACCCCGGGCGAGACGGTGTGCTCGGCACCGCGGACGACCTTCATCTTGTGAACGACCTCCATTTGCCGGTCGACGAGGAGATCCTCGTGCAACTCAAGAGTATGGACGTCCTCCACAGTTTCTTTCTGCCGAACCTTCGCATCAAGCAGGACGCCGTCCCGGGCATGAAGATTCCCGTCTGGTTCCGTGCCACCGAGACCGGCGGCTTTGACATCGTCTGCGCCGAACTCTGCGGCTGGGGCCATTACAAGATGAAGGGCCGGATCACCTTCGTGTCTCGACCCGAGTTCGACGCCTGGCTGGACCGCAAGTATTCCGAGCAGGAAGCCACGCAGCCCGTCGCCGAAGCGGTTGGCGAGATGGCTGTCCGCTAGCTTTCTCCATTCAGAATTTCATCCACGCACATTCTCGAACCGGACGACATCTCCCGGAGCAACGCCATGAGCACCGTAACAGCACCAGTCTCGACAGAGCACGGCCATCCGCCTGCCAGCCAGCACTCGGTATCAACGTTTCTCTCGACCTACGTCTTCTCCAAGGACCACAAGGTCATCGGTCTGCAGTTCCTGTTTTCGACTCTGCTCTGGTTTCTGATCGGTGGTCTTTTGGCCCTTGCCGTGCGGTGGCAAGTTGCGTGGCCGTGGTCCGACGTGCCGGTGGTCGGCAAGTTGTTCGCCCAACAGGGCGGGCAGATGTCGCCCGAGTTTTACACGATGCTCTTCACGATGCACGCGACGGTGATGATCTTCCTCGTGATCATCCCGATCCTCGCCGGTGCCTTCGGCAACTTCCTCATTCCGTTGATGATCGGGGCCGACGACATGGCCTTCCCGACGCTCAATATGTTGTCGTACTGGTTCATGTGGCCGGCCTTCATCGCGTTCGGAGCCAGTTTTTTCGTGGAGGGCGGGGCAGCATCGAGTGGTTGGACCAGTTATCCGCCACTCTCGACGAACGTTGCATCTTCGCCGGGCAGTGGCTGGGGACAGACCCTCTGGCTGATCGGACTGACGTTCGTCGGTGTGTCGTCGATGCTCGGAAGCGTCAATTACATGACGACCATCATCCTGATGCGGGCCCCGGGCATGACCATGTTCCGGTTGCCGATGACGATCTGGGCCATGTTCATCACGGCGGTGCTCCAGGCGTTTGCCTTGCCTGTGTTGACGGCCGCGGGCTTCATGCAGATGTCGGACCGGATGTTCTCCACCGGGTTTTTCACGCCGGAGAACAATATCGTCAACAATGCCGTGGCGGGGCCGGGCGGCGGGCAGCCGCTCCTGTGGCAGCACCTCTTTTGGTTTTACAGCCACCCGGCGGTCTACATCATGATCTTGCCCGCGATGGGCATGGTCAGTGACATCCTCACTTGCTTTGCCCGCAAGCCATTGTTCGGCTACCGGCCGATGGTCTATTCGATCGCCGGTATCGCCGGCCTCGGCTTCATCGTCTGGGGGCACCACATGTTCATGTCCGGGATGAACCCGGCCCTCGGCATCACCTTCATGGTGTCGACGATGATGATCGCGCTCCCGAGCGCCGTGAAGACCTTCAATTGGCTTGGAACGGTCTGGGGCGGGCGGATTCAGTTCACGACCGCCATGCTCTTTGCCCTGTCATTCGTCTCGATGTTCATCATCGGCGGCCTGTCGGGCATCTTCATGGCGGCCACCCCCGTCGACATCTTCATCCACGACACGTATTTCATCGTGGCGCACTTCCACTACGTGCTCTTTGCCGGCACTGCGATGGGAGTCTGGGCTGCGATTTATTTCTGGTTTCCCAAGATGTTCGGCCGCACGATGAACGAGTTTTGGGGAAAGGTGCATTTCTTCCTGACCTTCGTCTTTCTGAACGGCACGTTCTTCACCATGCACATCCTCGGGGCCGTCGGGTTTCCCCGTCGGCTTGCCGATGCCTATCACTACGAGACCTTCCACCATCTCCAGCCGATGAATGCCTTCATGACCTACTGCGCGATCGGCATGGTCGCGAGTCAGATCATCTTTGCGGTCAACTTCTTCTGGAGCATGTTTTACGGACCGGTGGCGGGCCGGAATCCCTGGAATGCAAACGGCCTGGAGTGGACGGCACCGAGCCCCCCTGGCCACGGGAACTTCGACGTGCAACCGGTGGTCTACCGAGGCCCGTATGAATATTCGGTGCCGGGCGTGGAGAAGGATCACCTGATGCAGACGGATCCGCCGAATGCGGCGGCCGCTGCCGCGGCGGCTTCCGCCCATTGAAAGGCACTTCATGCTGAACGCCGATCGTGGGAAGCCCCAGGCACTTCGTGACGCGGCGGTGGATCGTGGCTCGCTCGCGAGGGGCGGCGGTCAGTCGCGGTGGAACGTTCCCCGCGTTCTTTCCTCCGTGCTCGTCGCGGTCACATTCGTGCTGCTGTCGTTCGGCGCGCTCGTCACCACCTACGAAGCCGCGATGGCGGTTCCTGACTGGCCCGGCACGTATGGGCACAACATGTTCCTGTTCCCGCTGGCCGAGTGGCTGGGGGGGCCGTGGGACTTGTTTCTGGAGCACGGACACCGGTTGCTAGGTGCGACCGCCGGCCTGGTGGCGATCGCCCTCGCGGTATCCGCCTGGCTCTGGCCCGTTGGTCCGCGAGTTCGCTGGCTTGCCGTGGCGGCCGTGGTCCTCGTCGTGGTCCAAGGAGTCCTTGGCGGCGCGCGGGTGTTGCTCGACGACACGACGGTGGCCAAGGTGCATGCCTGCACCGGGCCACTTTTCTTCGCCGTGACCGTGGCACTGGCGGTTCTTACGCGGAGGCCTGCGGGCGTCGATCAGCCCAGTGCGGCATTTTCGCTGGCCGCCACGCTCCCCGTGGCGGCCTACGGGCAACTCGTCGCCGGCGCCCAGCTGCGGCACCTCGACCCGGCCACCACACCGCCCGTGTTTCATGCACTTGTGGGCACTCACATTCTGATTGGGCTGGTCGTCGCGGCGTTGGCCTACGCGATAGCAGCAGCGACCTGGCGGTCGGTCAATCGCGCCGCCCACCGTTGGTCTGCCGCCGCTGCCGGGCTTGTCTCGGCTCAGCTTCTCTTGGGCGGTGCCACATGGGTGGCGAAGTACGGACTGCCCTCTGCCGTCCTTCCCGACGCCTGGCGGCTATCGGAGGCGATCGTCGCCCGGAGTGGATCGGCGGCAGTGATCGTCACGGCACACGCCATTCTCGGCATGCTGATTCTCGCAGTCGGCGTGGTGGTCGCGATCGCGGCTGCTGGGCGGGGAGTAACCGCGGCCGATGCGAAGCCCGGCGTCAGACGGACCGCGGCGGGCTTGCGGGAGGCGCTCGTATGACCCCTCCCACGCTGGCCGCCGAACTCACTCCGACGGACGTTCCCGCTGCGGCGTTCCTTGATCCGCTCGCGGCCCGGCGGGGCTCGGCCGTCCTCTCCGATGTTTCCAGCCTGGTTCGGCCGCGAATTGCCGTCATGGTCCTTGTCACGGTCGTGGCAGCGGCTTGGCTCACGGCGGGCCGGCCCGACGATCTGCTCCCGCTGGCCGGTCTTCTGGTGGGGACAACGCTCGTGGCCGCCAGTTCGAGCATCGCCAACCAGATACTCGAGCGGCACACCGACCGGTTGATGCCCCGGACAGCCGGCAGGCCGCTTGCGGCAGGCCGATTGAGCCCGTCTGCCGGTTGGAGACTCGCGTTTCTGACGCTTGCCGCCGGCCTGGCGGTGTCCGTGTTGTCTGTCGGCTGGCAGCCGGCGGCGGCAGCGGCGGCGACCTGGCTGCTGTATGTCCTTGCCTACACACCCCTCAAGCGGATCACGCCCCTCAACACAGCCGTGGGTGCTGTGGCAGGGGCGCTTCCGGTGGCGATCGGTTGGCTGGCGGCTGACGGGCCCGCCCGGCTCGCAGCCGGCGACACCCGTGCGGCCTTGGCCGTCGCGGCCCTGGGCACGGTGCTCTACCTCTGGCAGTTTCCCCACTTCATGGCGATCGCGTGGCTCTATCGCTCCGATTACGCCGCCGCCGGGGCCCGGATGCTGACGGTGGTTGATCCCAGCGGTCTGCGGGCCGGCGGCCAGGCCCTGGCAGCCGCCCTGGCGATGCTGCCCGCCGGGCTCGTGTTGGCTGTGCCGTCGGGAAGCATCCGGATGTTCCTGGCGGCAGCCGTCGCGGGCTCGGTGTATCTTCTGGCGAGCATCCGCTTTGCGATTCGTCGCGACGATGAATCGGCTCGGTGTCTCCTGCTGGTGTCGTTGGGTTCGCTGCTTGGGGTCCTGACGGCGGCGATCGTGTTCGGAGGTCCGGCCTGAGTTCTTCTCGGCGCGTGTTCCGCTTTTGAATCAGCATCTCCATACGTTCTGAGTCTTGGTTTCTGCATTTGGAAGGCTACATGAGTTCTCCCGCTATCAGCGTTCCTCACGACCACGGCCATCACGACCACGGTCACCATGACGACGGTCACCATGACGACGGTCACCACGGGCATCTCAAACTCCAGTACCAGCCTGGCCTGCCGTTGTCGCGGGGCAAGCTGATCATGTGGCTGTTTCTCTCGACGGAGATCATGTTCTTCGCCGCCTTGCTCGGGAGTTACATCGTGCTCCGGTTCGGAGCCGCCGTCTGGCCCAAGCCCCATCATGTTCACCTCTCAGAGCCAATCGGTGCCTTCAACACCTTCGTGTTGATCTGCTCGAGCGTCACGGTGGTGCTCGCCCTGGAGGCGGCCCGGGCCAACAAAACCGGACTGGCGAAGTTCTGGATGCTGACCACGCTGTTGCTGGGAGCGTTGTTCCTCGGCGTGAAGGGCTACGAGTATCAGGCCAAGTTCTCCCACGGCATCTATCCCGCCGCCCCCCATGGCCGAATCTACGAGCGGCCCGATCTGTACTATGGATCGGCGGTCCGGGCCCGACTGGGCGAGCCCGCCATCATTGACCGGCTGAAGCAACTCGACGACACCCCTGCGGCCGACCTGACCGAGCAGGAGGTGGCAGCCCGAGCCGCCCTCCAGCAGGTACGGACGATGGTTGCCGACACCAACCAGCAGGCCTTCGAGATGGCCGTCGTCGCCGACCAGATCATGCCGCTGCCGGCCGACGGGCCCGGGAGCGAGGCCCATGGCGGTCATGCCCAGGGCATCAACGATGTCTTTCCCTGGCTCCAACTGCCGATCGTGATTCCTGGCGGCAATATGTGGGCCAGCACCTACTTCCTCCTGACCGGATTCCATGCGGTCCATGTGGTGGTCGGGCTGATCGTGTTCGCCGTGCTGCTCGGTTACACGCTCGGGCCCAAGAACGCCGGGATGATCGAGAATGCCGGGCTGTACTGGCATTTCGTCGATCTCGTGTGGATCTTTTTGTTTCCCCTGCTCTATCTATTCTGATTCAAGCCGTCTTCGGCGGTTCCCCTTCGAGATGCTATCATGTCCGACCATGCAGCCCAGCACGACGACACCGCCGGCCACGACCATGCTCATGGCGGACTCGGCAAGTATCTCGCCGTGTTTCTCGCCCTCTGCGTGTTGACGACGATGTCGTTCTTCACCTACTCGGCGGCCTGGCCTTGGCGGGATCAGCCCCAGGTGGGCTGGGCCTTCATGCTTGCCGTCTCCTGCACCAAAGCGATGCTCGTCGTGCTGTTCTTCATGCACGTCTGGTGGGAGGCCAACTGGAAGTACGTGCTTACGATTCCTGCGGCGATGATGGCCCTGTTTCTGGTGATCATGCTGATCCCCGATATCGGGTTGCGGAATCGAATGGTGTCGCAGGAGCGGGCCCTCCACATGGCCCGCCCATCCGACGTTCTGCTCCTGGAACGGGCAGGGGAGGGCGGGCGTTCGAAGTCGTCCGCTCACTGACGAAATCTCCCCGCTCGAAAACGAAGTCCGAAGTCGCCATGTCGATCGTCTTCCCCTGCCGCGTCGGTTTGCTTGCCTGCGTTCTGATGCTGGTGGGTGTGGGCTGTGCCGATCGGGAGCCCACCGTCGTGGTGGGAAAGCCGGAGCCTGATCCGGAGACTGCCCAGGTCGATGCCGCAGCGCCGTTCCGGTTTACCGACCAGGATGGTGCGACCTTTTCCTCGGACGAACTAGCCGGCAAGGTGTGGCTCGGTGCGATCTTTTTCGCCAACTGTCCCGGCCCGTGCTTCCGGGAGAATCAGGCGATCGCGCAGATCCTGCGGGAGATCGACGACCCCGACTTCATGGTGGTCAGCCTGACCTGCGACCCCGCAAACGACACGCCCGAGGTGCTCCGTCGCTATGCCGAACGGTTCGACGCCGACAAGGCTCGGTGGAAATTCCTCACCGGCGACTTGAAGGAGATCACCCGGGTCGGAACCCAGCGGTTCAAGCTTCCCGTCGAACTCGGCGTCCACGCCGAAAAGGGGGTCGTGTTCGATCGCGGCGGCAAACTCAGGGGCGGCTACTCGCTGACCGATCCAGACCGGGCCAAGCTACTCGCCGAACTGATCCGCGAGGTGCTGGCCGAACCGGTCAAGCCGACCGACGGAGCGGGCGGATGACTTCAGCGTGTCTGGCGACCGCGACCGGGCCGCATCCACTGGCAACGGTGAATGCGGCGCTCAATTCGATCGCGGCGGTGCTGCTCGTGGCCGGGTGGGTGTTCATTCTCCGGGGCAACTGGCGGGCCCATCGGGCGGCGATGGTGGCGGCCTTCGCGACCTCGGCCGTGTTTCTCGTCTGCTACCTCACCTATCATTGGTTGGAAGGCAGCCGGAAGTATGCCGGTCCCGAATCGTTGCGGATCGCCTACTACGTGATCCTCCTGACCCACGTGGTGTTGGCCGCGGCCGTGCCCATTCTCGCCTTCCGAATGTTTTTCCTGGCCTGGAAGGGCCGGTGGGAGGCCCACCGCCGCCTGGGCCGGGTGACCATGCCGATCTGGCTATACGTGTCGGTGACCGGCGTCGTGATCTATTTCATGCTCTACCACCTGCCTTCTCAGGCAGTCGCCGTATAATAGAAATATGAGACGCCTTCGATTCGTTCTCGTTGTGACGCTCGTCGCGGCCGTGGTGGTCGCCGCCGATGCGTTCGGTTGCCCGAACTGCAAGGACGGCGTCAACACGTCCGATCCGGCGGGGCTCAACATGGCCCGCGGCTACTTCTACAGCATCCTGTTCATGCTCGCGATGCCCTTCACGCTCGCCGGTTCGTTTGGTGCCTACGTCTGGCGGGAGATGCGGCGGCAGAAGCGGGCCGAGCAACTCGGAGCAGCTCACCCGCACGCTGAGTCGGCCGCTCCGTGAGCATCCGCCGCCCCGCTCGCCTCCCGATGCTCCGTGCATCATCGGCTCGGGGGCGGCACCCGTCGCGGCTTCGCTTGTGTGTGTCCGTGCCGACAGGCCGGAGGTGTCCGTACCATCTCGCCGGACGTGCGCCGGCGATTGTCGCTGTTGTCGCCGTGCTGCTCCGTCACGGAGGCCGCTCCTAATGACATCCAGGAACTTCCTCGCTGGCACCGAGTACCGCCGGCTCTTCTGGCGGTTCATGCCCCCGGCGATCCTCGTGATCCTCGCGCTGGAATGGCTCACGCGTTCCGACGGCCCTCCGCCAGCCGCCGGCGAGCGGCCGATCGATACCCGCATCGAGTTCTTCGCCGATGAGCGGCCCGCGGCCGGCACCGTGGTGATCGCTCCGTCGGAGGGTGTGACATCGCCTCCCTCGGACGGTTCGCTCGCCGCGTCGGCCGAGTCGCTCGGCCGAGTTCGCGACGTCGCCTTCTTCCGCGCCGCGGATCATGCAGCCTGGAACGAGGTCCGTGCCACGCTCCGGGCGGAGGCCGGTGATTCCGCCCGGCCGCCGGCCCCGGAGGTTTCACTTGGTGAACTGCTGGCCATGCCAAGGAGCTATCGGGGGCGGCCGGTGCGGATGCGGGGTACGCTGCGACGGCTCGAACAACTCGATGCCCCGGCCGAAACCCGGGAGGGCGGCTGCTATTGGCAGGGCTGGCTCGAGCCGGCTGTCGGGCCGGCGGCCCCCGTGATCGTGCACCTGCTCGACCTTCCCGTCGGCATGCCCACGGGGCTCTCGATCCGGGAGTCGGTGATCATCGACGGTTACTTCCTCAAAACCGCGGCGTACCGTGCGGGCGACGGCGTGCGGGTGGCGCCGCTGATCCTGGCTTCTACAGCGATCCGGCCGCCAGCGTCGCCCGTGGCGGCCAACCCCGGGGATTGGTCGCTGGGGCTGCTCGCCGCTGGTACTCTGACAGGCATGGTGGCCGCGCTGGGGTTCGGATTCTTGGGCAGAGGGCGAGGTCGCCGCCGGAACCGGCCGGCGGATGCCCCCGCTCTCGAGGCCGCGCTCGAGGGCTTCGAGCCCGAACCGATTGCCGCAGCCTGGCGGCAGGTTGCCGCGCAGGCTGCCGAGCCTTCCGCCGGAGACATCCGATGACCAAGTCACTGACCTTTGCTGTGATCGTCACGGTGGGGGCCTTGATCCTCGCGACTGCCGGTGGGGCTGAGGAGCCGGGGATGACCGATCCGGCGGTCTTTCTCCGGCTTCGAGGCATCGATCGGTCGGAACGTTCCGCGGTCGAGGCGGCCACGGAGTGGAACACCGCTGCCGACACGATCACGATCAAGGTGCTCGAACGGCTGGCCGCGCCGGCGGCGCTCCTCTCGGTCTGGCGTGAAGGGGCCGAACGCGTACCCGCCGCCGGCTCACCGGTCGAGGTGGCCGACGTCTTTCTCCAGGCCCGCGGGCGGGCGGTGTTCGTCGCTCCGTGGCGGTTGAGCGAGGAAGCGGCTGCGTTGTTCGGCCGAACCTCTTTCGATGTCGTTCGGATCGTCGATGAACGGGGCCTGATCGTGGACGTGGTCGTGCCCGAGGCCGCCCGCGAGTGGCCACGCTGGCAGCCGATCGACCAGCCGGCCGGGGCGCTGGGCATCCCACTGTCCAACTCGATCTCGCCCGGGCCGGTGAATCCGCCGGCCGCCGCGGCGGGCTGGCCGCCCGGCCAGCCCGGGCTCCTCCTCGCCGCCCCGCATGTCGCCTGGTATCCCGACACCCCGTTGGGGAGAGCGGGCATGGACTACGCCCTCTTCGATTCGGTCGTCGATGGCAAGAAGCTGGTCGCCGGCGACACCGCCGCGTTCTACGCGATGCTGGCAGCGGTCGGTCAGGCCGATCCGGCCGACATTGCCGCAGCCGCGGGCGGCCGCAGCGACGTCATGTCCCTGATCGATCCCGCTCGCAAGTGGTTTCCGTCCCACCGCGGCGATCCGCTCGTGATCGAGGGTACCGCGCTGCGGGCCCGCCGGATTCCGATCGACGACGCTTTTCGCCGGCGGGAACTCGGGCTCGAGCACTATTGGGAACTGTTTGTGTTTGTCGAGACACCGCTGCTCGACGTCGATGGCCGGCTCCAGGACTCCTTTCCGATCGTCTGCTGCGTCCGCGCATTGCCGGCGGGCATGCCGACGGGAGAACGGATCAACGAGCGGGTTCGCGTGCCCGGTTTTGCCTGCAAGCGATACGCGTTCGGCTTCGAGGCTCCCAGCGAAGATCAGGAGGGGGCCACCACGATCGAGAGCGAGCGGCGGCAGACCACGCTGGTGGTCGGGCCTCGGGCGATCTGGACGCCCACCCCGGCAGCCGCTTCCAATCGCCGCGTCGAACTGCTGGTGGGGTTTGCCGCGGTGGCCGCCTTGGCCCTGATGTTCGGTCTCGGCATACTCTCCGGCCGGCGGTCGGCAGAGCGGGCGATCCGCCGCGGGCAGGCCCGTCTGCCCGACCGGATCGATCTCCCAGAGGAGCCTCGGTAGGCTGCTCCGTTCCCGGTTCGATGCGTTTCCCCCCCGGAGTGTTTCTTTCATGCGACGTGCGAAGATTTCGATCATCGGTGCCGGCAACGTCGGTGCCACCACCGCCCACTGGTGTGCCGCCGGGGAACTCGGCGACATCGTCCTGCTCGATATCCCGGCCACCGAGGGCATGCCCGCCGGCAAGGCGCTCGACCTCTTCCAGGCGGCGCCGATCGAGGGCTTCGATGCCCGGATCACCGGCACGACCGACTGGGCGGACACCGCCGGCAGCGACGTGATCGTGGTGACCGCCGGCATCGCCCGCAAGCCGGGCATGAGCCGCGACGACCTGCTGTCGACGAATGCGAAGATCGTCGGTGATGTCGCCGCCCGGATCCGTGATACGAGCCCGAACGCCGTCGTCATCGTCGTCTCGAACCCACTCGACGCGATGGTGCAGCGCACGTTCCAGGTCACCGGCTTCCCTGCGGCCCGGGTGGTGGGGCAGGCCGGCATCCTCGACACGGCCCGCTATCGTGCTTTTCTCGCCCTCGAACTGGGCGTGAGCGTGGAGGACATCTCGGCGATGCTGCTGGGCGGGCACGGCGACACGATGGTGCCGATTCCGAGCTGCACGAGCGTCGGCGGCATCCCTGTGACGCAACTCATCGGCCAGCAGCGGCTCGACGAGATCGTCGACCGCACGAGGAAGGGTGGGGCGGAAATCGTGGGCCTGCTCAAGACGGGTAGCGCTTACTACGCGCCGGCGGCGGCCAGCGCCCAGATGGTCGAGGCGATTGTCCGGGACAAGAAGCGGCTCGTGCCCTGCGCGGCCTACTGCGACAAGGAGTATGGAGTGGGCGGCTACTTCGTCGGGGTGCCCGTGATCCTGGGGAGCGGCGGCGTCGAAAAGGTGATCGAACTCGAACTCCAGCCGGACGAGCGTGCCGGTCTCGACAAGAGCATCGCGGCCGTGAAGGAACTCGTGGCCGCCATGGACCGGCTGACCGCCTCCGCCTAGGTGGTGGATCGCCGGCTCGCGGGGCGGCAAAAGTCGTGTCGCGGGCGAGGATACGCCCCGATGCTCCGCGAGCGTTTGCCGACCCCCGAGCCTCGGCGCCGAATGTGACAGCACCCGGCTTCCGCTGCCGCAGAGCCCCTGCCCGATGGTTTTTCAGGGCCCCTGGAGCCCGTGTTTTGCGTGTCTTTCCCGGTTTGCCAACGGCGGCATTCGCCGACCCCGCTGGCGTTGTCCGCCGCGGGGGGTTCCGTTACAAACCCGCGTCCCGGCGAACTGCCGGAGAGAGCGAAGCCAGGAGTTTCCCCCATGGGTCGCACGCCTTCCGTCCAGAGCGTTCGCCGCAGTCGGCCCCCGGTTATCGAAGCAACCGGGCGATTCCTGGCCGATTGGACCGGAGACTCGCGGGTCTTCGTGCCCCAGGGCTACGAGCCAGGCTACGACTACCCGCTGCTCGTCTGGCTCCCCGGCGCCGCGAGCCGGTTCGACCTCGGCCGGGCGATGACCCGCGTCAGCCTGCGAAACTACATTGCGGTTCAGCCGGCTGCCGGTGAGACAGCCATGTGGCGGGCGATCGACCGGGTGCGGGATCGGCTCAGCGTGCATGCGCGGCGGATTTGGCTGGTGGGCCATGCGGCGGGAGGCACTGCGGCGTTTCGGGAGGCCTGCCGTCATCCCGATACTTTCGCGGGGGCCGTGTCGTTGGGGGGCAACTTCCCGCTCGGTGAGCCTGTCTTCGGTCGGCTCGACGCCATCCGCCGGATGCCGATGCTGCTCTGCTGCCGGGCCGACTCCGTGCAGGCCGACGCCGCCACAACCGACCGTACGCTCCGCCTGTTCCACGCTGCCGGCGCCACCCTGGCGATGCGGATCTACCAGCGGGGCGGAATGCTCTCTCGGGGCACGCTGGCCGACGTGAATCGCTGGCTCATGGACGAGATCTGCGGCACACCAGCCAACCTCCAGCCACATCGGGCGGTCTGAACCGTCGCCGATCGGCCGCTTCGACTTGGCGCTCGGCACCTGCGAAGGGAAAGGATTCCCATGAACGATGCCCCCGACTTCTCTCAGACCGACGACGAACCCCGCCTCCTGCCCCTCCGCGGGAGTGGCGAACAGACCGGGCTGCGTCGACTGATCGAGGACCTTGTCGCAGAGGCCGCCGCCGAGCGTCGCACCCGGTCGTTGCCGAGCGTTCCGGTTGAGATCGACATTGCCGAGGGGCATGCGACGGCCTTCGACGCCGACTCGCTGCGGGCCGTGCTCCTGCCGTTGCTTCGGGCGGCCTGCCAATCCGCCGCCCTCGCCCGCGGGGCGGCGTCGGACCGTCGGCGTTTCTCGGAAGTCGTCGTGACGAGCGTCGACACCGGCACCGCGATCGAGATCGAGGTGGCCGATTCCGCCACGGAGTCCGCAGACGAGTTCCCCGCGATGGCGCTAGCGCTCACCAAGGCACGGGCATTCGCCGAACGTTGCGGCGGCCAGGTGGCTTTGGCTGCCTGCCCCGAGGGCGGACTCGCCGTGACGCTGCGGATTCCGCAGCGCCGCGCGCGGGGAATGGCTGCCTAGACCAGCACCTCGCGGACCTGTCGCCATCGACGCCATTGAATGGCCGGAGACCAATAACCCATGCTCGAACGCCGCGATTCCCTGGCCCCGGCCTCCGCTCGGCGGGTGACCCCCGCTCAGGTCGTCGGCATCGGGCTGGTGGCGGCCTCGCTGGCCTGGGCCGCCTGGCTGCTCCGCGATCGGCCGATCAGCGAGGAGGTGGAACTGCTGCCGGGCACGATCCTGCCATCCTCGGAGATGGCGATCGTCGAGGCGGCCTTCGACCGCGGTCAACTCACCGACCATCGCACCGAGGCCGGCCGAGTCTGGGTGCCGCGGCAGCGGCAGAGTGCCTACATGCGGGCGCTCGTGGATGCCGAGGCCTTGCCCCGTGAATTTGGTAGCAGCCTCCGCCGGGCCCTTGAGAAAAACAGCCCGTGGCAGAGCCGCGCCGTGCAGGAGGAAATGCTGCGGGTGGCCGTCCAGGAAGAACTGGCCCACGTGATCTGCTCGATGCCCGGCATCGAACGGGCTGCCGTGCTCTACGACGTCGATGAGCGGTCCGGCGGCAGCCTGTCTGCCGCACCGGCCCGCACCGCCAGCGTCAACATCCGCACCCAGGCCGACGTCGAACTCGAGCCGGCTCGGGTGCAGGCGATCCGGGTGCTGGTGGCAGCCTCGATCGCCGGACTGGAGGCCGAGCAGGTGGCCGTCACCGATCTTCGCAGCGGCCAGGTCTTCGCCGGGCCGCTTGCCAGCGATCCCACCGCCGCCTCCGCCGATCCGGAACTCGCGCGGCGGATCGCCCACGAGCGACACCTGCAGACCAAGGTTCGCCAGGCGGTGTCGTTCATTCGCGGTGCCGTCGTCGATGTGACGGTCACGTTCGCCATGCCGCCGACTGACAGGCCGCGTCTGCCGTCGGTGCAGGCGGCACAGCAGGTCGCCGGCGCCAACACGCCGGCCGAGGTCGGGGCGAACCAGCCTGATACCGAGTCCAACCCTACCCCGATCGAATCGACGGCGGCCGATCCCGACGCACCGGCCACGATCCTCGTGTCGCTCGCCGTACCTGATGCGTTTCTGCGGGATGAACGGGCCGCCGGCGAGCCGGGCGGGGGCCTCACCGAAGACCAGCTTCGCGACCATGTGCTCGCGCTGCTGCCTCCGACCCGACTGCCGTCCGGCCGACGCGTGACCGTCACACGCTACTCCGAACGGCTGCCAGGTACGGCCACCCCGGGCGGCGTGGCCGATGCAGCCGCGGAGCAGCCGTTGTTCGTAGGCCGCGGGTCTTCCGGTCCACCGGTTTCGCTCGAGGCGGCGTGGAAGGCCATCCTCGCCGGCCAGGGGGCCGAGGTGCCCCGCGAGGTCTGGCTGGGCGTGATCGCGGTCGCAGCGGCAGCGCTCGGGTGGCTCGTGCTCCGGCCACAGGCAGCGGGATCCGGCCAGAGGCCGCGGCGGCGGACAGCTGCCGTGGACTTCGCCGGCGTCGAGGTTGGAGAGCACGACCGAGCAGTCGATGCGGGGCAGCTTCCTGCGCGGCGGGAGGCGGCATGATGAGTCTGCCTGGCGTGGCCGCATGCGGAACGAGCCGATCGCTGCAGCGGGCAGGGCCGGTCGTCAGACTCCTGGCCGCCGCACTGCTCGGCGGGGGTCTGCCCGCGGCGTCTGCCGACGAGTTGCCCATGCCTCCGCTTCCAACCCTCCACGAGGAAACGTTGGCGGCGGAGGTCCGGCCGCATGCCGTGCTTGATTCAGCCGTGCGGCCCGCGGGTCTCGCGGCTCCCGATCGCCCAACTCCAGGACTCCTCGATCCCGTGAGCCTGAACGTTCCGGCCGAAGCTGGCGGCAGTTCTGCCACCGCCGTACGGCCCGGCCCGAATTGGACCGTTCTGGCCGCGATCCTGGGATCCTTTGGGGTGCTCGTGGCCTTTCGGCTCGTGTCTGGCCGCCGGGCACGGACGTTACCGGTCGAGGTCTTCGACGTGCTCGGCGAGGCTTCCCTCGGCGGGAGCCATGCCGTGCGAGTGGTTCGGTTCGGACCGCGGACTCTGCTCGTCGGTCTGTCGTCGTCCGGGAGCCAGACCTTGGCCGAGATCGACGACCCGGCCCTGACGGAGCGACTCGCGGCCGCCTGCGTGGCGCGAGCCGCGCCGCGGCAGGCATCGTCGGCCTGGTCGGGCTTCGTGCGTGGGGCCGTGCTCCTCGCGGTCATCGTTCCCGCTGCGGTCCGGGCGGGGGACGCGGCTGCCGCCAATGCGCCCGCGGTGGTCGCGGCGTTGCCACCCGAGCCCACCGGCCTCGCAACGGTCGAACCGGTCCCGCCCGAACCCGCTCCCGCGCACCCAGCGCATGGCCTCGACGGTGCGGCTTCGGTTCGAGAAGCCGCGTTGCCGATCGGCGAATCCTGGCTGCCGGCCGGCCTGCTCGGCGAGCGGCCGCTGGCCGCGGTCCTTCCCTCGATGCTGCTTTTGGGCGTGGCCACGCTCGCGCCGGCCGTGCTTCTGATGACCACCTGTTTCGTGCGGATGTCGGTGGTGCTGGCGCTCGTGCGGCAGGGGCTCGGCGCGGCCCAGGTGCCGTCGAATCAGATCCTTGCCTCGCTGGCGATCTTTCTCTCGGCGCTCGTGATGTGGCCGGTCTGGACGCAGGCCTGGAACGCGGGGGTGAAGCCCTACCAGGAGGGCCGGCTCGCGGCGGGCGACGCCTTCGAGCAGGGTGGCCTGCCGATCCGGCGGTGGATGGCGGCGCAGATCGAACAGGCCGGCAACCGCGACACGATGCTTCTGTTTCTCTCCCGGCATCCGGCCGGATCGCGACAGGTCGCCAGCTACGACGACGTGCCGCTCGAGTCGCTGCTGCCCGCGTTCCTCGTGAGCGAACTCGAGACCGCCTTCACGATCGGCTTCCGCCTGCTGCTTCCCTTCCTGGTGCTCGACATCCTCGTTGCGACGCTGGTCATCTCCACGGGGCTCGTGATGCTTCCTCCCACGCTCGTCTCGCTGCCCCTCAAACTTTTGGTGTTCGTCGCCGCCGACGGGTGGACCTTGATCGTCAAGACCCTGCTCGGCGGCTTCGCCGTCGCCTGATCTTCTCCTGCCATGACCGAAGTCCAACTCGTCGAACTCGTGCGGGAAGCGATCCTGGCCGGTGGCCTCGCGTTGGTGCCCGCGCTCGTAGCGGGATTCGCCATCGCGCTCCTCGCCGGGTTCGTTCAGGCGGCTACTGGCATCCACGAGCCGATCATCGGATTCATCCCCCGGCTGGTGGCGGTGGGCTTCGTCGTCGTCTGGACACTGCCCTGGATGGTGGAGCGACTGGCGGAACTCTTCCGGCTCGTCACCGTCGGGCCGTGAGGCTGCCATGCCCGCCATCCCCGCCGTGTTGCATCACTCACTCGCGCCGCTGCTTGCCATCGATCCGCTGGTGGCGCTCGCCGTCCTCGTGCGGATGGCCGCGGCCGTGGCGGCCGGCGGCCTCGCCAGCTTCCCCAGGCTCGGGCCGAGAATCGCCGCGGCAGCCGCGCTCGCCCTGGCCGCGGCCGCGCTGCCGGGAGCCGCTGCTCAGCCGATCGAGACCGGCACGCCGTTCCTGCTCGTGGCCGGCGAAGCGATCGCGGGGCTGGGGCTGGGGCTCGCGGTGGCCGTTGCCTTTGCTGCCGCGTCGTGGGCAGGAGCGATACTCGGAAGCGTGTCGGGCTTGGCCTGGGCCGACGATTTCGGCGGCGACGAGCCCACCGGCGAAGGCGGCGCGGCCCGGCTGGCGGGTTGGCTGGCGGTGGCGGGATTCCTGGCGGCGGGTGGCCATCTCGTGCTTGTCGCCGGTCTCGTCGACAGCGTCCAGCGGTTGCCGATCGGGGCCGTCGCCGCGGCGTTCGGACGTGAGCGGTTCGCCGAGGCCGTCGTGTCGTTGCCCACGGCCGCGCTGTCGCTGGCCATCGCGCTCGCGCTCCCGGCCGTGACGGCCGTCATCACCTTCCATGTCGCGACGGCGCTCTGCTTGCGGAGCGTTCACTTCGTCGCGGGGCCGGGCACGCTCCAGGCCGCCGCCTCGCTCGTGCTCCTGGCGGCCGTGGTGGCTGGTGCCGGTGGCTGGACGGAGGGCTTTGCGGCGGCGGTGCGGCCTCTGCTCGAACGCGGGCTCTTGGAGGACGGCCCCTAACCAGGGCGGGCTTACGGCATGGCCGACACATCGGAGCGCACGATCCCGGCGACACCCAGACGGCGGGAAGCCGCCCGACGGGAAGGCCTCGCGCCGACCGCGGCCCTTCCGGCCTGGGCGGCGGCGGCCGCTGTAGCCGTATTGCTGCTGCCGGGCTGGGCCCGTTCCACCCTTCCCGCGGCGACCGATGCCTTCCGCGCCTCGGCTGCTGCGATCGCCACCGGCGGCGAGATTCCGTGGCCCGTGCCGCTGCCGCTCGTCTGGCCCACGGTCTGGCTGGCGGCCGTATCCGCCGCGGCTGGGCTGCTTGTCCGGTTCGCCTGCGACGGCTTCAGCTGGAGACCGGACCGGGCGGGTTTCGATCTCCGCCGCATCGATCCGATCCGGGGATTCGGCCGGATCCTCTCGCTGGCTTCGCTTGGGTCGGTCGCGACCGCAGCCTGTGGACTTGGGGTTCTGATTGCTGCCGCCAGCCTTGCGAGCCGCCCGCTGCGGAAACTGCTCGTCGCGGGACTCGATATCGCGCCCGCCGCGGCCGGTACTGCCGCCTGGCAGGCGCTCGTGTGGCTCGTCGCCGGGGCCGCGCTGGTGGCGGCGGCGGAATGGATTCTCGCGCGGCGGCGATTCGAGCGTCGGATTCGGATGACGCCGCAGGAACTCGCCGAGGAAGCCAAGGACATGCAGGCCGATCCCCGCGTGCGGCTCCTCCACCAACAACGCAGCCGTCAGTAGCCGACCCCCGAGCCTTGTCCACAACCGGGCTATGCCGGCTCGGGGGCGGCGAAAGTCGCGTCGCGGGCGAGGATACGCCCCGATTGCTCCGTGAGCGTTCGCCGACCCCCGAGCCTCCCTCTGGTGAGCCGCAGGAAGCGGCGACTGGCGACCCAGGAAACCCTCGGCGTTTCCTGCGGTCGCCGAAGTGGACAAAGGCCATGGAAGGCTTTGTCCACGGGACAGCAAGCTGCACCGGCTCGGGGGCGGCAAAAGTCGCGTCGCGGGCGAAGATACGCCCCAGTTGCTCCGCGGGCGTTCGCCGACCCGCTCGCCTCCCTTCCCAGATTGCCGGCTCGTCACATCGGCAACCTCCGTCCCAATCGCGGCCCAAATCG
>CAMDDJ010000021.1 GCA_945891385.1 Candidatus Kuenenia stuttgartensis | reverse complement strand
GGCGGTGGTGCGGGAGGAGCGAGCGGTGCGGCAGGTGCGGCCGCCAGCGGCTGAGCCGCAGCCGGTACAGCGGCGACAGCGACCGGCGCAGGCGGTAACGCGGGCGACGCTGCGGGTGGCGGCGGGCTCCCTGGAGCCGCCGCGGCCTCGACTTCGCGAAACCAGAGTTCGAGCCGGTCGGTCCGCGCGGAAACCTGCTCGGCGTCGGCCTCCACCATGCCGCGAGCCAGCATCCGCGCAGGCTTGACGCCGGAGAGATCAGGACCGGCCCCGGGCTCCCGCGGCGGCGTTCCGGCCACCGGCTTGATCACCTCGAGCCAGAGGTGCATCTCGGCGGCGCTCAGCCGTCCGCGGGTCTCGACCGCCACGTCGGCATCGCCGGCGATCGAGACGACATGGCCCGCACCGTCGGGCCGCATCCGCAGCCATTGCTGCCAGCGGGCGAGGGCCGGAGGCGACTTCTCCGATCGCACCCGCAGCCAGCCTGGGCCAACCGCCATCAGCGAGCCGGGATCGCCGGCCGGCCCGGGCGTGTAGTCGATCTTCCGAGCCTCCATCTCGGTGCCCTTGGCAACGAGTGAGACCGGTTCGTTGCCATCGAGCAGGATTCGCCGCGACGCGATCTCATACCCCAGCCGCGCAGCCTTGGCCTCGAGCTGGGCCTGTGAGCTCCGGGCCACCACGGGCGCTCCCTTGGCCTGGATCTCGAGCGGCCGCAGCCCCCCGCCCTGCCCTTCGGGAGCCGCGCCGAGCAGGATCGCCAGGAGGTCGCAGGTGATCTGATCGGCACCGTCACCAGGCGTGGGGCGGACGACGTCCACCCGGTCCTCGAGCGTGATCACGTTGGCCGAGACGTTGAAGCTCAGGCTGCCACGGCAGCTGACGAGCACCGGCGGCGAATCGGCCGCTGCGGTCTGCGAATCAGCTGCGGCAGCCTTCGGATCGCCGCCGGCGATCTGCTGCCCGCTCGCCTCGCCGGCACCAGCTGCCGGCCGCCCTGGGAGGAAGCCTCCGGCCACGCCCTCGAGCCGCATCCGCACGTCGCGATCGAGTCGGATCGAATCCACGCCGCCGATGTTCGGCCCTTGCGCGAGCGAATCGCCACCCCCGGGCGTGGCCCGGGGCTTGAGCCGGGCCACGAGCCCGCGGCCGCTGCCGCTCGACCGGCCGTAGCGAAACTGAACCATCTCTCCGGTCCGCACCTCGAGCTCGTCGAGTTCGATGTCGCGGGTGACGATCTCGACGTCGTCATCCGCCCCGGGCGTCGATGCGGTGCCCCGGATCGTCACCTGGCCGCGGAGGCTGCCGCCAATCAGTCGGGCGAGCCTGCCCTGACGAAGATCGAGCGGCTCGTCGAACTCGAGCACCGCACCCTGGGGGGCCCGCATCACGATCGTGCGGCCCGCCTCGCCCTCGGCCAGCCGGCTCCGGTCGGGCAGCACCACGAGCGTGCAGGGCACGAGATTCACCCGGCCGTCGGGCAGCGACTGGTAGTCCTTGAAGAGCAGCCGCATCTGACGGCTCTCCAGCATGATCGGCTCGTCCCGCTCCCACGACCCGGGCGGAAAGATGTCGCCCAGCGCCGCCAGCCGACGGTCGGCCCGGGCGCGGATCGCCGCCGCCTCTTCTGGCGTCATTTCGTGGCCAGTTTCCACAAGCTTGATCCGCGGCTCAACGAGCGGCACGACGGCCAGCCGATAGAAGCCGGCCGCCGCCAGAACGACGAGAAACACCCGCAGCGTGCGTCCGAGACGGTGTTCCATCGGTCAGTTCGTCACCATGCCGAGAAGCGTTCGCTCAGGCCCGCCCGCCACCGAATCGCGTCACGATCCCATCCCAGCTGCCACGGGCCTTCAGGAGCCGCTCGATCGCCTCCCGCACCGCCCCGCGGCCGCCCGGCAGGCTCGTCACGACGGTCGCGGCCGCCCGCACCTCGGCCGCGGCATCGGCCACGGCGATGCCCACGCCGCAGCGGGCGATCACGGCCAGGTCGGGCAGGTCGTCGCCGATGAAGGCGGTCTGCTCCCAGCCCAGGCCCGTCTCGGCGAGGATGCCGGTGACGGTCTCGAGCTTGTCGGCAACGCCCTGCCGCACGATCCCGATCCCGAGTTCGTCGGCCCGGAGTTGCACCACGTGACTCGAGCGGCCCGTCACGATGCCCGTCCGGCCCCCGGCTCGTTGCCAGAGCTTGATGCCCAGCCCGTCGCGGATGTTGAAGGTCTTCGACTCGATGCCCTGGTTGTTCCAGGTGACACCCCCGTCGGTGAGCACGCCGTCAACATCGAGCAGCAGGAGCTGCACGCGGGCGAGGCGGCGGTCGAGGCTATCGGTCTCGGGCATGGGTGTCTCGGGCGGACGTCCAGGATGGAAGGCGTCAATCCAGTCAGGCTGCTGCCTGGGTCCGCAGCTGCGGAAGGACGATCTGTTCGTGCGGCACGAGACCCACGAGGTCGACGATGTCGAGCAGGCCGACGGCACTGCCCGCCGCATCGACGACGGGCAGTTCGCTCACCCGTCGGGCTTCGAGGATCGAGACGGCGTCGCCCAGCCGGGTGCCGGCAGTCACGGTAGCGGGCCGCCGCGTCATCACTTCGCCAATCGGGGCATCGAGCAGGCTGTCGTGCCGGTGCTCGAACAGCCGGGCCAGGTCGCTGTCGGTGAAGATGCCGTCCAGCCGCCCCGCGTCGTCCACGACCATCACGGCGCCGGTCCGGCGGGCGGGCAAAGGCCGGGCGAACACGCTTCGGACGGTCTCGTGCCCGCCGGCAAGCCGGCACTCCGCCAACGGCCGCATCGCGTCCTCGACGAGCATCAGTTGTCGGCCGAGGCTGCCGCCGGGATGCCGGGCGGCGAAGTCCTCGGGTGTGAACCGCCTGAGATCGCAGGTGACGAGCGCCAGGGCGTCGCCCAGCGCCAGCATCAGCGAGGTGCTGGTCGAGGGCGCGAGACCGAGGTTGCAGGCCTCCCGCACGGCGCCGGTCGCGACCACCACGTCGGCCGCACGGCCGAGGGTGCTCTCGGGCCGGGCCGTCAGCGCCACGATCGGCACCCGGCGGGCCACGAGATGGGGAATAAGCCGCGTGATCTCCTCGGTCTCACCCGACTGCGACAGCGCGAGCACGACGTCGTCGGCCCGCAGGGCGCCCAAGTCGCCGTGCATCGCCTCGGCTGGATGCAGGAAGTGGCTCGGGGTGCCCGTCGAGGCGAGCGTGGCCGAGATCTTCCGGGCCACGAGTCCCGCCTTACCGATGCCGGTCACCACCAGGCTGCCGGTGCACCGCTCGATCAGCCGCACCGCCCGGCAGAAGCAGCCATCGAGGGCGTCGGCCGCCGCGAGCACGGCCTCACCTTCCGCTCGGAGGATGCCGCGGCCGCGGTCCAAGATGCCTGTGTCGTGTGCGTCGTCCATGGCCATCCCGCGCGGGTAAACCGCGCCGGGGCCACCCTGGCCGCCGCGCGGGGCGGGACTATAGGCCGGCTGGGCAAGCCGCCGCAACGGCTGATTCCCGGGCGTTTCCGGCAGCTTTCATGACCGGCCACTGCCGGATGCCATGGGGCGGAGGGGTTGCCCGTGCCAATCGAGCGGCGTAGGAAACCGAGCGCAGCAAGGATTGCGAAGCGAGGTTTCCTCCGAGAGAGCGAAGAGCAGGATGCTCGGAGCGAACGTCCGGCGAGATGGCACGGGCAACACCGTTCAGGCACCGGCGTACCGCTTCGCCATCTCGGCGAGCGTGATCACCTTGATCTTGCCGGCGTTGCCGGCCTGGCCGAACTGCACCATCCGCTCAGCGCAGACCTTCTTCATCGCCTCGCGGGAGGGCTTGAGGTAGTCGCGGGGATCGAACTTCTCAGGCGTCTCGAACAGCACCTTGCGGATCGCGCCGGTGATCGCCATCCGGCAATCGGTGTCGACGTTGATCTTGCGGACGCCGTGCTTGATCCCCTTCTGGATCTCCTCGACCGGCACGCCCCAGGTCTGGGGCATCGTGCCGCCGTACTTATTGATGATGTCCTGGAGGTCTTGAGGCACGCTCGACGAGCCGTGCATCACGAGGTGGCAATTGGGAAGCTTGGCGTGGATCTCCTCGATCCGCTTCATCGCCAGCACATCGCCGTCGGGCTTGCGGGTGAACTTGTAGGCCCCGTGGCTGGTGCCGATCGCCACCGCCAGCGCATCGACGCCGGTGGCCGCCACGAACCGGGCCGCCTCCTCGGGATCGGTGAGCAGCTGGTCGTGAGAGAGCTTGCCGGTGGCGCCGTGGCCGTCTTCGGCCTCGCCCTCGCCGCTCTCGAGCGAACCGAGGCAGCCGAGTTCGCCCTCGACCGACACACCCTGCCGGTGGGCCAGATCGACGACCTCCTTCGTGACCTTGACGTTGTAGTCGAAGTCGGCGGGCGTCTTGCCGTCTTCCTTGAGCGAGCCGTCCATCATGACGCTCGTGAAGCCGTGGTCGATCGCGCTCTGGCAGGTGGCCGGCGAGTTGCCGTGGTCCTGGTGCATCGAGATCGGGATGGCCGGGTAGAGCTCGGCGGCGGCGAGCATCAGGTGGCGGAGGTAGTTGTCTTGGCTGTAGCTGCGGGCGCCCCGCGAGGCCTGCACGATCACGGGCGAGTCGGTCTCCTTGGCCGCCTCCATGATGGCCTGAATCTGCTCCATGTTGTTCACGTTGAACGCGGCGATGCCGTAGCCATGTTCGGCGGCGTGGTCGAGCAGGATCCGCATGGGGACGAGCGGCATGGGGAGAATCTCCTGGAATGGCGGGCGGGGCCGGCAGCGTCGAGCCGGCGCCGCGGGAATCCGCGGCGGCGAAGAGCATACGGCAAAATCGAGGCTGCTAGAATCCCGAAGGATTTCCCGGCCCGCTTTCCCGGCCCGCTGCCGTCCATGGACCTTCGCCCCACGACCGACCCGATTCGCAGCCTGCTCTACGTGGCCGGCGGCTGGGCCTGCCTCGGACTGGCGGTGATCGGGGCGGTTCTGCCGATCCTTCCGACCACGCCCTTCGTGCTGCTGGCAAGCTGGTGCTTCTATCGGGGCTCTCCCCGGATCCACGCCTGGCTGCACCGCTCCCGCTGGTTCGGTCCCACGCTCGACGACTGGCACCACTACCGGGGCATCCGCCGCAGCCTCAAAGACCGGGCGATCCGGATGGTCGTGGTGGTGGCGATCTGCACGCTCTTGTTCAACTCGCTGGCGTGGTATCTCCAGTATCTCGTGATCGCCCTGGTCGGTGTGGGACTGTACACGATTTGGACGGTGCCCACCCTGCCCGACGACGCCCCGGCCGCACCCCGGATGATCTCCGACTGACCGCATCAGCCCCGGGTAGCCGCCAGCGGGATGGTGCTCGGCACGCGACGCAGGCCCAGCGGGAGGTCGAGCGGGGTCTCCTCGTCACCGGCGGGCATGGTCACGGTGCGATGGTCTGGGATCCGGAGACGACGTGACCAGCCCGGGCGGAGCCGACCCAAACTGCCCAGAGGATGACGAGGCAGAGGGTCAGCAAACCGGCGTGAAGACCGTAGCGTTCGGGAAAGTCCGGGAAGGGGACGAAGGTGCCGTAGAGCGCCAGCAGTGGGACGACGGCAGCGGCCGGAAAGACGATCCAGCGCCAGACAGGCTGCCGGGAAGGCGACCGGCGCATGAGCCGCAGCGCCCCGACAGCCAGGCCTGTGTAGACGAGCACGAGCAACAAGGCCTGGGCGGTACCGGCCACAAACAGGGTCTTGAAGCGTCTGTCAGACGGAATGAGCAGTCCACCGGCAATGAACAAGAACGCCGCAGCCAAGATGGCCGAGGCGGCGGCGGCCGGAGCCCCGCGGTGGTTCGTGCGGGCGAGTGCCTGAGGGAGGAGCCGCCGCCGGGCGAGCGACAGGATGCCACGGGATGCCGCCAGCGAGAATCCGATACAGGTGGCCGTGAAGTCGACGAGAACCGCCAAACGAATCCAGACTGCCGCCCAGGGGCCCACGACCTCGTGGGCGATGACCGCATAGCCGTCGATCACGCCCCCCCAGTCTTTGGCCACATGCTCCGGTCCGTAATAGATGGTGCCAGCGTATGAGCAGAAGACGAGGATGACGGCGGTGAGCGAGACGGTGCCGACGAGGGCGATGGGAATGTTGCGGCGGGGGTCGGATGTCTCCTCTCCGAGCGCGGCGACGGTTTCAAAGCCTCCGAAGAGGAGGAGGCAAAATAGGAGCGCGCCGAACAGGTCTCCTCCGTGGGCGTTGTTCCAGGCGAAGACCGCAAGGGTGTTTTCTGCCTCAGGACGGACGACCACGGCAATCGCCGTGACGAGAAACGGGATCACCGACACCGAGACGATCACCAGTTGGGCCTGGGTCGCTGCCTCCGCACCACGAAGATTGAGCCACCAGGCGACAAGGGCGAGCAGGCCGGCACCGGCCCACCAGGGCACATCGAAGCCGAAATACATCGCCACGAAATTGGTGACGAGTTCGCCCACGGCGATGCCGAATCCACCGGCCCCGGAAAAGATCAGAGACAGCACGTAGATTCCCAGCGCTGCGATGCCCGCGGTCGGGCCCCAGGCTCGTGCGATGTAGTCACCCACACCTCCGGCTCCCCCTGTCTCGGCCGCGTAAAAGGCGACGACGAGCGAGAAGGCGATCATGCCCAGCGAGGCGAGCAGCACGGCGAGGGGACCGACTGCGCCCGCGAGCGAGGCGACAATGCCGAGGAACAGGGCAACATCGATGAGGGGGCCAATCGAGAGGCTCTGGCCAACGAGCTGGAGGAGCCCGATGGTTTCGCGGCGAGGATTGGCTTCCTGCCCAGTGGTCTTCATAGCGATCAGGATACCCAGTTCACTTCTCCTTCCTGCAGGGATTTCCCTGGCTTTGAGGAGTTGCCCGTGCCAATCGAGCGGGCCCGGGCCGGGGCGGCTCAGCTGCGGTTGCGATGCAGCGCGGGCTTCACGCAGGCGGCCACGGAGGATGACGGGGTGAACCGGCCCGGCAGGAGTTCGGCGAGCTGTGCAATCACCGCGGCCGGATCGGCCACGAGGTCGGGATAGGAGACCTCGAGCAGCCTGACGCGGTCGCTCTTCGCGAGGGCCTGGCGGATCTGCCGGCTGTGGTGCTCCTGGACCTCGATCAGATGCTGCTTCTCCGACTTCGGGTTCTGCCCGAGCCGGGCCAGCATCGCCCACTGCGAGTCGACCACCTGCTCGGTCGGCCGCACCATGTAGATGATGGTGTAGCGGTGGGGTGGCGGCAGGCTGGGCAGCAGCGCGGAGATCACCTTCACCGCCTTGCCGGCCGCCTGCTCGATCAGCCGCGGGTTCTTAGGGAGCTTCTTGACGTCCTCCCACTCGTAGTAGCCCTCGGGGTTGTCGAGGTCGGCGGTGCGGCGGCCGTCGGTCAATGGCTCGATCCCGCCGGCGGCGAGCATCTGCATCATCAAAGACGTGCCCGACCGCGGCAGCCCCGACACCACGACGAGATCGAGCGGCTCGATGGCGGCGAGGTCGGCGGCCTGCCGCTCGGCCTCGGCCTGCCGGGCCCGGTCCTGCTCGTCCCTGAGCGTGGCCCGCGTTGCCACGGCCCGCTCGAGTTCCGCCGCCCGCGCGGCGGCCTTCGCCCGACTATCACGGGCGGTCTCGAACGCCCGCAGCTCCTCGAGCGTGGCCTCCTCGCGGCGGCCGAGCCCGCGGAGCACGCGGCCCAGCAGCCGGCGGGCCCGCACGAAGTCGGCCGAAAGCGTCAGGCAGTTTCGCAGCGGCTTCTCTGCCTCCTCCAGCCGACCCTCGGCCTGGAGCGCCGCACCGAGGAGGAAGTGGCCGAGCGGGTTTCCATACTGGAGGCCGATCGCGTCGAGGGCCGAGTCGATCGCCGCGGCGGCCTGACCGGTGTGGAGCTGGACGCGGGCGAGCACGAGAAACGCCTGCGGCTCGTGAGGGTCGGCCGCCAAGACCCGCCGTGCCGCCGCCTCGGCCTCGGCAAACCGGCGGACCGCCAGGTAACTCCGGGCGAGCATCAGCTGGATCTGTACCTCGTCCGGCCTCGTCTCCTGCACCCGCTCCAGGGCGACCAGCGCTGCGCGAGGGTCGTCCTTTTGAATCGCGATCGAGGCCTTGATGAGATCGGCCTGCTCCGTGCGGCCGAAGGTCTCGCGGGCCTTGTCGACCGTGGCATCGGCCTCGTCGAGCAGGCCGAGCCGCATCTGGCAGGTGGCCAAGAGCTGGGCGTAGTCGGTGCGGAAGGGCTGGGCATGAAAGCAGGATTCGAGCAGGGGCAGCGCCTGTTCATACCGCTGCCCATACATCAGGGCCCGAGCCATGTTCCAGTCGTTCTCACGCTTGGTCTCGGCGGCGGCCTGCCCCGGGTCGGCGGGAATCTCGTCGATGTACCCGAGGGCCACGAACTGCTCGAGGAGGGCCTGGTCGGCCGCCGGGTCTGCGGCCATGCGGACCGGCCGCGGGGCATCCGGCCGCTCCCACGTGGGAATCGTCTCCACCGGCCGCCGGTCGCTGAACACCTCCGTCAACACCCGCCCCTCCATGTCGGCCCCGACGGGCAGGCCAAACCAGTGGAGGATCGTCGGCGTGATATCGAGCAGCCGGCCGCCATACACGAGCGCGTCGCGTTCGAATCCCGGACCAGCCGCGGCGAACACACCCTGGGGCCGGTGCCAGACGGTGATCCCGGCCGGCACCCGGGGGGTGAACTTCGGCCGCAGGTGGTCGGAGTGGAATCCGTGGTCGGAGACGACCATCACCGCCGCGTCGGGGCCGGCCAGCTGCACGAGCCGCCGGAGGAACAGATCGTGGAGCCGGTAGATGCCGGTCACCACGTGGCGATAGAGCGTGAAGTCTGCCTCAGGAATGCCCTCCATCCGCGGCGGATGGTAGGGCATGAACAGGTGGCTGATCTCGTCCACCGGGCGGTAGTAGACGGCGAACAGGTTCCAGTCGGGATCGGCTTCCAAAAGATGCGTGGCCGCCTCGTGCACGCTGAACGCCTCGGCCAGTTTCCCGGCGAGCGCCCAGAGCCGCTGGTCCTTCGCCTGATCGACCGTGTGCGCCTCGGGCACGAACATCCGGATCACCTCGTCGGGATCGAGCTCGTGGGGGCTGACGCGGAGGTCGTTCATCGCGGCGGCGAGCGACTCGGGCCAGTAGGTGCCCGGGGGAGGAGCAGGCCAGTCGGCCGGGTCGGAGCCGGACCGCACGTTCGGCAGATGGCCGAACATGTTCGAGACCATGCAGCCGGCGAGATCCCGCTCGCCCTGCGTGGCGAACCAGCTCACGACATGGCTGCGAAGCCCCCGCTCTCCGAGCATCTCCCAGAGCGTGCGGCAGGTCCGCGTGGCAGCGGAGACGGGCACCACCCGGCCGGTCGCGGGATCGACCTCGGTGAACCCCGACACGCCGTGGTGGTAGGCCATCTTGCCCGTGGCGATGCTCGTCCAGAGCATCGGCGACAGCTGCGGCTCGAGGGTGGCGAGGTTGCCGCTCGTGCCCTCCTCCACGATCCGCTGCATCCCCGGCATGCCCCCTGAGTCGATCAGCGGCTGGATGATCTTCCAGTCGGCCGAGTCGATCCCGACGAGGAGGAGCTTCCGGTTGCGGTTGGACTGCAGCGTGGGCATCGGATCGAAAAGTCTACCGAATCACCGCCCTGCGCCGCCGCCGGGACTCAGAGCGTGTCTTCGGTGCGGAGGGTGACCTCGATCAGCCGCTCCATCACCTCGGCCGGCGACTCGTGGGGGAAGTTCGTGAGCACGACCTCCTTGGCATAGAGCTTGCCGATGTAGCGGCGATGCTTGGCCGCCGCCGAGCGACTGGCGAGGAAGTCGCGGTGGGCCGAGTTGATCACGATCTCGTTGCTGGCGGCGTCGTATCGGCTCCGCCAGGGCTGGCCGTGGTCCGCCTCGAGCCGATAGCCCGGCAGGCCGCGGCCGCCGGCGGCATCGTCAGACTCCGGGAGAAACTTGAGCGGCACCTGGTCGGTGACGGCCGTCTCGCCCTGCCGCGCGGTCACCTCGACCGTCACGATCCCGATCGCAGCCGAGGCCACTCGGCAATTCGATCCCTCGGCAGCCAGCGCAGCCTCACCGGCGACGACAGCCCAGGAGAGGGCCACGCCGCTGGGAATCGCAATCCCGTGGGCATCCGTGGCCGCGGCCGAGAAGAGGCAGGAGCCCCCGGGCGGCCGCCGGGCGTGCCGCGGGCTGATTCGCACCGCCGCCAGCGGCCCGGGGTCGCCCGTGAAAAGTTCCTGCTGGTCGGTCGGCTGGTCCTTCCGCGGCTTCGTCAGTTCGATCCCCGCTTCGCCCGGCTGGTCCAGTGCGCCGGAGCCGTCCCGTCGCTGGAGCGCCGGCTCCTGCTTGGGAATGTCGAAGAACAGATAGTCTTCGGCCGGAAGGTCGGCGAGCGCCGAGGCGAAGGCCTTGTGCACCTGCTTGAGCAGCTGGCGGCTGGCCCGCTCGGCCTCGGCCTGCTCCCGGCTGGCGAGCAGGGCCGTGATGTCGGCGGCGATCGTCGGGGCCACGCCCACCAGCGCATCGAACGCGGCGTCGGGCACCACGCCCGACCGCGTGCCCGGTGCCAGGGCCAAGGGCTCGAAGTCGACGAGCCCTTCCAGCCGCCGGTCGCTCCAGGGAGCCGACTGAAAGGGCAACAGTTCCGTGATGTCGGCGAGCACGCGGGTGCCGTCCTTGCAGATCGCGATCCCGGGGCTACCGCTCGCGTCGTCGCCGCGGACATACACCTCCACACTCACCTCGCCCAGGGGCGTGGGATACCGCCGGGGAATCTCCAGCCGCTCGCCGTCGAAGGCCCGGGGCTCGACCCGCAGCTCCCTGCGGGCCACGGAGTCGGCGACGTCGATCGTGACGCCGGTGGTGCGAATCCGGTCGCGGAGTTCGGCCGAGAGATAACGGGCGATCTTCTCGCCGGTGACGAGGTTCTTCGTGGCCTCGAGCAGCGGCCCGACGACCACCCGCGTGCCCCGCAGCGCCAGCCGGCCGCGGACCGGCCGGATCGCATACTGCCGCTTGCCGCGAACGAGGTGGAGTTCGCGGAGCGGGCCGCCGCCGCCGGAGATCATCCTGAGTTCCTCGCCCAGGCTCCAGAAGCTCAACAGGCCGATCCCGAACTCGCCGTGCACCCCCTTCCGCCGCGGCGCGTCGAGGTGCCGCTTCATCGAGTCGCAGAGGTGGGTGGCGATCCGCTCGAAGTCGGCGAGGCCGGCCTCGTCGGCCGCCACGCCCCGGCCGTCGTCATCGACCTCGAGGTAGATCTGTCCCTTCGACCGCCGCCGCAGGATCCGCACGTGGCCCGCTCCGGCGTCGATCGCGTTCTCGGTCAGCTCGCAGATCGCCTTGAGCGGGTGGGTCTGCGAGTGGGCGATGATCGTGATCGCGTTCCACTGGTCGCCGATCTTGAGCGTGCCGGTGGTGGTGGTCTTGGAGGTCGCCATTCTGTCGCCACGGGGCTTGAGTCCACGGTCGGAACGAGACTTCGGGAGCGTACCCTCGGGACGGCGGGCCGGGAATGATGGCCGGCCGCTCCGGCGGCCTGCGGGTCGCCTGCTACCATTTCGGGCTCCATGGCCACCTACCGCACCACGCCCGCCGACACCGACCGGATGCCGCCTGGCATCCCCTACATCATCGGCAACGAGGCGGCCGAGCGGTTCAGTTACTACGGCATGCGGACGATCCTCACCGTCTTCATGTTTCGCTACCTGCACCTGATGTCGGATGCCGTGCAGCCGGCCATGAGTCAGGCCGAGGCCCAGGCGCAGTACCACACCTTCTCGTCCTGGGTCTATCTCTTTCCGATCTTGGGCGCGATTCTCTCCGACGCCTTCATCGGCAAGTATCGGATCATCATGATCGTGTCGGTGCTCTATTGCATTGGCCACCTGGCGCTGGCCCTGATGGGGAGCGGCGGGCTCTCGGCGGAGCATTGGCTGTGGGCGGGGCTGTTTCTGATCGCGCTGGGGTCTGGCGGCATCAAGCCCTGCGTCTCGGCCCACGTCGGCGACCAGTTCGGCAGCCGCAACCGCCATCTGATGGAGAAGGTCTATCAGTGGTTCTACTTCTCGATCAATTTTGGCTCCACGCTCTCGACGCTGCTCACCCCCTGGCTGCTCGAATGGTACGGGCCCCATGTGGCCTTCGGCGTGCCCGGCGTGTTGATGGCGATCGCCACGCTCACCTTCTGGCTCGGCCGCAATGAATACATCCACGTGCCGCCGGGAGGCACGGCCTTCCTCCGCGAGGTCTTCAGCCGCGACGGCCTCATGACGATCCTCCGGCTCGGCCTCGTCTACCTCTGCATCGCCGTCTTCTGGGCGCTCTTCGATCAGACGAGTTCGGCCTGGGTGCTCCAGGCCGAAGACATGAACCTCCGCTGGCTCGGCATCGACTGGCTGCCCTCGCAGATCCAGGTGCTCAACCCCGTGCTCGTGATGGTGATGATTCCGCTGTTTCAGTTCGTGGTCTATCCCGCGATCGGCCGGTTCTTCCGGCTTTCGCCCCTGCGGAAGATCGGCCTCGGGCTGTTTCTGATGGCGGCCGGCTTCGGCCTCTCCGCGGTGGTGCAGGGCTGGATCGACGGCGGCGCCCGGCCGAGCGTGGCCTGGCAGTTCCTCGCCTACTGCGTGATCACGGCGGCCGAGATCATGGTCTCGATCACGGGCCTCGAGCTTTCCTACGCCCAGGCCCCGAAGACGATGAAGTCGGTGATCATGGCGATCTGGCTGCTCTCGGTCTCGCTGGGCAACTACGTGACGGCGGCGGTCAACCACTGGATCCAGGTGCCGCGGCTCGCGGTCGCCGCCGACGAGGTGGCCGCCGCCGAGCATGCGGTCTTGCAGACGGCCAAGGCCCGGATCGACGCGGCCTTCTTCGCGTCGGCCGCAGACGACGGGGCCAAGGCCCTGCCCGACGACGCAGCCGGCGCGGCCCTGATCGCCGACCTCCGCGACTCGACTGATCGTCCGCTCCGCTACCGCCAGATCACCCGCGATCGCTACCGGCTCGTGAGCGACGGGCCCGATGGCCAGCCCTTCACCCCAGACGACGTCGTGCTCGCGGCCACCGCCGTGCGGGCCGACCCGGCCGAGGCGGCGCGGCAGGCGTCGAAGCCGCTCTCCTGGCGGGAGAAGCGGCTGATCGCACTCGAGGGCGAAGCCGGCCGGCGCTCGGTCGAGGCCGACCGCGGCCAGGCGCCCGAGACCCGGATCGACGGCGACCTGAGCGTGGGGGGCCTTGTGACGCTCGAAGGGGCGGCCTACTACTGGTTCTGGACCGGCTGCATGCTGGCGGCCGCCGTGGCCTTCGTGCCGATCGCCCTGCTCACGCGGAGCCAGCCGCGTCTGCAGGATGAATCCGCCGCCGAGGGGTGAGGCATGCTCGCGCTCAGCGGGATGCGTGCGGGCCTGGGCGTGTGGGCCGGAGTTGCCCATGCCATCTCGCCGGACGTTCTGGCAGCATTTCCACGCCGCAGGGTCTTGGCCCCGGCTCACGGCAGCGTGCCGCTTGCGAAGCTTTCGATGCCCATGACCTCGACGCCGGGAGCCAGTTGGGCCCGAACTGTGCCGGGGCAGATCACCATCAGCAAATCCAGCCGAAGGTCTTCCATGGCGGCCCGCATGGAACGGGTGAGCCGCGGCTGTTCCGCATACTTGAATTCATAACCGGTCCGTCGGCCTTGATCGAACACAAGGAGGTCGAGTTCAGCGCCCCCCTGCGTGGCCCAGAAATAGGCCTGCTTCGGCCGCACCTGCCGAAGAACCTGTTCGAGCGCGAAGCCTTCCCAGGAGCTCCCCACCTTGGGGTGCGAGTCGAGCTGGGCTGAGGTTTCCAGGCCGAGCAGATGATGGAGGATCCCCGAGTCGCGAAGATAGATCTTCGGAGACTTCACCTGCCGCTTGCCGATGTTCTCGAACCAGGGCTGGAGTTGCCGGACCATGAAGGTCTGGCTGAGCTCGTCGAGGTACGTGCGGACGGTCTTGTCGGAGAGCCCCATCGCCCGCCCCAGTTCCGACGCGTTCCAGAGCTGCCCGTGGACGTGGGCGAGCATGGTCCAGAACCGCCGCATCGCCGCGGCGCCCACCCGAATCCCAAACTGCGGCAGGTCGCGCTCCAGAAATGTCCGAACAAAGCCCTCCCGCCAGGCGACACTCGCCTCGTCAGAGGCTGCGAGGTACGACCGGGGAAACCCTCCGCGGAGCCAGAGCCGGTCATCCGGGTCGGGGCCGATCTCGGTGAGGTCGAACCCGTGGAGGTCGACGTATTCGATCCGTCCGGCGAGTGATTCTGCGGATCGGGCGACCAACTCTGGAGATGCGCTGCCCAGAATCAGGAAGCGGGCGGGCGTGTCGGGCCGATCGGCAAGCACCCGCAGCACGGGGAACAAATCCGGCCGCGTCTGGATCTCATCGAGCACCACCACGCCCGACAGGCGGCCGAGGGCCAACTCCGGATTCTGCAGCCGCACCTGATCCCGTGGCGATTCGAGGTCGAAGAAATGCCCACCGATCGGCCCGGCGATTTCGTGGGCGAGCGTCGACTTGCCCGACTGCCGCGGCCCCATGAGCCCACAGATTGGCGACCTCGCCAGGGCTTTTTTGACCGATTCGGCGTAGGACAACCTGGGAATCATCCTTGCATTTTCGTATCGCCACTCCGAAATTGCAAGGATGCGCGAGTGCCGGTCAGTCGTCGATCGTCGCCCGGGGCTCGGGCAGGAAGAATCCGGCTACCAGGCCGATCAGGCAGATCGTCGTGCCCACGATCGCGGCGGCCGAGGAGAACTTGAGCGGGGCCGATTCATACGGCATCCAGCCTGCCACGAGCGAGGTCACCGCCGCGGCCGAGGTGCCGATCATCCGGCCGCCGATGTTGGCGGCGAAGCTCTCGCCCGTGCCGCGGAGGTGCACCGGGAAGACATGCGGCAGGTAGTTGCCCCAAAACGAAAGCTGCCCGACCGTCACGAGCCCCACGAGGAAGATCCCCAGCGACATCGTCGTCACCGGCAGCCGGCCAAGGTGGGCCCACTCGAGCGGGATCTCGAAGAACACGGTGTTGGGCACCCTCAGGAAAAACCAGAAGACGAGCGGCGTGAGCAGCAGGCCCGGAAGTTGCAGGAGCCGGAGCTTCCAGCCCCAGGCGAGCGCCCCGGCCAGCACGGCCGCCATCAGGCAGCGGCCCACGAGCCCGCCGAGTTCCTGCATCTTCGTGTATTCGGCGGCGGCGGTCTGACCCACCCGGGCAGCCGCTCCCCTGGCGACGGCCGCGAGCTTCGCCTCGTCGGCCTCGCCCTTGCCCCGGGCCGCAACCCCGGCCTTGTCGCTCGCCGCCGCCGACGCCGCCTTCACCTCGGCGAGCCCCGGCACCATCTGCGGCATCTGCTGGATCGCGCCGAAGGCCACGCCGAGGGTGCAGGCGAAGCCGATCGTGGCCGCGATCGTGGTGCGGCGGAGGTCCGGGGCGAAGAGGGCCCTGATGCTCGGCCGCTTGAGCGTGCCGGCCGCCCGTTTGGCCGCCCACACGGGCGACTCCGGGAGAAACGGCCGGATCAGGATCAAGGGCAGCGCAGGGATCAACCCCGACATCAGCGTGTAGCGCCAGGCTTCGTGCTCGTGGCCGGGGCCGATCGCGCCGAGAAAGGAAAGCCAGGAGGGAATCTGGATCGCCGGCAGGCTCGGGCCCCACTGGATCGCGAGGCCATTGGCGATCGCCACCATCAGGCCGCCGATCGACGAGAAGGCCTGGGTGTAGCCGAGCACCCGCTCCCGCTGTTTGGGGTCGGGAAAGAGTTCGGCGAGCCAGGCCACCGCCGCCACGAACTCCACGCACACGCCGACGAACACCAGGCACCGGCAGATGAGCAGCATCCACAGGCTCGTCGAGAAGCCGGCCGCAAACGCGGCGAAGGCGTAGACGAGGATGCTCCAGGTGAGCACCCGCCGGCGACCGAGCCGGTCGGTGAGATAGCCGCCGAGCAGGCCGAAGAGGCCGCCACAGAGAGCCGGCACGTAGAAGAGCAGACCGACCCAGCGGAGGAAGCCAGGGCTGCCCGGCTGGAAGCCGCCGAGTTCAAGGAGCGCCGGCCGGGCCACCAGCGGCAGCATCAGGAGCTCGTAGATGTCGAACGCAAACCCGATCGCCGCGATCGAGCAGACGAGCCAGCCGGTGAAGGACAGCCGCCCGGAGGCCGTGGTGCCGGAAGGGGGCGGAGTGTGTGCGGCCATCGTGATCTCCCCGGTGGGCCGGCACGGGGCAAACACAAACGCACCGTGCCGGTCAGGCTCGCAAGCCTACCGGCACGGCGTCGCGGCGGAAACGTGGCTTCTCGGCCTCGTCACGGACAGATCGACGGCGGGCACTTCGCTAGGAAGTCGCGGGGCCCGCGGCGGGAAGGAGCCCGTGATGCCAGGCAGCCGGATTCGCCAGCGGTTGGCATCGCGGACCGAGCTGAGGCATACTCTGCGGGAAGGAGATACCAATGGTCGCACCCCCGATCGTTTCCGACCCGAATGTGATGATGGGAAAGCCCTTGGTGGCCGGCACTCGCATCACGGTCGAGCTCATCTTGGAGGAATTGGCGGCGGGAACATCGGTGGACGAACTGATCGTGGGCCATCCGGCACTCACACCGGAGGCTATTTCGGCTGCCCTCAGGTTTGCGGCCGGCGCCTTGCGAGCCGACATCGTCTACCCGGTGCCGCGGCAGTCGGCATGAGGATCGTCGTCGACGAGAGCGTCGACGGCCGCATCATCGATCGCCTGCGGCTTGCCGGACACGACGTGCTTGCGATCGCTCAGTCTGCTCCGGGTACCCCTGACGATCGCGTGCTCGCAACCGCCAACGCAGCAGGCAGCGTGCTTCTGACCGCCGACAAGGACTTCGGCGAACTCGTGTATCGCCGTCAGATGGCACATTGCGGAGTGATGCTGCTGCGGCAGGCGGGACTACCGATCGACGTGCGGGCCGATGTGGTGATCGCCGTGCTCTCCTCCCACGCTGAGGAACTGGCCTCCGGCTTCACGGTCATCGCCCCGGAATCCGTCCGGATTCGCCGGTCGCCTCAAGCCGAAGGGTAGCCGTCGTCGGCTCGCCGCTCAGTGACCCACAAACGCACCGTGCCGGTCAGGCTCGCAAGCCTACCGGCACGGCGTCGCGGCGGAAACGTGGCTCGATAGCTCGCTGGAACACACCGGCTCGGGGGCGGCAAAAGTCGCGTCGCGGGCGAGGATACGCCCCCATGCTCCGCGAGCGTTCTCCGACCCCCTCGCCTGCCCCGCTCCGTTGGCTGAGCCGTCGACACTGCGGCCTCGTCAGGGACCGATCGACGGCGGGCACTTCGCCAGGAAATCGCGGGGTCCGCGGGTCGTGTAATACGGATAGGCGACCGCGCCCGTGGGCGGGCCGGCAGGCGCGACGGCGCCGTAGTCGGAGGATTCGAGCATCGCCTTTTCGGCGCCCGAGAGATGATGCTTGGCCAGGCCCCCGTAGCGACCGACGTGCGGCTTGTGACAGGCCCCCTGGGCACAGTCCTGGCAGCCCCCGACCTCGCAGCGGCCGTCGGGACAGCCCGTCTCGCAGTCCTGGCAGCCGCCGGTCTCGCAGTCGCGGCACCCGCCGCCACCACCGTGCCGGGCACTGTGGGCATAGGGGCCGTCGGCGTTGATCAGAAACAGCCGATCCATGACGGAGCAGCCGGTGCTCGGAGCGATGAGGGCCACGGCGGCCACAAGGCCGAGCAGACGAAGAAACGTGGAAGAGCGGTGCATGGGAACACTCCCGGTGGGCGGATCTGAATGCCGGCGGCAAACCGCCGCCCGAGCACTCTTCCGCGATCACCGGTCGTATCGGTCGCGCCACGCGCGCCGGTTGAGAAAACCCTGCCGCTGGCAAACTGGGCAAGCTCGCCGTCAGGCCGTGAATCGGCTGACGATCAGCGAAATGTTCTGGCCGCCGAAGCCAAAACTGTTGGAAAGGGCGTGGTCACAGCGGCCTTCTCGGACCTTGTTCGGCACGTAGTCGAGGTCGCAATTGGGGTCAGGGTTTTCGTAGTTGATCGTCGGGGGCAAGAGCCCGTCGCGGATCGCCAGCAGGCAGACGATCATTTCTGTGGCCCCCGCCGCCGCGATCAGGTGGCCCATCATGCTCTTCGTGCTCGACACCGGGATCTGGTACGCCCGCTCGCCGAACACCTTCTTGATGGCGAGCGTCTCGACCTTGTCGTTGACATCGGTGCTCGTGCCGTGGGCGTTGATGTAGTCGATCGAGTCGCGGCCGAGGCCGGCGTCGGCCAGCGCCATCTTGATGCAGGCCTCGGCGCCGCGGCCCTCCGGATGGGTGTCGGTGATTCGGTAGGCATCGGCGGTCGAGCCGTAGCCGATCACCTCGCCGTGGATCTTCGCGCCTCGCCGCCGGGCATGCTCGAGGTCCTCGAGCACCACCATCGCCGCCCCCTCGCCGAGCACGAAGCCATCCCGCTCGTTGTCGAACGGCCGGCTGGCCCGCTGGGGTTCGTCGTTGCGGGTCGAGAGGGCGGTGAGCAGATTGAAGCCCGTCACGCCGAAGGGATGGATCATGCTGTGGCAGCCGCCGGAGAGCATCACGTCGGCCTCGCCCCGGCGGATGATCTCCACGGCCTCACCGATCGCCTGGCTGGAGGCGGCACAGGCTGTGAGGCAGTTGAGATTCGGCCCCTGGGCGTCGAAGAGCGCGGCCAGGTGGCCGGCCGGCATGTTGGGCTCCTGCTCCACCTCGGTGAGCGGATGGAGCGTCTCCAGGCCGAGCTTCGTGAACTTCGCCACATCGAGCTGACCACCCTCGATCGCCGCCATCATCATGCTCGTGAAGGCGTCGAAGGCCTGCTGCCCCTCGCCGCTGCCCAGGTAGATGCCCAGCCGGGTGGGATCGGCCTCGAGCCCCTTGGGCAGACCCGCATCCCGCATTGCCTGGAGCGCAGCGCCAGCCGCAAACTTCGTGTGGCGGCCGCAATACTGCCAGTCACAGGCGGCCTCGCCCTCGTGGGAGATGTCCCAGTTCTTGACCTCGGCGGCGATCTTCGTGGGAAACCGCGAGGCGTCGAAAACGGTCGTCATCCCCACCCCCGACTTGCCGGCGACGAGGTTCTGCCAGAGCTCCTCGACCGAAAGGCCCAGGGGTGTGACGCATCCCATGCCCGTGACCACGACCCGCCGTCTGCCTGCCACCATCGCCTCGTCTCCCTGAAACTCAGCTGGCCTGAATCCACCCGTCTTGAACGCACCCGCCCGTCCCGACCGCCGGCATCCCGCTGCGAGCGGCGTTCACCAGTCGGGCCGCACGAGCGGTTGGCCGGCCTCGTCGCGGCCCACGTCATAGATATGCATTTGATCGAGCCACTGGAGCAGTTCCTCCGGCTCGAACAGCTTCGGCACGCCTTCGCCCGGCTCGAGATGGGCGAAGAATAGCTCTGCCTCCCCCTGCAGCCGATCGCCGACCGTGCTTCGCACCTTGGTCAGCGACCCCGTCGGCTTGAGGTCGAGCACCTCGGCCCGAAACACGATCGTGTCGCCGGGCACGGCGTCGAAGTGAAACTCCGCCGCCGCGACCTTCGCCAGCACGACGCGGCGGTTGTAGTCGATCGCTTCCGCCACGAGCAGGCCGGCCGTCTGGGCCATGCCCTCGACGATCAGCGAGTTTGGCATCAAGGCCGCGCCCGGAAAGTGATCGTGGAGATGCTCCTCCGCAAGGGAGACGTTCTTCACGGCCGTGGCGTGCTTCGCCCGCACAAACTCGTTGAAGCGGTCAATCCAGAACCAGCGCATGAATGCAATGTGGCGCTATCGCCATCCTCCGTGTCGGGCCGCACCGGGCGACCCACGTCCCCGCCCCGGCCGCCTCAGGCCGCGAGCTTGCCCTCGACGTAGCGAACCATGTCCTGGACGGTCAGCGTGTTGGGGAAGTTCTGCACGCTGGGGTTGGCCTCGAACTTGGTGAGGTCGATGAAGGGCATCCGGGTCTTGAGTTCCTTGAGGCCTGCCTCGTTGACCTTGCCGTTGGTGACGAACTCGGTGCTCGAAAGCACGTCCTCGGGAAAGAGTTCGCCCCGCTGGATCTTGATGCCGAAGGCCTTCTCCAGGCGGAAGACGATGTCGAGGAAGTCGATCGACTCGGCGCCGAGGTCGCCCACCATCGTCGCCGATTCGGTCACTTCGTCTTCATCGACCCCGAGAGCCTCGACCAGGGCGCCCTTGACCTTTTCAAAGATTTCATCGCGAGACGGCATCGACGGAGTACCTCTGGAGGACGGGGAAAATAGGCAGCGACTGCCCCAAGGTTGTAATGCCGACCGGTCTGGCTGGAAACCCGAATCCCGTCCAATCGCTGCCCTTTTCCCAGCCGCCGCAGCGAAAACCGGACCGAATCGGCCCTTTCCCGGGTGTTTTCCCGCACGGTTGATCGCCGTCTCGGGGCCGGCACAGGTCGCGTTGCCGGCGAGGTTACGCCCCGGTGCTCCGCGAGCGTTCGCCGCCCCCGCGCCTTCGCTCAACGCCGTCTCACCGGGTCGAGGGCGGCCACTCGCCGGGAGACTAGCCCGCAGCTGCGGCTTCGGCGGCCGCCGGGCGGTTCGCCCCCGGCAGGGAGGCGGCGTAAGCCACCGGCCGCGATCGGGCGTCTCCCCGGGGAGCTGGGTAGAGGAGCGACCACAGCCGCCGCATCTCGGACCGCACCCGGGCGTCGAGGGCAGCTCCGTGCGCCACGCGGTCGGCGAGGTTGTACCGCTCGAGTTCGAGGCGTGCGGTGAGGCTCGTGCGGTCGCCGATCTTTCCGCTGGCCTTCACCTTGGTGATTCGGTCGTCCTGGGAGAGCACCTCAGCCGTCACGGTGAGCGTCTTGCCAGGTTCGGCGAAGTCACCGTACTTCACGTTGCGGGCCGCCCGCAGCACGACGATCGAGTGGGCGAAGTCCTCGCCGAGCCGGATCGTCCAGGCGGAGGCCTGGGTCATCGCCTCGAGCATCAGCACGCCCGGCAGCACCGGAAACCTCGGGAAATGGTCGGCAAGATACTCCTCGGCGAGAGTCACGTTTTTGACGGCCGTGATGGTCTTCCCGGGCTCGATGGCCACCACCCTGTCGAGCAGCGTAAACCGCATGAAAGTCCCTCTCCGGATCCTGGCGATCGCACCGAACTCCGGCCCCGCGCTTCCTGCGGCCGGTGCTCCGGGCGGCAGTATAGGGAATGACCACCCCCCCACAACCGCTGGCAGCCGGCGATCGGTCGCGACTGCCAGGGTGACAGTCGACACGACCCGTTTCATCCTCAGGGTCGCGACCGGCGTTCCCTCGACCCCGGGTTTTTCGGCCATTTCGCGAGACCTCGTTCGGTGTTCGGCCGTTCACCCGCGTTCGGCACGCTGTTTGCAAATGGAACCCGTCGGATTCGCGGCAGCGTCGCCGCGGAGCCGACCGTGGATCGCCAGACCTTTTCTGATCGTTTTCCCTGCCTGAAGGAGACACTTCCGATGAAGACGTTCCGCGCGGGCTTTGCCGTGCCGCTCGAAATGCGTGATGAACTCGATCGCCTGTGGACCAGCCTCACCGCAGCGCCACCCTTCTCCGATCTAGGCCTGCGGCCCGTCGGAGCCTTCCCCCCGGTCAATCTGCGGGAGACCGCGGAGGCTCTGATTCTCGAGGCCGAACTCCCCGGGCTTCGGGTGGAAGACGTCAACCTGTCGGTCACCGCCGAAGAACTCGTCCTCAAGGGCTCGCGCGCCGGCGAGACTCCGGGTGAGGCCGCGGCGGCGAGCGAAGCGGCGGCGAGCGACCGGCCGATCACCTGGCACCGCCGCGAGCGGGGCATGGGCGATTTCGAGCGGCGGCTACCGCTGCCGGTGGCCGTCGATCCCAGTCGCGTCGAAGCCCGACTCGTCGATGGCGTGCTGACGGTGACCTGTCCGAAGGCCGTCGCCAACGTCCCACGCCGGGTCGAGGTGCGCGCGTCCTGACCCCGCCTCGGCCACAGGGCTGCGGTCTGCCAGTCACGGCTTCCGGTTCGTGACCGGCAGGCCCGGCCCGGCCGGGGTGGCGGACACTATGCTGGGAATGCGGGCGATGGAGCGTCCGCGGCCCCTCGCGGCCTCTGTGTCCGAGCCTGGTTCCATCCAATGCCGCTCTGCCTCGTCCCCAGCACCGATGCCGCCCAGGGCGGGCCGCTCTCGATCGACCTGACGGGCGTCCTTCCTGAGCGACTCGCTCCGCTGCCGCTCGACGATATCCGAAGGCTTTCGATCCGGGCCGACGAGCGGCCCTGTGACCTCGGCGACGCGTTTCGTGTGTCGGGCTCCGCGGCCGATGGGCGGATCGAGTGCCGGGGCAACTTTTCCCGAGTTCACTCCGTCGCTGCCGGCATGGGGTCGGGGCGAATCACGGTTCGGGGCAGCGTGGGACGCCACGCAGCCGAAGGCATGACGGGCGGCCAACTCGAGATTGAAGGCGATGCCGGCGACTGGCTGGCCTGCGAGATGACCGGCGGCCGGGTGCGCGTAGCAGGCAGAACCGGCGACAACGCGGCGGCGGCACTGCCGGGCAGCGAGGCCGGCCTGCGAGGCGGCATCGTGGTCGTTGCCGGCGATGCCGGCCACCTGGCCGGAGCCCGGATGCGGCGTGGGATTCTCGCCATCGGCGGATCCTGCGATGCGGCGGCCGGGTTTGAGATGCGGTCGGGAATCCTCGTCGTAGGGGGCCGTTCGGGTCGGCATCCCGGCCTCGGGATGCGTCGCGGGTCGATTGTGTTCCTTACGGAGCGGCCGGACATGCCCGCCTGTTTCCGCCGCGGGACGGCCTGGACCCCCCCCTTTCTCGCGATCCTGCTCCGCCGGCTCGCCCGGGCTGGTTTTCAGGCAACAACCCCCCTGCCCCCGCGCTGGCGGCAGTGGCACGGCGACATGCTCACGGGCGGCCGTGGCGAAATTCTCCATCCAAACCAGGCCTGACGAGAGGCAAGCCACCGACCAGAAAAACCGATGGCAGGGCCGCTTCCGCTCGCGACAACAGTCGGTTATCCTTCAAGGCTCGCCGATCACGATCCTCTCCAGAAGATTTTTGCATGCCCACGATCAGCCAACTGATTCGCAACCGTCGCCGCCCCAAGCGGAAGTTCTCCAAGTCGCCGGTGCTCGACAAGTGCCCGCAGAAGCGGGGTGTCTGCCTCCAGGTGCGGACGATGACCCCCAAGAAGCCGAATTCGGCTCTGCGGAAGATCGCCCGCGTGCGGCTCTCCAATAAGAAGGAAGTGACCGTCTACATTCCGGGCGAAGGCCACAACCTGCAGGAGCACTCGATCGTGCTCGTCCGCGGCGGCCGAGTTCGCGACCTGCCCGGTGTGCGATACCACATCATCCGCGGTGCCCTCGACACGCTCGGCGTGCAGGGCCGGAAGCAGTCTCGCAGCCTCTATGGCGCCAAGAAGGGCTAGTCGTCTCTCCGACCTCCAGCACGCACCCCACCACCACCAGCCACACGTCGAGTCACACGAATGGGAAGCATCACAGCCAGCCGCACGCAACTCCGCCCCGATCCGAAGTTCGGATCGCTCCTGGCGAGCAAATTCGTCAACTGCCTGATGGAAGACGGCAAGAAGAGCGTCTCCCAGGGGATCTTCTACCGGGCCATGGAAATTGTCGCCAAGAAGATCAACGACGCGGAGCCGATCGAGGTCTTCAACCGCGCCATTGAAAACATCAAGCCGGCGGTCGAGGTCCGGTCAAAGCGAGTCGGTGGTGCCGCCTATCAGGTGCCGATGCAGGTCAACCGAAACCGCCAGCAGTCGCTCGCCATCCGTTGGCTCCTCCAGGCCGTCCGCGAGAAGAAGGGCCGCGCCACCCACGAGAAGCTGGCCGAAGAGATCATCGCTGCCTACAAGCGAGAGGGTGCCGCCGTCACCAAGCGGGAAAACGTCCATCGCATGGCTGACGCGAACAAGGCCTTCGCGCATTTCGCCTGGTAAGACCAGGCGAAATGCTCTGCTTCACGGCTGCTCGGCCATCCATGGCCCGAGCAGCCTTGGGGTTGAACTGCTTCGCAGTTCGGCTGCCTCCTGCAGCTACCTCGCCTGGTAAGACCAGGCGAAACGCGGCCGTGTTATCGCCCGGCGGGCCATCCATGGCCCCGGCGGGCTTGCCGGGCCTCCGCCCGGCCGGCCGCCTTCCAGGCGGCCGATGGCGTGCGTTCGCTGAGAATTGTTTACCTCGCCTGCGCGGATGTCCGTCGAGGCGGGGCGACGCGGATGGCACGCTGCGCGGGCGTTGCCCGCTGCGTGCCTGAAGATTTGGGCCGCTTCGGACACTTCAAACGCCTCGCCAGGTCGGGGTTGCCCGTGCCCCGAGAGCCGGCGTATGCAGACGAGCGCAGCCGACCAAGCCGCCTTCAGCGTCTCGGTGCCCGTTGCGCAGCGAAGTCTGCATCCGAGTGAGCGCAGGGCAGGATGCCCATAGCGAACGTCCGGCGACGGGGCACGGGCAATCCCGACCTACCAGTTGACATGACTTCTGTCCCGCATCGCCGGGCCATGACCGGCAACGGGGGATGCGCCATCCCGACCCACCAGTTGGCATTGCCTCCGGCCCTCAATCCGCCACGACGGCGGCCACCGCCACAAACCCACTTGACGGTGCACGTGGGTATAGTAAGATACTAGCGTTCACAATTTTTCCCGATCACCCCAAGGAATTCGGCCGACGCCGCTGAAGCACCATGGCCAAGCGAAAGACCGCTGCAACCCGCCCCGCCAAGACCCGCTCGACCAAGGCCACCAAGGCGGCCGTCGCCGAGCGGCACAAGCGGAGTCGGGTCGCGGCCGCCACGTCGGCCCTCCAGGGCGATCCCTTTGGGCTCCGCACGACCGTTGCCGAAGACGAGAGCGACGCGCCCACGGAGCGGCAGATGGAGATCTACGCGTTCATCCGTGACAAGATCCATTCCCGCGGCTATGGCCCGACGGTTCGTGAGATCGGGCTGGCCTTCAAGATTCGCTCACCCAACGGCGTGGTCTGCCATCTCAAGGCGCTCGAGCGGAAGGGGCTGATTACCCGCGGCAAGAACATGTCGCGGGCGATCGAACTGGTCAACGAGCCCGCACACCTGCGGGGGCTTCACATGGCCGGCTGGGTCGCCGCCGGCACGCTCCGGCCGGCGGAGGAGCAGGCCGAGCGGATCAACTTCGAAGACCTCTTCAATCGCGAAAACCACTTCGTGCTCAAGGTGATGGGGGAGTCGATGATCGATGCCCAGATCGCCGATGGTGACTGGGTGGTGATCCAGAAGAAGCATTCGGCCCATGCGGGCGATATCGTGGTCGCCCAGACGGAAGATGGCGAGGCCACGCTCAAGCAATGGTTTCCTGAGCGGGATCGGATTCGGCTGCAGCCCGCGAATTCCTCGATGAAGCCGATCTACGTGCAAAACGCCAAGGTGCTGGGCGTGCTCGTGGGCGTGGTCCGCAAGACCTGATCGCTGCCGTCAGGCAGGTTTCTCCAGAGTTCCGCCCTGGATCTGGTGCAGTTTGTTGTAGAGCGTTTTGAGGCTGATGCCCAATTCCTCGGCGGTTCGCGGCTTATTGCCGTCGTTTCGCTCGAGGCCTTGAAGAATAGCCTCGATCTCGAGTTCTCGGAGCGTCTGCGGTCGGTCGGGTTCTCCCGCATGGCCCGGCTCCTGGAGTGCCGCGGCGGGCTGAGAACTCGACCGAGCCCGAGGTTCCGCCGGTAGCCGGCCGACCAGCCGCGCCGGCAGGTGCTCGGGCACGAGGGGGAGTTCGTCGCAGAGCACAAGCGCGTGCTCGACCACATTGGCGAGTTCCCGAACATTGCCCGGCCAGTCGTGCGCCTCGAGCGCCGCCAAGGCCTCGGCCGCGATCACCTCGGCCTGCGGCGGCGTCTGCGGCCAGCCCCGGCGGACGAAGTGGTCGACGAGGGCCGGAATGTCGCCCTGGCGATCGCGTAGGGGAGGCACCGTGATCTCGAAGGTGTTGATCCGGAAGAGAAGGTCTTCGCGAAACTCACCAGCCCGGGCCATCTCCTCGAGCGGCCGGTGGGTGGCGCAGACCAGCCGCACGTCGACGGTGATCGGATGGTTGTCGCCGACCCGGCGAATCTCCCCGCTCTCGAGCACTCGCAGCAGGCGAGACTGCAGGGCTCGGGGCAACTCGCCAATCTCGTCGAGAAAGAGCGTGCCCCCGTCGGCTACCTCGAAGAGCCCGGCCCGGTGCTCGTCGGCGCCCGTGAAGGCTCCCTTGCGATGGCCGAAGAGCTCGCTTTCGACGAGGTGTTCGGGCAGCGCACCGCAGTTGACGGCGACCAAGGGCCCGCCTGCCCGGCGGCTCCCCTCATGGATCGCCCGCGCGACGAGTTCCTTGCCCGTACCCGTCTCTCCCCGAACGAGCACAGCCGCTTCGCTACCCGCAACCCGGTCGATGAGCCGTCGCACGCCGGCCAAGCCGGCTGATCCGCCGACCAGGTTCGTGGTTCCTTCGGCCCGCTGCACGCGGCGTTCCAGGGCTCGCAGTCGGCTGGTGAGCTCCCGCCGCTTGCGCACCCGCTCGAGCACCGCCTGGATCTCGGCCAGTCGGCAGGGCTTCGTGAGATACTCAAACACTCCCTGCCGGACTGCCTCGATCGCCGTCTCGACCGACGACTTGCCGGTGATGATCACCGCCTCGGTATCGGGGGCGGTGGCCCGCACCCGGGCGATCACCTCCATGCCACCGACGCCCGGCATGTCGAGGTCGACCACCACGCAGTCGTAGGCGGTGCGATCGAGGGCCGCGAGGGCCGTGCTGCCATCGGGGCAGACCGTGGCCTCGTGCCCGAGCCGAGGCAGTTCGATCCGCATCAGTTCCTGGATCGAGGGCTCGTCGTCGGCGAACAGGATTCGCATCGGTCGTGGGTTGGGCTTCACGTCGTTTCGCTCCATTCAATCGATCGTCTTGATTGGTCGAATCCACATCGGCCACGGGCTCGTCGGGCAGTCAGGCCGCCCGCTCGGCCCCGGTGCCGGGCGGGTCGCCGGCCACCGCCCCGATCTGGGCGAGTGGCAGAGCCACCCGGAAGGTCGCGCCGCGGCCGGGGCCGTCGCTGGCGGCCTCGATGTGACCGCCGTGGTCAGCGACGATCCGGTGCACGATCGAGAGGCCGAGGCCGGTGCCCTGCCCCTGTTTCCGCCGGGTGAAGAACGGCTCGAAGAGATGCTCGAGCACCTCGGGCGTCATGCCGCAGCCATCGTCATTGAACGTGAGCACCCCCTCGCCACCCGAGCGGCGGGCCGTCACCCGCACCACCCCAGTCTCCTCGATCGAGTCGAGGGCGTTGACGAGCAGGTTGAGCACCACCTGCTTGATCTCCTGCGGGTTGACCATCACGAGCACATCCTGCCCCTCGTCGATCTCGATCCGGCGACCGGCGAACCGTCCCACGTGCCGCAGCATGTCGGCCACGTCGGTCACCAGCGCCGCCAAGGCGGTGGCCTGCCGCCGCACCTCGCCCAGGCGGGAGAAGTCGAGCAGCTTCTCCGTGATCCCCTTGCAGCGGAAGGCCTCGTTCTGGATCAGCGAGAGATACCGCCGGGCCACCTGGGCCTCGGATTCCGGGGGTGCCATCGCGTCGATCCGGCTCTCGAGCGACTCAGCGCACATCGCGATCGATGCCAGCGGATTGTTGATCTCATGCGCCACACCGGCGGCCAGAAACCCGACGCTCGCGAGCTGCTCGCTGCGAATCACCTCGCGGGTGCGAAACTGCACCTGCCGGTCCAGATCGTCGCGAATCTCCCGAAACCGCTCGGTCATGTCGTTGAGCGCATCGGCCAATTCCGCCATCTCGTCGCGGGTGTCGAGCTGGATCCGATAGTCGAAGTCTCCAGCCGCCACCCGGCGGGAGCCGTGCCCCAGGAGTCGCAGGGGCCGAAACACCCAGCGGTAGGTGAGGACCCCGATCGCGCAGAGCAACACCCCCGCTGCGGTCGCCGCCGTCCAGGTCACCACGATCAGCGTGCGGTAACGGCCTCGCACTTCGTGGGCCAGATCGTGGAGCCGCTGCTGCAGGAAGGTGGGCAATTCGCCCGTGAGCACCGCCAGCCGCTCGAGCTGCGGGGCGGCGGCCAAGAGCACGGCCCGTTCCGCGGTGGCCGAGGGGGCGGTCGGCTCGGCCACGAGCCGCTCGAGCGCGGAGAGTCCCAACGCGATCCGGCGGGCGGTGTCTCGCTCCCGGGTGCGGTCGGAGAAGGGAACGTCGTCGAGCTCACCCGCCTCCAGTTCAGCCGAGTAGGCCTCGAGGGCATCGGCCGTGGCCCGCACGCCGGCGAGTACGCCGTCGGCCGTGTCGCCGCCGGCCAAGGCTCGGGCGTGCGACAGGCGGAGCGTGGCCACTCGGGCGTCGAGTTCCGCGGCGAGCGGCAGCTCAGCGGCTCGGCTCGACAGCGCGCGGACGAGTCGGCGGTAGGAATAGACGCCGAGGAAGCTGCTGGCCGACAGGGCAGCCACCATCACGCCGACGAGGAGTCCTCCCAGCAAGAGCTTGTCGCGGATCGGACGTCGCTTGGCCATGGCCGACCTCCTCGCCGGTGGGCACTTCCCGCACCCGAAAGCCGGAATGCGGGCAGGGAGGGTAGCAGGGGCGGTTCCGGGGCAAAAGCCTGGATTCGACGGCTCGGGGGTGGCAAACGTCTCCCCGCCGTGGCTCTCCGAACGGCGACCCCCCCTACACGAGCCCCCATCGCTTCCGCAGCGACCACTCGGCAATCATCGCGCCGGCCAGCAGGACGAGCATCGGCCAGCTGTCCCAGAAGGCGAGCGACCATTGCTCTCGGCTCTCGTAGACCGACGGCCGATTCCCGATCTCCTCGAAGATCGCCGGTAGTTCCTCGGGCAACCGCGGGCCGCCGGTTGTCTCACCGGCGATCTGTTGCATCAGCAACGGGTTGGCTCTTGGATTGGCCAGTTCGAGATCCTGCCGGTAGACGGTGAACCGCGCGGATCGCTCCCGCTGCTCGGGATCTCCGGGACGCCGCCCCCGCACGACGAGCTTCCAGTCGCCAGGCTCGACACAGTCGGCCACCGTGCCGGAAAACCCGCCATTGGCTGCGGCCACCCGCACCGGCCGGGAACTGCCGTCGGGTGCCGTCACAACCGCCTCGATCTGGGCATCGGGGCGTGGCTCCCCGTCGGCCGCCGCGATCGCCGTGTCGAACTCCAGAGGTGTGCCCGGGGAGAGTCGGCGCTGGGCCAGCCGGAGCCAGAGGGAGTCGGCATCCTGCTCGTCGCGGCGGGCCAGCCAGAGCACGAACTGCCGCCAGAACCGCCGGTGCTGGTCCCGCGCGCCCTGCATCACCCATCGCCAGGTCGAATCGGCCGCGAAGGCGAGCACCCGGCCTTCGCCATACTCGCGGGCAACCAGGAGCGGCCGGCCGTCGGCCGTCACGGCCAGCGGTTTGGCCGAGGGCACGAGCCGGCCCAGCACGTTCGCCCCCGACAACCTCGGCAGCTTCTCCCAGACCTCCAATGAGGCTTGCTCCGTGTCGGCCTGCCGGAGGATCGAGATGCCGCCAAACCGGCGATCGGGCAGCATCGCGAGCGGACCCTCCAGATGGCTTCCGGGCCGCACGGGCTCGCCGAATCGTTGCCGGGCCAGCGGATCGGCCTCGAAAGGCACGAGCGGTGCGAGCGGAGAACCCGCCCAGCCTCCGGCCTCGAAGGCATGAAAGCCCCCGAGGAAGCCGATCCCGGCGCCGGCCGCCACCCGCTCCGCGATCAGCCTGAGATCGTCGGGCCTGAGGGCGGACGAATCGAGGTCGCCGATCAGGTAGACATCGTAGTCTCCGGCGAGTTGCCGGCTCAGGTCGACCGGCCAGCGATCGCGTCGGCTCGAATCGATCCAGCGAAACTCGACCTGCATGTCCGGGCTGGCCGCCAGCACCCGCCGCAGAAACCGCTGCTCCACCCGCAGGGCTCCCTCGAGATAGAGAACCCGAAGCCCGCCATCGACCACGGTCACGAAGGTCGAGAGTTCGTTGTTGGTGACGACCACCTCTCCCTCTTGAGGCTCGACCCGCAGCACCAGCTTCCGCTCACCCAGGCTCGTCGGGGTCCATTCGAGCCGCACCGGCTCCTCGCCCGACTCCCGCGGCGTCGACACGGTCGTGCGCGTCACTTCCTCGAGCACTCCCTCCTCGCCCTCGACCAAGAGCACGACCGCTGCCGCCTTCCCGGCGAGTCCCTCGAGCCGCACCCGGCCGGCCACTTCGAGTGTATTGTCGAGGTAGACGGTCTCTGAGACCGAGAGGTTCACAACCGCCGCATCCCGCCCCTGCCCGCCGCCGAGGTGCTGACCGAAGGTCACGGTCCAGAGCGGTCCGCCGAGGTCGGCCACGCTGCGGGCGGCCGACTGCGGCGGAAGGTCGCGGGGCGGATAGGCGTGCTGGGCGCCGTCGCTCAGGAGAATGACGCCGGCGAGGCGACCATCGGTCGCCGCACGGATCGCCTCGTCGAGGGCCGACCCGATCGCCGTCTCGTCGGCGGTGGCGGCGTCCCGCCATTCGTCCAGGGGCAAGGGGTCGTCGCCGCGTGGCGAAAGCGGATGGAGTTCCCGATCAAACGTCCAGGCTGCGATCTCGAAGCCCCCTTGGCCGAGCAACTCCTGAACGGTCGGCCGCGCGGCATCGATCGCTGCGACGACCGCCTGCCACCGGGTCGCGCCGCCCGGCCCGTCAGCCACGGTCATGCTCTCCGAGGCATCGGCCAGCACCACGACGAGTCCCTGCTGGACGGCCCGCCGGGTCGAGACCAGTTCGGGGCGGAGCATGCAGAGCACCACGGCGAGGAACGCCAGGAGCCGCAGGCCCACCAGCACCGACACCTGCCGGGGACCGATCCGGGACCGGTCGGGAGGCACCGCCACGAGCACGGCCGCCAAGGCCGTCGCCACGAGCACGACGAAGGCCCACGACCCGACGGGGTCGAACGCGATCGACAGGTCTTCGATCCAGGTAGCTTCCTTCATGAAGCAACCTCATCCCGCGGTGGGAGTGGAGGCGGGCCGCCGCCCCCGGCCCAAGCAGGCTCGGGCTCGGAGTCGGCCGGAGACTCACCGAACTCCGCGACCACGTCGGCCGCCGCCTGCGGCGGCTCGTCCTTGGGGGCATAGAAGCGGTTGGCCACGATCCAATCGGCTGCCATCACCGCCGCGGCGAGCAGGATCAGCCAGCCGAACAGTTCCGTTCCCACCCGCTCGCGGTTCACGTCTCGAACGAGCTCCGTCGCGTCGCGGGCCAGGCGGTGATCGGGGCCCAGCACCGTCGCCAGATCCTCGGCCGAGAGCCGCAGGAAATCGGTGGCGGCGGGGTCGAGGTTGGCGCTGAAGCCGTCGCTCACTCCGTTGGCCACTCCGCCGGCTCGCACGGTGTAGTTGCCCGGCTCGAGGGTGGCCGTGACGGTGACCGTGCCCTGCACGCGATCGATCGCCACCGGAAAGTCGTCGCCGCCCGGAGTCCGCACGGTCGCAGTCGGCAGGTCCCGACGGCCGAGCGGCAGCACCGCCGGCCTCCCGACCACCACATTGCGTTCGGCGGAAGGCTCGCTGGCAAACAGCAGGGTTTCGTTGGCTAGGATCAGGAACGGCCAGGGTTCGAAGCCGGTGGCCAGATTGTTCCAGGCCTCGGGATCGCTGGCCGACTGGGTCACGGGTGTCGTCACCAGGACGGCCCGTCCCTGCCCCACCCGATGTTCGACGACGGCTGGCAGGCCGTTGCGATAGGCAACCACCACGCCAGCTGGAAGCGGCGGGTTCTCGTCGCCCCCGGGCTCCGCCGGCTGAAACTCCCAGTGGCGTGTCACGGGAAAGTCCTGCCACGGCACTTCGTCACCGACGCGGCGAAATGCTGCCAGGAGCGGGTGGGCCAGATCGGTTGGGGCCAGAAAATTTCCCGCATCGGGGCTCCGCCAGACCCGCACGATCCGGCCGCCGAGCAGGCGGGTGGCCGCGGGTGTGTTGAAGGCCTCCGGGCCACCGGCAGCCGGTCCAAGCCAGACCACGAGCCCATGCCCTTCGGCCACCCAAGTAGCCAGCGCTTCCCAGACGGCATCGGGCAGCGGCGGCGGATCGAGGAGCACCACCCCTTCCGCGCCCTGCCAGGCCGTCAGGTCGAGAGCCCCGTAGTCGATCACGTCGGGCGCGAATCGCGCCGTCCCGGCACGGCGAAGCGGCGCCGGCGCCAGGGCCTCCACCATCAGCCTGCCGGTTCGATCCGCCGGCCTGGCAGCCGCCACGACCACCCGGCCCGGCGGCCCGACCTCGACCGTGAACGATCGCACGTCGTCGGCCGAGAAGTCGTCGCTGCCGTCGAGCAGCAGCCGGCCCTGGCGGGTGCCGGGCTCGAGCCCCGCCAGCTCGAAAGCCACGGTCGCCCGCCCTGCTTCGCCGACGGCCGCCGGCTTCACCCCGCGCCGCACGTAGCGGCCATCCTCGGCCAGGAATTCGACATCGACCAGCCGGTCGGCCTCGGTGCCGGTCGCCGAGATCGTGGCCTCGACCACCAGCGGGGTGCCGGTAGCCAGGCGTACACCCGAGAGATCGAGCGACTCGATCGCGTAGTTCCGCACGGCGTCGGCCGACACATCCACGTAAAGCACCGAGGCCGCCGCGGCGCCGGGCTCTTCCACCACGGCGGCCGGCGCAACATCCCAGGCGCCCCGCGAACAATCGGTGAAGACATAGATCTCACGGCGATCGAGTTCAGCCGTCGCCAGCAGCCGCCGGGCCTGGGCGATTGCGTCGGGCAGCGAGCGGGAGCCCGAGTCCGCGTCGAGCCGCTCCACACGGGCCTGGGCTTCCGCCAGCGACGCAGAAAAGGCCGGCGGGCTCTCGGAGGTGTCGATCACCGCCAGCCGACTTCCCGCAGGCAGCTTCCCAAACAGCACGCTCGCGAGCCCGCGGGCCCGCTCGAGCCTGGTCTCGTTGCCCTGCCGGAGGGCCATTCGCGGCGCGGTGTCGAACACGAACGCCGCGGCGACGGGCCCTTCCGTGTCGGGCAGCCAGCCGGCGCCCCGCAGCACCGGCCGGGCCAACGCCAGGGCCACCAGCAGCACCGCCGCGATCCGCAGCGCAAGCAGAAGCAGATGGCTGAGCCGGAGCCGGCGTCGATTGCGGACGGCCCGCTCCTGGAGGAAGCGGAGCGCCGGAAAGGCATGGGGCACCGGCTTCCGCCGCATCAGGAGATGCAGCAGGATCGGGGCGGCCACCAGAGCCGCTCCGCCGAGGAAGAGCGGCGAGAGGAACGACAGCCCCATGGTTCAGAACCGCCCCCGCCGGTTGTGCAGGTATTCGACGAGGGCCCGGTCGAATTGCATGCTCGTGTCGAGCGGCACGTAGTCGACGCCGGCCCGAAAGCACCATGAGCGATACTCCTCGCGGAACGACTCCACCGCTGCCACGTAGCCCGTGCGGGCCGCGTCGGCGTCGATCACGAGCTTGTCCCGGCTCTCCGGCTCGGTGAGTTCGACCATCCCGTCGAACGGAAACCCGACCTCCGCCTCGTCGAGCACGTGAAAGAGGATCACGTCGTGTCCCCCGTGCCGCAGCCGCAGCAGCGCCTCGCGAATCGGCCCGGGATCGGCGAGCAGGTCGCTGAACACCATCACGAGCGACCGATGCCGGAGCATGGCCGCCACCTGCACGAGGCTCCGGGCGATGTCGGTTCGGCCGGCCGGGGCCACCTTCGACAGGATCGAGAGCACATGGCCGATCTGCGACCGTCGCGACCGAGCCGGCAGCGACGTCCGCACCTTCTCGTCGAAGACCATCAGGCCACAGGGATCCTGCTGGTGCACCATCAGCCAGCAGAGGGCCGCGGCCAGGGAGATCGAATAGTCGAGCTTGGTCAGCTCCTGCCGGTAGGTGTAGGCCATCGACTCGCTGGCATCGACCACGAGGTAGCCGGTGATGTTGGTCTCGGCCTCGAACTTCTTGACGTAGTGCTTGTCGGTCTTGGCGTAGACGAGCCAGTCGATGTCCTTGGGATCGTCGCCGGGGGTATACCGCCGGTGCTCGCTGAACTCGACCGAGAAACCCTGGTAGGGACTGGCGTGGAGCCCCTGGAGGAAGCCCTTGACGATGAACTGGGCGCGGAGATCGAGCCGGGCGATCTGCCGGACCACCTCGGGCTTCAGGTATTCCTCGACCGCACGCACCATCGGCGGGTCACCTCGCCGGCACCGCCCCGCCAGGCCGCGGGGCGCCGCCTGTTACCGGACGAACTTGGGAATCTCGGGCTCGGGCGTCTCCTTCAGGAGCCGCTCGATGATCGACTCGGCAGTGAGCCCTTCGGCCTGGGCTTGGAAGTTGGTGGCGATGCGATGCCGCAGCACCGGTACGGCCACCCGCCTGACGTCGTCGAGCGAGACGCTGAAGCGGCCATCCATCGCGGCCACCGCCTTGCCGCCCTGGATCAGAAACTGACCGGCCCGCGGCCCGGCCCCCCAATCGACGAGCTGGGCCACGTAGGGGGGCGCCTGCGGATCCTTGGGCCGCGTGGCCCGCACGATCCGGGCCACGTACTTCACGACGTATTCACTGACCGCCACGCTCGCGACCACCTTCTGGATGTTGAGGATCGCCCGCCCCGAGAGCACCTTCTGCACCTCGGGCTTCTCCGGCCGGGTGGTGGACATCAGGATCTGCTCCTCCTCGGCCGCCGAGGGATAACCGACCTTGATGTTGAACATGAACCGGTCGAGCTGGGCCTCGGGCAACGGGTAGGTGCCCTCCTGCTCGATCGGGTTCTGGGTGGCGATCGTGAAGAAGGGCTCGGGCAGCGGGTAGGTCTGCTGGCCCACCGTCACCTCCCGCTCCTGCATCGCCTGAAGGAGGGCCGCCTGGGTCTTGGGGGGCGTGCGGTTGATCTCGTCGGCCAGGAGGATGTTCGTGAAGATCGGCCCCTCGACGAAGCGAAACACCCGTCGCCCCCCCTCGTCGTCGAGCACGTTGGTGCCCGTGATGTCGGAGGGCATCAGGTCGGGCGTGAACTGTACCCGCTTGAACCCGACGTCGAGGATCCGGGCCAGGGTGGCCACCATCAACGTCTTGGCCAGGCCCGGCACCCCCTCGAGCAGACAGTGGCCGCGGGTGAAGATCGCCGCAAAAAGCTGTTCGATCACGTCGGTCTGCCCGACGATCACCTTCTGGAGTTCCTCCTGCATCAGCCGCCGGTGTTGGGCGAACTCTTGAAGGATGTCGTCGAGTGTCTTTTGACGGGAAGCGGTGGACACGCCGGCAATCCTTCCTGCAGAGAAACGAGCCTGCGAAACAAACCTGCAAAACGACGAGGGCCTCGGGGAGCATCTTCCTCGGGGCCTCGCAACCAGATCCGTCAGTATCGGGATTCCTGGCCGCAGCGGCAAACGGACGGCTGTTCCGCCGCGAGTTGGCCGAGGTCTCCGGCGGCGTCTCGCACCTGCTACAATCGAAGGCGATGGCTGAAACCAGCATGTCACCGGGTTTGACCCTCGCCTGGCGCCGTGGCGGCAGGCGACCGGTCGTGGCCGCGTGCCTTGCGGTTCTCGTGACCGCGGCGGCCTTCGCTCCCGCCCGCGGGCAAAACCCGCAGCTTCGGCCCGACGACATCCAGCAGGCGCTCGAGAAGGGCCGCGACTATCTGATCCGGCAGCAGAATCCCGACGGCTCCTGGGACGCGATGGGCACGCCCGACAAGCGGGTCGGGGCGACGGGCCTCGTGCTCCTTGCGCTCGCCAACGCGGGGCTCGAAGCCGACCACCCGGCCGTGCGGAAGGGCCTGGGCTGGCTGCGGCTCCAGGAACCTGAAGAAACCTACCACGTGGCCCTCCAGGCGCTCGCCCTGGCGATGCTCTCGCCGCAGGCCGACGCGGCGATCCTGACCCGCAACGTGGCCTGGCTGGAAGCGGCCCAGGTGCAACTCGGCCCGGGGGCCGGATCATGGACCTACGGGCCGAGTCCTGCCGGAGGCATGGGCGACAACTCCAACACGCAATATGCACTGCTCGCGCTGCACGAGGCGGCGCGGGCGGGAGCGCGGGTCAACCGCGACACCTGGGTGCGATCCCAGCAGTATTTTGTGGCCTGCGCCAACGCCGACGGTTCGTGGGGCTACAGCGGCCGCTCGCCCGGCACCGGCAGCATGACCTCCGCCGGCATCGGGAGCATCTGGATCACGTCGGAGTATCTCGGCACACCCGATGCGCGGGCCGCCGCAAACGGTGTCTCCTGCTGCGGCGGCGGCCGGGCGCCGCAGGTGCTCGAACGCGGACTCGACTGGCTGGGCCGGCGGTTCAGCGTCACCCAGAATCCGGGCACGGGCAGCGACACCTGGCTCTACTACTACCTCTACGGTGTGGAGCGGGTCGGCCGGTTCACCGCCCGGCGGTTCATCGGCGAGCACGACTGGTTTCGCGAAGGGGCCGAGATGCTCGTCGCCGCCCAGGACCGGCTCAGCGGGCAGTTCACGGCCCGCCGGCTCGAAGACGCGACGGTCGCGACGAGCTTCGCCCTGATGTTCCTCGGCAAGGGCCGGCGGCCGGTGCTGGTGGCCAAGAGCCTGCACGGTCCGGCCGACGACTGGAATCGGCACGGCCACGACATCGCCCACCTCGTGGAATACGTCGAGGCCCGCTGGCGGAAGGAATATCCGGCCGGACTCTCCTGGCACGTGCTCGCCGCAGCCACGGCCGACCATGCCGACCTGATGCAGGCGCCGGTCTTCTGGCTCTCGGGCAAGTCGCTCTTCGACCTCGGGCCGAACGCCGGCCAGCGGCTGCGGGCCTATGTGGACGAAGGCGGCTTCATCTTCGCCGAAGCCTGCTGCCCCAACAGCGACGAATTCGACCGCCGCCTGCGGCAGCTCGTGGGGGAGATCTTCCCCGAACCCGAATACCGGCTCAACCTGCTGCCCCCCGAGCATCCCGCCTGGCACGCGGAAGAGATCGTGCCGCCCGAACTGCATCGCCCCCTCTTGGGCGTCGATTACGGCTGTCGCACCTGCCTGATCTACGCCCCGCCCACCGACCGGGGAGCAAATCCCAACGGCATGCCCAGCCTCTCCTGCCTCTGGGAGCTCGGCGGCCCGGTCCGTCGGGACCTGCCGCCCGCGATCGCCCGGGAGGTCGAGGCGGCCCTGGCGATCGGCGCGAACGTGCTCGCCTACGCGACGAACCGGGAACTCAAGCGAAAGGACGAACTCTTCGACATCATGCCGCAGGTGGCGACCCCGCGGGATCCGCTCGAGCGCGGCCAGCTGGCGATCGGCAAGCTGCGGCACGGCGGGATGTGCGACGTGGCACCGGCGGCGCTGGCCAACATTCTCCGAGCCGCCGCCCGGGAGACGGGCGTGCGGGTGGACGACACGCCGGCCCAGATCGACCCGGCCGACGAGGCGATCTTCGACTACCACCTGCTCTTCATGCACGGCCGCCGCGGCTTCACCTTCGACGCCCCCCGTCGGGAACGGCTGGCCACTTTCTTCGACCGCGGCGGGATGCTGTTCGTCGACAGCGTCTGCGCCGCAGCCGAGTTCACCACCGCCTTCCGCGCCGAGATCGCCGCGATCCTGCCAGACCACACGCTTGGGGAGATCCCCGCCGACGACCCGATCTTCGCCGCCGCAGAATACGGCGGCTTCGATATCCGCGAGGTCACGCTCCGTGAGCCGGCCGGAGGCGACGGCCCGATGGCGGTCCGCACGCGGAAGACCACCCCGCGGCTCGAGGGCATCAAGATCGGCGACCGCTGGGCGGTGATCTTCTCGCCCTTCGATCTCTCCTGCGCTCTCGAGAAGCAGAACTCGCTGGAGTGTGCCGGCTACGATCGCGACGACGCCGAGAAGATCGCACTCAACGTGCTGCTCTACTCGCTCAATCACTGAGCGAGTCCGGCACCGGGCCGTTGCGCGAGACCGATCACGATTGCCCGATCGACCACGCAATCCGCGTCACCGGTCGTCGCTGCTGCCGGCCAGGAAGCTCGCGTAGTAGAGCAACGTGAGCACGCTCTGCAGCGTGCCGGCCACGTAGGTCCAGGCGGCGGCGTTGAGCACCGAGTTCACCGCCGGCATGTCGGCGACCGGCACGATGCCCAGGTTCACGAGTTCCGCCTTGGCCCGGTTGCTGGCATCGATCTCAACCGGCAGGTTGACGAGCTGGAAGAAGACCGTGCCGCCGAACAGGACGATGCCGAGCCAGGCGACCGGCTTGAGCGCGAGGCCCAGGCCGATCATGAATACGAACAGCCCGATGCCGCTGCCGAAGTTGGCCACACCGACCGCGGCGTTCCGGACCCCCATGAGCGCGTAGGACTTGGCATCTTGGAGCGCATGGCCCGCCTCGTGGGCGGCGATGCCCACGGCGGCCAGCGACCGCGAGTCGTAGACGCCCTGCGACAGCCGCAGCACCTTGGACTGGGGGTCGTAATGGTCGGTGAGATGCCCGGGCACCCGCTCGACCGCCACGTCGGTCACCCCCGCCGAGCGGAGGATCAGCTGGGCCGCGGCCGCGCCGGAGAGCGGGGCCGGCTCGCGGGAGGCGGCCTCGAACGACGACTTGACCCGCCACTGCGCCCACGCCGCCAGAAGCATGGCCGGGGCGATCCAGACGAAGTACATGGGGTCGAAAAAGAACATGCTCGCGAAAGCTCCTACTTTTTGAGGCGTCTGACCACCGGCCCGCCGTCGACGTATCCTAGCCGGCACGCCCGCGGCGTGTATGGCCGGCTCACGTCGCGTCGCCCCGGCGCAGGAATCACCCGTCGATGACGAAAACAGTCAGCAGTTTCTACGCGTGGCAGGCCCGGTTGGTTCGCTGCCCGCTCCGCTCGGTTCTGGCCGTGGCTGGGCTGCTGCTCATCGCCGGCTGCAGCGGCCCAGAAGCGGGAATCGACGGATCGGCGCTGGAATCGGCCGCAGCCGGAGACCTCTGCCCGCGGATCGAGGCCGTCCTCCGCCACTCCGCGGATCGTCGCCTGCTTGACGCCTCCCAGCAGGGGGCCTGGCAGGTGGTGCACGGCGTGCTCGCCTTTGGTCCAGCGTTTCCCCTCGCCCACGACGGTGCGGTGTCGCCCGCGGTCGAGTTCCTCCTGGGTGGTGGCCGGATCGCCGGCTGGGAGATCCGGGTGGGCGACGTGGGGCCGCTGGCGGTGGTCGACGAGGGCAGCGTCACGGGCCAGGGCCACCCCGACCAGTGGCTCGGTTATCTCTCACAGTGTGGCGTCGCGACCGGCGAATCGGGCCTCGTCGGCGGCCTGCCGCTCGACACCCCGATCCGGGCCGGCGGCCGCGACTTCACGCTTGCCGATCTGCTGGCCCAGGCCAAGCGCGACATCCGCCCGGGTCAGGAGTGTTCCTGGACGCTGATGGCCCTGGCCGCCTACGACCCACCCGACGCGAGCTGGGAGGCGAGCGACGGCCGCCGCTGGACGACCGAAGCCGTGGCGCGGATGGAAGCTCAGAGCGAGATCGTCGGCGCCGCCTGCGGCGGCACGCACCGGCTCTACGGCCTCGCGGCAGCCGTGGCAGCCTACCGCGCAGTCCATCCCGCCCCGCCGCCACCGGAGAGCGGCTGGGCGTTGGCCGAGAGTGTGCTGGCCGAATACATCGACCGAGCCCGGCAGTTTCAGCAACCCGACGGCAGTTTCTCGGTGCACTACTTCGAGCGGCCGGGCCGATCGCCCGATGTCTTCTCGACGCTCGGGGCGACTGGCCACGTCTTCGAGATCCTGCCGCTCGTCCTCGACGATGAGAGCCTCGCCGCCCCCTGGGTTTCCCGGGCGGCCGAGCGGCTCGTCACGCTGCTCGAACGCACGACCGACCTCGACCTCGAATGCGGCGGCCTCTACCACGCCGCGCACGGTCTGGCCCTCTACCGGCGCCGGCTCTGCGATCGGTCGTCTGCTGCAGCCGATCCGCTTTCCTCCGGCGGCGACCACTGATAGGCTCGACGACGACAGAGGGGACCAGATTCACCGGCAACGACAGGCCTGGCCGTGCACGGACTGATCTTCTTCTACCTGCAGAAGTTTCTCGAGACCCTGTCCACCGGGTCGCCGACCGGGTCGCGGTCGTCCCTCGAGCCGCTCAGTTCGCTCGCCGCCGCCCGCCATCTGCCCTCGGGTGTCTACCCCGACGCCGACGCCCTCGCGTTTCTCCAGGCCATCGCCGACGACGCCGGAGAGCCCGTGCAGTCCACCGCCCGCCGGTTCGGTGAGTTTCTGGCGCCGCATCTCGTCAAGGTCGCCGGCCCGCTGATCGATCCCAATTGGCGGACGCTCGATCTCATCGAGCACACCGAGGAGCTGATCCACGGGATGGTTCGCGCGAGTCAGCCCGGAGCCGACCCACCTGTTTTGGAGACCGTCCGATCCAACCGGGAGGAGATCCACCTCGTCTACAGTTCCCGGCGGCGACTCTGCCCACTGGCCACGGGACTGCTCCACGGCATCGCCCGCCACTTCGGCGAAACGATCGACCTCGCCGAGACGAGCTGCATGCTCCACGGCGACCCCTTCTGCTCGTTCGTGGTGCGGGTGACGCCGCATGAGACGCACGCCCGCCACTCGCCGATCACCGATACCGTGATCATGCGACCCGGATCGTCGAGCGCGACCGACGGACCTGACCCCGGTCTCCTGCCCGGAGCGGACGGCTTGGCGGATGATCCGCTCCCCCAGCGGATCGGGGGCTATCGCATCCTCGGCCTGCTCGGGGCCGGCGCGATGGGGCGGGTCTATCTGGCGCATGACGACACGCTCGACCGCAACGTCGCGATCAAGGTGATGAACCGCCGCCGGGCTCGCGACCCGCGGGCCCGGCAGCGCTTTCTTCGCGAGGGACGGACGGCCGCGGCGATCGACCACCCGCACGTTCTGATGGTGCATGCCGTCGGCGAGGACGACGGTCTCCCCTACATCGTGATGCAGCTGCTGCAGGGGCGAACCCTGGGCGACAAGCGAAACGAAGCGGGCTCACTCCCGGTCGGCGAGGTGCTGCGGATCGGCCGCGAGATCGCCGAGGGCCTGGCCGCCGCCCACGCCCGCGGGCTCGTGCATCGCGACGTCAAGCCCGACAACATCTTTCTCGATGGTCCGCTCGAGACCGTGCGGATCATCGACTTCGGTCTGGCCGGCAGCGACGGCCGCGAAGCCGACGCCCGGCTCACCGTGGAGGGCGCGCTCATCGGCACGCCCGCCTACATGCCCCCGGAACGCCTCGACGACCGTGAGCCCGACGCCCAGAGCGACCTGTTCGGACTCGGGGTGATGCTCTACGAACTGCTCGCCGGTCGGCTTCCCTTCGAGGGCCAATCCATGGCCGCCTTGCTGGCCGCGATCGCCGGCGGCCAGCCGCGGCCCCTGGCCGAGGTGGCCCCTCAGACTCCGCCCGCGGTGGCCGAACTGGTGATGCGGCTGTTCGCCCATCGCAGCGAAGACCGCCCGGCCTCGGCGATGGTCGTGGCTCGGGAACTCGCCCGGCTCGAGCGGGCCTGGGCCGACACCTGAGCGGATGCGCCCCGGCGGCTGCCCTCAGACCGCGTCGAGGCCAGCCCTGCAGGAGCAGACCGCGTCGACGAGCACCCCGACGTCTCCGTGCCAGTCGATCGTGGTCGAGGCGTGAGTCGCCAGGTTTTTGAGCTGGGCCGTGCCGGTGGCAAACTCCTCGCCACCGATGATGAGCGCCCCGCGAAAGCCCCGCTTGGCTGCCAGCTTGAGCTGCTGGCCGAGCTTCTTGGGCTCGGGAAAAAACTCGACCGCGAGACCAGCCCGGCGCAGGGCAGCGGCGATCCGCAGGTAGTCGGGGAGCCGGTCGGCCTCGAAGTAGGCGAGGAAGAGTTCGGCCGGTGTCTCGACCGTGGTCCCCTGCCCGAGTTCCTCGAGTCCGGCCAGCAGCCGGTCGATGCCCAGCGACGCGCCCACGCCGGGCAGCGGCTGCTTGGTGTAGAGGCCGGCGAGGTTGTCGTAGCGTCCGCCCGAGCAGATGCTGCCGAGACTCGGCAGGTCGTCGAGAAAGCTCTCGAGCACGATGCCCGTGTAGTAGTCGAGGCCGCGGGCGATGGAGGGATCGATCACGAGCCGATTGGCCGGCACGCCCACCGCCGCAGCCCCTGCCACGATCTCCTCGAGCCCGGCCACCCCGGCCCGCCCCGTGGCCGAGTCACCCACGAGGGTTGCCAGGCCGGCGAGCACCTCCGCCGGCGGCCCGGCCAGGCGGGCCATTTCGAGCAGCGCGGCGACCGCCTCGGCCGCGACGCCCTGCCCGGCCAGTTCCGCGGCCACCGCCTCGGCCCCGGCCTTGGCCAGCTTGTCGAGGCTGCGAAGCACCCCGGTCGCGCGGTCCGCCAGCCCCAGCCGTTCGAGCACACCGGCCAGCACCCGCCGATCGTTCACCCGGATCGAAAACCGTTCGATGCCGATCGCCGCCAGGAGGTCGTGCACCACGAGCACCATCTCGAGATCGGCCACGCCGCTCGTGGTGCCGATCGTGTCGAAATCGCACTGCATGAACTCACGGTAGCGCCCGCGCTGCGTGTTTTCGCCCCGCCAGACCGTGGCCATGTGGTACCGCTTGAACGGCAGGCCGAGCTCGTTGACGTGCTGCGCCGCGAACCGGGCGAAGGGCACCGTCAGGTCGAACCGCATCCCCACCTCGCGGCCACCGTGATCGGTGAACCGGTAGAGCTGCTTGTCGGTCTCATCGCTCCCCTTGCCCGTGAGCACCTCCAGGTATTCGAGCGCCGGCGTGTCGATCGGTGCGAAGCCGTAGGAGCGGTAGACCCGGCGGGCGATGTCGAGCACCCGCTCCCGGGCCAGCGCCTGGGCCGGCAGGTGGTCGCGGAAGCCTTTGAGCGTGCGAGGTTGGATCATCAGAGGATCTGGAGGAGCGGCGGCTTGGGGCCGCGGATCGACTGGCCGCGGTTTTTTTTCTTTCGGCCCTCGCCGAGCGTCTGACCGCCGGGTCCCAGCACGGCGTCCATGTATTCCTCGACCTGTTCGGCGGTCTCGAAGTATTGATCGTAGACCCAGTCGTCCTCGTACTCGCAGTCGTCGGTCGTGTACTCGCGGCAGATCTGCGGCCGCGTCTCGTAGATGCCGCAGCGGTGATCGTCCTGGAGATGCTTGCAGACCGTGTGGACGCAGACGTACCAGTCGCCTTCTTCGGTGAACACGGTCGCGTACTCGTGCAGCAGAAACCAGCGGATGTATTCGAACTCCTCCCGCGTGGTCGGCTCTTCGAGCGGCAAGGCGAAGTAGCGGCAGCACTTGGCCGAGCAGTATTCGCAGAGCACCTTGTCGGCGGGCACGGTGTCCCGCTTGGGCTTGGAGGGGAGCACGGGCAGCGGCAGGTCGGCGACGGGCATGGATCGCTCCGAACACGGGGGCGGGACGAGGCGACACTATACCGTCTCCCGGCGATATACTGCCGTCGAGGTCGGCGGACGCGATTCATGCGTCGCCGGCTCGGAGGCGGCAAAAGTCGCGTCGCGGGCGAGGATACGCCCCCATGCTCCGCGAGCGTTCGCCGACCCCCTCGCCTGCCCGCCTCAGGGTTTCTGACGAGCGCTCCATCAACGTCGTTACCGGCGTGCAGAAGGGATTCGTGCCGATGCCAAAGCGGTGGCAGCTCAGACCTCACGACCCCGCGGCGGTGGCGGCGCTCGAGAAGCGAGCGGGGGTGTCGAGCATCGTGGCGGCGCTGCTGGCCAGCCGCGGCGTGAGCGACCCGGCTGCGGTCAAGACCTTCCTCGCGGGCACGCTCGCCGACCTCCGTGATCCGGAGACGCTGCCGGGCGTGCCCGAGGCGGCCGATCGGATCCTGGCGGCGGTGCGGGCGGGTCGGCAGATCGTCGTCTATGGCGACTACGACGCCGACGGCATGACGGCCACCGCGATTCTCGTCGGCTGCCTCGAGGCCCTCGACGCCCCGCACCGCTGGTATGTGCCGAACCGGTTCGAGGAGGGCTATGGGCTCAACGCCGAGGCGCTGGAGAAGCTGGCGGCCGAGGGGGCCGAACTCGTGGTGACGGTCGACTGCGGCATCGCGAGCGTGGCCGAAGCCGGGCGGGCCAAGGAACTCGGCCTCGAGCTTGTGATCACCGACCACCATTCCTTCGGCGAGACGCTTCCCGCCGCCGCTGCGATCGTGCATCCCCGGCTGCCGGGCACCGCCTATCCGTTCGGTGATCTCTGCGGGGCGGGCGTGGCCTTCAAGCTGGCCTGGGCGATCGCCACCCGGGCGGCGGGCGCGAAGCAGGTCACACCCCGGCTGCGGGAGATGCTGCTGCGAAGCATCGGCCTGGCCGCCCTTGGCACGGTGGCCGACGTGGTGCCCCTGCTCGACGAGAATCGGATCCTCGTGCGGCATGGCCTGGAGTGCCTCCGGCAGCGGGGCGGGCCCGGCCTGACGAAGCTGATGGAGTTGGCAGCGGTCCACGAGAAGTCGGCGCTCGACTCGGAAGATGTGGCCTTTCGGCTCGCCCCGCGGCTCAATGCCGCCGGCCGGTTCGGCGAGGCGACCAAGGGAATCGAGCTCCTCACAGTGGCCGACCTGCCTCGGGCCGAGAGCCTGGCCAGCTACGTGCACGAGCTCAACACCCGCCGGGAGGGCGAGGAGCGGAGCATCCTGCTGGCAGCCACAAAGCAGGCCCTGGAACGATTCGATCCCGAGGCCGATGCGGCGCTCGTGCTTGCCGACCGCGGCTGGAACGCCGGGATCGTGGGCATCGTGGCGGGGCGGCTTGCGGATCGCTTCCATCGCCCGGTGGTCGTCATCGCCCAGGGGGCCCACGAGGGGCTCGTCGCCTCGGGCAGCCTGCGGAGCGTGCCGGGCTTCGACGTCCACGAACCGCTGGTCGCCTGCCGCCATCTGCTCGTGACCTGCGGGGGCCATGCCGCCGCCGCGGGCCTGCGGATCGAAGACAGCCAGATCGATGCCTTCCGCGCCGCCTTCATCGCGGAGGTGGCAGCCCGGATGCCCGACTCGCTTCGCCGCGCCCAGCTCACGATCGACGGCGAGACGACCCTCGCGGGAATCACGCTCCATGCGGTCGAACAGATCGAACGGCTCGCGCCCTTCGGGCAGGGCAACCGCCGGCCGGTGCTCTGCGCCTCGGGCGTAACACTCGCGGAGCCGCCGCGGACGATCGGTGGCGGCGGCCGGCATCTCTCATTGCAACTCACGCAGCACGGCGCGACGGTGCGGGGCGTGGCCTTCGGCGGTGCCGACTGGCTCCCCCACCTCCCCGCCCCCGGTCAGCCCTTCCACATCGCCTTCAAGCCGAAGATCAACGAGTTTCGCGGCCGCCGAACCGCCGAGATGGAAGTGATTGACTGGCGGCCCGCCGGGATCGACGTGACGAGCGACCTGCCGCAGCTTGTGGCAGTATCATGACGCCGGTTGGCAACCGTCCCGGAGACTTCGCTCATGCCCCGACTGCAGGCTCGCCCGGTTTTGTCCCGATTCCCCATCGCATCGATCCTCGCCGTGGCCTGTCTCGCGGGCTCCGTGGCCCGAGTCTCATCCGGCGACGACTGGCCGCAGTGGATGGGTCCGCACCGCGACGGCGTCTGGCGCGAGACGGGCATCGTGGAGACGATCCCGGCCGCCGGACTGCCCGTGAAGTGGCGGGTGCCCGTCAAAGGGGGCTATTCCGGCCCGGCCGTAGCTGACGGCCGCGTCTATCTCACCGACTACGACCGCGCCGCCGGGTCGCTCGCCAACGCGCCCAACGACCGCACCGAACTCGCCGGCCGCGAGCGGGTGCTCTGCCTCGACGCGGCGACTGGTGCTCTCCTCTGGGAGCATATCTACGACTGCCGCTACGGCATCTCGTATGCGGCCGGTCCCCGCTGCACGCCCACGGTGGCCGACGGCAAGGTCTATGCGCTCGGCGCCGAGGGGAATCTCGTCTGCCTCGACGCCGCAACGGGGCGTGTCGTCTGGCAGAAGGATTTCAAGCAGGACTACTCGGCGCCCACGCCCCTCTGGGGCTTCTGCGGCCATCCGCTCGTCGAGGGCGACCTCCTGATCTGCCTCGTCGGCGGCCCGGGCAGCGTGGCGGTGGCCTTCGACAGGGAGACGGGCGAAGAACGCTGGCGGGCCCTCTCGGCCAGCGAGAGCGGCTACTGCCCGCCCACCATGCTCGAGCGAGACGGGCGGCGGCAGCTGCTTCTCTGGGATGCCGACAACCTCAACGCCCTCGAACCGGCTACGGGCCGGGTGATTTGGTCGCGGCCGCTCAAGCCGATGTATGGAATGTCGATCATGGCGCCGCAGGTAGCCGACACGCCCGACGGCCCGGTGCTCTACGCCAGCGGCATCGGCCGGGTGGCAGCCCTGTTTCGGCTGGCGGCCGACGGCTCGGGCGCCGATGTGCTCTGGCGGGGTGAGCCGAAGTCGGCCGTGTACTGCGCCAACAGCACGCCCTTCATCGCCGGCGGAACGATCTACGGCTGCGACTGCGACACCGGGATGCTGACGGCGGCCGATCTGGCCACGGGCCGGCGGCTCTGGGAAACGCTCGATCCCACGACCGGCGGCGAACGGCGCAGCAAGCACGGCACAGCCTTCCTCGTGCGGCAGACGCCGCCCGGTGACGGCGGCCGCGTCTGGCTGTTTGCGGAGACGGGCGACCTGATCCTGGCCCGGCTCACGCCCGAGAAGTACGAAGAGCTCGGCCGCATGCACCTGCTCGATCCGACCAACGAGTGCTTCGGCCGCGAGGTGGTCTGGAGTCATCCGGCCTTCGCCGACCGGTGCATCTTCGCCCGCAACGATCGCGAACTCGTCTGCGTCTCGGCGGCCGCCAAGTAAGCCCGAGCGTCAGCCGCGGCCCATCTCGTAGATCGCCGTCATCATCCGGCGGTAGGCGGGCGTGAGCGGCACCCCGCGGCGAGCCATCATCCGCTCCATGTCGACGATCGCCTTGTCGAGCCGGTAGTCGGTGACCGCCCCGGGCTGCACCCACTTGAATGACGGGATCTCCCGCGGTGGAAACCCGGCCCCGACCAGGATCGCACTCACGCCGCAGACAGTGCCGGTGTTGAGCATGGTATTGATGCCGGTCTTCGAGTGGTCGCCCATGACCGTGCCCACGAACTGCTCGCCGGTGTCGACCTCGAGCCCGGTCGGCCAATCGAGGAGCTTCACGCTGCCGTAGGTCATCTTGAGATTCGAGGCAGTCGTGTCGGCCCCGAGGTTCACCCACTGCCCGAAGACGGAGTTGCCCACGTAGCCCTCGTGGGACTTGTTGGAATAGGAGTGGAAGATGCTCGCGGCCACCTCGCCCCCGACGCGGCAGTGCGGCCCGATCACGGTGCCGCCGTAGATCCGGGCGGCCATCCGTACGATGGCATGGTCGCCCACGGCCACGGGGCCGCGGAGCATCGCGCCCGCCATCACCCGGGCCGACTCACCGAGCAGGATCGGCCCCTCCTCGGCGACGAGGATCGCCCCCGGTTCCACGACGGCCGCGGGATGCATGAAGAGCCGGTCGGGTCGGTCGATGAAGGCGGCGGCGTGGAACCCGGGGCCAGGTCCGGCAGGCTGCTCGACCGCCGCCGCTTCGGCCGCGATGGCGTCCGGAGCCAGTCGGACGAGATCCCAGGGATACCGCACCACCGGCACTGGTTGGCTGTATTGATGGCCGCGGCCG
>CAMDDJ010000020.1 GCA_945891385.1 Candidatus Kuenenia stuttgartensis | reverse complement strand
GCCGCCGCAAGGCCAAGGCTCGCCGGCTCGCCGCCTGAGCCTGAAACGATACGCAACTGTCGGTGAGACCCCGCCCCTCGTGAGAACGAGGGGCGGGGTTCTCTGTTTGATGGAGACGAGGCCCAGCTCTTCCGACCGTCAGAACTGGTATCGATGGCCCGGCACGACCAATTCGACGTTCGGGAGTGAGAGGGTCGTCAATTCCGCCGCGATCTCCGCGGCGAACCGCGGTTTGCGGTGAACCACGATCCAGCGGACCGGCCGGTGGAGTTTGCGGATCTCCGACGCGAACGTCGCCGGGCAGTGGTGGCCCGTGGCCGCTGCCAGGTCGGCCTGACAGTTTGGAAAACTCACCTCCAGGAACACGGCATCGAGCCGCGGTGCGGCGTCAAGGACGGCCCAGAGGGTGTCGGTCGGTCCCGTGTCAGACGGTACGGCTACCGCCGACCTGCCGTCATCGACGAGAAAGCCGAGCGTGTCGACGCTGTGAGCGACAGGCAGTGGCGTGATCGTCAGGCCGCCTCGAACGACGCCCGCTCCTGAGGTGACAGGGGTACCCCTCACGAAGCGGTTATTGCCATTCGAAAGGTCGAAAAAGTCCGGCCAGACCCGACCGTTGAAAATGTCGCGATGCAGAAAGTCGAGCACGTCGGCGTCTGCGAGCAGTTCGACGCAGTCGGGCCCCGGTTCGTAGACGTTTTCGAGGAAGATCGGGAGCGAGGCAATGTGATCCACGTGCTCGTGCGTCAGGAAAACGTGCCGTATCCTCCGCTGGCGGTCGAGGTCCGCGAGGAGGCCGAGCGGCCCGGCATCGATCGCGATGGAGTCGTTGATCAGAAATGACACCAGAAACTGGGCATCCGACGCCGGCACGCTCGACGGCAGGAGTTCAATGTGCATCCGGGAGTGATCCTCGCTCGGGCGGGCCGTTCTGGCGGCGGGCAAGTCGTACCACGCGGCCGCTCGACCCCGTTCAAGCCTACAGGGAAAAGAAGTCGCGAATTGTCCGGAAAATGTCCTGACCCTCGGCTGGCGGACCTGCGATACCGGCCACGGCCTGGGCCCGCTCGGCCATTCTCACCTGCAGAGCCGTGCCTAATGCATCGACCAATTCCGGCTTCGACGTCAGCACACGGCGGAATACGTCCCTGGAAACCTCGACGACGCACGTCTCTTCCATCGCCGTGACCGTCGCCACGCGGGGGGCGCCGGTCATCAGCGACATCTCGCCGAAATACTCGCCGGCCCCGAGTTCCGCGAGCCGGACCGCCGGGCGGTCCCGGTGGTCGCTGGCGGTCACCTCCACCCGCCCTGAGAGGATCACGAACAGGCTTTCACCGGCCTCGTTCTGTCGGATGATTGGCTCACCGATCGCGAAGACCCGGTCGGGGGAATCGGCGGCGACCTGGCGGAGAAGCTCGGGGCCGAGCGGCTGGAGGAGCCCGATCTGGGCCAGGCTGGCCATCCTGCGTTCCACCACCGCCGCCTGGTCGAGGGGAGGGGGGGCCGGGAGGGGCGTGAGCCGGATCGCGTGCGTCGCAACCGGGATCTCGATGCCGTGGCGGGCCAGCGCATACCAGATTCGGTCGCGGGCCATGCCGTCCACCCGATCCCGCTTGTCGAACTGGGTGGTGAACAGCCTCACCCAGTGCTCCACGCCTCGTTCGGTGAATGCATTGGTGACGACCGAGGGCGTGGGATGCTCGAGCACCCCGAAGCTGCCCTTGATCGCACCGAGGATGATCTCCTGAACCCGCTGCGGCGGCACGGCGTACGGTGTGACCACGAACAGGCTCCGCCGTGACCAGGGGTCGGGCTTCGTGAAATTTCGGATCGAGGCCTGAGCCAGTTGTCCGTTGGGCACGATCACATAGGCTTCGTCGAGCGTGATCACCTTCGTGGCCCGCCAGTTCACCTCCACCACCTTGCCGATATGAGCGGGGTTGGGGTCGTATTGGATCCAGTCGCCGATTTCGAACGGATGCTCTGCGTGGATGGCCAGGCCGGCAAACACGTTGCCGAGCGTGTCCTTGAGGGCGAAGCCGAGGACGGCGGTGACCACGGCCGAACCGGTGAACAGGCTGCCGGGCTCCACACCGGCCTCCGACAAGATCGCCACGACCGCGGCGGCGACCATCAGCCACCGGAACACGTCGAGGAAGATCTTCGGGAGCGGCGGTCTGATTCGCTCCCAGGCGGCCACCGCGAAGAGCAGCAGGACCGACTGCAGCAGGGACGCGAGGAAAAAGAACCGCGCGCCGAGGATCGCCGCCGCGGGGGCGTCGGCGGAATCGGGAAAAAGGTAGGCGAGTGCGGCAGGCACCGGGCCCAGCAGGAGAAGGCCGAACGGCCAGGCTGCGAGGCTGCGGCGGCCCTTCGGCAAGGCGAACGTCACGACGAGCAGGGCCACCAGGGCAGCCGCGAATTCCCGCCGCAGGTCAAGATCAGGAGGGATCTGCAGCGCGTCTTCCAAGGACTGGACCGGATCGGCGGTCGCGACCAGCAGGACAGCCGCGATCACTGGAAAAACCATGCCTGATTGCACCGAGGACCGGGGCTGCCACCCGCTCCGGGCGGGCTCCCGCGGCATTGTGATCCGGGGTGGCCGAGACCGGCAATGCCTCCCACCCGGGCCAAACCCTGGTGGACGGCCGGAGTCCGGGCCGATATCTTATAGGGCTCAGTCGGCGAGGACTGTTCCCGGAATGTGGATGGGGGCAGCCTCGATGGGCCCTCGCCGCTTGCTCGATTCCATCGGGCAACCACCATTTCGTGAGCAAAAATTCGTAAGAAGACTTCGGAGCCTGCATGGTCAAGTTGACGGTTCGAGAGCGTGAAAGCATCCAGGAGGCCGTTCGTCGGTTTCGCAAACTCGTCGAGCGGAGCGGCATCAAGAAGGAGATGCGGAAGCGGGAATTCTTCGAAAAGCCGAGTGAAACCAAGCGTCGCTCCCGGCTGCGAGCCGAGCGACGGATGAAGCGGAACCGCCTCCTTGGCGTGTAGTCCGTTCTCGGGTGCGGGGCAGATGCGGTCGCTCGCTCGCGCCCCCTGCGCACCGAGCCGGTGAGGCCACTCGCGGCAGGGACCGGCTCTGACCTCTACTGCCAGTCGAGCGCGAGGTCGATCCAAGGGGCATCGTGGGTCGGCCAGCCGGTGCTGACCCGGTCCACGCCGGTCGCCGCAATCGCCGCGACCGTTTCCGGCCTGATGCCACCGGAGGCTTCGAGCACCACGCGAGGTGCTTTGGTGTCGCGGAGGGCGACGCAGCCGGCAAGTTCGTCGGGCTGCATGTTGTCGAGCAGCACCACATCCGGTTCGGCGGCCAGCACCGTTTCAAGCTGTGCGATCCCGTCGATCTCGATCTCGACGACCATCGCGGCCGCCCGTTCGGGCCGAAACGCAGCGGCTACGAACGCCCGAGCCCGGCGCACTGCCTCCGCCGGCGCGATTCCCTCGCCGGCAAGAGCCGCAAGGTGGTTGTCCTTGATCAGGATGGCGTCGTAGAGCCCGAGGCGATGATTCCAGCCGCCGCCGGCCCGGGTGGCATATTTGTCGAGGAGCCGCCAGCCGGGCACGGTCTTGCGGGTGTCGTAGACGCGGCAGTCCGTGCCGGCAGCGGCATCGACGAGTCGCCTCGTCGCCGTGGCGACGCCTGAAAGCCGGCCGAGGAGGTTGAGTACGGTCCTCTCGGCGGTGAGCACGCTCCGAGTCAGTCCCTCCAGCCTGGCGACCGTTTCGCCTGTCGTAACCCCACGACCATCTTCGATCAGTGGCGTGAACCGGAGGGTTGGATCGATCGCCGTCGCCACCACCGCGGCAGCCGGCAGGCCTGCGACCACGCCGGACCGTCGGGCCACCACCGCCAGATCGCTGCGGGCCGTTGCCGGCACGAGCGCCAGACTCGTCCAATCGCACTCGTGTCCGAGATCCTCGGCGAGCCAGTCTCCGGCCAGGCGGCGGACGTGATCGGCCAGCCGGTCGCTCCAGGCGAGTTGTTCGAATTCAGGGGCCACTGCAGACGCTGGGATTGGCATGAGGGAGCGAGCGAGGCGTGTTTGGACCGGGGCGACGGGGCCGGCGTGAGGGCGTATCCTATGGGAAGGCTCGTCGCCTCGGCCACCTTCCGGGATTGCCTCCTCCATGCCGCCTTCTCAGCCACCGGCCGGCCTCATGCCCCAGCGGTTCCAGCCGCTCGTGGCGACAGGTCTGCTGCTGGCGATCATGGCTATGGCGGGCTGGTTCATCCTGGGCGGGGGCTTGTTCGGGGGCCTCGTCGCCTACGACCGCCCACCGATCGGCGAGGCCGGGTTTACCGTCAACATCAATGCCGCTGGGACGACCGAGCTCGCCCAGTTGCCCGGCCTCGGGCCCGCCACGGCGGCGCGGATCGTGGCCTACCGGACGGAGCACGGCCCCTTTGCCGGCCACGACGAACTGCTGGCGGTGCCCGGGATCGGTCCGGTCACGCTGGAGTCACTGCGGCCCTTCCTTCGACCGATTCGCCCGAGACGGGAGGCGCGATGACCGTCCGCGCGGAGTTGCAGCCAGGGGTGTTCGAACTCGTTGCGCCCTATCAGCCTGCCGGCGACCAGCCGACGGCGATCGATTCCCTGGTGCGGGGCGTGGCCGAAGGTCGCGGATCCCAGGTACTGATGGGTGTGACGGGGTCGGGCAAGACCTTCACCATGGCCAATGTGATCGCCCGGGTCGGCCGGCCTGCGCTCGTGCTCTCCCACAACAAGACCCTGGCGGCGCAACTCTACGCCGAGTTTCGTGACTTCTTCCCCCACAACGCCGTCCACTATTTCGTCAGCTACTACGACTACTACCAGCCCGAGGCGTACATCCCCCAGCGGGACATCTACATCGAGAAAGATGCGGCGATCAACAAGGAGATCGATCGGCTCCGGCTCGCCGCCACCAGCGCGCTCGTGAGCCGGCGGGATGTGGTCGTGGTGGCGAGTGTCTCCTGCATCTACGGCCTCGGGTCGCCAGACGACTACCGGGCGATGGTGGTCCGGCTGGCCAGCGGAATGACGCTCACCCGTGACCAACTGCTTGAACGTCTGGTTTCGGTCCACTACGAGCGGGGCGACATGGCGCTCGAGCGTGGGCGGTTTCGGGTGCGGGGCGATTCGGTCGACATCTGGCCCCCCTACGACGAACTGGCGTGCCGGGTCGAATTCTGGGGCGACACCGTGGAGTCGATCGCCGTGATTCACCCGACCAGCGGCGAGGTGGCAGCTCGCAAGGACGAGATGTATTTCTACCCGGCCAGGCATTTCGTGATGCCCGAGGACCGTGTTCGCGCGGCCGTCTCCACGATCAAGACCGAGCTCGAGATGCGGCTCGAGGAACTCAAAAGTCAGGGCAAGCTGCTCGAGGCCCAGCGGCTCAACGCCCGGACGCGGTTCGATATCGAGATGCTTCTCGAGGCAGGGTTCTGTCCGGGCATCGAAAACTATTCGCGGCCGCTTTCGGGGCGGGTCCCCGGCAGCACCCCCACGACGCTCTTCAGTTACTTCCCCGAGGACTTCCTGTTTTTCGTGGACGAGTCGCACGTGACCGTGCCGCAGGTCCGCGGGATGTACGCGGGCGATCGCAGCCGGAAGCTGACGCTCGTCGACCACGGCTTCCGGCTGCCGAGTGCCCTCGATAACCGGCCGCTGATGTTCGACGAGTGGGAACGGCGGCTCTCGCAGACGATCTTTGTCTCGGCCACGCCCGGGCCGTGGGAACTCGACCGTACCGGTGGCGAGGTCGTGGAGCAGGTGATTCGTCCCACCGGTCTTCTCGACCCTGTGATCGAGATCGTGCCGGCGAAACAGCAGGTCGTCCACCTCGCCGGCGAGATCGACCGGGTGGTGCGGGCGGGGCAGCGGGTGCTCGTGACCACGCTGACGAAGAAGCTCGCGGAGGATCTCTCGACCTACTTTCAGGAGCGGAAGGTTCGGTGCCGCTGGCTGCACAGCGAACTCGACGCCTTTGAGCGTGTGGAACTGCTCCGCGACCTCCGAGCCGGCACGTTCGACGTCTTGGTGGGCGTGAATCTGCTCCGCGAGGGACTCGATCTGCCCGAGGTTTCGCTCGTGGCGATCCTCGACGCCGACAAGGAGGGCTTCCTGCGGAGTGAGACTTCGCTGATGCAGACAATCGGCCGATCGGCACGCAATGTGGATGCCCGCGTGATCCTGTATGCCGACACGATCACGGAGTCGATGCAGTTGGCGGTCGACGAGACCAAACGCCGTCGGGCTCTCCAGGAGGAATACAACCGGGAGCATGGCATCACCCCTGAAACTGTCCGGAAGGAGATTCGCGCCGGGATCGAGGCCGAGGCTGTCTCCAGGGCCAAGGCCTTCGAGGTCGTGGTGCAGGGCGACGAGGGGCGCCGACAGCAGGCCGAGCTGATCGAGCAGTTGGAGGCCGACATGATGCAGGCTGCGGCAGAGCTCGATTTCGAGCGGGCGGCCCGGCTGCGAGACGAGATCGCCAGCCTCCGCGCCGGCGGCGGTCGGGCGCCGAGCGGCCGAGGCGGCCGGGGGAAGGGGCGGCGACCCGGCGGCGGGTTCGGCGGCCGAATTCCGCGGCCCAAACAGGCATAGGGAGGCGTGGATGGGGGCTGCCGACCCGCGTGATGCCGCCCTCGGCCTCGCCGATCGTTCTGCGCTCTGGGATGCGATCTGTCGGGTTTCGCAGGATCACATCCTGGTGCTCGACGGTGAGTGCCGGATCCGGTTTCTCAATCGCCCGGGCGACGGCCATTCGCTCGAGGCGTTGATGGATCGCCGGCTGACCGATTTTGTCTTGCCGGAGTCCGGCGCCGGGATCGAACACGCGGTGCGCGAGGTCTTCGCGACCGCCGAGCTGCGCTCGCTGGAGGTCGTGTCGCCGCCTGCGTGGGGAGGCTTGAACTATTTCAGGATGCAGTTCGGTCCCGTGCTCGTCGCGGGAAGGGTCGTGGCCGTGCTCGCGAGTTCCCAGAGCATCCTGCCGCTCAAGGAGACGGAGCGAACCGTGGAGCAGGAGCGAAACCTGCTGCGTCGGCTGCTGGAGATCCAGGAGCGGGAGCGGCAACTCGTGTCCTATGAGATACATGACGGGCTCGCGCAGTATCTCGCGGGCGCCATCATGCATCTGCAGGCCTGGGAAGTCGCGCTCGGAGATCATGCCGGCCTGGCCGAGCTCCACACGGGGGTTCGGCTCCTGCAGGCGGCAGCCGACGAGGCTCGGCGGCTGATCAGTGGGCTCCGGCCACCCGACCTTGATGAGTTGGGCATCGTCGAAGCGATCGAATCACTCGTCGCCGACGCCCGCACCGAGATTCCGACCGTCACCTTCCAGCACGATCGGCTGCACGGTCGGCTGCCCCCGATGTTGGAGACGACCGTCTTTCGGATCGTGCAGGAATCCCTGTCGAACGTCCGCAAGCATGCCGCGGCTTCGACGGTGCGGGTCGAACTCCGGCAGGAGGAGAACCATGTGCGGATTCGCATCTCGGACGATGGCTGCGGCTTCGAGCCGGCCCGGGTCGACGAAGACCGCTTCGGCCTCGAGGGCATTCGGCAACGCGCCCGGCTCTGCGGCGGCGAGCCACTGATCCGCTCCGCACCGGGCCATGGCACGACCGTCGACGTCAGCCTCCCGATTCCAACCAGATCGGCAGCCGACGGCGGGGGGTCGGCGAACGCTCGGGGAACCTAGGCCGTGTCGTCGTCCGCGACGCGGCGTGTGCTCCCCAGAACCGGCATGGCATCCGCTCGGGGAACCGTCTCAGGCCGCCTTCTGCATCGCTTCGAGCGACCGTCCGAGCCGACGGCGGCCCTTGCCGGCACCGGTCGATTCGATCACGGTGGGTTCGGCCGAGACGGCCAGCCGTTCGCGGAGCGATTGCGCGAGGGAGGCCCCGAAGTCCTCGTCGCGGCTACGGGTGCCAACGTCCTCGATGGCGTCGGCGAAGCCGAGCACGACGGCCTGCCGCACGCCCTCGCGAACCCAGTGAAAAAAGCTCATCGTCGTCCCTCCCTGGATGGGCTGCGCCGGATCGGCCGCCCTGGAGAGATATCGGCCGGGTCGGGCGGCACCTGCATGCGAACCAACGAGGGTCGGAGGCCGGAAACTGGGCAGGCTATGCCGGGCATGCCCCGGCCCGGCGGACACAGACCAGGCAGACGTCGTCGCTGCCCGGAGCGCCGGCCGTATGCCGGTCGATGTCGGCGAGGATCCGTTTTCCGAGCGACGCGGCCGATTCGATTGGGAGCCCGAGTGCGACTTCCAGCCGATCGATGCCGTAGCAGCGTCCTTCGTGATCCATCGCTTCGGTAACGCCATCCGTGCAGACGAGAAAGGCCTCCCCGGGGGCCAGTTCGAGCGTGCAGGAGTGGTAGGAGTGGCCAGCCTGCATGCCCAGCGGCAGCCCCCCAAGATCGCTCGACACGGCGCGAACTCCACCCTCCGCGGTGCGGACGAACACGGGCAGATGACCGGCGTTGCAGATCGTGACCACATGGCTGGCCGGGTCGAGTACCGCCACGACGAGTGTCGCGAACCGGTCGTCCCAGCCACCGCGGAGAAAGCTCTCGTTGATCCGGGAGATGGCCTGCGCCAGATCGGGCTCGCTCGCCAGGCAGTACCGGACATCGGCCGAGAGGGCGGCCATCAACAGGGCCGCGGCAACGCCTTTGCCCGAGACGTCGGCCAGGACCACGGCCAGTCGGTCGCCTGCGAGCGGCACATACGCGAAGAAATCCCCGCCCACGTGTCGGGCCGCCTCGTAGTAATCGAAGATTTCGTATCCCGGGACGTCCGGTGGACGGCTCGGCAGCAGGCCCTGTTGCACACGATGGGCGATCTCGAGGTCGCGGTTGAGCTGCTCGCGTTCCACCTCCTCGTCGTGGGTCATCGCCCGTTCGATCGCCTGGGCGACCTGGCCTGCGACGCCGGCGAGCACCTCGAGGTCGTCGTTGTCGAACCCGGCCCGAAGATCCCGCGAATCGAGTTGGATCACGCCGAGGAGCCGGCCGTCGCCCCGGCTCACGGGCACACACATCACCGAGCGGATCCGGCCCACGAGCACGCTCTCGTTGGCCCGAAACCGCGTGTCACTGGAGGCATCGGCCGAGAGGATCGCCTGCCCGGATGTGGCCACCCTGTCGATCAGGGTTCGGCTGAGACGAACCGGCCCGGCGTCGGCCCCCTTGAGCCGCCGAGCCCTGAGCGTCATCCGCCCGGTCGAGGGCTGGACCAGCAGCACGAACCCGCGGTCGGCCTGGGGGAACGCCTCCAACAGCCCGTCGAGCAGCCGGGGAAGAACTTCACTCAGCGAGGTGGACGGGCCGATCGAGCGGCTGATGCCGAGCACCGCACGAAGCGTCGCCTCGGCATGCTTTCCCCGGGCACCCGCGGCTGCGGGGCGGGGCAGGGCGAGCTCCGATACGATCATCGCGTCGGATTCATTGGAAAAGGCCGGTTCGTCGTCGTCGAATCCGGTGTCGAGGACGCAGCCGGCCGCCGATGGGTCGGGAGCCGCCGTTTCATCGACGTAGATGAGTCGCTGGCCACAGATGCCGATCTCGTCGCCGGGCAGGAGCCTGCGTCTGCCGGCGAGCGAGGTTCCATTGACGACGGTTCCGTTGCGGCTGCGGAGATCCTCGATCGTCGCGCCGTCGGCAGATACGACGACCGCGGCATGCTGGCGGCTGACCGCCGGCAGGTCGAGCACGAGATCGCAATCAGGGTGGCGGCCGATGAGCACTCGCCCCGGCTCGAGCACGAGCCGTTCGGCGTGACGGGGGCCAGACAGGAACTCAAGCGTAGGCACGGCTGCTGACGACCAAGGACGTTGGGCCGCGACGGCCAGGGCAAATACCTCGAATTCTCGGCCGGAATTGCCCGGCCAGAAGGCGTCAGGTACGCTCTGGAAACTGGCGAGGCCCTCTGGGAATCCCCCATTGGGGAATGGTGTAACGGTAGCACGACTGGCTCTGAACCAGTTAGTCTAGGTTCGAATCCTAGTTCCCCAGTCTTTACGGCGGGCTCGGGCATCCTGCCCTCCCCGCCTGGGGTTCATACTCGCCGGCATCCTGCCGGCAGGTAAGGGGCTCGTGAACCGGTGGCATCCTGCGGGCCGTTTGGTGGCGGGGCCAGGGCTGCTTTTCGCGACCTTGCCGGGGCTCGGGCATACTACGGCTTCATGGAAGGTCCACGGCATCGCGTTCTCCTGGTCGACGACCAGGCTCTGATCGGCAAGATCGTCGAACGCTACGTGGCGTCGGCGCCGGACATCCTGCTGGAGTTTCGCCGCGACGGTGCCTCGGCGCTCGAGGCCGCGGGCGAGTTTCGGCCCACCGTGATCCTTCAGGATCTGGTGATGCCCGACGTGGATGGTCTGGAGATGGTCGGCCGTTTCCGCGGACTTCCCGCCACCGCCCATGTGCCGGTGGTGGTGCTTTCGTCGCTCGACGAACCGGCCACCAAGGCGCGGTTGTTCGCCGGCGGGGCCGCCGACTACCTCGTCAAGCCGCCCGAGGAGGTGGAACTGATTGCCCGGATCCAGGTCCATTCGGAGGCGTACCATCGTCTCGTGGAACGGAATGAGGCCTTCGCGGCCCTGGAGCGTTCGCTGGTCGATTTGCGACACGAGCGGGAGAAGACGGAGCGTTTGCTCCGGGCGATTCTTCCCGCGCCTATTGCCGAGCGGCTCAAGGAAGGGGCGGGCACGATCGCCGAGGCATTTCCTGCCGTGAGCGTCTTGTTCGCGGACCTGGCAGGTTTCACAGTTTTTTCGCGGGATGCCGATCCTAGGGGCATCGTGGAACTCCTCGACGAGGTGTTCTCGGCCTTCGATCACCTGGCGGTTGAGACGGGTGTGGAGAAGATCAAGACGATCGGCGATGCCTACATGGCGGTGGCGGGTGTGCCCGAGCCGCGGGCCGACCATGCCGATGCCATCGCGACACTGGCGCTGGCGATGGAGGCAGCCTTCGGGCGGCTGGCCCGGGAACGCGGGATTCCGCTCGGCCTGAGAATCGGGATTCATTCAGGCCCGGTGGTGGCCGGTGTGATCGGCCATCAGAAGTTCAGCTACGACCTCTGGGGCGACACGGTCAACGTTGCCAGTCGACTCGAGTCCCATGGCCTGCCTGGTCGGATTCATGTCTCCGGGACCACCCGGGCCCTGCTCGGTGACCGCTACCGTTTCGAGGATCGGGGTGATGTCGAACTCAAGGGCAAGGGCCTGATTCAGACCCACTTTCTGCTCGGTCCTGGTTAACTACCGGATCGCCAGTTTCATCGCCATGACCTGAGCCAGCCACGGCGCCAGAACAAGGCGATCATGCCCGCGGTCGAGGCGACCATCATGCCCGCCGCTACGAGCGCCCCGAAACGGTAGCCGAGGAGCGGCAGGTTCCAAGGCGAATCTCGGTCGAAATTCATCCCGTACCAACCGGTGATGAAGGTCAGCGGCATGAACACGGTGGCGATCACCGTGAGCAGTTTCATGACGTCGTTCATGCGATTGGAGAGGCTCGCCAGGTAGATATCACGAAGGTCGCTGCCGATCTCACGATAACTCTCCATGATGTCGAGCAATTCCATGGTGTGGTCGTAGGAATCCCGGAACTGCACTCGAGCCTCTTCGGTGACGAAGGCCGTGGCTTCCCTTCCGAGGGCATGGAGCACGTCGCGGGTCGGCCAGAGTGCCCGACGGAGGGTCATCAGGTCGTGCCGCACGTCATGGATTCGGGCGAGCAGCGCCGGTTCGGGCCGATAGATGGCCTCGTCTTCCAGCACCTCGAGGCGATCCCCGAACTGTTCGAGTACCGGAAAGAATCCGTCGATCACCGCATCGATCAGCAGAGCACACAGGTGGTCTGCTCCATGCCGGCCAAGGAGGGTTCGACCCTCGCGAATCCGTCGCCGCACGCTTTCGAGGATCTGATCAGAGGCGGCGCCGTGGGCGGGCCGATCATGAAACGTCAGGACATGCCGCTCGCCGAGAAAGATGCCGAGCGGATCGGTGACGGGCGTTTCACCGTCCATCCTCGGCATGCGGACGGCGATCAGGAGTTCTTGGCCGAACGCCTCAACCTTGGGCCGTTCGTCGGGCGTGACGGCATCCTCCAGCGCGAGTGGCGGAATGGCGAAGGCTTCCCCCACGAAACGAATCGTGGTGAGGTCGTCGACCCCCTCCACATCGATCCAAACCACCGGCCACCGCTCGCGGGCCGCTTCGATCTGGCCGATCGTCGAGATCGTCGTCTCAACGATCTCGTGGCCGTCGCAGCCGATCAGCCGCACAATCGCGGATCGCGCGCCCGTGGATCGGTGGGCCGCTGCGGCGATCGCTCCGGCCAGGTCGTGGGGGCGGTGGCGGCGGCGACGCTTGCGGCGAGACATTCGACAATCCGTGGGACGCGTCAGGCATGGTCGCCGGGACGTGGGCGGTACCGCCGCGGTCGGAGAGTGTATGCTCCGCCCCATGTCCCGCGGAACCAACTCGCCGGTCGGCGATGCGATCGGCTGGGCCTCACGGCTCATGGCCGTGGGGTTCGTCATGTTTCTCCCGGCGGTCGGTGGGGGATGGGCCGACGCTCGGCTGGGGACCTCCTGGCTGGCTCCGGTCGGGCTCGTGCTCGGGTTTGGACTCGGGCTCACCTGGCTGGTGCGGCTGGCTGCTGCTCGGAGAAGGTCATGATTCGAACCGGGATTTCGACGGCCGCCGGGGTGGCGGTGTTGCTTGGCGTGCTGGCTGCCGCGGTGGCCGCGGCAGTCGTGAATCTCGGGGCGGATTCCGTTCAGCTTCGAGCCATCGCCTTCGCCGCGGGTATGGCGGGGCTGGCAGCGGTGTCAGGCTGGTGCATGGGACGCTGGGGCCGCGGACGCCCCGCCGGGCTCGCGGTGGCGGGGGGGCTGGCCGCGACCCTGGTGAGGCTCTTGCCGGTGCTGGCCGCACTCGGCTGGATTCTGACCCACAGGGAGGGGGTGGGGGCCGGGCGGGCCGACATGCTGCTCGTGATTTTTTACCTGGTGCTCCTTGCCACAGACGTTCTCCTGAACATATTTGGTGGGCCGGAGCCGCCGCGCGACCGCGGCGGAACGACTTCGAATTGACGGCAGCGGCTCGCGTGGACCACACTCTCCGGCCTGCCGCCTGTCTGATCCCCTGACTTCGGGCCGAGATGTCTGACCACAACCCGATCTACCACCTCAAAGACGCCTTTTATTTCGAGGTGCCGAAGCCGCTCTGGCGGCAGGGCTGGAAGTCACTCGACGACGTTCCGGCTTTCCTCCGGGCTCCCTTCGAGGTCGACGGGGCGACGATGCCGAGCGTCGCCGAGTTCAACGCCGCCATGGACGGGAAAATCCTGATTCCCCAGCCCTTTGGCACGCTCGAGAGCCTCTACGAAAAAAAGACCGGGTTCTGCATCTCGAAGTACATGATTCTCGAGTTGCTTGTCGGGCTCATTTTGTGGCTCGTGTTCACGAGACTCGCCAAAAAGCTTTCGAGCGGGGGGCCGCCTAGGGGCTGGTTTGCCAATCTTTTCGAGACCTTCGTCCTGTTCGTCCGGGACCAGATTGCCCGGCCTGCGATCGACTCTCACGATCATGATCACGATGGTCACGATGGGCACGGCCACGACGGGCACGGGCATGGCCAGGCCGGTCATGGAGCCGCGGCCATCGCAGCTGTTCACGAGGGGGATCGGTTCGTGCCGCTCCTCCTCACCCTGTTCTTCTTCGTGCTCGGCTGCAACCTGCTGGGTATGGTTCCCTGGGCCGGCTCACCGACGGCCTCGTTTTCCGTGACTCTGGCCCTGGCAGGAGTCACGCTCGCGACGGTTGTGATCGCCGGCATGATGAAGTTCGGCCCGGTCGGCTTCTTCGTCAATCAGGTCCCGAGCATGGATTTGCCGCTTCCCCTGGCGATCGTGCTCAAGCCGATGATCTTCGCGATCGAGTTGCTCGGCTTGTTGATCAAGCATCTGATTCTTGCCGTCCGGCTGCTGGCCAACATGGTCGCAGGCCACTTGGTGCTGCTTGGAATCATGGGGATGATTACCGCGGCCGCAAGTTACTCGATGAATACCTGGGCGACGGTGACCGGAATCAGCGTGGTCAGCAGCGCGTTGTTCAGCGTGCTGGAATTGTTCGTCGCCTTCCTGCAGGCCTACATTTTCACCTTCCTTTCGGCCCTCTTTATTGGCGCGTCCGTTCACCAACATTAGGCTTGTCGCCACGGTGGCTCGGCCGCTTCACACACAACTCGTTTCCGTTTTCTCATTTCCCGGACAGCCGTCCGATTCCTCGTTTTCCCAGGAGCTTCTTCACGCATGATCCGCTCGCTCTATTCCGTCCGTTCGCTGTCCGTCGTCGCCGCTGTTGCCCTCACCGTTCTGTGCTCTGGCGTTGCCTCGGCCCAGGAGGCCCTGCAGGCCGGTCCGTCGCTGATCAACTTCACCAGCGCGTTCGCGGTAAGCCTGGTCGTGATCGGAGCCGCCTTCGGCATCAGCCGGCTCGCATCGGCTGCGTACGAGAGCATGGCCCGCCAGCCTGAGGCCGCGGGCACGATCAACACCGCGATGATCATCGCGGCAGCGCTCATCGAAGGCTTCACGTTCTACGCGCTGTTCATTTGCTCCTCGAAGTGAGGTCGAGGCCGCGGGTTGCGGCCCAGGCCACTGCGACCGGGCAGGGCGGGGGGAGGCTCCCGTCCTGCTCGGTCGATGGCCACGATTCGTGTTCATTTCGCCTCTGCGTTTGGGATTTTATGAGTGCTTCAATGGTCAAAATCGCGAACTGGCCGGTTGCTCGGCTGGCGGTCGTTGCCGCAATGCTGGTGCTGTTCTGCGGTCCAGGCGTTGAAGCCGCGGCCGAGACCGACGGCCATGCCGCTGTCGCGCACGAAGGGCATGGGGAACACGGCCATGGTCCGGAGATCGGCCACAACCTCCCGGCCGGAGTGGCAGCGAAGGACTTCGAGAGTCCGGCTTGGTTTCAAACGGATCTCGCGCTCTGGTCGTTCGCAGTGTTTGTGCTCTTGATGCTTCTGCTGTCCAGGTTTGCCTGGAAGCCGATCATGGAGGGGCTGGCGAAGCGGGAGCAGGGCATCGCCGACATGATCACCGCGACCCAGCGGTCTCACGACGACGCCAAGCGGATGCTGGCTTCGTACGAAAGGCGACTGGCCGAGGCTTCGGACGAGGTGCGGGGTCTGCTCGAGGAGGCTCGGCGCGACGCCGAGGCCACCAAGCAGTCGATCGTGGCTGAGGCCCGACGAGCCGCCGATGACGAGCAGGCTCGAGCAAAGCGGGAGATCGGCCTCGCTACCGACGATGCGCTCTCCAAGATCGCCGAGCGGGCCGGGGAATTGGCCGTTGACGTCGCAGGCAAGTTCCTCCGGCAAAAGCTTTCGAGCGACGATCAACAGCAACTCATTCGAGACTCGGTCGCTTCGATTCGTTCCACACCCAGCGTCAACTGAAAGTAGTCGCTTCGCTCATGGCTTCTGCCTCCGCCGAACGTGCCCGTGCTGTCGATATCGCCGTCGAGCGAGTGGCGGGGGTCTACGCCCAGGCCATTCTCGAGGCTGCCGACAAGAAGGGCTGTCGGGCGGAAGTGATCGAGCAGCTCGAGTCGTTCGTCCGCGACGTGTTGCCGCAAGTGCCCCGGGCCGTCGAGATTTTCGACTCGCCCAAAGTGCCCGTGGAGCAGAAGCAGGCGGTGATCGAACGGATCGCGGCTGGCCGGATGCAGCCCACCGCGGTGCATGCCTTGCACGTGCTCGCCCGCCATGGGCGGCTGGGGATCGTCGCGCAGGTTGTAGCAGCAGCCCGGTCGCTGGCCGACGAAATGGCCGGGCTCCAGCGGGCCACCTTTACGACGGCGACGGTGCTCTCGGAGGAGCAGCAGCGGCATCTCGTCGGCGAGATCGAGCAGGCGCTGGGCGTGCGGCTCGCGCCGGCCTTCGCCGTCGACCCCGAGTTGATCGGTGGCCTCGTCTTCAAGATCGGCGACACCGTCTACGACCAATCCATCGCGACCGGGCTGGCCAAGCTCGGCGGAAATCTGCACAGGAGGACCATTCATGAAATTCAATACGGACGAGATCGCCTCACTGCTTCGTGAGGAGATCGATCGCTACGAGTCGGGGATTGACGTTCGCGAGGTCGGGCGGGTGCTCGAGGTGGGCGACGGCATCGCTCGGGTCTGGGGCCTGTCGGGCGTCATGGCCGGCGAGATGGTCGAGTTTCCGGGCGGCGTGACCGGCCTGGCCTTCAATCTCGAGGAGAACTCCGTCGGTGTGATCATCCTTGGTGATTACCTCAAGGTCACCGAAGGCGATGAGGTGAAGAGCACGGGTCGGCTGCTCTCCGTGCCGGTGGGCGATGCCGTAATCGGCCGCGTGCTCGACCCGCTCGGCAATCCGCTCGATGGCAAGGGGCCGGTCGTCACGGAACTGCGTCGTCCCGTCGAGACGCTCGCTCCGGGTGTGGCAGACCGTCAGCCCGTTCGGGAGCCACTTCAGACCGGGATCAAGGCGGTGGACGCGATGACGCCCATCGGACGCGGGCAGCGGGAGTTGATCATTGGCGACCGCAAGACCGGCAAGACGGCGATCGGCATCGACGCGATCATCAATCAGAAGAACACCGGAGTGAAGTGCTTCTACGTCGCGGTCGGCCAGAAGGATTCATCGGTGGCCGTGGCGATCGATGTTCTTCGCAAGTACGGAGCGATGGACTACACGACCGTGATCGTGTCCGGGGCCTCCACCGCCGCGCCGCTCCAATACATCGCTCCCTACTCGGGCACGGCGATGGCGGAGCACTTCATGTACAACGGCCAGCACGCCCTGATCGTGTACGACGACCTGTCAAAGCAGGCGGCCGCATATCGTCAACTCTCGCTGCTCATGCGGCGGCCGCCGGGCCGCGAGGCGTTTCCGGGCGACGTGTTCTATGCCCATAGCCGCCTGCTCGAACGGTCTGCGAAGCTCTCGGCGGAGAAGGGTGGGGGGTCTCTCACCTCGCTGCCGATCATCGAGACGCTGGAGGGCGAAGTGTCGGCCTACATTCCGACGAACGTGATCTCGATCACAGACGGTCAGATCTATCTCCAGCCTGACCTGTTCTTCGCCGGTCAGCGGCCGGCCATGAACGTCGGCATCTCCGTATCCCGTGTTGGTGGGGCAGCCCAGACCAAGGCGATGAAGAAGGTGGCTGGCGGACTCCGACTCGACCTGGCGAGCTTTCGCGAACTTGAGGCGTTCGCCCAGCTCGGAACCGATCTGGATGCCGCCACGCAGCAGCGACTCGACCGGGGCTACCGGATGGTTGAACTGCTCAAGCAGGGGCAATACGCCCCGATGGATGTCGTCGACCAGGTGCTGTCCATCTATGCGGGCACCCGTGGCCACCTCGACGAGGTGCCTCGCGAGAAGGTCGCAGAGTGGGAGAAAGGCTTTCTCACGTTCGTCCGCGACCAGGTGCCAGAGCTCCGCGGCCGGATCGTCGAGACCAATGAGCTTGACGCCGAGAGCGAGCGGCAACTCGAGGCGGCAATCGCCGAATTCAAGCGGCAGCAGGCGGCTCAGTCTGCGACGCGGGGCCGGGAGCCCGTCTCAGCAGGCCGGTGATGCGGCGGATTCGGAAGGCAGAACACGACTCGGACACGTAGAAAGCAGCGGCGATGGCAAAGGCTAGGGCACTCGATCGACGGCGGAAATCGGTGCGGAACATCCGCAAGATCACCCGCACCATGGAGTTGATCGCCACGGCCCGTTTCAAGAAGGCGATGGATCGGTCGCTCGCTGCCCGCGATTACACCAAGCACCTTGCGAACATCCTGGAGAATATCGCGGCGGTAGGAGCCGAGTTCGCCCATCCACTGCTGGAGATTCGGCCGACGAAGCGGGCGGCCGTACTGGTGTTGACGGGGAACCGTGGCTTGTGCGGCGGCTACAACGGCAACGTGGTGCGGCAGGCCGTGGCGTTGCTCGGGCAGTGGAAGAGCGAGCAGGTGGGAACGCACGTGGCCGTCTCGGGGAAGCGGGGCATCACGGCCCTCCGGTTCCGCGGTGTGGACATGGCCGAGCGGTACACCGTTTTCGAGGACAAGCCGGAGTTTGCCGCTGTAGCGCCGATCGGCCGGGCCTACCTCGAGGCCTATGCCACTGGCGAAATCGACCGGCTCGACGTGGTCTACACGAAGTTTTACGGGATTGCGAAGCAGGAAGCGGTCGCCGAGATGCTCCTGCCGCTTGCGCCGCCCCAGGCGACAGGGGAGCGGCCGGCCAGACTCGCCTCTGACGAGTACGAGTTTCTTCCGTCCGCGGAGAGCATCCTGGAGGAGATTCTTCCGGCGAGCTTCATGTCGCGGCTCTTCAAGTGTTTTCTCGATGCGGCCGTCAGCGAGCAGGTGGCACGGATGGTCGCGATGAAGGCCGCCACCGAGAATGCCGGCGGACTCATCAAAAATCTCTCTCGTCAATACAACCGGGCTCGGCAGTCGCAGATCACCGGCGAAATCATGGAGATTCTGGGCGGAGTGGAGGCCCTCAAGCAACAGTAAAAGGTCCATCCTCAGAGATGGATCGCCCAGATCGTTGCGGCGGACCTTCGGCCGCAGATCGCCGGCACCAGGGGGCGACTGCCGACCGACCAGCATCCGAATTGAGTTTCCCCGATCACAAGTCATCAGTCAGTCAGCTACGCAGGAGTTTGCAGAGACATCATGGCAACCGCAACCAGCAACGGCCGCATCACCCAGGTCATCGGCTCGACGTTCGACGTCGAGTTTCCGGAAGACGGCATTCCGGCGATCTACAACGCCGTTCGAATCGACAGTAACCGCAAGGGGGTCGAACTGCACCTTGTGGGAGAGGTTCAACAGCACCTCGGGGGAGGGAAGGTGCGTTGTGTGGCCCTCGGTTCGACCGACGGCCTGATTCGTGGCGAGGAGGTGGTCGATACGGGAGCGCCCGTCTCGGTGCCGGTGGGACCCGCCACGCTTGGCCGCGTCTTCAATTTGCTCGGTGAGCCGATCGACAACCGGGGTGCGGTTGAAACCGACGAGCGGTGGCCGATCCACCGTGATCCCCCGCCCGTGTCCGAACTCTCCACCAAAACGGAACTCTTCGAGACGGGCATCAAGGTGATCGACCTCTTGACGCCGTTCGTTCGCGGCGGAAAGGCCGGGCTCTTCGGTGGTGCCGGCCTCGGCAAGACCGTGATTCTCACGGAATTGATCGCCCGAATCGCGAGCGCCCATGGCGGCTATTCCGTGTTTGCCGGCGTGGGCGAGCGAACCCGCGAAGGGACCGATCTCTGGCTTGAAATGCAGGAGGCCAAGATCGGCGACACCGGCCGGAGCGTGATCGAGCAAACCTGCATGGTGTTCGGACAGATGAACGAGCCGCCGGGAGCCCGACTCCGCGTCGCTCTCTCCGCCTTGACGATGGCCGAGTACTTCCGTGACACGACCGGTGCCGACACGCTCTTGTTCGTGGACAATATTTTCCGCTTCTCGCAGGCGGGCAGCGAGGTGAGCGCCCTCCTCGGCCGTATGCCGAGCGCCGTGGGCTACCAGCCCACGCTCGCCACGGAGATGGGAGCCCTCCAGGAGCGGATCACCTCGACCGCCAAGGGTGCGATCACGTCGGTGCAGGCGGTCTACGTGCCGGCCGACGATCCGACGGATCCCGCGCCGGCAACGGCCTTCGGCAACCTCGACGCCTTCCTCTATCTGGAGCGTTCGATTTCGGAAAAGGGCATCTATCCTGCCGTCGATCCGCTCGCCTCGTCGAGCCGGATCCTCGATCCCCAGTACGTGGGCGAACGGCACTACGCGATCGCTCGCCGGGTGCAGCGGACGCTGCAGCGGTATCGTGAACTCCAGGACATCATCGCGATCCTCGGCGTCGACGAGCTCTCCGAGGAGGACAAACTCGTCGTGCACCGGGCCCGCCGAATGGAACGATTCCTCTCGCAGCCGTTCCTCGTGGCAGAGGTCTTCACCGGCAAGCCCGGTGAGATCACGAGCCTTGCCGATACCATTCGCTCCTTCGAGGAGATCGCCGACGGCAAGTGGGATCACCTGCCTGAGCAGGCCTTCATGTACGTCGGACCGATCGAGCAGGCCGAGGAGCAGGCCAAGAAGATGGCGGCCAAGGCCGCGAAATAGTCCGGCGGTTCCCGGGCGATGCCTCGGGGCATTGGCCCAGCCCAGACCCTCTCGATTTCCCCCGCGCACGAACCCCACCATGGCTTCATCCAACCGTTCCACCGGCCTTCGCTGCGTGATTGTCACGCCCGAGGCGACCGTTCTCGACGTGACGGCCCGGAGCGTCGTGCTGCCGCTCGAGGACGGCCAGCTGGGGGTCGCCCCCGGTCACGCACCGCTGATCGGGCGGCTCGGAGCGGGCGAGGTGCGGATTTCCCAGTCGGAGGGGCCGTCAGCTGGGCAGCGGGTGTTTGTCGAGGGCGGATTTGCGGAGGTTGGGCATGGTACGGTTACCGTGATCACCCAGCGGGCGGTGCCGGCCGACAAGATCAGTCTGGCCGACGCCAGGACGTCGCTCTCGGAGGTTTCCGCCCGGAAGGCGACTGGCGATGAGGCGATCGCGGCCAAGCTACGTGAGCAGTCCGCTGCCCGGGCGGTGGTGCGCATGGCGGAACGCAGCCGCTAGACCGCATTCGAGTTGCATGTAGCATCGGCTCGGGGGCGGCAAAAGTCTCGTCGCGGGCGAGGATACGCCCCCATGCTCCGCGAGCGTTCGCCGACCCCCGAGCCTTCTCGTCAACTCTGCTCATCCGGCTCAGGGGCGGCACAAGTCGCGAACCCGTCAGGTTCGGCGGCAGGCGGCGGCGATGATCGCCTCGGGCATGCCCGAGAGCGGCACGATTCGATCGACGACGCCGAGTTGGATCGCGGCCTTTGGCATGCCGTAGACCACGCAGGACGACTCATCCTCGGCCAGGGTGGTGCCGCCGGCGGTTCGGATCGCCTGCATGCCGATCGCACCGTCGCTGCCCATGCCTGTGAGCAATGCCGCGACGACCTGCCCGCCGGCCGCTTCGGCTGCGGAGCGGAAGAGCACGTCTACCGCTGGACGGCAGTGGTGCAGGGGCGGGGTCTTCAGCAGCCGTGTGCGGAAGCCGTCGCCGACCCGTTCCACGGCGAGATGCGCGTCGCCCGGCGCGATCACACACTCGCCTGCTCGGAGCAGCTCGTGGTGTCCCGCTTCACGGACGGCGATCTGGGAGAGTGAGTCGAGCCGGTCGGCGACGGTTCGGGAGAAGTGTGCCGAAATGTGCTGGACGACGGCGATTGGCGGCAGTGCGCGGGGCAGGCGGGGCAGGAGCCGTCGCAGGGCCTCCACGCCACCGGTCGAGGCTCCGATCACGATCAGGGAGCGATCGTTGGCGGCTGGCGGGGCCGGTGGCGGAGTCGAGCTTGGTAGGGCAGTGGTTTCGGTCGCTGCCTGAGGAGGGCGGCGGAGGTGGCGGCCCGCCTCGGCGGCAGCTTTGACATGCCACGCAAGCCTGTCGGCGACCGCGCCCAGCGACATCGTGCCGTCGGGCTTGGCGAGGACATCCACCGCACCCGCCTCGATCGCCTCGAGGGCTGCCTGGGAGCCGGCCTGGGCGAGGGAGCTCACGACCACGACCGGGAGCGGATGGTGCTGCATCAGAATTCGGAGGAAGGTGAGGCCGTCCATCCGAGGCATTTCCAAATCGAGCGTCAGCACGTCGGGGTCAAGCCGGGCGATCTTCTCCCGGGCCACGTACGGGTCCGGGGCCGTCCCCACGACCTCGAGACCCGGATCAAGCGCGAGCGCGTCGGAGATCGCCTTGCGGACCAAGGCGGAGTCGTCGATCACGAGCACGCGAATCCGACGGTGCGGGAGAGGCTCTGATTCGGAAGTCATGAAAGGCGTTCTCTACGGTTGTTCAAGCAGGCCGCTCGTAGACGGCGGGCCGCACCTGCCGAAAGCGATGACGCAGCCCGAGCAGACTCTCGGCGTGTCCCACGAACAACTGTCCGCCCACCGCCAGGTGATCGTAGAGTCGCTCCACGAGCGCCTGGCGGGAGGGTTCGTCAAAGTAGATCATCACATTGCGACAGAAGATGGCGTCTTGCTCGGCAGGGACGGGATACGATTCCTGGAACAAGTTGATCGCCGAGACGGCGAGGCGGCTGCGGAGTTCCGGTTTGACCCGATACTGCCCCTCCCGCACACCGAAACCCCGGCGGAAGTACCGGGCAAGCCACGCCTGGTCGGGCAGTTGCACCCGCTCCGCGTCGTAGATGCCCGACCGGCAGCGGTCGAGCATCCGTCGTGAGATGTCCGAGGCAGCAAGCGTCCACCGCATGCCGGCGGTCCGCCGTTCGAACTCAGCGAGAACGAGCGCCAGCGAATAGGCTTCTTCGCCCGAGGCGGCGGCCGCACACCAGACCCTGACGGGCCGTCCGGCCACTCCGGCCCGGTGGGCGGCTACCGGGAGCAGGGCCTGGGAGAGATGGTCGAAGTGATCGGGCTCGCGGAAGAAGTGGGTGTGGTTGGTCGAGACGAGATCGATGACCTGCTCGGCCTCTTCGTCGGAGGCGGTCGACGTGAGGCGGCCGCAATACTCCTCGAAGCTGCGGCAGCCGAGCTCTCGCAATCGGCCCGCAAGCCGACCGGCCACGAACGCCTGACGGTCGGGCCCCAGCCGAATCCGGCTGCGGTTGTAGACGAGTTCGGCCAGGAAGGCGTAGGCCCGCTGGGAAAGCGGAGGCTCGAAATCGGTCATGCGACGCTGCGGCCCCGGAGAACAGTTCAGGATAGCGGCTCGTGGTGTGTTTCGGGCACCGGGCCCGGAAACACCTCGGCGTCAGAAGTCGGCGAAATGCCGGTCGTCGGCATCGTGCCCTCCGGTTGCCCGGCCGGTGTCGCCGGGCATCGGAATCCGCGGTGCTGGAATCGCCGTCGGTCGGCCGGTCGGGAACCGTGGTGGCTTCGGCACTGCGGGCCTCGCCGCCGGGGTCGCCGGAATCGACGCCACCGCACGGCCGGGCACGACCAGGGCTCTGAGCCGTTCCAGGTTGGCCCGCACCATCGTCGCCTGGGTGGAGAGATCGCCGGCGGCAGCCGCGCCCTCGTCGGCCCGGGCCGCATTCTCCTGGGTGACCTGGTCGAGTTGCGTCATCGCGGTGCCGATCTGCCGGATCCCCTGCGCCTGCTCCTGGGCCGCGGTGGCGATTTCGGCCACCAGTTTGTCGGCGGCCATGACCCGCTCGGCGATCTCCGCAAGCGAGGCTCCCACCCGGCTGCAGCTCGCTTCGCCCTGGCGGCTGCTCTCGATCGCAGCCTCGATCCGCTCGGCCGTCTCGCGGGCGGCTGCCGCGCTCCGCTGAGCGAGGTTCCGCACCTCGTCGGCCACCACGGCGAACCCGGCACCGGCCTCGCCGGCCCGCGCCGCTTCGACGGCCGCGTTGAGGGCCAGGATGTTGGTCTGAAAGGCGATCTCGTCGATCTGTTTGACGATCTTTGCCACCTCCGCGCTGGCCGAGCCGATCGACTGCATGGCGGTGTTCATCTCGGCCATCGTGCCAGCTCCCGCCGCGGCCGCCGCCCGGGCCTGATTGGCACAGGCTTTGGCCTGGGCTGCATTTTCGGCCGTGCAGCGAATCATCGCCGTCATCTGTTCGAGGGCCGCGCTCGTTTCGGCTACGGCCGATCCCTGGTCGGCACAGCCGGTGGCGACGGTGCTGGAGATCGCCGCCAACTGGCCAGAGGCCTCGGCCGTACGGCCCGCCCCGGTCTCAAGCTCATCGGCGATCCCGATCAGGGTGCGAGTCAAGGAGCAGATGACGCCGGTGGCCAGCAGGAGGCCGACAAGAATCGCGCAGCCCAGAATCGACCCGGCGACGAAGAAGCCCTGGCGAACCTGGTCGCTGGCCGCCGCGGCGTTCTCCTGGGCTAGCCTGCTATTGTACTCGATGACCGCGTTGAATCGGTCGATGCATTGGTCGGCTACATCCTCGACGCCCTCGAGGACGGCATTGCGTGCCTCCTCGTCCTTTCCTTGGGCCGCAAGTGACTCGGCTTTTCGTACCTGGGCCACGAAGGCGATCCGGGCGTCGCTGGCGACCTGAAACAGCCGTGCGTCTTCGGCATCGCTGAGCAGCCCGCGATACGAGGCGACGGCATCGGTTCCCCTTTCGATGGCAGCCTCGAGTTGGTCGCGTGCGGCCGCCACCCGAGCCGGGGCGTGGGTATCGAGGATCTCGGTGCGGGCGGCCTGGAGCACGACGAGGTTGTCCTGAATGATCTTGCCGAGGGTGAGCACCGATGGAATCGTGTTGCCCGAGAGTCGGGCGACACTCGCATTGATCGCCCAGAGCCGGCTGAGTGAGCCGAGGCCGACCGCGACCGCGGCGAGAACGAGGATGGCAAAGCCGATGCCGACGCGGCGGGGGATCGTGAGGCGGGTCATGGCGGAGGCCTGGGTGATCGTGAAGGGAATCCGACGTTCAGCAGGTGGTTCGGCCGGCCGGGTCGGGAGTTCGGTCGGCCGTGGCGACCGCATCGAGGTCGACGAGCGTGGTCACCCCGGTGTCGCGCCTGGCCATTCCGGTGATGAAGCGGACGTCCACTGCGCCGCCGAAATCGGGTGGAGGGACGATCGCATCGGCCGTCAAGCCGATGACTTCCTCCACCCCGTCCACGACGACGGCATAGGGGCGAGTGCCACCGGCGGCGGCTGCAACCTGGGCGACGATGATGCAGGTGCGGTCATGATCCTGGGCGACCGGGAGGCCGAACCGGAGCCGGAGATCGACGAGCGGTATCACCCGGCCGCGAAGATTGATCACGCCGCGCACGTGCGGCGGCATGTGCGCCACCGGGGTGATCGGGCAGAGACGGATGATCTCCCTGACGGCGAGAACAGGAACGCCATAGATCTCCTCGGCGAGCGAGAAGGTGAGGTATTTGCCCGGCCGGGCGAGCGGTGGGCTGCCGTCGGCTGCCGGCGGCATTGAAGCGATGTCGGTCATGAGTCGGCCGCGGCGTCAGGCCGCGGTCTCCGAAGGGTTGCGGCCGAGCCTCACGAGGGCGGTGGTGTCCAGGATCAGGCCGATGCGGCCGTCTCCCAGGATGGCCGCTCCGGCAAAACCGGGACGGCCGCTGAAGGTCTCGCCCAGTCCCTTGATCACCACCTCCTGCTTTCCCACGAGGTCATCCACGAGCAGACCGCGGCAGTCGAAGCCCGCTTCGAGCACGACCACGATTCCCCGATCGGGCGACTCTACGCCGCCGGGGATTCCGAGGTGGCGACCGAGCCGGAGCAGCGGCACCTGCCGACCGCGGACATCGACCAACTCCCCGCGGCCGTGGACGGTGGTGATGGCAGTCGCCGCCGGGCGAAAAGACTCCCGGACCGCCAGCGTGGGAATGACGAAGCGTTGGCCTGCGACCGAGACGATCAGTCCCTCGATGATCGCGAGCGTCAGCGGCATCGAGATCGTAAAGCAGGTGCCCCGGCCGGGCACCGACTCGATCTCCACCTTGCCGCGGACGCGTTCGATGTTCCGACGGACGACGTCCATGCCCACACCGCGGCCCGACACGTCGGTTACCCGCTCGGCCGTCGAGAACCCGGGGGCGAAGATCAGTTCGAGCGTCTCCCGATCATCGAGCGTGGCACCGGGAGCGATCAGGCCACGTTCTATCCCCTTCTGCCTCAGGCGGCTTGGATCGAGGCCCCGGCCGTCGTCGGTGATTTGAATCACGACGAAGCCCCCCTGGTGCGAGGCTCGGAGCGTGATCGTGCCGGTCGCGGGCTTGCCGGCGGCGATTCGCTCGGCCGGCTGCTCGATGCCGTGGTCGGCGGCGTTGCGGACCATGTGCACGAGCGGGTCGCCGATTTCCTCGATCACGGTCCGATCGACCTCGGTCTCCTCTCCGTCGACGATCAGGCTGATCTCCTTGCCGAGGTGCACCGCCACGTCCCGCACCAGCCGGCTCATCTTCTGGAAGCTTCCCCGGATCGGGATCATCCGCATCGCCATTGCGGTTCGTTGGAGATCGGCGGTGATGCCCCGGAGGTGGCCCAGGGAGCGGGCCAGTGTGTCGTCTCCGGCGGCTGCGTCGGCCGCCTGAACGACCATCGACTGCGCAATCACGAGTTCGCCGACGAGATCGACGAGTCCGTCGAGTTTGTGGGTATCGACGCGGACGGATCCGGAGGTCGTCACCCGCGGCCGTTCGACTGGCTCGGCCTCCAGCGTGGGGGCGACCGGGGCCACAGCGGCCTGAGGGACCGGCTCCGGGGCCACGGCGGGTAGCGTGAAGGTCGCGTGCTCCGCGAGCCGTGGCGGAGTGGCCGCCACGGCGGCAGAGGCGGGCTCCGGCATGCCGCCCGCGGGGCTGGCCAGCACCTGATGAACCCGCTCGATCAGGGCCGGCACGGGCAGCAAGATCGATCGCCCGGCCTCCTGGCCTTCGAGCTGTCGCGTCGTCTCGCCCACGTAGCGGCTCACCACGTCGGCGGCAGCCAGGATCACGTCGATGGCCGCCCGATCGAGTGGTCGGCGACCGCGGCGGGCGGCATCGAGCAGCGACTCGAGCTCGTGCGTGAGCCGCTGCAGAACCACGAGCTTCATCACGGCGGCATTGCCCTTGAGCGTGTGAAATCCGCGAAACACCGTGGCGAGCGTGGCCTCATCGGCAGGTGACTGCTCCAAGACGAGCACTCCCGCCTCGATCTCTGCGAGGAGTTCCTCCGCCTCCGCGCAGAACATCCGCATCAGTTCATCGTCGTGGCCTTCTGGCAGCACGCATACCGCTTGGCACTCCGCCTGAGCGTCGAGGAGCGGTCGGGCGGGGCGGGTTCCGTCAGGTGGCGGGGCAGGGGAGGGAGTCTCCACCTGGGGTGGGTGGCCGAGGGCAGCGCCGAAGGCGGCCGGCCACGCAGGGAATGGCTGTTCCCGTTCCGCGGCCGTCGTCGCCTCGTCCATCCAGGCGTGCCAGACCGTGAGCCACTCGGTGAGCCCGCTGCCACCGGCTCCAAGCCTCGCCCGTGCCACGTCGAGGCCACGCATGATCGTCGGTGGGCCGTCCTTGCCCACCACGGCCGTCAGGCGTTCGAGCAGTTCCCCGAGAAGCGTGGCGTCATGCCCCGGTTCGAAGAATGCGAGTTCGAGTCCGATCTGCCGCAGCAGGCCCTTGATGTCGGCGGACGGGTATGGAGCGGCCATGGGCTGTTCGTGGGGCGGTACCGAGGGAATCGCAAGCCGATCCCCAGCCAATCCTAGCTCGCGTCCAGGATGGCGGCAGAAACCGGGTTTTCGCCCCGTCAGGCCTCGGTCCCTGGTTTTCAGCCGGGCGGAAAACGCGAACTAGACTTGCCGCATGGCTCCAGTCGGACCGCCCTCGGCGAACTCTCCATGAACACGATTCAGCGACTGAAACTGACGACGATTGGGCCGCTTCTTGGACTCCTCCTCCTGGCGTTATCTGCCTTCTGGAATCAGCAGTTGCTCAATCGGGCCCAGGCCAATCGGTACGAGTCGTATCGGCTGGCCCAGGAACTCCGCCACAGCTCCGACGAACTCACGCGGCTGGCCCGCACCTACGTCGTCACCGGTGACGAGGACTACGAGCGGCAGTACTGGCGCGTGCTCGCCGTCCGAAACGGAGAGTCGCCGCGGCCCGATGGCTCCACGGTCGCCCTCCGGACGCTGATGGAACGGCAGGGCTTTACGGCGGCCGAGTTTGCCAAACTCAAAGAGGCCGAGGACAACTCCAACGCCCTGGTCACGACCGAGACGATCGCGATGAATGCCATGCGGGGACGCTTCGCCGACGAGGTGGGGGGCTATACGAAACGCGGAGATCCCGATCCGGTGCTGGCCCAGCGGATCATGCACGACGACCAGTATCATGCCGACAAGGAGGTGATCATGAATCCGATCGCCACCTTCGAGGAGATGATCGACGACCGAACTGAAGCCGCCGTCGACGCGGTGCGGTGGCGGACCGAACGAACCGTCCTGGCCGTCGTGGTTCTGGCGAGCGTGGCCGCGATCTCGACCTGGATCAGCCTCGGTCGCCACGCCCGCCAGCTCCGGCAGGCTATCGGAGACCTCTCGGCGACCGCTGAAAATGTCGGCAGCGGTGCCACCCAGGTTGCGGCTGCCAGCCACTCGCTCGCCCAGGGCGCGTCGGAGCAGGTTGCAGCCGTCGAGGACATTTCGGCCTCGGCCCGCGAGACGTCCAGCATGGCCACGGAGAATGCCCGCCGCAGTCAGGCCGTGACCGAGCGGGTCGCTCGGGAGCAGGAGAAGTTCGGCGAGGCGACGTCACTCTTGGATCAGATGGTGTCGGCCATGCGGCAGATCGACGAGGCCTCCGGCCGAATCTCGAAGATCAACAAAGTGATCGATGAGATCGCCTTCCAGACGAACATCCTCGCATTGAATGCGGCCGTCGAGGCTGCCCGGGCCGGCGATGCCGGCCTCGGCTTTGCCGTGGTGGCTGACGAGGTGCGAAGCCTGGCGCAGCGGTCTGCCCAGGCAGCGAAGGAGACCGCCGCACTGATCGAGGAATCGATCGAGCGGTCGCACGTCGGGCGGGCCAGGGTGGCGGAGGTGACCACCGCGATCTCAGCTTTGGCCGCGGAGTCGTCGATGATCCGCACGCTCGTGGATGAGGTGCATGGCGGCAGTCGGGAGCAACATCGGGCCGTGGAGCGGATCGGCTCGGCCCTCAATCAGATCGAGGAAGTGAGCCAGGAAGCCGCGAGCGGGGCCGAACAGGGCTCGGCGGCAGCCGAGGAACTCTCCGCCCAGGCTGCCGGGCTGCTCGATGTGGTCTCGATCCTCGGCCGCATGGTCGGCCGGTAGGGCCGAGGCCTAGAGCGCATTCGATTTACGTGTAGCACCGGCTCGGGGGCGGCAAAAGTCGGTCGGAAGACCGACTCCTCCGGATCGTCGCGGGCGAGGATACGCCCCTATGCTCCTCGAGCGTTTGCCGACCCACTCGCCTCCACTGCTCTGTTTGCCAAATCGTCGTTACAGCTATCTCAGATGCGTTCTAGATCTGCCAGTCGGCGGAGGGTTCTGGCGACTCGCCCCGCATCCGGAGCTTTGGGCGTTCTAGCACGACGGTGGTCCGCGGATCTACCGAACGGGTCAGCCAGACACTGCTGCCGATCACCGAGTCGTGGCCGACCCGGGTGTTGCCGCCGAGCACGGTGGCGTTTGCGTAGATCACCACACGGTCCTCGAGGGTCGGGTGTCGTTTCGTGCCGCGGATGAGCTGCCCGTCGTCATCGGTCTGGAAGGAGAGGGCACCGAGCGTCACACCCTGATAGAGCTTGACGTGACTCCCGATTTCACAGGTCTCGCCGATTACCACACCCGTGCCGTGATCGATGAAGAAGTGGTCGCCGATCGTGGCGCCGGGGTGAATGTCGATGCCGGTTCGCGAATGGGCCCACTCGGCCATCATTCGTGGGATCAGCGGTACCTCGAGCCGATGAAGGAGGTGCGCGAGCCGATGGATGGTCACAGCCTCCAGGCCCGGATAGCAGAAGATCACCTCGTCGAGCGTGCGGACCGCCGGATCACCGTCGTAGGCCGCCTGAACGTCGGTCGCGAGCACACGGCGGACCTCGGGAATCCGCTCGAGAAACTGGATCGCCTTGGCCTGGCCGAGGGCTTCGAAGTCTGCCTCCTCGGTGCATTCCCGCACCGAGGAGGGCAGTGGCGGCGGAGGCATGCCCTGATCCGAGGCTGATCGCTGGGCCGCGACGATGTGCCGCAGCGCGCGGCCGATCTGTGTGGTGAGTTTGTCGTGCAGGCCGTCGATCAGGTCGCCGACGTGGTAGGTGACGTTGCCCAGGTGAAGGTGTTCCCGCCGCCGGTACCCGGGATAGAGGATCTCCTTGAGATCCTCGCAGGCCGAGATGATCGTGTCGTAGTTCGGGAGCGGGCAGTGGCCGAGGTGATGAATCGGGAGGCCACGTTGGTAGGTCTCGACGATGCGTCGGGTGAGGTCGGGCAGCTGTTCCTTGAGCCGAATGTCGGTAGACATGGTGGGCAGGCGTGTGAGGAGGTTGGCAACGGCCGAACAGCCGCGCAGCGATACCGTCGGCGACAGGCCCGGGCGGAATTGAGGGTTCTCGCGATTGCCCGTAGTGTGCCCGGCCAGGACGACAGTCTCGGGGATCCTGGCAGACTCTGCGGCGGAGCGGACCTCGAATTCAGGCCCGGTCGGCCGCGGCGGCGAGCGCCGCGGCGAGCGTGAGCCCACCGTCATAGAGCGCGCGGCCCACGATGCAGCCGGCAGCGCCGATGTCGGCGACGTGGCGAATGTCGTCGGCGGTGGCCACGCCGCCTGAGGCGATCACAGGCAGCGGGGTCGCAGCGATCATCTCTCGCAGGGCGGCCAGGTTCGGCCCGGAGAGCATGCCGTCGGTCGCAATGTCGGTGTAGACGACGGCCGCGAGCGGCAGGGCCGAGTGGCGGCGGGCGACGTCCACCGCCGTGAGGGGGCTGGTGTCGATCCAGCCCCGGACCGCCACGCGGCCAGCGCGGGCGTCGAGGCCGAGAACCACGCGGCCGGGAAACCCTGCTGCCAGTCGCTCGAGCAGGGCGGGATCCTCGATCGCGACGCTGCCGACGATGACCCGAGACACACCGGCCTCGAGGTAGTGGCGGGCCGTTTCCAGACTGCGGATGCCACCGCCGAGTTGGCAGGGAACGCCCGCGGCTTCGACCATGCGGGCGATGAGATCGGCCTGGGAAGGAACGCCCTCCTTGGCGCCGTCCAGATCGACGATGTGCAGCCGTCGTGCTCCCGCGTCGACGAATCGCCGGACCATCGCGACCGGGTCGTCGCCGAAGACCGTCTCACGGGCGTAATCGCCCTGGAGCAGCCGCACGCACCTCCCTCCACGCAGGTCGATCGCAGGCCAGAGTTCCATGGTCTCGTCTCCGGGCAGGTGTCGGACGGGTCAGTCGGCCGTGGCCAGAAGCCAGGAGTCGAGCAACCGCAGTCCCGCCGTCTGGCTCTTCTCGGGATGGAACTGCGTGGCGAACAGCCTGTTCTGGCGAACGGCCGAACAGAAGTCGCCCCCGTAGTCGCTCGTGGCGGCGACGATGGCCGGGTCGGTCGGTCGGGCGTGGTAGGAGTGGACGAAGTAGAAGTGCTCGCCGGCGGACGGCGGTTGCCAAGAGCCTTCCCATCGGGCTGTGTTCCAGCCCATGTGCGGTACCTTGAAGTCAGCAGGGAGGTCGAAACGGACAACGTCCCCCGGCAGGATTCCGAGCCCGGCGTGGGTTCCATGTTCGAACCCGGTTTCGAACAGCAACTGCAGCCCCATGCAGATCCCGAGGAACGGCCGATCGGCCCGGATGTGCGCGAGGATGGGATCGACCAGTCCGCGTCCGTGCAGTTCTCGCATCGCGTCGCCGAAAGCCCCGACGCCCGGCAGGACGAGCCGGCTGGCCGTCGCCACCATCTCGGGATCGGTCGTGATCGCCGCCGGCGTCCCGAGTTTCTCGAAGGCCTTCTGCACGCTCCGCAGGTTGCCGCTTCCGTAGTCGACGATCGTAAGCATCGCCGGAGTCTAACAGACGGTGGGATAGGTCTGCCCACGCCCGGCGAAAGCAGGGGGCGCGGGCGGGAGCCCGACGGCTCCGGCTGTGCCTGCCTACTCGTGGGCGGTGGTCCGCTCCGGGTAGATGACCAGTTCGACCCGCCGGTTGCGGGCCCTGCCGGCAGCGGTCGCGTTCGACACGAGCGGATGGTTGCCACCGTGCGCCACCAGGAAGAGTTGGCCTTCCTGCATGGGCGTGCGGGTCGTGAGGAAATCGAAGACGGCTGCCGAGCGGGCGGCTGTGAGTTGGTGCGGGCTGGTCCAGGTGCCGGTCGGCAGTGGAGCCGTGTCGAGATGGCCCTCGATTCCGACGAAGTGTCCGGGAAACACCCGCTGAAGTTCGTTGGCCACCTGCGTCAGGGTGGCCACGCCGCCGGGCAGGAGGTTGGCGGTGTCGCCGTCGAATAGCCGGTCGGCCGGAATGTCGATGCGGACCACGGCTCCGTCAAACCGCGGGTCGAGATCGGGCAGCGCCAATTGGGTCACGGCCGACTGCATCGTGGCCGTAGGTGTCGACGCAGCAGCCCCCGGGGCGCCGCCGGCGGTCGTCGAAGGGGGCGGCATCCCGACGGTCCGCGACTGTGCGAGCTGGGTCGAGGTGGCGGCAAGCTGGTCGCGGAGCGCGGCGATCTCGTCCTGCATCAGCTGTGACTCTTCCCGCGAGCGAACGAGTGCGGCCTCGAGCTGCCGGCCGTCGACGTCGGCATAGGAAGGTGGCGCGGCGAGCGTGGTCACCTGCGGGATCGTGTGGGCCGGCGCGGCAACGCCCGGTGGCGGCTCGAGGCTCAAGGGGGCGGGCGGCGCAGTCGTCCGAAACGGGTTCGACGCGCAGCCGCCCAGGCAGACTGCCGCAAGGCCGCCAGCCATCATCGAAGCACGTCCTGAGACCACGCGCATGTGCCGAGACCTGCCGTAAGGGGCTGGGATGGTAGGGCGATCCGGCAGGCGGGGCAAGCCCGCGAAACCCCCTGATTTGAGCCTTGGGGCGCATTCGAGCTACGTGTAGTAACGGCTCGGGGGCGGCAAAAGTCGGTCGGAAGACCAACTCCTCCGGATCGTCGCGGGCGAGGATACGCCCCTATGCTCCTCGAGCGTTTGCCGACCCCCTCGCCTCCCTGCTCAGTTTGCCAAGTCGTCGCTACGACGATCCGAGATGCGCTCGAAGACTCACTCGGCAGCGCCGCCGCGAAGCCGCTGCCAGGCCCAGAGGGTGACCGCCGTCAACCCGATGACGAGAGCCACGACCGTCGCGAGTTCGAGGGGGCGGTCGAACTGTGGGCCGCTGGCGGCCCATAGCTGCCGCCAGCCGAGCATGACGACCACCGTTCCCAGGCAGAGGCTCGGGCCGAAAGGGAGCTCCGACTCGGCATGCCGCAGAAGTTGGCTCAGGCCGTGGACGAGACCGATGAACACACCGAGCATGCACACGAGCACGCAGGCCTGCCAGCCGATCCAACTGCCCACCATCGCCATCAGGGTGACATCACCGAAGCCCATCGCTTCCCGGCCGAGGGCCAGCGAGGCACCGATCCGAGTGGCCCAGATCATGCCGGCGGCCCCAATCAGCCCGACGAGAGCCGTCACAAGCCCAGCCCAGTGCGGGCCTCCTGTCAGCCAGGCTGCCGCGATCCCCACGGCACCGCCAGCCGCTGCAAGCCACCGCGGGTCGAGACGCGGGCTGGCAGGCCGCAGCGCCAGGGGCTGCGGTTCGTTCGGCGGGAGTCCCACCCACCACCACAGTACGAAGGCGACCCCCGCCGCGATCAAGCCGGTCCAGGCTGGAGCCGAACCCAACCCGGAGGGCACCCCCACGGTCGTGAGGCCGCCAAAGGCACCGAGCACGTCTGCTTCAAGCGTGGGTGGCGCGAACGAGCGGGCCACTTCGCGGGTGATTGGTAGGAGCGTGGAGGGGAAGAGTGTGTTCCAGGCGAGGCCTGCGAGCACGCCCGGCACGGTGATCGCGTCGGGGATCACGCGATGCCGCAGGTCGGTCCAGGCGGCCGCCGCAAGGAATCCACCGAGGATCATGTGGGCCACGAAGCGCAGGGCGGTCACGTCGCAGCCTGGGACGGGTGAGTCGATCGGCAGGATCGCCATCCGATGTGCTTCCCACCACCAGCTGGCCAGCGCGGCGATCCCACCGAGGACGATCACGCTCCGGCGGCGGTTGGCATCCCCAGGGAGCGGATCGAGGAGCGGCCTCACGGCCCGGCTGAGGATCACTCCCACCGCCAATCCCGTCGCAGCCGCGAACGGCCAGGACCAGAGGCTGGTGCACGGGGTGGAAGCACTGGCGGCAAGCAGGGTCATGGGATCGGTTCCGACGAAGGGGCCTCATCCCGGGGAACCCACGTCTGCAGCCAGGCAGCGATCCGGGCGACGATCACCTGGGGCGGAGTGGCGGAGACGTCGATGACCGCATCGGCGGCGGAGCGGTAGAGCGGCTCGCGGGCGACGACGGCGGCCGCCACCTCGTCGAGCACGTCGCCGCCGGCCAGGGCCGGCCGGCGTGCGGCCGTGCTCGGATCGGCCGCGAGCCGGGCGCGGAGCACGTCGGCCGGAGCGGCGAGCCAGACGACTGGCTGACCGTCCCGCCGGAGCAGATTGCGGTTGTGCGGGCGGAGCACGACTCCTCCGCCCGTCGCCAACACGCCCCTCTCGGTCGCGAGGAGCCGTTCGAGGAGTACGGTTTCGAGATCGCGAAACGCCGGCTCCCCGCGGGCCACGATGAACTCCGCAATCGTCGTGCCGGTTTCGGCTTCGAGGGCGTCGTCGGCATCCTGCCAAGAGCAGCCGAGCCGGTCGGAGAGGCCGGCCGCGATCGTCGATTTGCCGCTGCCGCGGTAGCCGATCAGCGTGATGCGAGGCATGGATAGACTCCGTGACGGCGGCCGAATCAGCCGGGCAGCTTCGCCGATGCCGTGGCCCGTTTCAGGGCGTCGCGCATCACCTGGAGGTCGGGTTCGACGCCGTGCCAGGTGCGAAACTGGATCGCCGCCTGCCGCACGAACATATCCACACCCGTCACCACGCGGCAGCCGGCGGCCCGGGCTTCCTTGATGAAGAGGGTGTTCTCCGGATTGTAGACCGTATCAAAGACCACCATGTAGGGGCGGAGGTGTTCCTTGTCGAACGGAGTGTGATCGACGTCCGGATGCATGCCGATCGGCGTCGCATTGATGATGCAATCGTGGGGCATCCGGTGCCGTCCAGCCCAGTCGACCGCCTTGCAGCCCACTTCACCAGCGACCTTCTTGGCCCGCTCCGCCGTGCGGGACGAAACCGTGACGTCCACCCCTCGTTGCTTGAGCCCGAAGGCGACGGCTCGGGCGGCGCCGCCGGCGCCGAGCACCATGGCGGTCTTGACGCCGATACCCGTGGCCGCCTGTTCGGTGTCGGCCAAGGCCGCCTGGAGGCTCTCGACGGCGGCGATGGCATCGGTGTTGGCAGCGGCGACCCCCGTGCTTGAGAAGCTCAGGGTATTGGCGGCACCGATCGCGGTCACGAGGCCGTCCTTTTCCCGGCACTTGGCCAAGACCGCTTCCTTGTGAGGGATGGTCACGCTCAGGCCCGCGAGCGGCCAGCGACCCGCTTCGGCCATGAATTCGTCGAGTTGGTCGGCCGGCACCCGGAAGGGAAGATAAACCGCGTCGATCCCGGCGGCCGCCAGCGCCGCGTTGTGGACCACCGGACTAAGGCTGTGGCCGACGGGATCGGCCACGACCCCGTAGACCTTCGTGGCCGCGGTGATCACGTCGTATCGGTACATATCCCGCATCTGCCGCCAGCCGACCTGGCCCGGGGCCAAGACCCGTTCGTCGTTGAAGGTCGCGAACACGAAGGGCGCGCCGGCCCGGCCGGCAAGCACCCGCGTTGGAAACCCGATCTCGCCCATGCAGATGCCGACGGTAGGCAGCCGAGCCGACCGCACCAGATCGAGCATCCGCAGGTTGTCCGTCGGGTGGTTGGCCATGGTGGCGATCTTGACGATGTCGGCGTCGAGCGAGGCCAGCCGGGCATGGAGATGGGCCAGGTTGGGCGGCGTGCGGGCCATGTCGTGGTGGCTGATGATCCGCTTCGTGGCCCCGTATCGGCGGATCGATCCGGCGACATCGTCTTCGATGTCGACGTAATCGGCCCCCTCGACGATGGCCACGCGGAGTAATTGAAGCCTGGCCTCCTCCGAGTGGTCCCAATGGCCGCCGTCGCTCTTCCGTCGACAGGTCACGATCACCGGGCAGGGGCGGTCCTTGAGGAGCCGCTTCATCTGCACCTCGCCCTGGATGTAGTCCACTCGGAGTTCGACGAGCTTGATACCGTTCTCGGCGAGGTGCCGATGCTCGGCGATGACATGCCGGTGCCGTCCCCGTCCGATGCTCACGCAGATCATGTCAATTCCTCCAGGGCGAAGATGGTCAGGGGTCAGGTGCGGCGAAACTGACGGTCGAGATCCTGCCGCGACAGGGTCAAGGACGTGGGGCGGCCGTGCGGACAGTGGTGCGATTCGGGAACCCGCTGTCGATCCCTGACGAGCGCCTCCACCTCCGGCTGGGAAAGTGGATCGCCCGCCTTGATCGCGGCCTTGCAGGCCATGCCGTGCAAGACCTCGTCGACGAGCAACGCCGGCGAGTCTCCGGCGGCGGCTGCGGTCGCGAGCCGGTCGAGCACCTCGCGGAGGAGCTGGGCCGCCGACGTTCGTCCGGCGAGTGCCGGCTTGGAGCTGACGATCACGGTGGGCCCTCCAAACGGCTCGACCCGCATGCCTGCCCGGCCGAGCATGTCAGCATGCTCGCGGACGAGTTCGAGGTCATCCGGGGGCAGGTCGACCCGCTCCGGGACGACCAGCGGCTGGATCTCCAGACCACCGCTGGCGACCGCGGCCTTGAACCGCTCGTAGAGCAGACGTTCGTGGAGGGCGTGCTGGTCGATCACCTCGATGCCCGTATCGGTTTCGACGACGATGTAGCGGTCGTGCATCTGGATGGCTCGACCGGCCGCCGCGACGGTCCGCTGCTCCTCGGCCTCCCAGGCCGGAATCGATCGGGCCGCGGGTCCGAGACGCTCCGTTTCTGGGGCCGACCGCAAGGCGGATGACGCTGGGGCGGGAGCCGGATTCCAGCTTGGCAATGGGAGTTGCGGCTCGACACGGGGAGCCGCCAGCGGCTCCGCCTGCATGGGCCGTTTGGGCGGCACGAGTTGCGTGCCGGTGCCTCCCAGCAGAAACCTCGACCGCAGCGCTGAGAGCACGAGTCGATAGAGCCGGGCGGGCTCGCGGAATCGAACTTCGATCTTTGCCGGATGCACGTTGACATCCACGGCCTCGGCGGGCAGATCGAAGCGGAGAAAGGCGATCGGCTGACGGCCGGACAAGAGCAGGCCGCGGTAGGCCTCCTGAATCGCATGGACGATCGAGCGATCGCGAAACGGGCGGCCTGCCACGAACAGATGCTGAAGTCGGCCGCTGGCCATGTCGTCTTCGGGGCGGCCGACATAGCCCGACACGGCGATCTCACCGTCGTCGGCTTCGACCTCGAGCAGGCGGTCGGCCAGTTCGAGTCCGAACAGTCCTCCGATCCGCTCCCGCCAGCCCGGTGCCACGGGTAGATCGTGGACCCTGCGGGGACGCCCCGATGCCGAAGGCTGATGGGAGAGCGTGAAGGCGACGCCGGGATGGGCCAGGGCGGTTCGCGTGAACGCTTCAGCCGCGTGCGACCATTCCGTCTGGGCCGCCCGCAGGAAGGCCCGCCGCGCCGGCACGTTGCCGAACAGCTGCCTGACTTCCACCGTCGTTCCCACGGCACAGCCGTCGGGTAGCACGTCGCCCATCCGCCCCCCATCTACGGTCAGCGACGCGCCCGTGCCGCCCGTCTGTCGGGATCGGATGGTGAGCCGGGAGACCTCGCCGATGCTCGCCAGGGCCTCGCCGCGAAAGCCGAGGGTCGCGATCCGTTCGAGATCATCGGCTGTTCGCAGTTTGCTCGTTGCATGGGCGGTCACGGCGAGGGGCAGTTCGGCTGCAGGAATCCCACAGCCGTCATCCACGATCCGGACGAGCGCCACGCCTCCCTGCTCGAGTTCGACGTCGATTCGGCCAGGCCCGGCGTCGAGGGCGTTCTCCAGCAGTTCCTTGACGACGCTCGCCGGCCGTTCGACCACCTCGCCGGCTGCAATCCGATTCACCACCGACTGCGGCAGTTTTTCGATCCGTGCCATGCGACTCGGGCTCAGAGGCCGTAATCCTTGATCTTGCGATAGAGCGTTCGTTCCCCGATCCGGAGCAGGTGGGCTGCTTGCTCCCGGTTGCCTCCGGTGAGCTTGAGCGTTTCGGTGATGAAGATTTGCTCCACCTCGTCGAGCGGCTTGCCGACGAGGGCCGCGAGGCCGGCGGTCATGTCGACCGGCCCGGATGCTGTGGCGGGCACATCGGGCTCGAGCTCGAGCGGCAGGTCGTCGACGTCGAGCGTCTCATCGAAGTCCACGACGATCATGCTCTCGACGACGTTCCGCAACTGGCGGACGTTTCCGGGCCAGGGATACGATCCGAGCTTGACCCTCGCGGCGAGGGACAGTCCCTTGATCGTCTTGCCATGTCGCTTGGCGAATTGTTTGACGAAGTGCTCGATCAACAGCGGAATGTCGCCGGCCCGATCTCGCAGCGGGGGGATTGCCACGGTGACCACCTTGAGCCGGTGGTAGAGGTCGCGGCGAAAGGCACCCGATTCGATCGCCTCTTCGAGGTTGCGGTTGGTGGCCGAGAGAATCCGGACGTTGACCCGCACCGGTGTGTTCGAACCGACTCGGGTGATCTCGCCCGATTCAAGCACCCGGAGGAGTTTGATCTGCGTGGCCATCGGCATGTCGCCCACCTCGTCGAGGAAGAGCGTGCCGCCATTGGCAAATTCGAACTTGCCGACCCGATCACTCGAGGCGTCGGTGAAGGCGCCTTTGACGTGACCGAAGAGTTCGCTCTCGAGAATGTTCTCACTGAGTGCCGCACAGTTGAGCGCTACGAAGGGCTTCGGCTTGCGGGGGCTGTTCTGGTGAATGGCCTGAGCGACGAGTTCCTTGCCGGTGCCCGTCTCCCCCTGGATCAGGACCGTCGCGTCAGTCGGAGCGATCCGTTTCATCCGCTCGACGAGGGCGAGCATCTGGGGGCTCGAGCCGATCACGCCCTCGAAGCCGAATTTTTCGTCGAGCCGGCGGTTGAGTTCCAGGTTTTGCCGCCGAAGCCGGATGCCCTCTGACGCCTTTTCGACGGCGGCCCGGAGGTGGCCAAGATCGAGCGGCTTCTGCAGGTACGTGAAGGCGCCCTGCTGCATCGCGGAGACGGCCGAGGGGATCGTGCCGTGGCCGGTGACCACGATCACTTCCGTCTCAGCCGAAGCCCGCTTCGCCCGGGCCAGGATTTCGAGGCCGCCGATGTCGTTCATCATCAGGTCGGTGACGACGACGTCGAAGCTGGTCTGCTCGATCCGGCGGGCACCTTCCCCGCCGCTCCCCACGACCGTGACTTCGTGGCCGAGTCGGCCGAGCGCTTCGCCCATCGTCCGCGCATGCACGATGTCGTTGTCGACGACCAGCACCCGGATCGCAACGCCTGGCTCCGCGTCATGTGCGGACGGGGCGGACGCCGATGACTGCGAAACGGGTAAATTCATGGTTCGATCGTACGAAGCCGTGTGGCACCCCGTCCAGTTGGTCGGCAGGTCAACCGGCTGCGGGTGCCGGAGCCTGCCGTCCTGTCGTCGGCAACCGGGGCGGAGCCGGCAGCCAGATCGTCACCTTGGTGCCTCGGCCTGGCGCGCTCTCGACGTCGATCGTGCCACCATGGGCCTCGATGATTTTCCGCGCCGTGGGGAGACCGAGGCCAGAGCCACCCTGCTTGGTGGTGTAAAAGGCCTGGAACACCTTGCCGAGCGTCTCAGGATCCATGCCGGGGCCCGTGTCGATCAGTTCCAAGAGCACACCCAGGCCGGCCGGCCTGGTGCGGACCACGAGTTGGCCACCCGGTTCCATGGCCTGTACGGCGTTGAGAAGCAGATTGAGCACGGCCGAGCGGAAGGTCTCGCGGTCGAGTCGCACGCTTGGGAGTTCGGGATCGAGGTAGCGGACCACCTCGACGCCCGCTTCTTCCGCTCGGATCGCGAAGAAATCGAGGAGCTGCTCGATTTCTGAGTTCAGGCTCCCCGGCTCGGGGGAGAGCGACTCCTGCCGCGCGAAGTCGAGAAAGTCGCCGAGGAGTTTCTGCAGTCGATCGCACTCCTGGCGGACCAGGTCGATCTTCGCCTTGGCCCGGCGATCACGCTGCTTGGTCGGTGAGTCGGCCGGAGTCTCCTCGAAGTCTTCTGCGAGAAGCTCCATGTTGAGCCGAATGGTGGAGAGCGGGTTGCGGATCTCGTGGGCGAGGCCGCCCACGAGCGCCGCAAACTCCGCATACGTCTCCACGCGGGCCGCGGCCCGCTCGTCTTCAGCCGCCATGGTCCGCTCCTGGCCACCAGGACCGGCCGACGGATCACTCCGCCGGAGCCGGCTCCCCGCCGCCGTTCGCCGCTTCCGCCAGCTCCCGCATCGCTGCCTTCCGGCTGAGCTTGACGCGATCCTGGTCGTCTACCGCGATCACCTTGACCCGCATCACGTCGCCCACGCGGCAGACATCGCCGACGCTCGAGACGTATTCATCGGAGAGCTCGCTGATGTGGCAGAGCCCGTCCTTGCCAGGAACGAGTTCGACGAACGCGCCGAAATCCTTGACGCTCGTCACCCGACCCTCGTAGATCCGGCCGATCTGAATCGACGCGGTGAGCGCCTCGACCTGTGCCATCGCGGCCATCGCCCCTTCGGCGTCGTGGCTCGCCACCGTCACGGTGCCGTCGTCCTCCACCTCGATGCTCGCGCCGGTGTTCTCCTGAATCGCGCGGATCGTCTTGCCGCCCGGACCGATCAGGAGGCCGATCTTCTCCGGGTTGATCCGCGTGCGGAGCAGCCGCGGTGCCCACACCGAAATTTCCGGACGCGGTCGGCGGATGGCCGAGAGCATCGCCCGCAGGATCTCGATCCGAGCCTCGCGGGACTGCTTGAGCGTCGCGGCGATGATCGCTCGGGAGATGCCGGCGATCTTGAGGTCGAGCTGAATGCCCGTGATGCCGTTCTGCGATCCAGCAATCTTGAAATCCATGTCGCCGTAGTGATCCTCGTCGCCGATGATGTCGGTGAGGAGCACCCACCGATCCTCGCTCTGCTTGACGAGGCCTACCGAGATCCCGGCGACGGGATGAGCGATCGGCACGCCGGCGGCCATCAGGCCGAGTGTGGCGCCGCAGACGCTCGCCATCGAACTCGAGCCGTTCGATTCCAGGATGTCCGAGATCACGCGGATCGTGTAGGGAAACACGTCGGGATCGGGCAGAACCGGCTTCACGCTGCGTTCGGCCAGGGCACCGTGGCCAAGCTCACGCCGGCCAGGTCCGCGGATCGGTCGCACTTCGCCCACCGAGTAGGAGGGGAAGTAGTAGTCGAGCATGAACTTCTTCGAGTATTCGTCGATCAGCCCGTCGACCCGCTGCTCGTCCTTGCCGGTGCCGAGCGTGATGGTAACCAAGGCCTGGGTTTCGCCCCGCTGGAACAGGGCCGATCCATGCACGCGGGGCAGCACATCCACTTCGCAGTGCAAAGCTCGAAGCGACGTATGGTCGCGACCGTCGGGCCGCTTGCCCTCGAGGATCAGCTCGCGGACGGCTCGCTCCTCGAGGCCATGCCAGACATGGGCGAAATCCGCGTCGCTGGTACCGCCTGCGGCACCCGGCTTGAATTCGAAACTCGGCTCCGCAGGAGCCACGGCGGCCTTCGCCCGCTCACGCAGGGCCTTGACCGCCTGGCCCCGGTCCTGCTTGCCGGCGATCGCCTTGGCGGCCTTGAGTTCGCCGAGATAGTCGCGTGTCAGCCGCTCGGTCAGCGCGGCATAGTCGGCCAACGCATATTCCAGTTTCGGCTTGCCCGCCTTGGTCACGAGCTCGTCCTGCATCTCGCACAGGATGCGGATGATTCGATGGGCCTCATCGAGCGCCTCGAGCATCCGATCCTCGGGCATCTCGCGGGCAAAGCCCTCGATCATCAGGATCGCTTCCTTGCTGCCCGACACAACGAGGTCGAGATCGCTCTCCTCGAGTTGGTCGATCGTCGGGAACGGCACGAACCGGCCGTCAATCTGAGCAAGCCGCACGCTGCCGAGTGGGCCCTGGAAGGGCAACTGCGAGATCGAGAGAGCGGCCGAGGCGCCGTTCATCGCCAAGACATCGGGGTCGTTCTGCCGGTCGCTGGCCAGCACATTGGCCTGCACCTGCACCTCGTCGAAGAAGCCCTCGGGAAAAAGCGGGCGAATCGGCCGGTCCATCAGGCGAGCGGTCAGTGTTTCCTTGAGCGTCGGACGGCCTTCTCGCTTGAGAAAACCGCCGGGAAACTTGCCTGCGGCCGCGACCCGCTCGCGGTAATCGCAAGTGAGGGGGAAAAAGTCGATGCCCGGCCGCGGCGCTCCAGTCGCGCAGGCCACGAGCACCACCGTCTCCCCGTAGGAAACCAACACGCTGCCGGCGGCTTGCTTGGCCAGCATGCCTGTTTCAATCGCCAACACCTGATCGCCGATGGTTCGTTCAACTCGTTGCTTCAAGGTTCGTCCCTTCCTTCCCTTCGTGGCCGGCTCCCGAAGACGTTCGCGGCTTCGATCGAGCGGGCCGTATCAACGGATCCAAAAATAGGAACATGTCGGAACGACGATGTCCTTCCAGATCCCTTTCAGGACCTTCCACCGCGGGTCCGCCGGAAATTCCGGGACACGGGAAGGGCCGCTCAAACAACGCCATCCGCCGCACGAAGCGGCCGGGCCACCGCCTACTTGCGGATACCCAGTTTCTGGATGATGTCGATATACCGCTGCGGTGCGACCCGCTTGAGATAGTCAAGAAGCCGGCGACGACGGCTCACCATCATCAAAAGACCCCGCCGGCTGGCGAAGTCCTTGGAGTGCTTCTTGAAATGGTCGGTGAGGTGCGTGATCCGCCCGGTCAACAGGGCAATCTGGATCTCGGCCGAACCCGTGTCGGCGGCTCCCCGCCGATGGGCACCGATCAACTCTTGCTTGCGTTCTTTCGTCAGCGACATCAGCCGTATTCCACCCACCGCGGGCGGCATTGATTGTGAAAAGGATTTGAGAGCGGAGTGTACCGCCATGTGTGGATTTTGCAACAGGGGCGGGCTGGTCGCCGGTTTTTAGCGGTCGAGGCCCTGAACGGCAGGCCGACGGGACGCAGGCCGGTCACGGGTAGGGCCATGCCGGCTGTGGACCACATCCCATGCAAGCCCGACCCGCTCCAACGCCAGGATGACCCAATAGGTGGGATCGAATTCCCACCACTTGTGTCCGTGGGCGGCCATCCGTTGGTAGGCATGGTGGTTGTTGTGCCAGCCCTCGCCGAAAGCGAGCAGGCCGACCCACCAGAGGTTCGTCGAGTCGTCGGTCGTCTCGTAGTTGCGATAGCCCCACATGTGCGTGGCTGAGTTCACGAACCAGGTGACGTGAAACACGATCACCATCCGCACGGCCTGCCCCCAGAGGAGCCAGGAGATGCCGGTGAATCGGTCGTACAGCATCCATCCGGTGGTGAGGAGGGCCACGCCGATCAGCACATGCCAGAGCAGAAACGTCTGATGGAGGAAGAAGACGCCCCTGTCCTTCACGAGATCGGGCGCCCACCGCTTGGCGTGGGCCGTGAGCTCCTCGGCGGTATGAGACGGGAAAAGCCAGAGCATGTGCGCCCATAGCCCGCCGTCGCGAGGCGAATGCGGATCGCCCTCCTGATCGCTGAAAGCATGATGCTTGCGGTGATTAGCAACCCAGGTGACGGCGGAGCCTTCGCCCGAGATCCCGCCCAGGAACGCGAACACAAACCGGACCAGCCCGGTCGTGTTGAAGCTGCCATGGGTCAGCAGCCGGTGGTAGCCGAGGCAGACGCCGAGGCCGCCGGTGACCCAGTAGAGAAACAGGCAGATCGCCAGGCCCGACCAGGTGAAGTAGAAGGGGGCGGCCAAGGCCGCGAGGTGGATACCGCCGATCCAGATCACCACGGGCCAGTCGAGTGCCGCCCAGCCTCCCCGGCCGTCACGACGAGGTTCCGGGGCTTCCCGCTCGGCCCGCGGGTCGTGAATCGCGGAGCGACCAAAGGCATCCGACTCCGATGAAACTGGTCTGTCGAGCTGGGGAGCGGTTGCGGGGGGCGGTGTCATGGGCAGCGGGACTCCTGGAGAGCGGTGAACCGATCTGCAATCGGTTCCCAAAGCCCTGTGAATCTCTCAGGCCGGCCGCTTTTTGGGCAGGGGAAGCGGGTCATTTTCCCGTGGGGCCTGTGTCAAAATTGCGTCAAAACTGGCGGCCCGCGCTGGGCTCTGGGGGGGCCAGGGGCGGTAGGACCGACATCAGCCAGGCTCCGGGCCCGGCGGCAGGGCCGAACGCGGTGCCGGGCGTGGTCAGCATCCAGGCCAGCCGATCGCCCGGAACCGGCGCCGGCGGTGCTGCGAGCACAATGGCCGCATCCCGAATGGCCAGGGCATTCGGCAGCCGCGGCGCAGGCAAGAACTGCACCCCCGCCGGCCCGATCGTGGCGAGGCAAGCCGCCATGTCGAACTCGCGGGACTCGGCTTCGGCGACCGCGGCTGGGCCCGGCCTGGCCCCGGTGGCGAGCACGATTCGATCGAATAGGCGGCTGTCGACCCAGCCGGAGCCGGTGGCACACTCGACGAGCCCGTCGCTGAGGCGATTGTCGTCCCAGACGATGCGGGTCACGTCGACCGTCGCCTGGCCAATTGCTCGGCCACCGACGGAGGCTGCGACGGCCGAGAGGTCGACGTTCGCTATCCGGCCCTGGGCCGTGCCACGCCAGCGGCCTGCCTCGCGCACGGCATGGAGTACGCCGCTGACCCGCGCCGCGGCCAGGCCGGCGGCGTGACCGTCTGCCAACACGCCGCCGGCGGCGGCCAGAACAGCCAGCGGGACCGGCGTGAGGCAGCTGGCGTCGAGTTCGAGACGATCGTCAGTGGCGTCGTTGGAAGGGGCCGGCATCTGGCGAACGAGTCGCACCTCGTCGTCGGCGTCGCCGCGGCGAACAAGGCGTATGGCCCGGGAGCCGGCTCGGGCCACGCATTCGATCCTGAGTCCGGCCGCGTCAACTGCCGTCGGCTCGTCGGCCCAGGAAAAGTGGGTGACGTCGATGATGCAGGTACGGTCGAAGCGGAGAGGATCCATCAGCCAGGCCCGGGCGAGGGTAGCCATGGCCGAGGCTGTCGCCGCGTCGCAGGCCAGGCTCCCGAGCCGGACCCGGTCTTCGTCGGCCGACGACTCGACCTCGATCGCGGAAATCGAAACCGCCGGCCGCTCGGTCGTGGCGGGCAGCAGGCAATCGTGCCCGCGGATCACGCCCGGTCGGGGGTGGTCGATTCGGCCGATCGTAAGCGGGAGGCCGGTCGCCCTTTGCCAGGCCCGCTCCACGGCAACCCGGTGGGCATCGGAACCGATATAGCCTGCCCAGCCCACGACGACCGCGGTCGGAATGGCGGCAAGGAGCAGGAAGGCGATGCGGGCGGCACGGATACGTGCCTGGGACCGTGCGATGAACATCCTTGTTCCCGGTTTGTGTGACCGGTCTCGTGCCCAGTTGTGTCCCGCAGTGCGAACGTGTGGTTTCGCTGCGGCCCTCCGCCGCCGGGTGAAGCCCTCGCGTCGGCTCAGCGGGCAGCCGCCAGGTCGTGGTACAGCCGCCAGCGGGCCTTCATCTCCTCGATGCTGTCGCCGCCAAACTTGTCGACAAGCGCCGCCGCGACCGTGAACGCCACGACGCTCTCGACGATCACGCTGCAGGCGCTCACGGCACAGACGTCGCTCCGCTCGTAGGCCGCATCCTCGGCCTGCTTCGACCGGAGGTTGACGCTCGCCAGGGGTTTGCGGAGCGTGCTGATCGGTTTCATCGCCGCCCGCACGACGAGCGGCTGCCCGTTGGTGGTGCCCCCTTCGAGGCCACCCGCGTTGTTCGTGGGCCTTGTGAAGCCGAGAGCCGGGCCGTCCGCGGCCGTGGCGTCGTAGCCGATCGGATCGTGAACCTCTGAGCCGCGTCGGCGGGCGGCGTCGAAGCCCATGCCGATCTCCACGCCCTTGATCGCCTGCACCGCCATCACCGACTGGGCCAGCAGTCCGTCGAGTTTGCGATCCCATTGGGCGTGGGTGCCAAGGCCGATCGGCAGGTTGTCCACCCGCACTTCCACAACGCCCCCGAGCGTGTCGCCTTCCTTGCCAACCCGGTCGATCAGCGTCTCCACCTCACCGTCCCGCTCCGGATGCAGCGAGTAGATGCTGCTCTGGTCGCGGACGGCTCGGAGTTCGGCGAGTGAGCCCGAACGGTCGCCCAGCACGATGCCGCCGAGTTCCGTCACCCAGCCGGCCACCTCGATACCGAAGACGCCGAGGAGCTGACGGGCCAGGCCACCTGCCGCGACGCGGGCGGCCGTCTCGCGGGCGCTGGCCCGCTCCAACACCGCCCGCACGCCGCCGAGATGCTTGACGGCGCCGGCCAGATCGACATGGCCGGGCCGCGGCCGATCCACCTCCTCGAGCCGCTCGAGTTTGGCGTCGCGATTGATCACCTCGAGCGCCAACGGGCTGCCCATCGTTACCCCCCGCCAGAGGCCGGAGAGAAAGGTCACCGTGTCGGTCTCGATTCGCTGCCGGCCGCCACGGCCGTAGCCTCCCTGCCGCCGCTGCAACTCGGCGTTGAGCGCATCGTGGTCGACGGCGAGTCCGGCCGGGAAACCGTCGACGAGCGCGACGAGCGCGGGGCCATGGGATTCACCGGCAGTCCAGTAGCGGAGCATAGGAGGCGTATTCGGGGGGCGGGCGGATGGACCTTCAGAGTCTAGTTGCCGATGGCACGCGACCCTAGACCGTATCCTCGTGAGGAACAGTCCCGCCTCGGGGGCGGCAAAAGTCGTGTCGCGGGCGCGGATGCGGCGACCGGCGAGCCAGGAAACCTGCGGCGTTTGCTGCGAGCGGCCGAGTGGAAAAAGTCCCTGGCGGGCTTGTTTCGCGGACCTTCAGGTGACGCCGGTCGGGAGGTGGCCGGTCAGGAGTCGACAGGCCTCGAGATATTTCTCGCGGGTACGGGCCACGACGTCTGCCGGGAGGGGCGGGGGCGGGCTGGCCTTGTCCCAGCCGCTCTGTTCGAGCCAATCGCGCACGAACTGCTTGTCGAAGGATTCCGGCACCCGGCCCCGGCCTGCGGCGGCCGCTGGCCAGAACCGCGAGCTGTCGGGCGTGAGCACCTCGTCGATGAGCAGCAGGTCGCCGGCCGGCGTCCGGCCCCACTCGAACTTCGTGTCAGCCAGCACGATGCCGCAGGCCGCGGCGTGTTCGGCACCGCGACGATACACGGCCAGGCTGCGGGTCCGAAGCGTCTCGGCGAGCTCAACGCCGACCGCGGCCGCCATGGTGGCAAAGGCAACGTTCTCGTCGTGCCCACTGGCTGCCTTGGTGGCTGGGGTGAAGATCGGCTCCGGCAGCGGATCGCCGGCCGCGAGGCCGGGGGGAAGCGGCACCCCGCAGACCGAGCCCGACCGACGGTATTCGACCAGACCGGATCCGGCCAGGGCGCCGCGCACGACACACTCGAAGGGAATCACGTCGGCCCGCCGAACGAGCATCGTGCGGCCGCGGATCGGCTCGAGGTCGATTTCTTTTGGGAGTTCCATCGCCTCGACGTCGGTGGTCAGCAGATGGTGGGCCATGGGAGCGGGGCCGCTGGCCAGCAGGTCGAACCAGAACTGCGAGATCGCCGTCAGCACGCGGCCCTTGTCGGGGATCGGGGTCGGCAGAATCCAATCGAAGGCGCTGATCCGATCGGTGCTCACGATCACGAGCGTGTCGCCGAAGCGATTCGTGCGGTGACGGTAGCAGTCTCGCACCTTGCCACGGAGCGGCGGCCCGAGCGGGAGATCGGTGGTGGCGACGGCAACGGCAGTGGAGGGCGTCATGTGGGCAGTTCAGCGGATCGGGTCGTCGCCGTCCAGCCGGAGTCACTCAGTCGGCCGGAGCAGGCCGTGCAGTCCCGCCGAGCGAACGGTCGGCGAGATCGGCGAACCGCAGCCAATCCCACTCGAGCAGATCGTGTCGGCCGCTGCGGACGTGATAGCCGATCGTCGTTCCCACGGGTGTATCGACCGGGGGCCAGTCGCATGTGGCCAGTCCCACGCGGCCGAACAGTCGCCAGACCGGATCGGCGGCGACGGCCGCGAGAAACTCGCCGCGGGGATCGGCCCAACGATCGTCGATCGCACTCGCGACATAGAGCGGTCGCGGCGCGGCGAGGGCGAGCGTTCCATGGGCATCCACCGGCAAATCCGGCTCACGGTCGGCATAGCTGCGGAAGGCCGGGCAGAACCAGTGGGGAAACCGGCGGGTGATCGCCTCGATCGTCTCGCCGTAGTTTCGTCGTTCGAGAGCCGCTCCGCCGCATCCCGATTCGTTGGAGACGACCATCGCAAACCGCTCGTCGCAACCCCCGGCCCAGACTGCCGCCTTGCCGTTGCGGGAATGGCCGACCACGATCACTCTCGTGGCGTCCACCTCCGGTAGCGTGATGAGCCAGTCGAGGATCCGCGAGAGCTGCCAGGCCCAGGTGGCGATGGCGCCCGGCTCGTCCGACGGAAGCTCGCCCTCGAGCGGCCGGCCGAGCGAGGCCAGGGCGCTGGCGGCCCGCCCGTCGGCACGGTCGGGGAAAACGTCGCCATAACAGGCGGTCGCCAGGCCGTATCCGCGGGCGAGCAGTTTTTCCACAGGCCAGCGGCGGGCGTGGGCCGCTCGTGAGACCTCGGTCGCGTGGTGATCGACGATCCCGTTCTTTGGGTCATCGGGAAGCCAGGCCTCGCAGAGGCGGATGCCGGGGTCGGGGTGTTCCGCCTGGTTGCCCTTGAAGTTGAGATGGAGAAACACCGGCACCGGCCGGTCGGCTGACGGATGAGCGGGGAGATAGAGCAGGACATCGGTCGTCGCTGCGTGAGTGGCGTCGCCCAGCTGGAGCCGAGCCTGGACTCGCGTGGCCCGCACGCCGTCGGCGAGTTCGGCCTCCGCGCGATCGACCGCGTCGATTACGTGGACGGGTACAGACGGCAGCCGGCGGCCATACACCGTCTGCTCGAGCAAGGCGAGTTGGTGAGGGCGGCACCGCGTCTGCCAGTCGGCTGCCGACTCCGCGGGCCGTCCGTCGGGGCCAGCGAGCACGTCCGGCAACGTGTAGGCCCGTACGGCCGACTCGTCGTAGTTGGCCTGTTCGGCGGCGTGGAGCGAGGTTGCCGTCATCGCAATCGTTCCGCACAGGAGCAGGTACCACCTGGGGGCGACAGGAGTCATGAGTGATTCTCCGACGGCAGAGGCCGGGCTCTTCCGCGTTCGGCGGTTCGTGTGTGGGCACGGCCGAGCGGCGGCACGATGTTGTACTCCAGTGGCCGAGGCGATGAAGCTCAGCAGAAGTCGCGAGACATGCGGGGCAGGGCGGCGAGCGCGGCCGCGGGCCGGTGAGCCGGAGGCGGATCCGCGTCCCGGCCTCTGGCGGGCTGGCCGTGGGCTCGAGCGACGGCCGCTTCGAGTCTTGCAGCCACGATGTGCACGACTGCTCCACGCCGCTGGATGCGGCCCGTGACCTGCAGCACGGCGGCCCGCCGGGCGAGGTGATCCGTGGCTGTCCAGACATCCGGCCTGACGACGATGTTGGCCGCGGCTGTCTCGTCTTCGAGCGTGAGAAAGATCATGCCCTTCGCCGTCGCCGGCCGTTGACGGATGAGCACGATTCCCGCCACGCTGACCCACTGCCCCTCCGGAGCGGCTGTGGCCGTGGCGATCGGAAGGATGCCCGACGCTGCGAAACGCTCTCGTTCGAAGGCGAGCGGATGCGCCGTGAGCGAGAGCCCGCCGGTGCGGTAGTCGGCGATCACTTCTTCCTGCAGGGTCATCGTCGGCAGGCCCAGGCAATCCTCGTCGTCGTCGTCGGCAAGGCCTTCTAAGAGCGGCCGTTGGCGGGGCGGGTCGAGGCATTGCATCACCTCCCAGACCGCCCGGCGCCGAGAAAGACCGAGCGAGGCGAGGGCTCCCGCGCGAGCCAGGTGCAGCAGCGTCTGCCTGTCGAGCCTGGCCCGCCGGGCCAGATCCCGGGGCAAGCGGAAGGGGCCTGACCGGCGGGCTGTCGCGATTCGCTCGGCTTCCGCCTCGCCGAGCCCGTGCACCTGCTCGAGTCCCAGCCGTATGGCCGGCCGGGCTGCGGCTGTCGGCTTACCGCCTTCGGCTCGTGAGCATGCTTCGAGCGTGGCATGCCAGCAGCTGGCGTTGACATCGGCCGGCAGAATTCTCACGCCATGAGCCCGGGCATCCCGCACGAGCTGGGCGGGGGCATAAAAGCCCATCGGCTGGCTACCGAGCAGGGCGGCGGTGAAGGCGGCTGGATGGTGGCACTTCAACCAGGCCGAGACGTAGACCAACAGCGCGAAGCTCGTGGCATGTGACTCGGGAAACCCGTATTCGCCGAAGCCGCGGATCTGGTTGAAGACCTGTTCGGCGAAGCTGGGCGGCAGCCCACGGGCCAGCATGCCGTCGACGAGCTTCTTGTGAAACGCGTCGATCACGCCCGGCCGCCGCCAGGCCCCCATCGCCCGCCGCAGTTGGTCGGCCTCGCCGGGCGTGAAGCCAGCCGCCACCACGGCCAGTCGCATCGCCTGCTCCTGGAAGAGCGGCACACCGAGTGTCTTTTCCAAGACCTCCCGGATCGCGTCGTTCGGATAGGTCACCGGCTCCTCGCCGGCCCGCCGCCGCAGATAGGGATGCACCATGTCGCCCTGAATCGGTCCCGGGCGGACGATCGCCACCTCGATCACGAGATCGTAGAAGCACCGCGGTCGGAGCCGGGGCAGCATGCTCATCTGGGCTCGGCTCTCGATCTGAAACACCCCCACCGTGTCGGCCCGGCAGATCATCTCATAGACGGCCGGGTCTTCAGCCGGCACCGTGGCCAGTGTGAGCCGGGGGCCGCCGGCCTCCGTGATCAGGTCGAAGGCCCGGCGGATCGCGGTGAGCATCCCGAGGGCGAGGCAGTCCACTTTCAGGATGCCGAGTTCATCGAGATCGTTTTTGTCCCACTGCACGATCGTGCGGCCGGGCATCGTGGCTGGCTGCACCGGCACGAGGTCGGTGAGCCGGCCGCGGGTCATCACCATCCCGCCGACGTGCTGGCCGAGGTGCCGCGGAAAGCCGACGAGCTGTCCCACGAGCGACACGAGCCTCGCGCCGGTGTCGCTCGCGGGGTCGAGCCCCGCCTCGGCCAGCCGCGTCGGGAGCTGCTCGGGGCGATCGCCCACATCGAGCACGGTGGCGAGCGCATCGACACGATCGAGCGACAAGCCGAGCGCCTTGCCCACGTCTCGGACGGCAGATCGCAGCCGATAGCAGATCACCTCGGCCGTCATCGCCGCCCGGTCGCGGCCGTAGGTCTCGTAGACATACTGGAGCACCTCCTCGCGGCGGTGGTGCTCGAAGTCGATGTCGATGTCGGGCGCCTCGCACCGCTCGCGGCTCACGAACCGCTCGAAGAGCACGTTCATCCGGGCCGGATCGACCGAGGTGATCCCCAGGCAGTAGCAGACGGCCGAGTTGGCCGCCGAGCCGCGGCCCTGGCAGAGAATTCCCCGTCGCCGCGCGAACCGCACGATGTCGAAGACGGTGAGAAAGTAGGCCTCGTAGCCGAGTTCGGCCACGAGCGCGAGCTCGTGGCGGATCAGGTCGCCGACCTTCTCCGGGATGCCGGCTGGGTATCGCTTGTGAGCTCCCTTCCAGGCCAGGTGGGCGAGCTGCTCGGTGGCCGTACGGCCGGGCGGCACGGTGGCGTCGGGGTATTCGTAGCGAAGTTCATCGAGCGAAAACGTGCAGCGGGCGGCGATCTCGGCGGACCGTTCGACCGCTCCGGGCAGGAGAGCGAAGCGTGTGGCGATCCGCTCGCGGTCGTGAAGATGCCGCTCGCCATTGGAGAGCAACCGACCGCGGATCGCATCGACGGTGCTGCCATGCCGCACGGCGGCAAGCACGTCGAAGAGCGGCAGCCGGCTCCGCTCGTGGTAACGAACATCGCCCGCGGCCGCGACTGGCACGCCCGCCCGGCGACCCAGTCGGCCGAACCAGGCGAGCCGCTCGGCGTCGTCGCCTTCGAGGGCCACCTCGGCCAGGCCCCAGAGCCGGTCGCCGAAGACACTCTTCCAGTGAGCGAGATCCGTGGCCGCGGCAGCGAGGCGCGTGTCGTCGAACCGTCCGGCCGGAGCGATCGCGCCGCAGGTTGCCAGTGGCATTCCTGCCAGCAGGCCACCTGAAAACCGCGCGACGTCATCGAGTGCGAGCCGGCAGTGACCGGCTGCTATCCGACCTGGCGGATCGTCGTCGGTTTCGATGCCGCTTGGCGCAGAAGTCGGCCCAGGAGCTGCTTGGCCGCCAGGCTCTGAGGCCCGGGAGTAGCCGTGGGTCAGCAGCTGGCAGAGATTCGCATAGCCGGCGGCATCGGCCGCCCAGACGACGATCGGAGCGGCGTCGATCGGCTCGAGCCAGGCTCCGATCACGAGCCGGATGCCTGCTTCCTTGGCTGCTCCGTGGGCCCGCACGATGCCCGAGAGCGTGGCCCGGTCGGTCAGGGCGATCGCCTCGTAGCCGAGGGCGGCAGCCCGGGCGACGAGCTCCTCGGGGTGCGAACCGCCTTGGAGAAAGGAGAAATTGCTGACGCAGTGCAGCTCGGCATACCGCGGCACGGCGATGCTCTGGCGATCGAACTTCATTATGCACCTCTCGAATACGTGACAGGCTGGTCGTGGGCAGCCTTGGAAAAGAGGCATCGAACAAATGGCTTCAGGCAAACACCCCGTGCAGATACCACTCGCCGCGGGCCTTTCGCGATGGCCTCCCAAGCCGGCGGAACAACCAGAATCGCGTTCCCGACTCCGTCTCGACGATGTAGTAGTCGCGGCGAACGGTGGGTCCGCGCCACCAGGCGGTTTCAATCCGCTCCGGACCGTGGGCCTGCATCACGCGGTGCACAACACCCCCGAACCGAAACCGCACCGGCGGTCCGTCGGGGGCCACGGAGACCATGCCGGCGGCAACGGGCTCGAGCGGCAGCGGTCGAGGCGCAAGCCAGATTGGCCGGCGACCGGCGGCCGCGCTGGCCGGTCGCGTGGCGGTGCCCTGGCGACGAATCCGATCCCTGAGCGGCTGGTCTGTGGAGCCGCGTCTCGCTGGCGGGGCGGCGGTCTTGCGGCTGCTTCCTCCGGCCGGCCGACTGACGCTGCTTGGGGCCACGGCAGGTGGCATGGGCATCCAGGCATGTTCCGGCTGGGAGTCGGCGACTGGCTTGGGCTCGAACACGGCGCCCCTTCCAAGCCGACCGGCGAGCCGGTCGATCAGATGGCCGACATCCGCTTCGCCTGCTCGGGCCGATCCCATCGGCTGATCGGCCGGGACGCTCTCGAAGAGCGAGCGTTGTCGGCAGCCAAGCAGACCCGTGGCTACCACGTCCACGACGAGCCCATCGATCTCCCGCGGCAATTGTATCCGGTCCATACGGAGGCGGATCAGTTCGACGACATGCCGCACCGACGTGCTCGGCCGAAACAGACCGACATCGATTACGGTCGGCGGCACCGCTGCTGCGCCGGCGGTCGCGGCGGCCGGCTCGAATCGGGTTTGCACGGCCAGAATGCCCTCGCCACGGGCTGCCAAGGGCGACGTGCATCCCGCTACCAACCGCTCGAGCAGGACTGCGAATGTGGCGTCGTCGATTGCCGCCAGGGAAAGCGGCACGTCAAAGGCATGGGTTGCCTGCGGCAATTCCGGGCCGCGCGGGGGCACGATCGGCTCGGCTCGGCCGCCGGTGAACTCGGCCAGCCGCTGGCCGAGCGTCGGAGGAAACCGCGTGGCCAGGCTCTTGGCCGAGAGCCGAAGCATTCCGCCGAGTGTGTCGATTCCCACCTCGCGGAGCATGTCGCAGAGAGCCTGTTCGATTCGGATGGCCTCGAGCGGCAGGCCGGCGAGCACCGCTGAGTCACCCGCCCGTAGATGCTGCGCCCCGGGCGGCACCACAGCCCAGCGGCGATGGTGGGCCGCAGGAGCCCGGGCCGCACCGGCGATCGACGATCCGCGGAGGCCCGGCCGGTCGGCGATCGCCTGGTTGTGGGGCTCCGCCTGGGCGACAAGGTCGATGTGGTGAGCGGCCGCCCAGGCCGCGGCGGGGGTGTCGGCGATCGCAACCCGCGCATGGAGCCCGCGGGCGGCGAGGGTCCAGGCGGCGGTTCGGGCGAGCGGTCCTTCGCCCCCGAAAAAACCGGCCGTGCCCGTCACGTCGAGAACGAGGCACTCGGGAGCCGCAGTTGCTTCCGCCATGCCCACTGGCGGCTGTTCGAGTCCTACGATCGCGGCGAACCGTCGGCACCAGCGGCCTAGGTGCTCGAGCGCCAGCCGATCGGCTGATGGATCGTCGGCCTCCACTTCCGCGACATGGCAGGCCCGCGAGCCATACGCGAGCGCCAGAACCGCCATCGCCTCGGCCAGCGACATGCCGGGGCGGATCGCCGCCCGCCGCCGCCGCGGCGGCTCGGCCCAGGCCCATGAGGTCACGGTCAAAAGGCCGCGGCGATCGCGGCGGCAGACGAACACCGGGAGCTTTCGCAATTCAGCCCGCTCGAGCAACCGTCGCTGCACCGGCCAGCGGGGAAGCCAGATCGTCATGACGCGCGGCATGTGGCACCTCCCGCCGGGGTGATTCGATGGTGTGTGTCTGCATGCCTGCGCTGCAGACTGATTGGCGTTCCGACCTCCATGCCCCGCGCGAGGTCGAGGCTGATGTCCGTCGCCATGGTTTGGTCGGTGCCGATCCAGCCACCTCCCAGCCGCGTCAGCCGCAACCGCCGCTCGGAGAGTGTGCCGCCCGGCAGCGGCGCGACTCCGATTCGAGCTTCGGCCCAGGAGGGATCCCGAAGCGCCATCTGCGGTCGTACGAGCAAGCCGATCGCGCCGCTCGACCGGGCTGCCAACTGCCAGCGGCGCAGCGCCGTCGACCAGTGGCTCCGCTGCCGGGCCTGTCCCCGGGGCCGCGGCCAGGCCACGACGGCCGCCACCCCGCTGCAACGCAGGGCCTGGTCGATGGCCCAGGTTTCGTCGTCGTCGCGGCCCGGACGAGCCACGACCAGCTGCTGCCCGGCCGTCAGCCAGGGCAGCACCGCCGGCGGATGAAACCATTCCGTGCGATCCACAACCACGATCGTCTTGGGGCCGCAGCCCGCGCCGGCCACCTGGCAGGCGACGGCGAAGGCGAGTGTGGCTGCGCCGGCTCCGCTCTCGAGATCGCCGGCCGCCTGTTCGCCCTCATAGCCACCAGCGCCGTGTTCAGCGGCGGTGTCGGTGGCCGTGGGGAGCCACTCGATGAGACTGCCACGCCGCAGGCCGCCGGTCGGCAACAGGGCATCGACCCCGGCAAACCCGCTGCCAACCTTTTCGCGGGCCGCTTCCATGCCCTCCAGTCGCCCGCCGCTAACCAGCACGGCTCGTAGTTGCGGATTCTCACCCCCGGCCGATTCCGCTGCGGCGAAGAGGCTGGAAATTCCATGTTTTGCCGGCCCGAACGTCACCATCACGCGGCCTCCCGGCCAGGAGATTTTGAGATGTGTACAGAAGTACATTATCAGGCTGGCGTTGAGCCGTCAAGCATCCGCTGGCGGCGTTCTCTCGCGGTGCGTCGGGTAGACTCATGTGCCATGGCCGAGTCGCTTGCCGCCGTCCTCCGCTCCCTTCTGCTCGACCGCCCGACGGCGGCGCTGGCGACGCTCCACGCCGGCCGGCCGGCCGCGTCACTGATCCCATTCGCCGTTCACATCGGCCCCGCAGGACTGCGGCTGGTGACGCACGTCAGCGGGCTGGCGGCCCACACCCGCGAGATGCGGAGCTGCCCGGAGGTCTGCCTGCTGATCAGCGCGGCCGATGACACCGCGGAGATGCCACAGGCGCTCGC
>CAMDDJ010000019.1 GCA_945891385.1 Candidatus Kuenenia stuttgartensis | reverse complement strand
GTCGCTCGCCGTTCCGGCACGGCCGGAACGGCGGCACTATACTCTCGACAGTGCCCGCCGTTCCATGGAGTCGGTGGAGTCTTCTTCGACGAGGAAACGCATGGCGCTCATGTCCTTCGGCAGGCGGGCCGGTCCCGTGGTGATCGCCGTTGTCGCCTTCGCTGCCGGCTTGGTGGCGGGCAGCTCCTGGTCCGGGGCCTCTCGGATGCCGGTCGCCCAGGCGATGTCGTCGCTGGCTGACCAGACCTTCGCCGTCTGTACGGCTCCGATTGACCGGAATGGCGAAGGGCTCTTCATCCTCGATTTCGAAACGGGTGACCTGACCGGTGGCGTGCTCGCCCAGACCGGAAAGTTCGCGGCGACCTATCGGCACAACGTGCTCGAAGACCTGGGGATCGAGGTCGGGGCGGTCAAGAATCAGCGTTTTCTGATCGTGCCCGGCATGGCCAGCGTGGGCAGTCCTCCGGCCCGCATGGCGCAATCGGTTATCTATGTGACCGATGCTGCGACGGGCGCGACGGTTGCCTACGGGATTCCCCTCGGTGGCAAGCCTGGTGCGGCCGGTGCCGGCGCGGCGCTCGTGCCGCTCGACATCGCTCGGCCCCGGGGTGGCGGGCCCGTGCCGTGAGCGATCCCGACGCATTGACGTCCGACCAGGTGCGGCCCCTGCTGGTCAACGGCCGCTCCTGTCCGCTGCCCCCGGGCCGGTCGCTTGCCGAGGTCTTGGGCGCGGCAGGGCTCGCACACCGTCCAGTCGCCGTCGAAGTGGATGGCGAGGTGGTGCCGCGGAGCAGGTTCGACGAACCGAGTCTGGTCGGTGGAGAGCGGATTGAAATCGTGACCTTCGTGGGTGGCGGCTGACGGAAAACACATGGCAAGCGAACGACAGGATTTCGAACCGATGGCAGATGGTCCGCTCGTGGTGGGCGGTGTCACGCTCGCGAGCCGGCTGATCGTCGGCACCGGCAAATACGCGACCTACTCCGAGATGGCCCGCTGCCTCGCCGAGTCGGGTACGGACTGCGTGACGGTCGCCGTGCGGCGGGAGCGGCTGGTCAATGCCGCGGGGGAGAACATCCTCGATCACCTCGACCCGGCTCGCTACACGCTCCTGCCCAACACCGCCGGTTGCTACACCGCCGACGATGCCGTCCGCGTGGCCCGCTTGGGCCGGGAACTGCTTCGTGACCTGGGCAGCACCGCGGCCGACTGGGTGAAGCTCGAGGTGCTCGGTGACCCGAAGACGCTCCTGCCCGATCCGGTCGGCACACTCGCTGCGACCGAGCGGCTGGTGGCCGATGGCTTCACTGTGCTCGTCTACACGAGCGACGATCCCGTGGTGGCTCGTCGGCTCAAGGAGCTCGGCGCGGCGAGCGTGATGCCGGCCGGCAGCCCGATCGGCTCGGGGCAGGGCATCCTCAATGCCAACAACCTCCGGATCTGCATGGAGTATCTGAAGGATGGCGACCCGGACTATCCGGTGATCGTGGATGCGGGTGTGGGCACGGCCAGCGACGTGGCCATGGCGATGGAACTCGGCGTCGATGGAGTTCTGCTCAACACCGCGATCGCCCAGGCCCGCGATCCGCTGCGGATGGCGGCGGCGATGCGGGCCGCCTGCTTCGCCGGCCGACAGGCCTTCCTGGCGGGCCGCATTCCCCGCCGGCTCTACGCCACGGCCTCGAGCCCCGACGAGGGACGGGTGGGGAGCCGCACCTGATGCTCGCCCGCCGAATCATTCCCTGCCTCGACGTGGACCGGGGCCGCGTCGTCAAGGGCACGCGGTTCCTCGAATTGGTGGATGCCGGCGACCCCGTCGCCGTGGCCGCCCGCTACGAGGCCGAGGGCGCCGACGAACTCGTGTTTCTCGACATCACCGCCAGCCACGAAGGCCGCGACATCATGCTCGACATGGTGCGGCGGGTGGCGGAGGCGATCTTCATGCCGTTCACGGTCGGGGGCGGCATCCGCACGCTCGATGACGCCGCCCGGCTCGTGCAGGCCGGGGCCGAAAAGGTGAGCATCAATTCGGCGGCGGTGCGGACGCCCGAACTCGTGACGGCGGTCGCCGACCGGCTCGGAAGCTGCGCCACCGTCGTCAACATCGATCCCAAGCGGGTGGTGCGGGACGGCCGCGAGGTCTGGGAGGTGTTCGTCAACGGCGGCCGGGTGCCGACCGGGCTCGAGGCCGTGGCCTGGGCCCGCCGGGTCGAGCAACTCGGAGCGGGCGAGATCGTGCTGACCTGCATGGACCGCGACGGCACCCGCGAAGGCTACGACCTGGAAATGACGGCCGCCGTCAGCCGCGCGGTCGGAATCCCGGTCGTGGCCAGCGGCGGGGCCGGTCGGCCCGAGCACCTGGCCGATGCCGTGGACCGCGGCGGAGCCGACGCCGTGCTGGCCGCTGGCATCTTCCACTTCGGAGAGTGTACGATTCGCGAGGTCAAGGAGCTTTTCAGGCAGCGGAGCATTCCCGTCCGGCCACCCTCCGGGTGACGGTTTCTGCCGCCGACCATTCCGCCCGCTTCTCCCCCGATCCCTCTCCCCATGTCCACGATCGAATCGGCACCGCCCGAGGTGCACGGCAACGGCGCGGTGGCCTCGAAGAAACTCGAGATCTCCCGCTACTTCGAGGCGCTCGTGAAGCTTTCGGGCAGCGACCTCCATATGAAGGTCGGCCAGCCCCCGATCATCCGGGTCAAGGGAGCGCTCCAGCCGCTCAAGGCGCCCGCAATCGATGACGAGACCATGACGCGGCTCTGCATGCCGATGCTCGACGACCGCCGGAAGCGGATCCTCGAGCAGGATGGCGGCGCCGACTTCGCGTACGTGACCGAGGTCGATGGAGTCCGCTGGCGGTTTCGCGTGAATCTGCTCACCCAGCAGGGCTCCCTTGGGCTCGTCGCCCGCCGCGTGAACAACTCGATTCCGAACTTCGAAGGTCTCTGCCTGCCGACCACGATGGAGCGGCTCTGCCATTATGACCAGGGGTTGATCCTGCTGGCGGGCGTGACCGGCTCGGGCAAGAGCACCACGATCGCCTCCATCCTCAACTACATCAACCGCACCTACCGCAAGCACATCCTCACGCTCGAGGACCCGATCGAGTTCGTCTTCACCGACGACAAGTGCCTGATCAACCAGCGGGAGGTCGGCCAGGACGTGAAGGACTTCGCGATCGGGATGAAGCACGCGGTCCGCGAAGACCCCGACATCATCCTCGTCGGTGAGATGCGGGACGAGGAGACCTTCATGACGGCGATCCACGCCGCCGAGACGGGCCACCTCGTGTTCGGCACGATCCACGCCGCCAGCGCCCCGACCACGATCGGCCGAATCCTCGATCTCTTTCCCGAGGAGATGCACAACGCCCTCCGCAGCGCGATCGCCAACAACATGAAGGGGATCGTGGCCCAGAAGCTCCTCAAAGCCAACGGGCCGAAGGCCGAGGAGCGGAAGGTCTCCCGGGTGCCGGTCGTCGAGATCATGTTCTTCGATGTGATGGTCAAGAAGCTGGTGCTCGAGGGGCGCGACGACGAACTCGCCGACCACATCCGCAAATCGAGCCGCGACGGGATGCAGGACTTCACGCAGAGCCTCAAGAGCCTGATCGACCAGGAACTGATCGACCGCAAGGACGCTCTCGAGATCGCGCCGAATCGCGAGGCTTTGATGATGGCGCTCAAGGGCATTGGAACGACATGACGCGGTTCGCTTCAGAGGGCATCGCGGCGGCTCTCGGGCTGACGCTTCTGTCGGGAATGGCCCAGGCCGCCGAGGGCTGGCCTGGGATCACGCCCGGCTGGGAAGACCGGGGAGCCGGCGGTGGGCTCTCGATCGTGCCACTGGCCATCTGGTGGCTCGTCATCCTGGCCTGGATTCGCACGGGCGACTGGCTCGCCCGCGACGCCACCCAGCACAGGCTTACCCCGGCCTTCTGGAGCACGGTGATCGGCCTGCCCGTGCCACTGGCCGCCCTGCTGGCCTGGTGGATTCCGTCGGCCTGGATCGGCATCCCGCTGATGGTGCTGGCCTGGCTCGTGCCGGTGATCGTCTATGCCGTCTATCGCAATCCGAAGGTCGCCGCCAACGAACGGATTCTGACCGTCGGACACGCCCGCAGGATCGTGGCCGGAATCGTCGCCCCGCTGGGGATCGAGATCTCTGAGCCGATCGCCGAAGAGGAGCTGCTCCCCCGGGTGGAACTTGTCGCGGCCGGCGGAAAAGACGACTCCGAAAACGAGGCCCGGCTGGCAGCGGCCACGGGCTTGCCGGGGTTCGAGGAGGCCTCCAGGACGATGCTCGGGGCGGTCGTGGCCCGCGCCACCACCCTTGTCATCGACAACGCCGCCGAGTCGTCGATCCGGTATGAGGTCGACGGCGTGTGGGGCCGGCCCAAGGTCAGGCAGCCGCCCAAGGGCTGGAAGGAGAAAGAAGCGTGGGTCGACGCGCCGCCGTCAAGCCGGGCGATCGGCGATGCCGTGGCGGCGGTGCTCAAGGCGGTCTGCGGCCTGCCGAAGGCCGGGAAGGCGGCAGCCGGCACGTTTGCCATCAAGGTCGACGGCAAGCCGAGAAATTGCCGCATGGCCGTTCGCTCCGGCGCCGCCGGCGAGCAGCTTCAGATCCAGATCGAGGCGCCGGCCGTCTCTTACAAGAAGTTCGCCGATCTGGGGATGGCCGAGCCGGTGGCCAAGCGGATGGCCGAGCTTCTGGCGGCCGACCGGGGCGTGTTGCTGCTCTCGGCCCCGACCGGGGGCGGGCTCTCGACCAGTTTCGATCTGGCGGTCGAGACGGCCGACCGGCTGCTGCGGGACTTCGTGTCGATCGAAGACGCCGCCCAGCCTCCCCGCGAGATTCAAAACGTCAAGCCCTTCCGCTTCGATGCTCGCACCGGTGTCACGCCCACCGAGGCGGTCGCCCAGGCGATGCGGGAGTATCCCCGGGTGATCGTCACCCGGGACGTGCGCGACAAGGAACTCGTCGGCGAGTTGGTTCGGCTGGCGGGCGATGGTCAGCTCGTGATCCTGAGCCTGAAGGCAGGCGATTCGATCGAGGCGATCGGAAAGTTGCTCGGCTGCGGTCTGCAGCCCAAACAACTGGCGGCAGTGCTGGTCGGGTCACTGTCGCAGCGGCTCGTCCGGCGGCTCTGCCCCAAGTGCCGCGAAGAGGTCGCCCCGCCGCCGGAGCAATTTCTGGCCCGCGTGCGCATGACGGTCGAGCAGTTGCCGCACATCTACAAGGCTTCAGCCGAAGGCTGCCGACTCTGTTGCGGTTCGGGCTATTTTGGCCGGACCGCGATATTTGAGCTGTCCAGTGGCGAATTGATTCGCCGCGGGATCGCCGCGGGAGCTGCGGCCGACCAGCTGCGGCAGGCGGCAGTCAAGGACGGGATGCGGCCGTTGCGAGACGCCGGGATCCAACTCGTGGTCGACGGCGTGACCTCACTCGATGAAATCCAGCGAGCCCTCGCGGCCCCGGCCCCAGCCGCCAAGGCGGCTGCACCCGTGCCCGCTGCCAGCCGGCCCGCGGCTCCACCTCCCAAGAGGCCTGCGACATGATTCTCAGCCTGCTCCTGCTTGCGATCTTCGTCGCCGTTGCCTTCGCCGTTTGGGCCGAGGGTGCCTGGGGTGGCCTGATCATGCTCCTCAACGTGCTTCTGGCGGCCAGCCTGGCGACGGCCTGGTACGAATGGATCGTGGCCTGGCTCGAGCCGCAGGCGGCCACCTACACCTACCTGCTCGACTTCATCGCACTGGCAGGCCTGTTCGCGCTCCTGCTCTTCGTCTTCCGCGAGATCACCGATCGCATCTCCCGCACGCAGGTTCGCTTCCGCAAGCCGGTGGAGTTGGCGTTGGGGCCGATCGTGGCCCTGCTCACGGCCTGGGTGTTCATCTGTTTCACCGCGGCCGCGCTCCACACCGCCCCCTTGCCACGGGACATGATCCAGCCGACGCCGGAGGCCCGGATGTTCTTCGGGCTCGCGCCCGATCGCCGCTGGCTGGCCTGGGTGCAGGGAGCCACCGCCACGGGCCCGTTCGCCCGCTCCGATCATCCGTTCGACCCCGACAGCGACTTCATCCTCCGCTATGCCGACCGCCGCAAGGCGCTCGAGGCTGCGGAGGGCCTGCGGGTGCAACGGTAGAGGACGTCAGCTGGATCACACATCCCGACTTGCTGAGGCGGGGAGGCGAGGCGGTCGGCGAACGCTCGTGGAGCATCGGGGCGTGTCCTCGCCCGCGACGCGACATCTGCCGCCCCCGAGCTGGTGATCATCCAGTGGCGTGAGGGGCTCGAGAAATCATGGTGGATGATTCGACAATCGATGAGTTGGCTGACTACCGGCCCGTGAGTCCGCTGGCCGTGGCGACGCTGGTGTGCGGAGTCGCTGCCGCGCTCGTGCTCGTGACGCCACTCGCGGCGATGCTCCCCCTGTTTGCCGTGGTGCTCGCGGTTGCGGCGTTTGCCGACCTCCGCCGGGCCGAGGGAAAGCGGGCTGGGCGGCCCCTCGTACTCGCAGGCCTGGCCTTGGCTCTGGGCTTTGCGGCCCAGGCGCTGGCCGGGGCTTGGTATGACGGGTGGATCGCCCGGCAGCGGGCGGTGGCCGCCGCCACCGCCTGGATCACGGCCGTTCGTGAAGAGCGGTTCGCCGACGCGATGGCGATGTGTGGACCGCAGGCCTATCCGCTGCCGCACGAAGTGACGATGGGTACCGAGCCTCCCACGCCCGCGGTGCGGGAGGAGGCCTTTCGGGCGACGGCGGCCGTGCGGGCGATCCAGGCCTGTGGCCAAAGCCAGCCGGCGGTGACACAGGTGCGGCGGCTCGGCACGAGTGGGTCCGTGTGGCGGGTTTCGGGCGATCTGTCAGCCTGTGCCGCTGTCTCCGGTGAACTGCGGGTGGAACTCGAGCCGCGCTCGGAAACGGGGCCCCGCGGGCCGCTGGAGCGGTGGCTCGTGATCGGACTCGGCGTCGAGCGGTGAGCCGCGGTCAGCCTCCTTCGGAGAAGCACCGTACCGCATCGATCGTGGTGGCCCCCGCAGCGAGCATCACGAGGCGATCGAAGCCCAGAGCCGCACCAAGTCCTGCCGGCATCGCGGGACCATGGGCGGCGAGGAGCCGCTGCGGAACCGGCAAGATCGGCCTGCCCGCGAGCCGTCGGGCCTCGTTGGCCGCGACGATCCGTTCGAGCAACGGCTCCCGGGCAGTTTCTTCCTCCCAGCCGTTGGCCAACTCCACGCCCTTCACAAACAGCTCGAATCGCCGGGCCGTCGCCGGCTGGTCGGGGTCGATCCGGGCGAAGGCGGCCTGCGAGACCGGCCAGGCTTCGAGCAGCGTCGGCCGGCCGTGGCCCAGTCTGGGCTGTACGACCTCGGCCAGGAGCAGCTCGAAGCCGCGGTCGCGGCGATCGGCTTCGGGGATCGCTGCCAAGCCCTCGGGCAGTTGGCAGCCGGTGCGGGTTGCGGCGGCGAGCAATTCGTCGGCCGACGCGGTGACGGGATCGACCCCGGCGAGCGCCTGAAAGCTGTCGGTGCAGCTCACCCGCTCGATGCCGCTCGTGCCCAGTACGGCGGCGCAGAGGTCCGCCAGTTCGGCGGCCGCATCGACCAGCGTGGTCCCTGGGGCGTACCACTCCAAGAGTGTGAACTCGACGTCGTGCTGCGGGCCTCGCTCGCCATCCCGAAAGGCATGCGCGAATTGGTAGATCGGGCCCGAACCCGCGGCCAACAGCCGCTTCATCAGGTTCTCCGGACTGGCCTGAAGCCAGCGGGCCGGCCGCCCTGCGAGCGGCACCGCCAGCGGGTCGATATGGGCCTCCGGCAGCACCTCGGCGGCGAGTACGGGCGTATCCACCTCGAGATAGCCACGGTCATCGAAATGCCGCCGGACCGTCCGCCGGACATTCGCCCGCCGCTTGAGAATCTCACGGGCGGTCATGCCGTCAGCCGGCGGAGCCGCCCTTGGCGAGCTTCTCATCGACCTCGCGGTAGGTGAGTACGGGGCAGGGGCTGCGGCGGACGATCGCTTCCGCCACGCTCCCCATCAGGAGCCGGGTGAGTCCAGTGCGGCCATGGGTGCCCATCACGATCATCTCGGGCTTCTCCTCCTCTGCCAGTCGCACCACTTCGGCTGCGGGATCGCCCATCGTGAGCCGATGCTCGTAGGCGACCGACGGATCAGCGGGCTTGACCGCCTCGAGCATCTTCTGGATCCGCTCCGAGTTGGGTTCGGGGAGGCCGTAGTAGAGTTCGCCCCCGCCGTAGGCGAGCGGCGGCTCCTCGACGTGCACAATCAGGAGGCTCGCCCCGGCCTGCCTGGCGAGCGTCTCGGCATGAGCCAGGGCCGCGTCGCTGGCGGTCGAGAAGTCGGTGGGAAAGAGAATCTTCTTGGCCGACATGATGCATACCTCCCTCGGGATCAGGATCACACGTCCATGATTCTACCGGTGCGGGAAAGCCCGTGCGACCGGCGACTTCGGGGAAGCGCACGAAGCTTCACCGGCTCGGGGGCGGCACACGTCGCGTCGCGGGCGAGGATCCGCCCCGATTGCTCCGCGAGCGTTCGCCGCCCCCCGAGCCTCCCGCATTATGAGCCGCAGGAAGCGGCGACTGGCGACCCAGGAAACCCTTGGCGTTTCCTGCGGTCGCCGGAGTGGACAAAGGCCATGGAAGGCGTTGTCCACGGGACAGCAAGCTTCACCGGCTCGGGGGCGGCACACGTCGCGTCGCAGCGAATCTGTCCGAATTCGCCGGAGTTGTCCGTGCCATTTCGCCGGTCGTTCGCTCCGCCCATCCTGGGCTTTGCTCACTCGGAGGAAACCTCGCTTCGCCGTCCCTGTCTCCGCTCGGTTTCCTACGCCGCTCGATTGGCACGGGCAACTCCTCCAACCCATGCGCATCTGAAAAGGTCACACGTCGCCTCGCACGCGGGGATCCGCGGCGTCGTTCAATGGAGCCGCATGCCCGGCAGGGCGCCGGCGTCGGGGGAGAGCAGGAAGACACCTTCAGCGCCTGCTCCGCTGGCCGCCACCACCATGCCCTCGCTGAGGCCGAACTTCATCTGCCGCGGCGCGAGGTTGGCCACCACCACGACCAGTCGGCCGACGAGTTTTTCGGGGTCGTGAAACCCTTTGATGCCGGCGAACACGGTGCGGCGGACGTCGCCGCCGAGGCTGACGGTGAGTTTGAGGAGCTTGCGGGCCTCGGGAACCTCCTCGGCCGCGAGGATCCGGGCGACCCGCAGATCGATCTTGGTGAAATCGTCGATCGTGCATTCGGCAGCGAGCGGCTCGGCCTCGAGCGGGGCGGCTGGGTCGGTGGCGGGTTGCGTGGTCGGGTCCATCGGCGATGCTCCGGGGGATGAACGGATTGATTCAGTGGACGGGGCTTCCGCCTGCCGGGACGCGGCCAAGACCGCCTCCACCTGCGTGGCTTCGACCCGCCTGATGAGCGGCTCGAAACGAGCCACGGGAAGGCCGGCGAGCGGTCGCGTGGCCTCGTCCCAGGATCGGATGGGTCCGCCCACGAGCGTTCCTGCCTGTTCGGCCAGCCGAGGCAATACCGGGGCGAGGTAGACGGCGAGTTGGCGGAAGAGGTTGACCGCGACGCTGGCCACGTCCTGGAGCCTGTCGGCCGCCTCGGCGCCGGCCTTGGCGAGTTTCCAGGGCTGCTCGGCATCGACGTAGGCGTTGGCCCGGTCGGCGGCCTGCATCACGTGCCGCATCGCGCGGGCGAAGTCGCAGGCTTCGTAAGCCTCGGCGATCGTCTCGGCGTCGGCCGCCGCGGCGGCGAACAGCCCGCCGTCGTCGGGGTAGCGGGCGGAGAGCCCCGTCGTCTCGAGCCAGCGGGCGGTACGGCTGGCGAGGTTGGCCACCTTGCCTACGAGGTCGGCGTTGACCTTGGCGGTGAACTCTTCGAGGTTCAAATCGATGTCATCGATGCCGCCCGAGAGCTTCGCGGCGTAGTAATACCGCAGCATCCCCGGATCGAGATGATCGAGATAGGTGCGGGCCAGGATGAAGGTGCCTCGGCTCTTCGACATCTTCTGCCCGTTGACGGTCAGGAAGCCGTGCACGCGGACCTTGGCCGGCAGGGCCCGATTGGCCGCCTCGAGCATCGCCGGCCAGAAGAGGGTGTGGAAGTAGACGATGTCCTTGCCGATGAAGTGATGGATCTCGGCGGTCGGGGCGGCCTGCCCGCGGCCCCACCACTCGTCGAGGCTGCCGCCATGGGTTGCGCACCACTCGGCCGTGGCGGCTACGTAGCCGATCGGGGCGTCGAACCAGACGTACCAATAGTGGCCCGGGGCGTCGGGGATCTCGAAGCCGAAGTAGGGCGCGGGACGTGAGACATCCCAGTCGCGGAGCGGCTCACCGAGGAAGTGGCCCGCCAGGTAGTTGGCGATCCGCGGATCGAGGGCCCCCGACGAGCGAGTCCAGTCGGCGAGGAAACCGTGGAGTGCTTCGATCGTCACGAACAGGTGCTCGGCGGAACGGATCTCGGGCACGGCGCCGGAAAGAGTGCTGACAGGATCGACCAGGTCGGCCGGCGAATAGCTCGCGCCGCACTGCTCGCAGGAGTCACCGTACTGATCCACCGCACGGCACTTCGGGCATGTTCCCTTCACGAACCGATCGGCGAGGAAGACTCCGGCCTGAGGGTCGAAGAGCTGCTGCACGGCGCGAGAGACGACGAGGCCCCGGGCCCGCAGGGCCCGCCAGAATTCACCGCACAAGGCCCGGTTCGCCTCGCTGTCGGTCGAGCCGTAGTGGTCGAAGGCGATCTGGAATCCGGAGAAGTCGGCCAGGTGGGCCTCGCGCATGGCAGCGATCAGGTCCTGCTCGCGACGGCCCTCGGCGCGGGCCCGGATCATGATCGCCGTGCCATGGGTGTCGTCGGCACAGAGATAGATCGCCCGATGGCCTCGCAGTTTCTGGAAGCGGACGAAGATGTCGGTCTGGATGTATTCGACCAGGTGGCCGAGATGGATGTGGCCGTTGGCGTAGGGGAGCGCCGAAGTGACGAGCAGGCGGCGCTGCGAGATGGCGGGCATGAGGGCTCTAGGCGGGACATGGAAAGGGCAGCCAGGCGGGAATTGTAAAAGCCCGATCGGGGCTGCGGAAACAGCGGTTGCCGCGGGAGTCTGGGCAAGGTTTCCCGGGCAGGCCGGAGTCGAAGTGGGCTTGTGGTGATTCGATCATCCCGGCAGTATCCCCGCCCCTCCGCGGCCGATGGACCGGGCCGCGGGTCGTGGAGATCCGTCAGCGGCGAGATGCGGAGCGAGCGATGATCACCCTCCCGAACTGCCCAGGGAAGAAGCCATCCATGGCCGTTCTCCGCGTAGTCGACCGCTGGCACAGGCAAGGGCTTTCCCGGTCGACGGTCGTCACGTTCTGGAGCGGTCGACGCGTTCGGCGGTTGGCTGCGGTTGCGGCGGCGTTGCTGACGATTTCGTGCACGATGGCTGCGGACCTCGTCGCAGCCGCTGCACCCGTCCATCCGGCCACCGCGGCGGCCACCGGCGAGGTTCTGCTCCTCGACTTCTCGGCCTCGTGGTGCGGCCCCTGCCGGCAGATGGCCCCGCTCATCGATCAGGTCGCGGCCGCAGGCTGGGTCGTGCGGCACGTGGACGTCGATCGCGAGGCCGATCTGGTCCGCCGGTTCGGCGTGACCGGCGTCCCCTGTTATGTGCTGCTCGTCAAGGGCCATGAGGTCGGCCGCATCGACGGCGCGACGACGCAGGCCGAACTCGAGCGGCTGCTGGCCAAGAGCGGGCCGCCGCTGGGGGGCCGAGGGGTCGCACCGGCGGAGGCTCCCGCGGTCGCTGCGGCCGGCATACCACTTCCGGCGTCGTCTGCCGCCGTGCCCTTGGTGACCGAACCGGCTGTGGCGGCTCCTTCCTCAGGAAACACTGTGCCGCAGGTCTCGCTGACCGACTCGCCGCCGCGGGGCCCGGAGGCTCCAGTCGTGCCGGCGGCCTTCAGCCCGGCCGCTGTTCCGCCGGCGTCGGTGCCCGGCCGCGAGGCCCTCGAGCGGAAACTCCTGGCGGCGACCGCCCGGCTGCGAGTCGAGGACTCATCTGGCGTGTCGTGGGGCACGGGGACCGTCATCGATTGCCGCCAGGGGGAGGCGCTCATCCTCACCTGCGGCCACATCTTTCGCGACTCGGAGGGCAAGGGCCGCGTGGAGGTCGATCTCTTCGCTCCGGGCGGCCCGCGGGGCGTGGCCGGCCAGGTGGTCTCCTGGGACCTGAAGCGGGATCTCGCGCTCGTGAGCATCTTCACCGATATGCAGATCGATGCGGTTCGCGTCGGCACGGTGGAGCGGACGACCAAGCCCGGCGAGCCGGTGGTGACGGTGGGCTGCAACGGCGGTGCCGATCCCACGCTCCATCACAGCCGCATCACCGCCGTGGACAAGTACCTTGGGCCCGCCAACGTGCAGGTGGCGGGCCAGCCAGTGCAGGGCCGGAGCGGCGGTGGCCTCTTCGGCATCGACGGCACACTGATCGGCGTCTGCAATGCCGCCGATCCAGCCGACAACGAGGGGTTATTCGCCGCCCTTCCGTCGATCCATGAACAACTCGAAGAGGCGGGCCTCGCCTTCGTCTACCGCAACGTCTATCCCGCCGGCGGCCTGACCGATCTGGCCGGTGCGGGCGGCTCGGCCCACGTGCCCGCGATGCCTGCGGAAATGCCCGATGTGTCGTTCGATCGACGAGATCGGTCCGACGCGTTGCCCACGGCATCGATCGGCGGGCCACTCCCGCCGGCCGCCATGACCGATCCGCAGGCTCCTGCGGCTGACGGGCCGTCGGATCGCCCAGCGACGGTTCCCGCCGGCGTCGCCTCGGACACCCTTCGTGATGCTCCGGCTGGTCTCAGCCCGCCGACCTCAGCCGCGGCTCCGGCCGGCTTCGCCATCGGCGGCCGCAGCCCGGACCCCCTCGCCGGACCCCCGCTCACGCCCGGGGAGCAGGCGCTCCTCGAGCATGTGCGGCAGCACGAGGGGCGGGCGGAGGTGATCTGCATCGTGCGACCCCACGGAGCCGTCGACAACTCGAGCGAAGTCTTCGTGCTCAATGGCGCGGGCAAGGACTTCGTCGAGCATCTCTCGCGGGCCCATCACGGTGCCGCCGCCACCGCGGGCAGCAACCGCTCCGATGTGGCCCTGCTCCCGGCCGCCAATCCGGTGCGGTAGGTCGATCCCGCCGTGCCGACTGCCTCAATCGCCCACCTCGATCGTGACCGGCTCCGCGTTGACCGAGTCGGCCGGAGCGCGGCCGCCGCGGGCCGAGGCGTAGAGCGTGACGCGGCCGCGGCCGAGCATCACCGCCGGGATGTCGATCGCACCCGAGGCGGCCTGAATCCGTCCGAGGACGCGACCCGTGGCGAAGACCAGGGCTGCGTCGATATTGGTGCCCGTAAGTTCCACATGCACCTGGCCGCCGATCGGCACCCGTTCGGGAGTCGCGGTGATTGAGAATTGGCGACCATGATTGGAGAACGTCACCGGCACGGTCGTTCGCCCTTGGGTTTCGATCGAGTCGGCGGTGATCGCGACCACGCGAAACTCGTGGTAGCCGTCGGCCAGGGGCGTGGTGTCGATCGCCAGCCGGCCTCCGGCGTTGCAGGAAGAGATCCGCACGCCGTCTACGAAGAGTTCGAAGCGGTCGCAGGAGCCGCCGGGAAGCTCCGCCGCGGGCACAAGCTCAACGGTGCCGGAGAGCGACATTCCGGCCGCAAGCGGCCGGCCGTCGGCGAGGGTGGCCAACACCTTGGGAATCGTGGCCCATGGCTGGCAGAGCGGGTCGCCTACCACGAGGAGTTGATACGGGGCATTCACCGACTGGTAGAAGGCCTCGGCCAGGCTCGCGCCCCGGCAGTAGTGAACGTGGATGCCCGGATGCGGGAACTTTGCCTGGATCGAATAGGGCTCGATGACCGTCCCGCTCGAGCCGGCGGCGCCGGCGCGGAGAAATTCCGAGAGTGGAGTCTGCGACGCGTCGGCGGAGAAGACACCGCCGAAACTCGTCAGGTTTTCGCAGATCGCCCCCGGCAGGATCCGACTCTGTGAGGCGGGCCAGTCGAAGGTGGCGGTGCCGCTGGTGAGGCCGGCCACATCCCGCTTTCGCTCCGGGAGCGACCCCGACAGGATCTCGGCCTTCACACCCAGCCGCTGGAGCGCCCGGACGGTCGCCGGAAACGCTCCCGAGCGGGTTGCCGTCCGCACATCACCGTTGGTCATGAAGTAGATCGTGCCCGCCGGCCGAGTGCCGTCGGCAGAAGCCGCACGGTCGAGGTAGGCCACCACCTCGCGCACCGTGTTGCCCCGTCCTGCCGTGACGCCCAGCATCGCCGAGAGCAGATAGCGATTGCCTCCGGCCTCGAGCAGTTGGCCGTTGTTGCTCCAGCCGTACCAGCTGCGAAAGCCAGCGGTGGTGACCGGAACCCCTTCGCTGTCGAGCGGTCGGTAGTAGTCGTTGCTCTCGGCATCGAGCCAGGCCGGTACGCCGCTCTGCAATGTGCCGAAAAGCATCGTCATGCCGGTCAGCGAACCCGACGGAAAGGTATCTTGCTGGGCGATCTCGGGGGTGAGGGCCGCCTTGTAGTCGATGCGCCAGGGGAAGTCGCTCGAGTAGACGATCATGTCGATCTGGGGACCGAGCCGGCGGGACTCGATGCCGCGGAGGATGGGGCCGAGAATCTCGTCTCGAAACCGGGCCAGCGTCGTCGCCTCTTTGTCGCCCGCCCAGGCCAGCATGAAGACGTTGATCGGCGGAATGCCTCGGGCAGTCACGAACGCATTGGCGACGGCGATGCTGTCGGCACTCGTTGAATTGACCACGAGAAACACGTTCTCAGGGCCGCCGCCGCCCTGGGCCCCCGCTCCGGCGAGCAGGCTCGAAACCAGACCGCCTGCTACCAGCCAGCGGCGGAGCCGCCGTGTCACCGAATCCGAAGAAGAACTGCAACGGCGCATGCAGAGAGGATGTTTCGGGGAGGAGCGGCCGCGTGAATGAACGAGCCTCCGAGTCTATGGGCCAATCGCCGTCTCCTCCATGCCCTGCCCGCGCCCGATCCCGGCGCGGGTAGACTCGCCCGGGTGCTCCCCGCGGTTTTTGCCCTGGGTTGGCGGTCGCGATCGAGGAACCCGATGTCGAAGAAACCAAGCACGGTCGTGGTCGCCGGCTGGCTGATGATGGTCGGGTCGATCGTTGGGGCCGAAGAGTCACCGGGCTTTTCCGGCACGAGAGCCTTCGCGCACCTCGAGGCAATCTGTGAACTGGGACCCCGGCCGAGCGGCTCCGAGGCCATGCGGCGGCAGCGGAAACTTCTGGCCGACCATTTTCGGGCCCTTGGGGCCGATGTTCGCGGCCAGGCGTTTCAGATCCGTGATCGCCGCTCGGGCCAGCCGGTCCACATCGAGAACCTGATCGCCTCCTGGCATCCGAACCGGGGCGAACGCATCCTGCTCGGCGCCCACTACGACACCCGGCCGTTTCCCGATCGCGATCCCGTCGATCCGCAGGGCCGGTTCCTCGGGGCCAACGACGGGGCCAGTGGCGTGGCCCTGCTGATGGAACTGGGCCGGTTCATGCCCGACCTCGAGGGGCCAGGGGTCGATTTCGTGCTCTTCGACGCGGAGGAATACGTCGTCGGCCCGCGGGACCCTTACTTTCTCGGCTCCACGTTTTTCGCCCGACAGTATGCCGCGTCGCGAAGAGCCGACGAAGGCCCGGTCTATCGCGCGGGCGTGATCGTAGACATGGTGGCCGACCGCGATTTGGAGATCTGGCAGGAGATCAAGAGCCTATCCTGGCCTGACACAAGGCCGATCGTGGAGTCGATCTGGGCGGTGGCCGCGAGAAAAGGGGTGCAGCAGTTTGTTCCGCGGCCCCGGCACGAGGTCGAGGATGACCACGTGCCGTTGCGGATGATCGGCCGGATTCCGACCTGCGACATCATCGACTTCGACTATCCAGCCTGGCATACCACCGCCGACGTCCCCGCGGCCTGCGCGGCGGAGTCGCTCGCTGTCGTGGGCGACGTGCTGCTGGACTGGCTGCGGGAGCAGCGGTGACCCGATGGATCGGCCGGCTGTTCGTCGTCGCGTGCCCCTGGTCGTGCCCGAGTGTGGCCTCGGCGACGTGCCGCTGGCCGTGTCGCTCTGGCTCGTGCCGGCGGGCGGTGTGGTACTCGCGGGGGATCGTGTCGTCGAACTCGTCTCAGGCGGCGTGACGATCGACCTCGAGGCACCGGTCAGCGGCCGACTGGTGAGCCAGTTGGTCGAAGAAGACGAGCCGGTGACGGCGGGCATGGTGGCGGCCGAATTCGAGGCAGCGGAATGAGCACCGGACCTGCCGCGACGCCGGAGCGAGGCTGGGCCGACCGAGGCGGCACGTGGCCACTGGCCCTCGGTGGCGGACTCACGCTGTTTCTCGCCCAGCCCCCTGCCGATCTCTGGCCGCTGGCCTGGCTGGCCCCGCTGCCCTGGCTGATGCTCGTGCTGCGGCCGCACCTGGCGGGGCGGCGTCCGTGGCTGGCGATCTGGTGCGGCGGCTTCACCTACTGGCTGACGGCGATCCATTGGCTGCGGCTGCCGCACCCGGTCACTTCGATCGGCTGGGTTCTGCTCTCGGCCTATCTTGCCTGCTATTCAGCGGCCTTTCTCTGGGCCACGCGACGGCTCGTCCATCGGTGGCGTTGGCCGCTGGTGCCGGCGGCGACGGTGGCCTGGGTGGCATTCGAACAACTCCGAGGCGATGTGCTCGGCGGGTTCACGTTTGCCGGCCTGGGCCACACCCAGTGGCGCTGGACGATGCTCATTCAACTGGCGGATGCGGCCGGCGCCGTGGGCGTGGGCGGCGTGGTGATGGCGGGGGCGGCCGGCATCGCGGCAGCGGTGGCGGCTGCGCGGGGCTGGCTACCTGCCCGTTCGGCGGTCGGGAACCTCGCGGTCGCGGCGGCGGTCGTCGCGGCCACGCTCGGCTACGGCTCGTGGCGACTGGCGACCGAGCCGGCCCCGGAGGAGCCGCCGCTCGACGTGCTGCTCGTGCAGGGCTCGATCGACACCGAACTCAAGCACGATCTCGCTGCGGCTGCCGCGGTGGTCGGCGAATACGACCAGCTCACCGTCACCGCGCTGGCCGCGGCAGATTCGCGAGCCTCGCCAGACGTGATCGTCTGGCCGGAGACGATGTGGCGTTGGCCGCTGGTCGAGATCGACCCCGCGGAGAAGCTCCCCGAGGCGGTGCTCGAAGACGTGCTCGGCCCTGGGGCCGGAGGCACGCCCGAGGGGCGGCAGGCCCGCGCCCGGACGCTCCTCGAGGCGCAGCGGTTCGACGCGCTTGCCTCGTATGCCCGCCACTACGCGACCAACTGGATGGTGGGCGTCGACCGGCAGCGGTTCATCTCGGCGGCGACCGGCCGGGTCGAGCACTACAACTCGGCCGTCCTGATCGATGCGGCCGGCCGGATGCAAGCCTGCTACGACAAGATGTATCCGGTGATGTTCGGGGAATACCTGCCGCTGGCCGAGTGGATCCCGCTGCTCTACAAACTCACGCCGCTCCGGGCCGGCCTGACGGCTGGCACACGTCCCGTCGTGGTGGAAGTGGCGGGATACGGTCTCGCGCCGACGATCTGCTACGAGACGGCCCTGCCGTCGGCGATCCGGTCGATCGTGCTGCGACTGGCCGCGGCCGGCCGGAGGCCCGACGTGATCGTCAATCTCACCAACGACGGATGGTTCTGGGGCTCGAGTGAACTCGACATGCACCTGGCGGCTGCGATCTTCCGGGCCGTGGAGGTGCGAACGCCGGTGGTGGTGGCGGCTAACACAGGGATTTCCGCGGCAATCGACGGCTCTGGCCGGCTGCTCGCCCGCGGGCCGCGACGGGCCACCGCCAGCCTCCGGGTGGCAATTCGGCGGGATGGCCGGGATAGCCCGTGGCTGAAGGCGGGGACGATCCCGACGGGGCTGACCTTGGCGGTCGTGGCGGTTCTCGCGCTCGAATGGCTCGTCGTGTCGCGGCTTGCCCCGGGCCGGGGTACCGGCCGACAATATTGACTCCGGGGCTCGGGCCCGGGGTTCTGGTCCGGGACAAGGCTCGGGCCGGAGGGAGTCCTGGCGGCCCGCGTGGGAGCGACGATGAATCTCATCGGCAAAATTTTCCTGTTCGCCGTCTTCATCATGAGCCTCATGCTCATGACGCTGGCCGGGGCGATCTACGTGTCGCACGTGAACTGGAAGGACGAGGTGTTGCGGAAGCCGGACGAGTGCGAACTTGGGCAGTCGCCCGGCTACCAGTTCCGGCTCCAGGAAGCCGAGCAGAATCGCAAGGAACTCGAGGGGCAAATCAGTCAGCTGCAGACGCAGGTGGCCGAATCAGAAAAGGCTCGTGATCAGGTCTTGGCCAAACTCCAGTCGGCGATCATCGAAAAGGATCGGGAACTCCAGACCCTGCGGGGTGACAAAGAGGCCCGGGAGCAGGACCAGCGGCGGAAGACCGAGCTGCTGGAGAAGACCCAGCAGGACCTGGAACAGGCCCGGCAGCAGGTCGAGACGCTCGTCAAGCAGGTCGCCGACCAGCAGACCAAGGTGGATGCCCAGGTGGGGCGGTCGGCCGAACTCTCCGCCCGGCTCGCCGAAACCAAGTCGTTTCTGACGATCGCGGAGGAGCGAAAAGCCCAGCTCGAAAAGCAGGTGGCCAACGCCCGGCTGTTGCTCCAGCAGAGCGGCCTCGATATCGACAGCCTGCCCAAGGATCGCGTGCCCACGGTCGATGGCCAGGTACTGGCCGTGGCGGCGGGCACGATTGAAGTCTCGCTGGGCAGCGACGACGGGCTCCAGGTCGACCACGCGCTCGAGGTCTATCGTGAGGGCGAATACGTGGGCAGGGCGATCGTGACGAGCGTGCGACCCGACCGCGCCGTGGCCCGGATCGTCAAGGAATATGCCCGGGGCGTCGTCCAACGGGGCGACCGGGTCACCACCCGGCTGAAGGCCTGAGGATCCCGAGGAACCACCGCCGCCATGAGCACCGATCCCGACAGCGGCAGCCGCAGTCGTCCGCCGATCAACGTCGACACCACGCTGCTGCTGCTATCCTTCACCGCCCTCACGATCGGCTGCATCATTCTGGCGATCGATCTGTTTACCCGCCGGCTCCCGATGGGGCCGCCCTGACCTGGCCGGTGCGGTTCGGCGGGCCACGAGCGACACGACGACTCCTTCCGGGCTTGCGAGCACCAATCGCTCGCCGAAGGGATCGATCACCGGCACCGTGAAGCCACCGACACAGAGCCGGGCAACCCGGCGGCCGGTGCGGAGGTCGCGGGCGGACAGGAAGCCGGTGGCGTCGAGACACCAGACGCGGCCGCCGAGAATCGCCAGCGGCGTACCCGCCTGCGGACACCGCCAGACCAGGTCGCCGGTGGTTGCATCCAAGGCGGTCATTCCGTCCGGTCCGAGCGAGACGACGACGACATTTTCTCCGACCATCGGGCTGCCTTCAGGTTCCCCGTCGATCACCGTGTGCCAGCCGGTGTAGGCGACCTCCTCGCCATCGGCATTCCGCCCGACGCCGGTCGAAGCCCGGAGCCCCGATGGCGAGCGGGCGATCCGCGCGACATCGCCGGCCCGGGTCACCACGAAGACGTCGGTTCCACGCACGACCGGCGGTCCGCTCATCGGACTGCCAAGATCGAAATGAAGACGCTTGATGCAGTCGTCCTCCAGGTATTCGACGACGACCCGATCATCGGCCGTGGCTCGAGGGAGGGGACCGTCCGCCACGGTCTTGCCCGTCCGTGCGTCGATCGCGATCAGGCGGCCACCGCGAGCGACTTCAATGTCTTCGGAGCCGACGTCGAGGGATTCAATCGGAAACCGGCTGCCGTCGCCGGGGACGGTCCAGAGCAGAGTGCCCGGCGCCGCGTCGGTCGTGCCGGTGGCGATCGCAGTGAGGGAGCGGTCGCCTCCTTGGGCCACGACGACTTGTCGGCCGACGGCCACCCGCTCCAGCCGCCACCGCTGGGAGTCGAACGGCACCTGGACAACCCACTCTCGATGGAGGCCGGCCCGCGCCGCCACGAGGTCGTCGGCGGCAGTGCCACAAAGGCCGGGATGGACGGCGATTGACGGGGTGGGCAGGCAGAGGATCGCCATCAAGGCGGCGGCGGTGAGCCAGCCGTGGAGTGAGCGAACGCGGCGGTCCATCAGGGGTGTGTCTCGGGGCCGATGCAGTTGTGTGACAAAACCGTCGGCAAGGATAGTTCGGCAAAACCGGCTCACAAACATGCTAGGCTCCCCTCTCGTTGGCCTCCCCCTCGAACCCCCGCTCCGCATGGCCCGTGCCCCTGATTCGCCCCGTACTCCCGACCCGGCCGCGGTCGTGGTCGGCTATCTGAATTTCTCCGCCGGTGCCTTCGATCCGGCCGCCTGGCGGGCGATGAGCGAACTCTATGCCGCGGAGGAGCCGGCGGCGGCCGATGGCACGGTGAGCGAGCGGCCCGACTCGGCCGAACGGGTGGCGGAATTGCTCCGCTCCCGGTTGGGTGAACTCGAACGGCAGCAGCCGGCCTTTCGCGATGCCCGGCAGGCGCGGTCGATGCTCGAGCTTCTGTTCGACGGCCTGCTTCCCGCATACAGAAGGTTTCATGCCGACCTCCTCGAGCATCAGCCAGCAGGCGGAGTTGAACGGCCCTTCTTCCTGATGGCGGCGGCCAGGGCGCTTCTCGCCGAGGCCGCGGGTGACCTGGGAGCCGCGGCTGATGCCAGCGACCCGCTCATCGCAGCCGCGATCGAGCGGCTCGACGATTACGTCGGCTGGAGGCCGGTGGCCGTGTTGGAAAATGGCCGGCTGTCGGCTCCCTATCCGCACGAGCGGGTGGGGCCCGTCCCGCTGTTCGCGGCCGGTGCGGGCGTGGCGCATGGCCGCTACGCAGGCCTGGTCGCCGGTGCCCTCGAGATTCTCGCGGCCGCCCCTCCAGAGTTGCTGCTGCAGGCTGATTTCGATCTGTCCGCGTTGGAGGAGCTCGCGATCGATCCGCGGGCGTTCGACTTTCTGCATCCTGCCGCCAGCCGCCCAAACTATCTGTTCGGGCTCTGGGATCCGGCCCGGATCGACGAGCAGGGCCGCTACCGCAGGATGGTCGTGCAGCAGGCCACGCTCGACGGCGTGCTTTCCTGGCCGATGGTCTCGCCCTTGGCCCAGGCCGCCGGGCTGCGTGAGGAACTGCAGCGGGAAGCATCGGCGGTGCTCGCCGGGGTGATGCTGATGGCCTCCGGCCTGTGCGGCCACGGACCCGGAGCCGCTCAGGCTTCGCTCGGGCTCGGCGATCTGCTGCCGCGGATCGCCAGCTATCGCGACGCCTTCTATCGCTGGCTGATCGGCCGGTTGCCATCCCGGCACGCGGAGCGGCTCGAGGCGGAAGCAGCCACCCTTCGGCAGGCGTTTGGAGGCGTCCGTCGGCACATCAACGCGGCTCTGGCCGGCCGCCGGGCAGCCCAGGTGGAACACGTCTCACTGGCCGCGATCATGGCCCGGCTGGGGCGGGCCGCGGCCGCCGAGGAATTGGCCGCGGAAGTGCCGGCGGCGTCGGCTCGGATGTTCGCTCGGATCACGAGCCGCTGCGTGGCGGCGCGGCAGGCCGTCTGGCGACGGCGTGACGCGGCGGCGGCGATCGTCGAACTCGATCAGGCAGTCGATCTCTTGTTTCGCGCCGTCGGCTGTGGAGCCGCCGTCGATCCCTGGAACATCCTGGGCCTCGCAGGCCAGTTTCCGCTCCATGAGCCGGGGGGCGAAAGCCTCCCGGATCCACGGGTCGAGGATCTTGTGCATGTGACGAGCACGATCCTCGACGGATACGCCGCGGCCTGGCGGCATGCCGGCCTCATCGGGGATCGCGCCACGGCGGCGGCGGCCGCCGCCGCGCTCGAGAAGCTTGCCGGCTGGTGGGATCGCCACGCCTCGACCACGGTGGAGGGCGTACCGCACCTCTCCGGCCGCGAGTGTGTGGAAAGCGGCCGGGAGGTGCTCGAAGCGCTCGCTCGGCGGAAGACGCTGCCCGGCGGTTCCATCCCGCCGGGATTCTGGCGGCAGGCCGTCGCTGGATTCAGTTCGCCCCGCAGCCATGCCCAGGCAGCCGAGGCGTTGCTCGAGGAAGGCGATCTCGACGGTGCCGCCGGTCTTCTGGTGCACTGGGCATCGCTGCTCGAGGGAGACACGATCGAGCGGACCGGTCCGGTCTGGCTCGCGTCGGCCACGGCGTGGCTTGGCCGCAGCCTGACCGATCGCTCGCTGCCGGGGCGGCAACGCGTCCGCCGTTTCCTCGAACTCGTCGAGGCCAACACCAGCGGGATCGTCGATCTCCTCGAGGCGGCCGCCGTGGGCCGCGAGCCAGGCGCCGACCCCGTTCGCTTCGAGCCCGACGACGACGAGCAGGCCGAGGGGGAGGAGCGGGTAGCGGCCGCATACGAGTCGATGGTCTGGCAGGACTCGACCGACGACGGCGTCGATGGCGGCATGCTCGATGTCGAAGGGCGTGATCCGGAATCGACCGCGGGGATCGGGGCGATCGAGGATGCCGCCGAATTCCTGGCCGGGGTGCTGCGGCTCTTTCAGGGTGCGGTCACGGCCTGGTCTGCGGTGGATGCCCAGGCTTCCGAACCGCGGCCCGGCGAGGAAACCGATTCCGTCATGGGTTGGAGGCACACGATCCGACGGATGGAGCGGACGCTCGTCCGGGCGGCTCGGGTTGTGGCGGCTCGAGATGCCGAGCCGCCGCCCGGCATGTCACCGACCGAGTTTGACCGCCTTCGGTGGCAGCGAGATGCCGCCGCCGAGCGACTCATCGATGCGGCCGTGGTCGCGGGTGAGACGCGGATCGTGCTCTCCACCTGGCTCCAGGTGGAGCGACGGCTCCACGCAGGCGAGTCTGGTTCGGACCGTGGTTCCGTCAGCCGACTGCTGGCGGCCGCCCTGGCGGGGGACGCCGACGCCGTGGCCCGTATCCTGCCCATCGTGCGGGAGAAACTCGTCGGCAAGCCGGTGCTCTATGTGCCGCTGTCCCGCGGTGGTCGGCCTGATCGAATCGTGCGGGCTCGTGGTCGCGAGCGGCTGCTCGAACGGCTGGCCGGGGTGCTGCCGCGGGTCGGGCTGGTGGAGGAGACCATCGGGATCGTTCAGTTGGCCAAGGCCCTGGAAAGCCGTCGGCCCCCGGGCGGGGCGAGTGTCAGCGAATTTGATCGAGTCTTCGAGGCGGCCACCACCGCCCTCACCGAGCGGATTGTGGTCAGCGGCTCCGCGCCTGATGTGTCGGGCCTGGAGCCGTCTCCGACGGAAGTCACGGCTCGCATCCTCGACGGCCTCGCCCGGCTCGTGCCGCGGCTACTCGAGACCTGGATGACCCACGCTCGGCAGTTGCGGCTGTCGGTCCTCGAGCGGGTGCGTGATGACCGGGGTTTCGCCGCGACCCGCGAGTTCATCGAGCGGTATGGGGCGGGGTTGTTTACCCAACAACTCCTGGGCCCGGCATCGCTCCGCGGAATCCTCAGGAGCGGTGTTCGCCAGTATCTGGAGCGGCTGATCGATCGCGAGCAGCACGAACCGCTGCTGGAGCGCGCGCCGGGCCCGCGGCCTGAGCGGCTGGTAGCCGACCTCGCGTCCGGAGCCCTACCGCTCCGGCAGGCGGCCGCGCGGATGCGGTTGGTGCTCGAGAGCATCGCCGAAAATCATGCCGAGTATCGCGACTGGAATTCGACGACCACGCAGTCGGATCGAGGTGAGCTTCTCCACATTCTGCTCGATCACCTCCGACTCAAGTCGGAATACGATCGAATCGCCTGGACGCTGCGGCCGGTCAACATGGCCCATCGGGTGCTCGCGAGACGCGGTGCGACCGAGGCAGCTGCCGCCTGGCGGCGGCGGATGCAGGACGAAACGGTCGACACGGCCAAGGGGATCGTCGCCAGGCTCGCAGCGCTCGAGGCAGCGTGGGGCGTGCGGCTGGCGAGCGTCGCTGATCGGGTGCGGCGGCCGTTCACGACGGCACTCGAGCAGGATGAACTCGAATCGCTGGTGGGACCCGCCGTGACCGAACTGCTCTCCGGCCAGCCTCCTGGCGCGGGTGCGGCACTCGAGGCGAAGGCGCGGTCGTTTCTGGGCCTGGCCAGCGGGTCGGGGGTCGAGGTCCCCGACTGGCTTGATCGGCTCACCGGCGTCGTCGACACGGCGATCGATCGGGCCGACATCGCCGGCGGGCAGCCCGGCGGCTTCCCGGAGTCCTTCGCCGCGGTCGTACCCTGGCGCACGGTCTCGTGGGCGAGTCTCCGAAGCGAACTCGAGGGTTAGCGAGGACGACTTCCGAGGGCTGCGAGAAACCTGCGGGCCTCGGCGGCTGGATCATGGGCGGCGGTGATGGCGGCCGACACGGCCACACGCTGGAGGCCGAGCGCGGCGAGCTCGGCCAAGCGATTCAGCGTGATGCCGCCGATCGCGAAGATCGGAAGGGGGATCTCGACCGCGGTGTCCCGGAGGAAGTTCCGCGGTGCTTGCTGTTCGAAGGCTTTGGTCGAGGAGGGAAAGCAGGGGCCGATGCCGAGGCAATCGGCGCCGGCAGCGAGTGCGGCCCGAGCCTCGTCGAGGTCGTGGGCCGTGCGGCCGATGATCCGATCGGGCCCAAGGAGCCGACGGGCCTCGGTGACGGGCATGTCATCCTCGCCCACGTGCACCCCATCGACACCCGCGGCGACGGCAAGGTCGACGCGGTCGTTGAGCGTCACGATCGCCGGCGTTGCCGGATTCAGCCGTCGGGCAAGCGCAACGGCCCTTCGCCCGCGGTCGAGAAACACTGCATCGGAGGCAGCCTTGTCGCGGATCTGAAACATCGGCACGCCGGCTTCGAGCAACGCGGTGACGAGATGCTCGAAGGCAGTCGCGTCGGCCTGCGCGTCGATCAAGACGCAGAGCCGAGCGGCAGCCAGTCGGTCAATCAGGCGGGGCGTGTTCATCGAAAGCAGGCCGTGGGCGAAAGAGTCGCGATGGGCAGACCGCAGAGAGCAAATCAGTAGAAGCGAAGCATCGGCGGACGGCGAGGCCGAGGCGGGAGGGTGGCGAAAAACCGCGAGATCCTCGGGCGTGATACTCGCCCAGCGTCCGTCACTTTTCGAGAATGTGGCAAGGGTGGGAGCAGTTGCCCGTACCAATCGAGCGGCGTAGGAAACCGAGCGGAGCCACGAGGGGGAAGCGAGGTTTCCTCCGAGTGAGCGCAGGTCTGGAGGGCCGCAGCGAACGTCCGGCGAGATGGTGCGGGCAACTCCGGCCAGGGCGGACAAAGGCTGTACATCCTCGCCCGCGACGCGACTTTTGCCGCCCCCGAGCAGGTGATGCAGAGTGGACGTGAGGCTCGGGGGTCGGCGAACGCTCGCGGAGCATGGGGGCGAATCCTCGCCCGCGACGCGACTTTTGCCGCCCCCGAGCCGGTGCCGTGGGAGCCCGGGAAACATCTTGGCTGGTCGGGTGAGACCCCCTATTCTCTGCCGCCCCTGCGGCTCCCCGGCTGCCTGGAGAATGGTTCGATGGCGCCCGTCAGGTATCTCACGCTCGTTTGGCCTGGTCTGCCGTGGCTCTGGCTCCGGGGCAGTCTTGCCGGGCTCGTGTTGGCCGTCGCCTTCGCCGTCACGCTCGATGTGGCGGTGATCACGACCTTCATCTGGCCCGATCTGGTCGAGCTCTCCTTCATCGTGGCGGTGTGGACGGCGGCGGCGATCGTGTGGCTGGTGAGCACCGTCTCGGCCGCGGCGGCTTTTCCACCGCCGCTGGCCCGGCCCGTTCCCGCTGAGGTCGATCCGCTCTTTGTTCGGGCCCGGGCCGCCTACCTCGCCCGCGACTGGATCGTGGCCGAGACGCGACTGCGGGAACTCCTGGCAGTGGCGCCGACTGACGGGGAGGCCCAGCTGCTGCTTGGCACGCTGCTCCGGCGAACCGGCCGGAAGGTCGAGGCCCGTCGCGCGCTCGAGCAACTCTGCCGGAGCGACGCGGGGCTGCGGTGGAGCAGGGCGATCGCGGATGAGCTTGCCCGCCTCGAGGCCCGGCCAGCCCAGGAGTCCGACACCGAGGCCGAGCCCGTGACACTGCCGCTCGCCGACCGGGCTGGCGGAGCCGAAACAGGGTCGGCGGGGCGTGCCGAGGCCGCCTAAACCGGCCGGAGAGGCAGGTTTCGCCCGGTCTCTGGCCGTGGCCCCAAGACGCCAATGGCGGCCAGCCCTACAATTCGGCGTTCGATTGGCGTACGGTTTGCATGCGGAAAAACTCCAGGGCTCGGTCTGCCGTTGTGGCATGCCCGGGCTAGGGCGAATCGGCCGCGGGACGCAGGCGGCCCCCACAGGCCCTTCAGGAAGGGAGAACTATGTACGAGCGATTCACGGACCGGGCCCGGAAGGTGATGCAGCTGGCCAATCAGGAGGCCCAGCGTTTCAATCACGAATACATCGGCACCGAGCATGTTCTCCTCGGCCTGATCAAGGAGGGCAGCGGTGTGGCCGCGAACGTCCTCAAGAACCTCGACATCGATCTCCGCAAGATTCGGATGGAAGTCGAGAAGCTCGTTCAGAGCGGCCCCGACATGGTGACGATGGGGAAGTTGCCCCAGACGCCCCGGGCCAAGAAGGTGATCGAGTACTCGATGGAGGAGGCTCGGAACCTCAACCACAACTACGTCGGCACCGAGCACATTCTCCTGGGACTCCTGCGGGAGCAGGAGGGAGTGGCCGCCCAGGTGCTGATGAACCTCGGCCTCAAGCTGGAAGACGTGCGGGAGGAGGTGCTGAATCTGCTCGGCCACGGCATGGAGGAGGGGGGCGAACGGGCCGGCATGGGGGGCCGCCAGCCCGCGGGAGCCGGCGGCGGCGGTGGCGAGGCCAGCCCCAAGGGGGGCAAGAGCAAGACGCCCGCCCTCGATAGCTTCGGTCGGGATCTCACCGAATTGGCACGCCAGGGCAAACTCGATCCCGTGATCGGTCGTGAGAAGGAGATTGAGCGGGCGATTCAGATCCTGTGCCGCCGCACGAAAAACAATCCTGTGCTGCTGGGCGAGGCCGGCGTGGGCAAGACGGCGATCGTCGAGGGCTTCGCCCAGCGGGTGGTGGACGGCAACGTGCCGGAACTCCTCGCCGACCGGCGGATCGTGGTGCTCGACCTCGCGATGATGGTGGCGGGCACCAAGTATCGCGGCCAGTTCGAGGAGCGGATCAAGGCCGTGATGAACGAGGTGCGTCGGGCCAAGAATACGATCCTGTTTATCGACGAGTTGCACACGCTCGTCGGGGCCGGCGGCGCGGAAGGCGCGATCGACGCCTCCAACGTCCTCAAGCCGGCGCTCGCCCGTGGTGAGATCCAGTGCATCGGCGCCACCACGCTCGACGAGTACCGAAAGTACATCGAGAAGGATTCGGCCCTCGACCGTCGGTTTCAGATCATCATGGTCGAGCCGGCTACGAAGGAAGAGGCCGTCGAGATTCTCAAGGGGCTCCGGGACCGTTACGAGAGCCACCACCGTGTAAGCATCTCCGACGCGGCCCTGGAATCCGCGGTCGACCTCTCCAGCCGCTACATCACTGGCCGTTGTCTTCCGGACAAGGCAATCGACGTCATCGACGAGGCCGGTGCCCGTGTGCGACTGAAGGCGATGACCAAGCCGCCAGATCTCAAGGAGATCGATGACGAGGTCGAGCGGCTCAACAAGGAGAAGGAAGAGGCGGTCGCCAACCAGGACTTTGAAAAGGCCGCCGCCCTCCGTGACCAGGCCGATAAGCTCAAGAAGAAGAAGCAGCAGATGACCCGCGAGTGGCGGGACAAGAGTCGCGAGGCCGACGGGGTGGTGGACGAGGAGGTGATCGCAGAGGTCGTGTCAAAGATGACCGGCATTCCCCTCACCCGAATGAGCGCCGAGGATCAGCAGCGGTTGATGGGCATGGAGAACGAACTCCACCGGAAGGTCATAGGACAAGAGGCCGCGATCAAGAGTGTCTCCAAGGCGGTTCGCCGCAGCCGTTCCGGCCTCAAGGATCCCAAGCGGCCGATCGGGTCATTCGTGTTCGCCGGCCCGACGGGCGTCGGCAAGACGCTCCTCGCCAAGGCGCTTGCGCAGTTCATGTTCGGCGATGCCGACGCGCTCATTCAGGTCGATATGAGCGAATACATGGAAAAGCACAACGTCAGCCGGCTGATCGGGGCGCCGCCTGGCTACGTCGGCTTCGAGGAAGGCGGGCAGCTGACCGAGAAGATCCGCAGGCGTCCGTATGCCGTGGTCTTGCTCGACGAGATCGAAAAGGCCCACCCGGACGTCTTCAACATGCTGCTCCAGGTGATGGAGGAAGGGCGGCTGACCGACTCCTTCGGCCGGAACGTCGACTTCAGGAACACCATCCTGATCATGACGACCAACGCCGGGGCCGAGGCGATCAAGAACGAGGCTGCCTTCGGCTTCCAGAAGCCCGACGACGACGCCTCCTACGACAGCATGAAGGGCCGAGTCAACGAGCGGATCGAGAAGGTCTTCCGGCCGGAGTTCTTGAACCGGCTCGACGACGTGATCGTGTTCCATCACCTCACGGTCGACGATCTCAAGCAGGTGATCGACATCGAACTCGAGAAGGTGCGTGAGCGGCTCGGCGAACGGGGCTTGGCCCTGGAGTTGACCGAAGAGGCGAAGAAGTTCCTGATCAAGAAAGGCTCCGACACCGATTTCGGTGCTCGGCCGCTGCGGCGAGCCCTCGAGAACTACATCGAGGATCCCGTCAGCGAGGAGCTGCTCAAGGGCGAGTTCGAAGGGAAGGACACGATCCGTGTGGATTGCACGGAGGTGGCCGGCAAGAAGCAGCTCACCTTCACCGGCCTGGCCACGGTCGAGCCGGTCCCGGCCGGACCGCCGGAGGATCAGCAGGCCGGCTGAGGTCCGTGGCGGCTGGCGGGAGGGCTGGTTCTGTCGCAGGGCGTGCGGTTGAAGGGGCAGAGGTGGAGTCCACTGGAAGGCCGGGGCTGCCCATGCCCCGTCGTCGGACTCTCTGCGGCCATCCTGGGCTCCGCTCACTCCGAGGAAACGGCGCTTCGCCATCCATGGCTTCGCTGGTTTCCTCGGCCGGCTCTCGGGGCATGGGCAGCCCCGGCCGGGTGAGCCCGCTTCATGCGGCTTGGAATCCGCCGGCATCGCGTTGCGCCACCCTTCGGCGTGGGAACACGGCAGCCCAGCCTGCCTTGCTTGCCAAAGCGGCCACCGGGCCCTGTAATCGGCTCATGCTGCCTGGTCCGCACGACCGATACGATCCGCAGGTGTTTTCATTCGTTCGGCGATCGCGCGCGCAGGCATTCCGATGGCTTCGGCCCCGTCACCTTCGGCAGTTCCCGGCGGCCTCACAGGCCGGCTGGCTGAACTCATAGCCGGCCTGGGGGACTTCGCCATCGCCACGGTCGCGGGGATCGGCGACGTGGCGCTCTTCTCGCTGCGAACAGTCGGCTGGATCTTCGCCCGGCCGCAGCGGCGGGATGTCCTGCTCCCGAACTTCTACCGGATCGGCGTGATGTCGTTGCCGGTGGTGGCGCTGACGGGCTTGTTCATCGGGATGGTGCTGGCGGTCCAGAGCTTCGCTCAATTCAAGGCACTCGGACTGGAGACGCGGCTCGGTTCGGTCATCAATCTCTCGCTGGTGCGTGAACTGGGTCCGGTGCTCGCCGCCACGATGCTCGCCGGCCGGGTGGGGAGTGCGATGGCCGCTGAGCTCGGCACGATGCGGGTGACCGAGCAGATCGACGCGCTCGAGAGCATGGGGGCGAATCCAATCTACTATCTGGTGGTGCCCCGGTTTCTGGGCTGCCTGTTCCTGATTCCCTCGCTCACGGTGATGGCCGACTTCATGGGCGTGTTGGGAGGCTACTTCTATTCGCATGTGCTCCTGGGGATCGACCACCATCACTACTGGGCCAATTCCCGGGAGTACGTCGACGTGTTCGACTTCCTGATGGGGGTGTTCAAGAGCCTGTTTTTCGGCGCGGCGATCGCCCTGGTGAGCTGTCACCACGGGTTTCACTGCGAACCGGGGGCCGAGGGCGTGGGCAAGGCCGCCACCAATGCCTTCGTCCACTCGTTCGTGCTGATCCTGGTACTCGATCTCTTCCTGGGCATTTGGCTCAACAACGTTCATGACTTCTTCCGGCCGGAGGGGCCACGCCGCCTGCTCTGATGCACGCCACCGCTCCGAACCCCGTGATCGAGGCCGTCGCCGACCAGCCGCTGTTGCGGGTGGCCTCGCTCGGCGTGCGGTTCGGTTCGCAGCATGTGCTCCGCGACATAACGCTCGACCTGGCTGCCGGCGAGACGCTCGTGATTCTCGGCGAGAGCGGCTGCGGGAAGACCGTGCTGCTCAAGTCGATGATCGGCCTCGTGCGGCCGTCGGCCGGTGAAGTGGCGTTTGAGGGGCGGTCGCTCTCGCGGCTCAGCGACCGGCAACTCGCCCACCTGCGGACGCGGTATGGGTTCGTCTTTCAGGGGGCGGCGCTCTTCGACAGCCTCACGATCGCCGACAACATCGCCTTTCCTCTCCGGGAGCACACCCGGATTCCTGAGAAGGAAGTCAGGGAGATCGTGGCCTCGCTTGTCGATGAGGTTGGGCTGCCGCGGTCGGTGCTCGTCAAGAAGCCGGTAGAGCTCTCGGGGGGAATGCGGAAGCGGGCCGGGCTCGCCCGGGCGCTGGCGCTCGATCCGAATCTCGTGCTCTACGACGAGCCGACGACCGGTCTCGACCCGATCATGACCGACGTGATCAACGAATTGATTCTGCGGGTGCGGCTCCGGCCGAATGTCGCGAGCGTGGTCGTGACGCACGACATGAACACCGCCCGGAAGGTGGCCGATCGGGTGATCATGCTCTACCCGCTGTTTCGGCTGAGGCCCGATGAATCACAGATCGTGTTTTCCGGCACGCCGGCAGACCTCGACCGGTCGAACGATCCCCGGATCCGCCAGTTCGTGGAGGGGCGAGCCGGCTCGCGACTGATGGAGCTCCAGGAGGAGCAGGCGTTGGCCGCGGCCGGGGTCGCCGCGGCCGTCGAGGAGCAGTCCGCATGAACGATCGCGTGATGCAGTTTCGCGTCGGCGTCGTGGTGCTGGCCACCGCGATCATCGCCGGGATCCTGATCGTCCTGTTTGGCGACCTGCCGTCGCTGGTCCAGGCCACCTACCCGCTCAAGATGAGCTTCACTGACGCCCGGGGGATCGCCGACGGAACACCGGTTCGCAAGAACGGGATTCTGGTGGGCCGTGTCAAAACCGTCATGCTCGACGAGCGGGGCGGGGTGAGCGTGGTGGCAGACATCGACGCGTATGTACCGATCTACCGCGACGAGCAGCCCCGGATCGCAACGACGCTCCTGGGCGACGCTGAAATTCAGCTCGTGCCGGGGGTGATCCGTCCGCCCCGGCAGAAGGTGGCGGCCGAGGAAGTGCTCCAGGGCGCCGTCTCCCGCGATCCCTTCGATATCGTCGCCACCCTCGAACCGAAACTGGGCACGGCGCTCGAATCGCTGACCGAGGCCAGTACGGCTGTGACGAAGCTGTCAGAAAATATCGACCGGCTGTTGGTTGGTGACGGCGACAAGTTCGGCGTGCTCGTCCGCAAGACCGAGAAGGCGCTCGATGACTTCAGCGGGGCGATGGCCAACATCAACGACGTGATGGGAGATCCCGAGACGCGGGCCAACATCAAGATGTCACTGGCCGAGATGCCGCAGGTGCTCGTCGATCTGCGAAGCTCTGTGCAGGGTATCGGCACCACGCTCGACACGGCTGATCGCAACCTGCGGAATCTTGAGGGGCTGACGAGGCCACTCGGGGAACGCGGGGCCGGGATGGTGGCCCAGATCGACACCACGATCGGCCGGCTCGACGAGGTGCTCCAGCAGGCCGTGTTCTTCACCAAGGCACTCAATGAGTCCGACGGTACGATCGGTCGCCTGGTCCGCGATCCCCGGGTCTACGAGGATCTCGCGGCGGCGGCGGCCAACGTCAAGGACATTTCCCGGGAACTCCGGCCGATCATCGACGACGTCCGCGTCTTCTCCGACAAGATCGCGAGGCATCCCGAACAACTTGGCGTCCGTGGCGCCCTCGACCGCCGCCCGGGGCTGAAATGAGTGCCGCCAGGGCGGTCATCCGCCGGCGATGGCCATCTCGATCGCTTCGTAGGTCCACGGGCCGACCTCCCGCTCCACGCCGCACTTGCGGATCTTGAGGCCCGGGCACTCGATCGTCATCTCGAGCACGTGCCGGCCGCAGATGTCGACACGCTCGATGAGCGAGGGGCTCGCGAACCGGGCCAGAGCGTCTTCCGCGAAGGTGATCTCTTCGGGCGTCGGCTCGTAGCGATCCGACGTGGCGAACTCCTCGTTGCCGCGAAACTCGCCCGGTTTGGGCCGCTTGATCGTGGCGTAGCGATACTTCTTGGCGAAGAAGTAGAGCGACCGCTCACCCTCGAGGATCTCCGGCAGGAACGGCTGGATGAGGTATTCCTGGCCGGGCTCCAGCGCCGCCCGCACGGCAGCCTCGTCTCGCGGCAGCCGCACCACTCCCTTGCCGCTGCAGCCGATGATCGGCTTCAGCACGACGGTCTCGGGAAGCCCGGCCAGGATCGGCCCCAGGTCGGACTCGGAGGTGACCAGCGTTGTCTTCGGGAACGGCATGTCCGGCCGGTCGACGAGATACCGCTTGTCCGGGTATTCGAGAAAGGTCCTGATCGAGTTCACGGCCGGGATGCCGCGGCGGAGGATCTCCCGCATCGCGGTATCGGCATGGGCGAAGTCGGCGTTGCGTGAGCCGGGGATCGGAGCCTCCAGGACCAGCAAGGCGTCGCACCGGGAATAGTCTTCCGTCACCCACCGTTCGGCCCGCAGGTCCCAGGCCTGGGTGACCAGCGATTCGGCATCGAGATCATCCCAGTGGGCCATGACGATCCGGTCGTCACGCGCCGCGAGCATCGATTCGATCTGGGATCGATCGGGCGGACAGTCGTAGGCGAAATCGGGCCGACCGATGTAGCCGATGGTGCCGATCAGGCGACTCATGCAGTGGCTCCTTCCACGAGCACCGGTATCACGCCGCCGCCCTGCGAGATGTTCACGACATCACCGGCGGGTGCGTAGCGGGCCAGGTAGCCGGACAACTCGAAGGACTCGAGCTCGCGGCTCTCCAAATCGTACGTAAACGACACGTGGGTGGCGACATCGTGGGCCACCACCCCCTCGAATCCGAGCATCGAACGGAGCGGCAGCCGTTCCATCCGCACCCGCTCCTGAACGAGCCAGGATTCACGGTCGCTGGAAGGGAGCTCTGCGGGGCCGACGACCACGCCCTCGCCGCCATGGTCGTGTCGCCGCTTGAGGACGATGCTCTCGAGCGGCAGCTCGGCCGGCTCTTCGCCCAGGCTCCAGGTGCGCGGCAGGACGTCGGCCAGAGTCGGATCCTGCTCCAGCAGGAACCGGAGGTCCTTGTCTTCCACCAGGATCAGCCCCCAGTGATCGAGGCAGAGGGCACCGCTCTCGAGGAAGTATCGGCAGTGGTCGATGCCCTCCTCGATCGAACTCCGCCAGGTGAGTTCGCGCGGGTAGACGGCGTCGATCCGACGGCCGTGAAACGTGAGCGCGGTGCCGTCGGTGGCGAAGCCTCCCCAGTCCCGTCGCGGCACGATCACGACCTCTGCGGGTCGCACCTGTCGCTGGATCAGGAGCCGGTCGAGCCAGGGGGTGCCATACTCTCGGTCGTTGTCCTTGGTGAGCAGCGCGAGGGTCTCGCAGCCGAGGGCGGCCAGTTGCCGGCCGAAGGCAGCGGTCGGAGCGAGCGTGTGGTACCCCGTCTGCAGTTCGGGCAGGCAGTCGAGCAGGGCGGCTCCCGTCTGGTGGGGCCGGGCCGTGGTGCCAACGCCGACGAAATTCAGCTCCACGAGCCGGGGGCCGGCGGGCGTGGGCAGGAAATCGAACCGGGCATTACCGGCGATCCGCCGCTGACGGACGGGGAGCGACTGGATCAGCCGCTGGAAGGCATCTCCCGGAAATCGTTCCGGGTGCCGCCGATCGGTGAAGGCTCCGAGCGCGGCGGCACAGACTCGGCGAGCCACCGCTTCGTAGCGGGCATGCTCGGGGCGGCCGATCACGAGCGGCACGAGCGACACGTCCCGGAGGTCGTGGGCCTCGCAGAACATCCTGTCCACGAGCCGATCGCGGAAGGCCTCCCGGTCGAGGCGATCCACCGCTCGCTGCACCTCGGCGGGCAGACTGCTGGGCATCAATTCGCCTCCTCGGTCGCTGGTGCCGGCCCTTCCGAAAGCACCGGCACGATTCCCCCGCCCGTACAGAGATTCACCTTCCCGCCCACGAGCGTGAATCGGCTGAAGTAGCCGGCGATCTCGGCGGCGATCAACTCGCGGCGGGCCACGGAATACCGGTAGGAGACGTGCACGGCGAGATCGGCGACGGCGTCTCCCGCCAGGCCATGCACGGTCTCGACCGGAAAGCGGTCGGGCTCGATCCGTTCCTGGAGGATGGCGGTCGGATCATTCCACCGCGGCAGCATCTCCTCAGGCTCGAGAAACACGCCCTCACCCGAGTGCCGGTCGCGGAGCTTCAGCACCCAGCGGCTGGCATCGGCGGGCGAAACATCGGCCGGCCTGCCGGTTCGCGGCACGATGTCCCGGAGTCCGGGGTCTCGCTCGACGAGCCACTCGAGATCCTTGTCCTCGGCCAGGAGGGTCAGGGGGTGATCGTGGAAGGCGACTCCCGAGTCGAGCAGGAGCCGAAGCGTGTGCCGATTCCGTTCGGCGTGGCGGCCGGTGAAGGCGGCCGGTCCGTCGAGCGACCGGAGATAGACCATGTCGCAGGGCAGGTCATCGACCAGGATCAACCCGTGAGCGGCACGGATCCGGTGAAAGTCGGGTTCTGCGATCACGACCGAGTCGATCGGAGCAATCAGGCTGCGGATCAGGTTCCAGTCGTTCTCGGCGTAGACCGTGTGCTGTTCTTTCACAAGAATCGCGAGTCGCGTCGTGGCCTGCTCCCGGAGGCGGGCCCGAATCCGGGCCGCGGGTCGCTCGACGTGGAAGATCCGGGCGAGATCGGGCACGGCATCGAGCAACGCCAGGGCCACCTGCGGGGCGTAGTCCACGCCACTGAGGTTCACCCACCCACTCTCGAGCAGCCGCAGCCGCCCGCCTTCCAGGAGGAAGTCGAGCCGAACGTTGCCACAGAGTTCATCGGGCAGGCTGCCGACGAGATCGCTGATCCAGTTGAGCGGGACGGTTTCGAGCGGCTCCCGGTGGTGATGGAGGTCGAGCACTCGGTCGAGCGACGCCTGCACGATCCGGCGGCAGATCGGGGCGAATGCCACCGCGTCGGCCGCCAAAACCACCCGGGGCCTGATCGAGAGATCACAGGGCTCGGGATCACGCCGGTCGTAGCCGCCTCGCCGTTCCGCCGCATCGCGATACCGCGAGAGCAGCTCAGCGCCGGCGTTGGCGAGCGAGGCTACGCGTGCGTCGGCCCGTCCGGCGATGGCTGGCTACCTCCGCACCGGTCGGAGCGTAAACGAGGCTTGGATGGCGTCCACGAGCCGTCGGGCCCGCGGCGTGAGGGTGCGGCCATCGGCTCCGAGCACCGGCTCGTAGGTGAAGACCTTGCAGATCTCGTCGGACTGACGCAGGAGATGCGTGCCTTCGACCGGGATTTCGCCGCTGATCACGATCTCGTCGTAGGCCTCGGTCTGCGACAGCCGTTCGGCGGGGCCGAGGAAACGAAGGCCACCGTCATCGAATCGATACCTGCCAGGTTCGATCGCTGCCTCGACGACGACGTCCTCGCCGGCCACATTGTGGAGGCAGAGCTGCGAGACATCGAGCGCGGGCGACGAGGCGTTGTAGTCGGCGACAAACTCGTCTTCGACCGTGACGTCGGGCAGGAAGGGCACCATGTGGAGGAAACTCATGGGGATCCGGCCGAGTTCCTGCTGACGGTCGGCCATCAAGGCGGTCGTTCCCAGGAACCGGGGATTCACTTCGGTGAAGTAGACCTGCCGCCCATCGGAGATGAAGTCGACGCCGAAGATTCCCCGGAAGCCGCAATGACCGCCGATGCAGAGGTCTCCCAGCCAGTCACCGATCCGTTCCTGCATCGACCGCATCTGCTCGAGTTCGTGCTCCTGCAGGTGACAGCCCGAAAAGTCATTGCCGCACCAGCCAAAGCTGAGGTTCGTCAGGCTCGGCTGGCCGATGATCTGGAGCGATGCTTCGCCCAGCAGCACCGCGTCTTCCGTCCGAACCGCCGCCATGCTGAGACTGCGCCCGGAGACGAACTGCATCACCGAGGCAGGGGCTCCCTGATGGACGGTGGCAACCGCCTCGAAATCGGCCCGGTCGTGGACGAGATGCACTCCCGATCCCGCGGCCGAATGATCGAGGCTGACAACGAGCGGCAGCCCGTGCCGGCGGGCGAGCGTGTCGAACTGGTGCGGCGCGAGCCGCACTTCCGAGCCTGGGATCACCGGAACGCCGAGGCTCTTGAGTTGCCGGCGGACCCAGGTCTTGCGATTGAGCACCTCGGTGATCGCCGCGGCGGGATTCATGATCCGGATGCTGGGGTAAGCCCGGGCGAGTCGCTCCACCTCCCGCGACGACTGGTAGCAGAGTACGTAGGACTCGGGGAAGTTCTCGTGCAACCGGCGGATGCTCTCCTCGAGAAACGGCTGGAGTTCATCCATGCTCGAGTCGGTCCGCACCCGCGACGTCTTCTCGGACGAGAAGAAAAAGTCGAACGAGTTCTCCACCCGAGCCGGTTCCTTGCCGTAGCGGGTGATCGCCATCACGTTGATGTGCGGTGCAAGGAAGTCGCCTGAGAGCCAGTCGAGCATCCGCAGCGAATAGCAGCCCAAGCCCCGGTCGCGAAGCGCCGGATGCCGGTCGAAGGTTTCGAAGGAGTGTTCCACCGTGGAGGCGAGTCTGGTCATGACCGCGCTCCTGCCGCGATGCGGCGGGCGGATGAAAATCGGAGGGCAGTCGGAAGCACGGCAGACAATTCAGGACGGCAGTGGCCATCCGAAGGAACCGGGGAGATCGCGCGGCTCATCGGCCTCGATACTCACATTTCCAGCGGACGGCTGTCCGCGAGGGGGAGGGCAGGGCAGGGGGCGGGCAGGCGAAGGGTTTGACTGAGCAGAACAGACGATTGAGGTGTGCACATTGCGTGCCGTGGCCGGCAGGAACTGCCGAACAGAAGAAACGCCGTGCGAGAGTGGGCATGCAGGCTCAAGGCCGCACACGTACTCATGGCAAAAATGACAATCTCAGGGAGTTTGAGCCGGGGCAGAACTGCTTTCGACGAAATTTTTGCAATTCTACATTCGCGTTTCGAAGGGCTCTCCAGCCGGAACGACTTTCGCGATTTTCAGGAATCGGGCCTCGGCCGCCGGAGGCAATCTGGAAAATGGTAGAAGTTGGGCAAGGCCACCGCAAGCATTCGGAATCCGGGATTGGTCGAATTTCCTGCCGACCAGCCGCGGGGGTTTCGGACACCTGCGGAATTCGGTCTCCAGCCGGCCCCTCAATTGGCCCCCCATGGCCCCCAAGTCAGCCCCCACGATGGCCCCTGCTGACGCCGCACCCGTGTTTTCCCAGGCCGGTCCGGCGGTCCCGGACGTGGATGCAGCTGGCTGGCTGCAGGGGGGTGAAACCCTGCTCGCATCCTGCCGGCTCGACCTCGACCAGAGCGGCCGGTTCGCCTCCGGACGGATGCTGCTGACCGACCGGCGGCTGATCGTCCAACGGCCGCCGGCAGCCGGTCAGACGGACCCCGCGGTCGCCGAGTGGGAACTCGACGACGAGGCTTCCTTCGTCGTTCGAATGGCTACTGCCTTCGGCCGGCTCGTTCTCGCGCGACCGGGTCAGCCCGAGGTGAGTTGGCCGTTCACCGCGGCCCGTGCGGGTGAGGTGCAGGGTCTCGCGGTGGCATGGCAGGAGCGGCACCGCCGCCGTGCCGGGGCCGGGGCCGATGGTCCGCCGGTGGCCACGGCGGGAGCCCGCTGGGGCGACGACGACGAGGCCGGCGGCTCGGCCAGTTCGTGGCGACCGTTGATCCGGGTGCTGGGCTTTGCCCGAGGGCATGCGGGCATGGCGGCGCTGGGCTGCGTGCTCTCGCTCGCCAGCACCGCGATGGCACTTGTGCCTCCGTATGTGACGATGCCGCTGGTCGATCATGTCTTGATCCCGCGGCAGGCAGGCCAGGATGTCTCCTTCCGGCTGGTCTGGTGGTATCTCGGCCTCCTCGCGGCTGCCGCCGTCATTTCCTGGCTTCTCTCCTGGGCCCGGTCCTGGACGCTGGCCTGGGTGAGTGAGCGGATCGCCGCCGACCTGCGGGCCCGCACCTACGCCCACATGCAGGGACTGTCGCTCGACTTCTTTGCGGTCCGCCGAACCGGCGACCTCATTTCCCGCGTGAGCAGCGACACCGAGCGGATCAACAACTTCCTCTCGATGCACCTGATCGACTTTTCATCGAACGTGCTGCTCGTCGTGCTGACGGCGGTCGTGCTCGTCTGGATCAGCCCCAAACTGGCGCTCGTGACCCTCGTGCCCTTCCCGTTCGTCGTCTGGCTCGTCAACGCCGTGCGGGCCCGGATGCGGCAAGGCTTCGCCCGCGCGGGCATGGCCTGGGCCGACATGACGAGCCTGCTGGCCGACGCCATCCCGGGTATTCGGGTCGTCAAGGCCTTCGCCCAGGAGGGCCGGGAGTGCGAGCGATTCGCCGATGCCAACCACGACGTCCTCTTGGCCAACGACCGAGTGAACGTGATCTGGTCGTTCTTCGGCCCGCTTGTGAGCCTGGCCAATGAGGCCGGGCTGCTGGTGGTCTGGGCGGCCGGAGCCTGGCTGGTGTTCGGCGGGTCGCTGACGGTCGGGGCGTTGACTGCGTTTCTGGCCTACATCGGCCGGTTTTACGGTCGCCTCGAATCGATGGTGCGGATGGTGCCGGCCACCCAGCGGGCCGCCGCCAGTGCTGAGCGAATTTTCGAGATCCTCGATTGCGTCCCGACCGTGGCGGAGCCCGAGCAGCCGCTCGACCCGGGCCGCGTCACGGGGCGAATCGAGCTCGACGGGGTTCGGTTTCGATACGGGTCCCGCGAGGTGCTCCACGGCATCGACCTGGTGATCGAGCCTGGGGAGATGATCGGCCTCGTCGGGGCCAGCGGCTCGGGGAAGACGACCCTGGCCAACCTCGTGTGTCGCTTTCACGACCCCTCTGCCGGCACGGTTCGGGTGGACGGCACCGACCTCCGCCGGTTTTCGATCGCGGACTACCGGCGGAATCTGGGCGTGGTGCTCCAGGAGCCGTTCCTGTTCTTCGGCAGCGTGGCCGAGAACATCGCCTACGGCCGTCCCGACGCCACCCGAGACGAGATCGTGGCGGCGGCTCGGGCCGCAGGCGCGCACGACTTTATCCTCCGCCTCCCGGCCGCCTACGACTCGAAGGTGGGAGAGCGGGGCAATGCCCTCTCGGGCGGTGAGCGACAGCGAATCTCGATCGCCCGGGCACTCTTGGTCGATCCCCGGATTCTCATGCTCGACGAGGCGACCTCGAGCGTCGATCCCGAGACGGAGGCGGTGATCCAGGCTGCCATCGACCGACTCGTCACCGGCCGCACCACGATCGCGATCGCCCACCGGCTCTCGACGCTCCGGCGGGCAGACCGGCTGGTCGTGCTGGATGGGGGCAGGATCGTGGAATTGGGCACACACGACGAACTCCTGGCCGCCGACGGCGTGTATGCCAGGCTCTACCGCGCTCAGCAGAAGGCGGCTTCGACGGACCAGCCGGCCTGCCAGGAGGTCGGAGCATGACGGACGGGGATTCCAGGACGGCGGCCGGCGATGGCCCCGCCGTGATGTGCGCGGCAGGCTGGAGGCTCGAGCGTCGGCCGGACGGTGGCCTCGACTTCATCGCGGCCGATGGAGTTCGTCACGCAGATGCAGACATCCGGCGGGCTTTTCCACTCTCGGCACCGGAAGCCGGCCTTGCCGTTGTGTCGCACAAGGGGACCGAATTGGCGTGGGTCGCGTCGCTGGCCACGGCGGAGCCCGACCTGAGGCGGTTTCTCGACGCCGAGCTTGCCCGGCGTGAGTTCATGCCGGTGATCGAACGGATCGAAGCGATTTCAGAGGCTCGGCCCGCGGAGTGGAGCGTGATCACCGATCGCGGTCCGCATCGGTTCGGCGTGGCTCATCCCGACGACGTGGCCCGCCGTCCCGAGGGCACGTTCGTGACCGACACCGACGGAATCCGCTACAGGCTCGTTCCAGAGTCGAACCTCGATGACCGCAGCCGGCGGATCCTCGAGCGGTTGACCTGAACCCGACCCAACGAGTGAAAATGGGCCGGTTGGATCGTTGGTGACGAGAAGGGGGCTTTTTTTCCGGGAAAAAAGCAGATTTTTCCTCAACCAGCGGCTTGCGGGCTGCGTACACCGGATTACCCTCCAAGGGTTCTCTCTCAGGAGTGCACCGATGCTCATCACGACTTCTCCCCGCAGTTCCCTCGCCTGCCGAGCGTTGAGGCTCGCCGTCGCTGGAGCGACGCTGTTCTCGCCGACTGCCGGTCGGGCCCAGTGCTGCGGGTCTGCCCCGGTCGTCGCGGCTCCCGCGCCGGCTCCCGTTGCCACGCAGACCTATCGACTCGACTATCAGACGGTCTACGACGAGCAGCAGGTGACGGCCTACCGCGTTGAATTCGAAACCGTCTACGACACCAAGACCTACACCGTGCAAAAACCCGTCTGGGAGACCCAGACGCAGGAGCGGCGGTACACGGTGCAAAAGCCGGTCTGGGAGACGCAGACCAAGGAGGAGCGATTCACCGTCATGAAGCCGGTCTATGAGACAGTCGTCGAGGACCGCAGCTACGACGTCGCCCGTGACGTGGTCGAGACGAGCACGCGGGAAGAGCAGTTCACGGTGATGAAGCCGGTCTACGAAACGGTGATGCAGCAGCAGGTGCAGACGGTCCGCCGACCGGTCTATGAGACGAGCGAACGCGAGCAGAGCTACACCGTGGCCGAACCGGTCACGCAGATGCGCACGGCCTATTCGGTCGGATCGCAGGCCGTCGACACGGTCACCCCGGTGGTCACGCCTGGGACGACATCGCTCGGTTGGGTGCCGGCCACCTGGGCGGTCGATCCTTACACTGGGCTCGCAGTGTGGCAACGGGGCGGGTATGCCTGGACGATGACTCCGGGCGCGGTGGTCAACCAGGTCAATCGCGTCTATCAGCCCACCTACACGCCGGTGCAGGTGCCGGAGACGACTCTCGTGAATCGCGTCGTCACCCAAAAGGTGCCGGTGCAGACCGTGCGGTATGTGGACGAGCAGGTCGTTCAGCAGGTGCCGGTCCAGACCATGAAAATGGTGGCCGAGACCGCCGTTCGGCAGGTGCCAGTTCAGACCGTCCGCAAGGTGGTCGAGCGGGTCGACAACAAGGTTCCCGTGCAGGTCTGCCGGATGGTGCCCGAGGAGCAGGTTCGGCAGGTTCCCGTCCAGGTCTGCAAGTTCGTGGCCGAAGAGCGGGTCGAACCGGTCCAGGTTCAGGTGATGAAGTACGTCACCGAAGAGCGAACGGTGCAGGTGCCCAGAGTCGTGCAGAAACAGGTTCCTTACACCTACACCCAGCGGACGCCGCGGGTCGTGGTCACGAAGGTTCCGCTCGATCCCTGCGGCAACCCGATTCCGGCGGCACCGGCGGCCGGCCCTGCCCTGCCCGCTGCGGCCTCGCGGCCGGCCGGCATGGCGGCCCAGGCTCCCTCCCTCGACCAGCACGCCGCCGCGTCCCCGAGCGGGCCGGTCAAGACCTACAGCGACCGACCGGCTGAAGCCCCGGCTCCCGCTGCCGAGGGCTGGGGTGCGTCGAACCTGCCGCATGTCGATCCGCAGCAGGGGGCGAGTGCCGTGCGGGCTGATCGTCCCGCCGGTTCAGCCGAGGCGGTCCCTGCCGAGGCGATTCCTTCTCCGGCCGCTTCTCAGGAGCCGACCGTGGCGCCCGTTGGGCCGGCGGTCGATCCGGCTCCCCCGGTCCACGACCAGCGGGATGTGCCGGCGGCGAGCACCAGCGGCCGCCCGCTGTTGCGGTCGCTCTCGGGCGGGCACACGACCTGACGACACGATCCAAAGGAAAGGTCGCCTCGATCACCAGCGGTTTCTTCGCGGAAGCGACGCAGTGGTTGGCGATGGTGAACCAGGCCGATACATTCCCCAGACGGCTCCTCGTCAGGGCCGCTCGCTGAGGATGTGCGGGTCATGCCACAGAACGTCACGGAAGACCGGGGCGATTCCCGCCGCGGAGGTCGTGGCAGGCGAAAGCCCAGCGAGAGCTCCACGGCGTCAACTGGCATCGATGGAGCCGACGCCGAGCACGTCGAGAGCTGTCCTGGTGTGCGTCGGCTTTCGTCGCCAGCGATGATGGCCGAATTGCTCGCGGTGCCGCCCGCCGCCGTGCGGCACTGGATCCGAACGGGCTTGCTCCATGTGGCAGAGCGATCCGGCTCGCTCGAATGGCTTGACTATGGGCAACTCGTCTCAGGTCGGCGACTTGCCTCGCTTCTCGGGGCCGGCCTGTCCCTTCGGGAGATCGACGCTCAGCTAGCGGGTTTGAACGACGGGCGGGATCAGCCAGTGGTGGCCGAGCGCATGGTGGTGGATGGCCGCCGGCTGTCGATCGTCCGTGACGGCAGGCTGATGGGGGCGGGCGGCCAGCTTCACCTCGGCTTTTATGCTGATGTGGCCGAGACCGGCCCGGCCCCGGCGGAGGCGGACGACGCCGCGGCCATTCTCGCGTTTCGTGAATGGCATCGAGGGCCGCACGACGGCCGAGCTGCGGCGGATTCACCCGCCGCTGAGTCGGACGGCCCGCTGCCAGGCGGGGACATCGTGGCCGAGATTCTCGACCTGGCCGACGACCTCGAAGCAGCCGGTGACTATGTCGAGGCTGCCGAGGCGCTCCGGGCGGTGCTCCAGGCGCAGGGGCCATCGGCCGAGGTGAACGTCATGCTGGCGGAACTCCTCTATCGGAGCGGTGATCTGACGGCGGCTCGGGAACGGTACTACGCCGCCATCGAGTTCGATTCCGAGCATCTCCGAGCCCGGGCGAGTTTGGGCTGCGTGCTCGCCGAGCTCGGCGAGCCGGAACTCGCTCTGGCGGCACTCGAAGGCGTTCTCCGGCAGGAGCCCGACTACGCCGACGCCCACTGGCACGTGGCCGGGGTGCTGCGGGACCTGGGCCGCGAGTCCGAGGCGCGGCGGCATCTCCGGCGATTCATCGAGCTTGCACCGCAGAGTCCCTGGGTCGACGTGGCCCGCCATCGACTCGACGACGCCTGAGGGCGGCCGCTGGGAGGATTCCATGGATGCGCGGCGATCGGCTGGAATCGTGCTCATGGTCGGTGCCGGCCTGGCGATGACCACTGGATTTATTCCGCTCAGTTTGGCCCAGCCCATTCGGGCCGCCGACCACCCGCCGGCTGCAGCCCAGGGCGACGCTTCCCGCCGGGCTGTCGAGGATCTACGGTATCGTCTCCGTAACCGGGGTCTGGATGGCATCGCTGCTCGAGGGTTTGCAGCCGTCCCATTGACTCGGGACGACGCCACGGAGGCAACCAGCCTGCTCGCAACGGCTCAGCGGCACGAGATGCTCGAGCATTTGGGCGGGGTGGTTGGGCAGCCGGAATCGCCGCGGATTCAGGAGGGGTTGATCAGAATCCATGGCCGCACGATGCGATATTGGTATGCAGTTCGTGGACACAAGCCGCCCGCTGGCCGAAGTCTGTTCATCTCGCTGCACGGTGGTGGCGGGGCTCCGCCCACGGTGAACACGGCGCAGTGGGAAAACCAGAAGCGGCTGTACGCCCCGGAAGAAGGCGTATACTTTGTTCCCCGCGCACCGGGTGACACCTGGGACCTCTGGCATCAGGGCCACGTGGACGAGTTTTTCGACCGGGTGATCCGCATGCTGGTCGTCTTGGAGGAGGTCGATCCCGATCGGGTGTTTCTCCTGGGCTACTCGGCGGGCGGTGACGGTGTCTATCAGGTGGCGCCGCGGATGGCGGACCGCTTCGCCGCAGCGGCGATGATGGCGGGACACCCCAACGAGACACGGCCTGACGGGCTGCGGAATCTCCCGTTCGCCATTTGGGTGGGAGCGGATGACTCGGGCTACGAGCGAAACGCCATCGCCAAAAAGTGGGGTGATTCACTCGCGGCGCTGGCGGCTGGTGATCCGGGCGGCTATCGGCACGACATTCGGCTCGTGCCCGGGAAGGGCCACTGGATGGACCGGGAAGACGCGGCAGCCATTTCGTGGCTGGCAAGCCACACGAGAGACCTGCGGCCCGATCGGGTGGTCTGGCTGCAGGACGACGTTCCACACAAGCGGATGTATTGGCTGGCCGTGAGCGAGCCACGCCCCAGGGCGAGGCTCGACGTGTCCCGCTCAGGCCAGCGAATCACGATCGCGGAGGACTCGCCCCAGGGAAGCCTGGCGATCCGCCTCGACGATGCGATGCTCGATCTGAATGCCCAGGTTGTGGTCATCCAGGGTGACAAGGAGGTGTTTCGCGATGTGCCGCTGCGGACGATCGGCACTCTGGCCAAGACGCTGTCTGAGCGGGGCGACCCCGGCGGCATGTTCAGTGCCGAGATCGCAATTCCGTTGCCCGATTCCTGACGATGCCCGCGAGGAATGGTCCGGGGGCAACGGCTGCGCGGCTGTACGAAGAACCGTCGCCGGTGCGGGTGCGTATCACAGACACGAGCGGCCGACCGGTTGCTTGCCCGCAGGCGTTTCTGAGGTAAAATACTTTACTGAATGTTCTGTCGGCGGGGCGATGTCGGGAGCGACGCAGATGAGTTGGCAGGCCCTGTTGTTTGGCGAGCAGCGGCGGGTCCGGCGGAACGACCGCCGGCTCGGGGGCGTCGAATCACTCGAGCCGCGGGCGATGCTCGCGGCCTTCACGCTCGAGGCTGAGAACGGCGTGCTGACCGGCGTGAATCGGTCGAGTTCGGTAGCCGGGTACAGCGGCTCTGGCTACGTCACCGGCTTTGACACCGACGGCGACCGGGTGGCCTGGAACAGCTTCTCCGCTCAGCCGGGCCCCTACCGGATGGAGATTCGCTTCCGCGCACCCTTCGGGGAGAAGGGCTTTGCCGGCAGCCTCAATGGCGTGGCCTTTTCCGGCACCTTTCCCCAGCGATCGGGGTTCTCCAGCTACGACGCCGGGCTGGTGACGCTCGGCGCGACGAACACGATGCAGATCGGCGGCGGCTGGAACTGGTACGAGATCGACGCGGTCACGCTCACGCCTGAGACGCCGACGCTCCCCCAGCCGGTTCCGGGCATTCCGGTCAACCCACAGGCCACGCCGCTGGCCAAGGCGCTGCTCGCCCGCGTGGTCGAAGGCTATGGCAGCGTGACGCTCTCCGGCCAGAACGACACCAAGGATTTGGCCTTGATCCAGTCGGCCAGCGGCAAGCTGCCCGCCCTCGTCGAGGGCGATTTCATGGACTACTCCCCCAGCCGCATCGCCTTCGGTGCCAATCCAGGTTCGCTGACCGAAAACACCATTGCGCGGGCGAAGAACGATGGGCAGCTGATCTCAATGGCCTGGCACTGGAATGCGCCGACGAGGCTGGTGAACTCGGGCGACTATCCCTGGTGGCGGGGCTTCTATACAGAGGGCACCACCTTCGACATTGCCGCCACGCTCGCCAATCCCTCGGGCAGTGACTACCAGGCGCTGATTCGAGATATCGATGCGATCGCTGCGCAATTGAAGAAGTTCGCGGATGCCGACGTGCCCGTGCTCTGGCGGCCGCTCCACGAGTCGGAAGGGGGCTGGTTCTGGTGGGGTGCCAAGGGGCCGGAGGCCTTCAAGCAGCTCTGGCGGCTCACCTACGACCGGCTCACGAATCACCACGGTCTCGACAATCTCATCTGGGTGCTGACGAGCGAGAATCCGGCCTGGTATCCGGGCGACGACGTGGTGGACATCATCGGCGTCGATGCCTATCCGGGAGATCGCTCCGACACGCTCTCGGCCCGCTGGAGCCCGCTGCTCGAGCGGTTCGACGGCCGCAAGCCGCTGGCGCTCACCGAGTTTGGCGGCGTGCCCGACATCGACGCCATGAAGCAGGTGGGCGTCACCTGGGCCTATTTCTTCTCCTGGAACGGCAGCTATGGCCCGTCGCTTGAGACCACGGAGAAAATCCGTCGGATCTACACCTCGGAGAACGTGATCACCAAAGACGAGAACCCGCCACTCGTCGCGGCGACGACTGCGGGCATGGTGCGCGTGGCGGCAGGGGCGACGCAGATCGATGCGTCCGTTCGCACGGGTGCGACTCCGCTGGTGAAGCGGGGCGCAGGCACGCTCGTGCTCACGGCCGCAAGCACCTTCACCGGCGGCACCATCGTCGAGGAGGGCGAGCTCGTGATCCAGAACGCAGCCGCCCTCGGTGCCGGCGGCCTCGAGGTGCGGGCCGGGGCCCGGGTGCGGCTCGACATCGGGTTTGGCAAGGTAATGCTCACGCGGCTCGATCTCGATCCTGGCGGCCGGCTCGAACTTGGCAAGGGTCAGGTCGCCGTGGCGGCGGACGGACTCGACCTGGCGGTCATCCGTCAGCTCTTGATCGCCGGCCGCAACGGCGGCGGCTGGAACGGCGCGACCGGGATCACCTCGGCGGCGGCCGCGATCAGTTCGGAGCGGGCCGTTGGCTCACGTCTCGCTGGTGGCGTGCTGACGCTGGCCTGGGCGGCGGCCGGCGATGCCAACCTCGACGGCCTGGTCGGAATCGCCGACATGGTCTCCGTGACGAGCGGCGGGAAGTATGGCACGGCAGCCACCGACGCCACCTGGGCCGACGGTGACTTCAACTACGACGGGCGGGTCTCGATCACCGACATCGCGCTCGTCGGCAGCACGGGGCTGTGGAATCGGCCGAGCTACCGCGAAGAGCAGCTGGTGACGCCCGAGCCTCCCGTCGAGCCGCCGGCTCCGCCGCCCGCGGAACCGGCTCCGGTCGCGGTGGCCTTCGAGGTGACCAATAGCTGGCCCGGCAACATCAGCGGGAGGGTCACGATCCACAACGAGTCGGCCGCCCCGATCAACGGCTGGACGCTCGAATTCGACCTTCCGGTGACGCTTGCCGCCGGCAATCTCTGGGGTGCGGAACTCGTGAACGTCTCGGGCACCCGCTACCGGCTGCGAAACGCCTCCTGGACCGCGGCCATCGCGGCCGGAGGCTCGGTGAGCTTCAGCTTCAACGCCGCCGGTCTGCCTACGGCCGAGATGACGAACATCGTCTTCAACGGACTGCCGGTGGCCTAGCCGACCCCCGAGCCGGCCGGAGTTGCCCGTACCATCTCGCCGGACGTTCGCTCCGGCCTTCGTGGCCTTTGCTCACTCGGAGGAAACCTCGCTTCGCCTTCCGGGCTTCGCTCGGTTTCCTACGCCGCTCGATTGGTACGGGCAACTCCTTCAACCGACATCCGACCCTCTTGGTCGCTGCGGCAAACCGCAATGCGGTCTATCCTGACGGGGGTGAACGACTCGTTGATCGACGCCGCCGTGCAACTCGCTGCCCAACTCCAGCGGGAGGCGCTGGCCCTCCAGACGTCGGCTGAGCGACGGCAGCAGGCCGAACTGGCGCGCATGCTCGAGAGTCCGGCCGACAAGGCGACGCTCGTCGAGTTGACCGACCAGGCGTTTCGCTCCCAGGCCGCTGCCCGCACGGCCGAGCAGTTCACCCACATCCTCGACGTGCAGGGGATCCCGCGGTTCTTCAGCCCGCTCGACCGGGCGTTGCTCCGGGGCTTTCAGACCTTCGGTGACTGGCTGCCTTCGGTGACCGTACCCCTGGTCAAGGCCCACCTGCAGCACGAGACAGCCAACGTCGTTCTGCCGGCGGAGCCCGAACTGCTGCACGAGCACCTGGCCGCCCGCCGCCGCCAGGGGTTGCGGATGAACCTCAATTTCCTGGGCGAAGCCCTGCTCGGCGAGGCCGAGGCAAGCCAGCGGTTGGAGAAATACCTGGCAGCTCTCCGGTCGCCGGACGTCGAGGTGTTGTCGGTCAAGATCTCGACGATCGACTCGCAGATCCTGCCGATCGCCCGCAGCCACACGCTCGGCCGGCTCTGCGACCGGCTCGAACGGCTCTACCGCCAGGCCCAGGAGTCGACCTTCATTCGGCCCGACGGCCGCCGCGAGCCGAAATTCGTCTACCTCGACATGGAGGAATACCGGGATCTGTCGCTCACGGCCGAGGCCTTCATGGAGACGCTCTCACGGCCGGGACTCGAGAGCGTGGCTGCCGGGATCGCGCTGCAGGCCTATGTGCCCGATTCGTTTCGGTGGCAGCGCCGGATCACCGCCTGGGCGCGGGAGCGGGTCGCTGCCGGTGGCGAACCGGTGACGATCCGGATCGTGAAGGGAGCCAACATGGAAATGGAGCGGGTTGATGCCGCACTCCACAGCTGGCCGCAGGCCCCGTTCGAGACCAAACTCGAAACGGATGCCAACTACAAGCGGATGCTCGACGAGGCCCTAGAGCCTGAGCACCTGGCCGCGGTGCGGGTGGGTATCGCTTCGCACAACCTCTTCGACGTCGCCTACGGGCTCGTGCTCGCCCGGGACCGGGGCCTGCTCGAGGGCGTGCAGTTCGAGATGCTCGAGGGGATGGCGAACCATCAGCGGCGGGCCGTGTTTGAGCACATGGACCGGATGCTGCTCTATGCCCCGGCCTGCAAAAAGGAGGAGTTTCTCAACGCGATCGGCTACCTGATCCGCCGGCTCGACGAAAACACCGGCCCCGAGAACTTTCTCGGGCACGCCTTTCGGCTGACCGTCGGCAGCGCGGACTGGGCATTGCTCGAGCGGGGCTTTCGGTCCGCGTTCTCCACGCCGGTCTCCGACGGACCGCGGCGCACCCAGAATCGCCGCACGCAGGCCTTCCCAGAGCCACTTCCCGAGCGGCCCTGGCAGGAGTTCGACAACGAGCCCGATACCGACTGGTCGCTGGCGGACAACGCGGCGTGGGCGGCGGAACTCGCGGCCCGCGACCCCGATGCCTACGCCGAGCGGATCGTGCCGGCTGTCGTCGCCGGCCGGGAGATTGCCGGCCCCGAGGTCCGCCCGTGTCGCGATCCGTCGCGGCCCGGGACTCTACTGTGCCGGCATGCCGTGGCGAGCATGGGCGACATGGAAGAGGCGGTGGCATGCGGGGCGGCCGATCCCGACGGCTGGCGATCGCTCTCCGTGGACGAGCGAAGCGACGTTCTCGGCCGGGTGGCGCTGGAACTCCGCCGAGCCCGCGGCACGCTGCTGCGGGTGGCGCAGCTCGAAGGCGGCAAGCTCTTCACCGAGACCGACCCCGAGGTCTCGGAGGCGATCGACTTCGTGGAATTCTACCGGGCTTCCGCCCGGTTCTGGTTCGAACAACCGGGCCTCACGGCCCGCGGCTGCGGCCTCGTGGCGGTGGTCTCCCCGTGGAACTTTCCCGTGGCGATTCCGTGCGGTGGCATCGCCGCTGCCCTGGCCGCCGGCAACACGGTGATCCTCAAGCCGGCCTCCGATACGGTGCTGACGGCCTGGGAACTCTGCCAGTGCTTCTGGCGGGCCGGCGTCTCCCGCAAGTCGCTGCAGTTTCTTCCCTGTTCGGGGTCGGGGCCCGGAGCGCGGCTCGTGGCCCACCCCGATGTGTCGGCCGTGATCCTCACCGGCGGCACCGAGACGGCGCTCGGGATCCTTGCGGCCACGCCTGGCCTGCGGCTCTCGGCCGAGACCGGTGGCAAGAACGCCACGATCGTCACGGCGATGAGCGATCGAGAGTTGGCGATCAAGCACATCGTCCATTCGGCCTTTGGGCATGGAGGGCAGAAGTGCTCGGCCACGTCGCTCGTGCTGCTCGAGGCGGAGGTCTACGACGACCCGGCGTTCAAACGCATGCTCTGCGATGCCGTCGAGAGTCTGCGGGTCGATTCGGCCCATCGGCTCGAGACGCGGATCGGGCCGCTGATTCGGCGGCCCACGGGCGACCTCGCCGCGGCGCTCGAGAGGCTCGGGCCTGGGGAAACCTGGGCCGTGACACCGCGGCAGGTCGGCGACAATCCGGGACTCTGGTCACCGGGAGTGAAGTGGGGTGTCAGCGCCGGGAGCGTGACCCACCTGACCGAGTTCTTTGGGCCGGTGCTCGGCGTGATGCGATTCGAGAAGCTGGCCGAGGCGATCGATCTCGTGAATGCGACTGGGTATGGGCTGACCAGTGGTATTCACAGCCTCGACGACCGCGAGGTCGAACAGTGGAAGCGGGGGATTCGGGCCGGCAATCTCTATGTCAACCGGGGCACGACCGGCGCGATCGTGCTGCGGCAGCCCTTCGGCGGCATGGGTCGCTCCTGCATCGGTCCGGGAGTGAAGGCAGGCGGACCGAACTACGTGGCCTGCTTCATGGATTTCCGAATGGATGTCGAAGCCGGTGGCCACGAACCATCGGCTTCGGCAGACACGATCGAGCATGCCGACCTGGCGAGCCTCGCAGCGCGACTCTCAACCGACGCCGAGGGCGGCGAGCTGCGAGCGGCCTTCGCCAGCTACGCCGCGGCCTGGCGGGAGGAGTTTGCCAGGGAACACGACCACGTCCGGCTGCTGGGGCAGGACAACATCCGCCGCTACCTGCCTTTTTCCACCGTGTGCGTGCGGATCGTGCCGGATGATTCCTGGTTCGAAATCCTGGCGCGGGTCGCGGCCGCGCGGGTGACCGGCGCCCGGGTGCTGGCCTCGTTCGCGGCCGGCTGTCCCGCCGCCTGGCAGGCCACGCTCGACGACTGGACCGACTCGTGGGCTGCCGGCATCGAATTGGTTCAGCAGGACGACGAGGCCGTGGCGAGTCTCGTGCCTCGGCTCGACCTGCGGATTCGGTACGCCGGCCGGCAGCGGGTTCCGGCGATCGTGCGGACCGCGGCTGCAGCGTCCGGCCAGTGGATCGCCGACGTGCCGGTGAGCGGCGTGGGGCGGCTGGAACTCCTCTGGGTGCTTCGCGAGCAGAGCATCTCTCACGACTACCATCGCTACGGCAATCTCGGCCGCCGGGCCTTGGAATCGCGGCGGCCGCTGCCGGCACCGCGTTGCCCATCTCTGTGGCCTTGACATCGATGTGCCGACACGCGATCAGCGGCCGGCCTTGGCCCGCGCGATCAGGAAGTCCACCAGTTCCTGGCAGCGGAAGAAACCCTCCCAGAAGTTGTGGCCCTGGCCCTCGGCCACGATCAACGTTACGAGCTCGCCTTTGCCCGCCGCTTCGTAGGCCCGCTTGAGCCGCAGCGAGTTTGGCTCGAGCGGCACGACCTTGTCGTCATCGCCATGGATGATGCAGACGGGCACGGCGGCCTTCGCCGCCGCGTCGATTCGCTCGATCGGGCAGAGTTCGGCGGCCTTGGCCGCTAAGTCGGCGGGTGAAAGCTCATAGGCTGCCGCGGCCTTGGCGAGGCCGGGATAGGTGCGCCAGTCGTAGACGGGATAGATGCCGCCGAGGCCGGCCGTGAGCTCGGGATGGGCGATTGCCCACGCCGATGCCCAGAGCCCGCCGCGGCTGCGGCCGAGCAGAGCCGGCTGTTTCGCATAGCCGCGGCGGACCATTTCGGCGTGGAGCGCCTCGGCCGCCGCCACTCCGGCCGGGCTGCCGTACGACTCGCCCGTGTCGATGCCCGCCACGGCGACACCCGCCTTGATGAACTGTTCGTGCATCCAGCGTTCGGCCGAGTCGGGATAGGCCGCGAGCGTGGGCGAGTAGAGGATCCAGGGCTTTGAATCCGCGGGCACTGCCGCGTCGGCGGCGGGCGTCAGCAGGAACGCTGTTTTGCCAACGACCTCGAACACCTCGCCGGGCAGGACGAGTTGCTTCCGGGGCGGGTCGGCGGCCGGGCCTTCGCCGGTGAACGTGCCGGCTGCCAGCAGGGTGAGAAGACCGGCCGCGCCGGAGTGAATCGAACGCGAACAAGAGAGAGACCGTGGCATGGTGCGACCGAAGCGGCGGAGGAGGTAGGGAACGAGTGAGCCGAAGGCAAACAGAGCTTTTATCCTGAAGGATTGTCACTCCAACAACCACCGACATGCCCGCCGCCGACTTCGAGTCATGGCACCACCTCGCGGCGTCTGCCACGGTCTGTTGCTCTGCTACTGAAGTGCCATTGACGGGCTTTGCGGATTCTTCAGCGAACGTCGAGTTCGATCCAGACGGACTTCTGGCCAGCGGCCGGCACGTCGACCCTGGGTGGTTCAAAGTCTTCGGGCACGGCCGATCGGACCGGTCCATGGCCGCCCGTCGCCGCGTTGCACTCGATGCGGGCCTCGTAGGCTCCTGGCCGCAGGCCGTCGCCCTCGCGGAAGGTGGTCGCGCTGAACCGGCCATCCTTCATGAAGATCGCGGTGGCCGGCCGGGGTTCGCTGCCGGTCTCCTCGGCCTGCATGTCGATCGGTGTGAAGTAGATGTAGCCCGGCGCCGGGGGCGGACCGCCGGCGAAGGTGATCTGGCCTTCGACCGGCACGACGCCCCGACCAGGCCCACAGCCGGCCATAATCCCAAGGCCCATGACCGCGACCGCACCGAGGACATTCCGAGCAAGGCGCATCTTTCAATTCTCCAGTGCGGACGGCCTGATCCGACCGGCGACAGCCCGCAGCGGCACCCAACGTCGCCCTCTGGACGGCGATCGTACCTTGAACCGACCCGCCGCCGCATCGCCTGCATGGCTAATGCCTGCGGCGTCATTTCAGCCTGCTTTTCCGATCCGAGTGAGCCGGGACGGAACCGCTCGACCGTGCCTGTCGGGGTAAAGCGCCGGATTAGCCAAACGGCTAATGGGCCTTGGGTTTTGACTGAGTTAGTCTCTGCCAAGGGGCAGGGTGGACGTTTTCACGCCGACGGCATTCTGAAATTTTTGGCCCCCATCGTCGGCTCCGTTTTCAGGCTTCGAGGGGTTTGTCACGATGATCTCCCGCCGTCATTTCATCCGGTCCGTCGTCTGGTGCAGTATCGGAGCCTGGGGGCTCGGGCCGCAGTTGCACGCTGCCGATTACACGTATTCGGGGGGTAATAGCGGCACCTGGGACGAAACTGCTACAGGCTGGACCGGTGCCAGCGGCACGCCCTGGGACTCGACGGCCGGGGCAGGCAACACCGCCACGTTCTCAGCCGGCACCCCGGTGAACGTTAGCGGCAATGTGTACACCAACGGGATCACAGTCTCGACGACCACCACGCTTCAGAGCACCGGGGTGGTGAACTTCGCCGGCACCTCACCGACGGTGGCTGCCAACGCTCAATTCAATCTCTTTCCCTCGATCGCTGGCAGCTTCACCAAGACCGGCACGGGTGAACTCTATATTGGTGGCGATAACTCCTCGACCCTGGCTGGTGCGACCGTCACACTGGCGGCAGGCCGCACCCGCGGCTATCAGGGCTCGACGATCACCGGGAAAGAACTCGGTCCGGCCTCGACGACGATCGATATCCAGAGCGGGGCCCGGCTCCGTTGGTTCCAGCGGCAGAACGATGCCCTGACCGCTTACCCGGCGACCGCCCGGATCGCAGGGACCGGTTCGGCTGAGGGCGCCTTCAACAATGACGGCAACGCTGGGGCCAACCGCATCTTCTGGAGCGGCCCGGTGATCCTTGCCGCCGACGCCACGATCACGGCTCAGAACAGCGGTACCTACACCTTCGGCGGGGCCTTCACCGAGGCGACCGCCTCCACGCTGACCTTCTCCCTGAACGCCGGCACGACCGATGTCAGTAGCAGCATGACGGTGACCGGCCTGACGAAATCCGGCAACGGCACGCTCGCCTTCGGGCCGGCCGCCACGCTCTCAGTGGGCACGCTGACCACGAGCGGGGGCAGCCTCACCTTCGATCCGGCGACCACCGTCTCGGTGGCCAACTGGGCGCTCAACTCCGGCACGCTGCCGGTCACCCGCACCGGCATCATCAACGCGGGCAACACGATCACCTTCGGGGGCGGCACGCTCGGTCAAACCGGCTCCGACGCAACCGACTATTCCAGTCAGTTCGCCACGTCGGCGGGCCAGACCTTTCGGATCAACACCGGCAGTAACGACATCACGTGGGCATCAAACCTCGTCAGCAGCGGCGGCTCGATCGTGAAGTCGGGCTCAGGCACGCTCACGCTCGCCGGCGACAATAGCGGCCTGGGCGGCCTCGGCACGTCGCTCAATTTCGGGAGCACCAATGCCAACGCCGGGTACCTCGTGCCGACTACGAACAACGCCTTCGGGTCGCTGGCGGCGATCAATGCGTTGGGTGGCAATGCCGGCGTGTCGGGCATCAATCTGTCAGGCGGCCTGACGTTCTCGACTCCGCTGACCACCTGGGGCCGGGACAACGCCACGACGGTCGGGTACATCCTCCGAAACGTCTCCGGTGACAACGCCTGGAACGGGACGATCACGATCACGGGCGGCGGCGGCGGGTATGGCCTCGTCAGCACGGCCGGAACGCTCACGATCGGCGGGAACGTCACCTCCACCGTGACGGGACTGCCGAGTGCCCGAGTGCTAAGCGTTGCCGGCGATGGTGACACGGTGATCAGCGGGGCAGTGGTCAAGGGGGGCACGGCGTCTGGGAGCCAGGATCTGGCGATCTCGAAGAGCGGGGCCGGCACGCTCGCCCTCTCGGGCACGAACGACTACGGCGGCACGACGACGATCACGGCCGGCCGGCTGTTGTTCAACGGGAATTCGAATCTCGCGACCGGGGCGATCACGGTCAGCGGCGGCACGCTCGGTGGCACCGGAAGCGTGGGCGGGGCGGTGACGGTCAACGCCGGTGGCACGCTCGCCCCGGGTGCCGGCATCGAGTCGTTTGCGATCGGGGCGGCCTCGCTCGTGGATGGTTCGATCTTCGCCTACGAGATCGACTCCTCGGCGGCAGCGAGCGTTGGAGCGGATCTCTTGCTCGTCAATGGCGGCTTCGACCTGGCCGGCACGGTGGCCCTGTCGTTGACGGACGTCGCCGGCACGCCGGTGGCGGTGACGCCTGGCACGACCTATACCATGGTGAATTACACAGGCGCCTGGAACAGCGGCCTCTTCAGCGTTGGCGGGACACCGTTGGCCGATGGCGGCACCTTCACCGCCGGACTCAACACCTGGCAGATCTCCTACGCCGCTGCGAGCGGCGGGGTGAACTTCGCGGGCGAACAGGTGACGGGGAGTTTTGTCAATCTGACGGCGGTGCCGGAGCCCGCCAGCCTGGCGGCGGCCCTGGCCGCGACGGGGTTGCTGATGGTCGCCCTTCGCAGGTCGACCCAGGGCGACGCGCTCGTGAAAAACCGTCAGCCCTAGCCGATCGGCGAATAGCCGGAGAGGCCTGTCTGGCCTACTGTTTGAGTGCTGTCGGGGGGTGCGTTGGCAATCGCCCTGCGTTGATTTTCCGGAGGAGGCTCTACCCATGCGTCAACTCGTCGCGTTGCGTTGCAGGTTTGGTCAGCGGAGGTCATGGTCGTGCGCCGCCCTCGTGGCGATCGCTGTGGCCCTCGTCGCCAGGGGCATCCCCTCCGCTTCGGCCGACATCCTTGGCTGGGATCCCAGCCGGACACCGACAACGCCTTCCGGCGGAACGGGTGTCTGGGATTCGACGACCGCCAACTGGTCGAATGGCTCAGCCGACGTTTCCTGGGGAGCGGCCGGGGGTGGAGCCGCGACGGCGTCGTTCGCTGGGACGGCTGGCACCGTCACGCTGGGAGAATCTCTGGCGGCTGGCAGCCTTGTCTTCGCGGTCCCCGGCTACACGCTGACCGGCACGGGGCCGCTCTCGGTCAGCAGTCGCGGGATCGATTCCAGCGGGCTAGCCAGCGGCACCTCCTCGATCTCGACGGACCTCACCGCGGCGGCCGGGCAGGCTTGGCGGGTCGGTTCTGGTTCCACGCTCTCGCTTGGGTCGGGCACGTTCACGCGAGCCCCCGGCAGCACGATTGGGATCGTCGGTGGCGGCACGGTCACCTCGACCATGATCGGGCTCAACGCCAATACCAATGGCATCGTCGGGCCGTGGGCAATGATCGGTAGCGGGGCTGACCTCCGGTACGCCGCGTTCACGGGCGCGACCCTCGTCCCCTACACAGGCGGCACTGCGGTGGCTTCGTTCGGCTGGCCCTCGGGCAACAACAACACCTTCAACTACGATGTCGCCGGGGTCACGGGTGCCATCGGCCTGAACCGCCGGGCGAACACGGTCCGCTACACCGGTGCCGCGGCCACGCAGACCTACGGCAACAATTCATCGAGCACCACGCTCACGCTGAACGGCCTCGTGAATGTCGGTACCGGCCAGTTGACGCTCCGCAAGGGAGGCAGCGGTTCCAGGACCGGCATCTGGGCCGGAACCGACCGGGAGGTCGTCCTGATCGCCGAGACCTTTCCGATTCGGTTCGAGAACGGCTTGGGCGTCTACGACAGCAGCGACGGGGCCAGTTCCGTCGTGATCGGCGGGGCGAGCCGGGTCGAATTCGGTGCGGCCGCGGGCTACACGGGCCCCACCTACCTGAATGGTGGTCACCTGGCGATCGGTAATGACAGCGG
>CAMDDJ010000018.1 GCA_945891385.1 Candidatus Kuenenia stuttgartensis | reverse complement strand
TGGCCTTCGCTCACTCCGAGGAAACTGCGCTTCGCCTTCCGGGCTGCGCTGGTTTCCTAGGCCGGCTCTCGGGGCACGGGCAACCCCGACCGCGCAACCTTTTCCGAAGTGCTCGGTGGGCTCGTGTACCAGTTGACCCGTGGCCGCGGGCTTGCAGCCTGCGGAATGCGGGCCGGACTCGTTACCGATTCCTTAGCCACAGGAGGCTGCCGAGAATGGCGACCGTGATCACGCCGAGGGCCAAGGTGATCCAGTAGCCGAGTGGCAACCCCGCGAACTCGATCGGCTTTCTCCGCGGCCGCGTCGGTGCTGCCGACTGGGCCGTTGGTGCGACGGCCGCTGCCGCGGAACTGCTCGGTGCGTTGGCTGCGTCGGCCGACGGTCCAGCGGCCGGGGGCTTGGCTGGCTTGGCCGCGGTGACGGGCGGGGCGACATTCGGCGGCCGCGGTTTGGTGACCGGCGGCCGGGCGGTGCCGAGCGTGACGGAACTCGTGCCGGCGTTGGAGCTCCCGGGCCCGCTCCGCATGACCGGCATCGGTCCTGAGCCGGATGAAGGCCGCCGCGGCGGGCCGCGGCGTGGGGGGGCGGCCGTGCCGCCGGAGGGCGAGTCGGCGGGGTTGGCCGCCAGCCAGGCGGCCAGCGACTCAGCGACCTCGAGGGCCGTCTGCGGACGGGCGTCGGGGTGCTTCTCCATCATCCGAAAGTAGATTTGGGCAATCGGGAGGGGTACGTCGGCCCGCTCTTCCACGAGGTTCGGCGGTGGCTTCTTGAGGTGGGCTTGAACTCGCTCGGCAAGTTTGCCCTGGGCGAACGGCGCCTTGCCGACGAGCAGATAGTGGAGCGTGCAGCCGAGCGAATAGATGTCGCTGCGGCGATCGACCGTATGGCTGTCGGTCGCCTGCTCGGGGGCGAGGTAGTCGGCGGTGCCGAGCACGCGTTCGTCGTGTTCTCGGGTGAGCGAGGCCGCCTCCTCCTCGTCCCCCATCGCCAGACCGAGGTCGAGCACCTTGATCGTGCCCTTGCGGTCGAGCATCAGGTTCGAGGGCTTCACGTCGCGGTGCACGAGTCCCTCTTCGTGGGCGTGGTGCAGGCCGAGGGCTGCCTGCCGGAGATACTCCACCGCGTCGCGGACGGCCAGCGGCCCCTCCCGCTTGACCTTGGCATGGAGGTCGATGCCGTCCACGTATTCCATCACGATGAAGTGGATCTCGCCGACGTGATCGAGGTCGAAGGCCCGGGCCACGTTCTGGTGACTCAGCCTGAAGGCCAGCTGCGCCTCCCGGCGAAACCGCCCCAGGAACGAGCTCTGCTGGACCCGCTTGAGCGGCAAGACCTTAATCGCCACCCGCTGGTGGAGCGTGGTGTTTTCGGCGAGGTAGACGCTGCTCATGCCGCCGGCCCCGAGCAACTGGAGCAGCCGATACTTGCCCAGCATGAAGCCCTTGTGCCGACCCTTGCGGAGTTGCCCTGTCTGCCAGTCGGTGAGCAGCCCGGCATCCACGAGGGCCTGCGGCACGGCCTCAGGCAGCGGCACTGACGGGTCGGGCCAGGCTGCCGTTACCGCAACCAGTCGGACTTCGTCCACGAGGCCGCTCTTGCGGACGACTGCGAGAAAGTCGGCGATGGTGTGGACGGGCTGGGGCATCGGTCGCTGATGGTCAGAGGCTCAGAGGCCGAGGTTCAGGCCACGGCGGGCCAGCGAGTCGGCGACAGCCACCGCCGACGTGAATCGCTCGGCCTCCCAGCCGGCCGAGCGGGCGGCCGCGACATGCTGAAGCGTGTCGTCGACGTAGTAGATCCGGCCGGGGGCGACGCCGGCGCGGGTGGTCGCGAGGGCGAAGAATGCCGGTTCAGGCTTGGACAATCCCACCTCTCCGCTACGGACGATTTCCCGGAACCGGCCGGGGATGATGCCCCAGTGGAGGCCGAGCAACTGCTGCCAGGCGTCGTTCGTGAGGTTCGAGACGATGCCGATCGGCACCCGGGCTCGTTCCAAGGCGGCGACGACCGGCAGCATGCCGACGTTGAGCCGGAAGGGTGAGCCCGAGGCGGCCCGGTCGCCGTCGAGAAACGCCAGCACGTTGCAGAGATCGAAGTAGACGAAGGCCGGCGGCATGGGGGTAGCTCGGAGATGATCGGGGCGGCTTTCAAAGCCTCACGAAGCATACTATCCTGCCGCTGAAATCCCTCTCCCGTCCCTCGCAAGGAACGCCCGATGGCGACGCTCAACCGCTACAGCTCGCGGATCACCCAGCCCCGTGCCCAAGGTGCCAGCCAGGCCATGCTCCTCGGCACGGGGCTCTCCGCGGCTGACCTCGACAAGCCGCAGGTGGGAATTGCGAGCATGTGGTACGAGGGCAACACGTGCAACATGCACCTCGACACGCTGGCCGCGAAGGTCCGCGAGGGTGTGGCCGCCGCAGGGATGGTGGGGATGCGGTTCAACACGATCGGTGTCAGCGACGGGATCTCGATGGGCACCGACGGGATGAGTTTCTCGCTCCCCTCCCGTGACATCATCGCCGACTCAATTGAGACCGTGATGCAGGCCCAGTGGTACGACGGCCTGGTGGCGATCCCCGGCTGCGATAAGAACATGCCAGGCTGCCTGATCGCGATGGGGCGGCTCAACCGGCCTGCCCTGATGGTCTACGGCGGCACGATCAAACCTGGTCACCTGGCCGACGGCACTCCGCTCGACATCGTCTCGGCCTTCCAATGCTATGGAGAGTACGTGGCCGGCCGGATCGACGACGCCCGGCGGGGTGACATCGTTCGTCATGCCTGCCCGGGGGCGGGCGCCTGCGGAGGCATGTACACGGCCAACACGATGGCCACGGCGATCGAGGCTCTCGGCATGGCCCTGCCAGACAGCGCCTCGATTCCGGCCGAGCACCCGGCCAAACTGGAGGAATGCCTGCGGGCCGGCAAGGCGATCCTCCATCTGCTGGAACTCGACCTCAAGCCGCGGGACATCATGACGCGGCGGGCCTTTGAAAACGCGATCGTTACGGTGATGGCCCTCGGTGGTTCGACCAATGCCGTGCTCCACCTGATTGCGATGGCCCGGGCCGTGGAGGTGGAACTCACCCCGGCCGACTTCCAGCGGACCGCCCGGCGGATCCCGTATCTCGCCGATCTCAAGCCGAGCGGGAAGTTCGTGCAGGAAGACCTCCACTCGATCGGCGGCACGAGCGGGCTGATGAAGTATCTGCTCGATAAGGGGCTGATGGACGGCGACTGCCTGACCATCACGGGCAAGACGCTGGCGGAAAACCTGGCCTCGAGCAAGGGGCTCGCCGAGGGGCAGAAGATCATTCGGCCCGTGGAAAACCCCCTCAAGGCCACCGGCCACATCACGATTCTCCACGGCAATCTCGCTCCTGGCTCGGCCGTGGCCAAGATCACGGGGAAAGAAGGCTCCCGATTCCGCGGACCGGCCCGCGTGTTCGACAGTGAGGAGGCGATGCTCCATGCCCTCGAACAGGGTCGGATCCACCGGGGCGACGTGGTGATCATCCGCTACGAAGGCCCGAAGGGCGGCCCGGGGATGCCGGAGATGCTCACGCCAACCTCCGCCCTGATGGGGGCTGGCCTTGGCAACGACGTCGCCCTGATCACCGACGGCCGGTTCTCCGGCGGCTCCCACGGCTTCATCGTGGGGCATGTCGTGCCCGAGGCTCAGGACGGCGGGCCGCTCGCGTTGGTGCAGGACGGTGACGTGGTGGTGATCGACGCCGAGACTGCGAGCATCGATGCGGAAGTGGATGAGGCCGAGTTTGCGCGGCGTCGGGCAGCCTGGCAGCAGCCGGTGCCGAAGGCCACCCGCGGCATTCTGGCCAAGTACATCCGGTGCGTAGCCCCCGCCTCCCGGGGTTGCGTGACCGACGAGTGACGCCTGCGGGGTGCAGAGCGAGGCGTTGACCTGGGCCTCCCCGCCGGAAAAGGTCACCGCGGCAGCGGGAGCGACTCGATCGGTACCGCGGGGCCTGGAGCGACGACCGCTCCAGGGGGCAGCTGTTCGGGTGGAATCGGCTGGCCGTAGACCGGGCCGGGCGTCGGCAGCGTGGAAGGAACCGGCATCGGGCTCACCCCGGGTGCGGACGAGCCGCTGGGAGGCTCGTAGTAGGGTGCCGGCTGGCTGACCGGCGGCACCCCGAGTTTGGCGACGAGCTTCTCGAGCATCCGTTGTTCGAGGAGCGGATCGCGGCCGAGCGGAATCCAGCCGGCCGTGGGCGTGGGAGCGGCCACTGGCCGCGGCTGGTCGCCAACCGCCTGGCCAAGGGTGGGCAACGGCGTGCCGTAGCGGTAGAGCGAGTCGTCGTTGCGAAACGAAGCGCCGCCGGCGGTGGCTCGCATCGGTCGCGACAGGTATTCGAGTTCCTTCGCCACCTCCACCTCCACCCGCCACCCGCCGGGGTCGGGAATCAGCCGCATCATGCCGATCCGACGGATCGATTGGAGCGTCGACTCCCACCGTTCATTCCAGCCGACCGAGTCACCCCGCCAGAGTTCGAGCACGTTCGCCCCGGTCTGCGGGTAGGTATCGATTCGGCCCTCGGTGGGCACGCCGTTGGCGAATACGACCCGTTGCTCCGACTGCACTTTGAAGTAGTCGTCGGCCACGTCGACCATCGAGGTCCAGACCACCTCGGCATCGAGCGGCGGGAGCACGACGGCATTGCGAGCGGCGGCCGGCGGCGGGCCGGGCAGCACCGGTCCGGCCGGGCTGATCACCACACCCTCTGGAAGCGGCGAGAAGGGATTCGGCTGGAGGGTGGCGGGGGCCGGCAACGGTCCCTGGGCCCGGGCCGGCGGCAGCCAGGCCAGAACCATTGCCGCGATCGAGAGGATGGCAGTCCGCGCCATGAAACCTGAACCTCGCCCTCCCGGTGGCTTGAAGGCATCGGGAGCGTGCGGATGGTCGCGAACCATGCCTGCCGCTTCAAGGCCGGTTTTCACCGGGCAGAAGCCCGGTTCCGGGCCTGTGGCCGGCTGCAGTTGGACCACGGCCCGAGCGGGCCGTTCGGCGGCCGGTCAGGGCTTCGGGCCGAGGTCGATCTGGATATCCTTCAGGGCGGGGCCGACCTCGTAGCTGAGCCCGGAGGTCTCGAACTCGAGAAACCGGCTGTCGAACGGAAGCCGCGGACTCGTCGGGTCGTCGATGTTGCCGTCGCCGACACCCCGCGGTGGAATCAGCCGCAGCCGATACCGGCCGGCCAGCATGCCCTCTCGTTCGTTGCGACCGGCGAGGACGAAACTGCCGTCCGATCGGATCGTCGACCGGGCCATCACGGGGCCGCTTGCGGTCTCCCCCTCGGCCACGATGAATCCCGGCGCCGAGAACGGCGTGCCATCGGCGTACGTAATTCGCCCGCCGACCTCGTACCGCGGTGGTTCGCAACCCGATGCCACCAGGAGGGACAGGGTCGCCAGGCCATACGTCAGGCGTCGAGGTCTCACGGAGCAGGCTCTCAGGGCGGAAGGGATGACGAACGGGCGGCGGCTGGCCTCAGTAATTCGGCACCGATTGGCCATCGCGGCGGTTGCCGAGGAGTTCGAGCACGGAACCGGGAATCTCCGTCGACAGGCTCACCGTGCGGCCGTCTCCGAACACGAACGGCACCGTGTTCTGGTGGTAGCTGCCGAAGGTGTAGAACCGCGTCGCATTGGACGGCTCCACCGCCAGACCCTCCGGTCCCGCAACCCGGATGACGATCTCGTGCGTGGCGGCGGTGTACATCGTGTCGTCGCTGCCGGTGCCGAACCTGCCCGGCGGCGCCCACTTTTCGCCGAGCAGAATGGTGTGCGACAGGCCGTCGGTGATCTCGGAAAACTTCAGCCCCTTGAACGGCTTCTTGGCCCGCTGCGACGAGGTGGTCCACATCAGGAGGGGAAAGGGGCCCTCTGACGACGCGCCGAGATTCTGGGGCGGGTTTCCCCCGGTCACCGACGCCCACGTGGGGCCGAGGTTGACGGCGTAGTCGCCGCAGGCGAGGCCCTTGGCCAAGAGTGAGTTGGTCGTCACCTTCGTGTCCCGCACCGACGAGGGGCAGAGCATCATCGGGATCGTCATGCTGGCCGCTCCGAGTGCCAGGAATTTTCCGCTGCTCGGGTCGTTGACGCCGTCCTCCTTGGCGACGCCGGCGATCGTCGACGTGAAGGCTTCGTAGGCGGCGTTCTGCTCGATGAACGGCAGCAGATGGACGAACCAGGTGTGTGATTGGGTGCCGTTGCTCGACCGCGCGCGGGGGATCCGCCGCTTGGCGTCGTGATGATTTTGCATGCCTAATCCCAACTGCCGCAGGTTGTTGGTGCAGGCGCTTCGGCGGGCCGCCTCGCGGGCGCTCTGCACGGCCGGCAGCAGCAGCCCGATCAGCGTGGCGATGATCGCAATCACCACGAGCAGTTCCACGAGCGTGAAGCCCGTCCGTCGATCCGGATGCGTGTCGCGTCGAATGGTCATTGTTCCCTCTCCCGTGGACATCATACGGTTATTGCGTGGTGAGTTCGATGTGGAGGCGATTCAAGCCGGGCCGCACATCGAAGGCGAGTTCGGACGACTCGGGATTGGAGTAGCGGATCGGAATCGGCGACCGGGGCCAGCCCGCTGGCGGGCCGTCACGGTCGAAGTCGGGTGGTCTTGTCGGTGTCTTCGAGGCCGCTGTGACCGTGACCTTGTGCGGGCCGAGGACGGCGCCGTCTGACTCCCGAAACGTGCCGAGGGAGTAGGTTCCGTCTTCCTCGATCCATCCCGAGCCGCTCCGGCCCCCGGTCGGCCAGAAGGTCACCCGACCCGACGAGAGCGGCTTGCCGTCGAGAGTCACCCTCCCTTCCACCGGGGCGACCGCGGGGGCCGACCTGCTACAGCCGGGGGCGGTCAGCGACACCAGGCCGCAGGCGACCGCGGCGATTCGAACGATGGATGAGGAGTTGAGCATGGCGGTGAGCCGTCGCGGGTCGCTTCAGAAACCGGCCGGGCTCACTTCGCCGGATGCGCGGCTGGCGAGTGGTCGGTAGACATTCACAAGGTCGATGGTTTCGGCGAGGAACCGGGCCGACGCGTCGGCCATCAAGGCATGGGTGCCCCCCGGATGCGGGCTGCCGAGACTGACGTTCGTCACGCTGGTGATAGGCGTCCAGGCCAGATCGGCCGGCGTCGCCGTGAAGGTCCTCGTGTTGATCGGGTGGTAGATGTTCTTGGCGTTGTGCACCCAGCCATAGCCGGCCCCCCGATCCGTGACGTTGCCCCAGGACACAGCCCCGACGATCCAGGGAAACTGGGGGCCGACGAGCCACGAACACTCGCCGTACATCATCGTGTGGGACGTGCCGTCGCTGATGTCGGCGAAGCTGATGTCGCTCCTGGGAAAGACGACTCCGTTGGTCGCCACGCCGCCCGATGATCCGGCTGGGGTTCCGTCGAGGTCGCAGGCCTGCTGGAAGTACGTCGAGGCCGCTCCGGTGAAGGTGCCGGTACAGCCGGCGGCACCGGCGATGGCCGGATCGGCGGGGCCGGGCCTGGCTCCGAGGATGCCGACGTAGTGGTTGCGGAGTTTCGTTTGGGCGTCGGGGGCCGAGCCCTGGAAGTTGGTCCATTCGCTTTCGCCCTGACTCGGACAGCGGAACAGGTCGACCGGTGTGAGCATGGCAGCCTTGTTGGAGGCATGCCGCCAGTGCTGCGACTGGTTTACGAGGTCATGAACCATCTTGTTTTCCATGTACGGCAGCAGCCTGGCCTGGCTGCTCAGGCAGGTCGGCAGCGTCACATGGGGGACGACGCGGCGACGGGCATCGTGGTAGTTGTGGGCCGCGATCCCGAGTTGCCGGAGTTTGTTCAGGCAGTTCGACCGCCGGGCAGACTCGCGGGCGGCTTGGACCGCCGGCAACAACAGGCCGATGAGCGTGGCGATGATCGCGATTACTACGAGCAATTCGACCAGGGTGAAACCGCGGCGGGATGGTCGACGGTGGCCTGACATGGGCTCGAATCCCTGGAAAACACGTTGATCAGGCGCGGGAATCGAACTGTGTTCCAGCTGGTGACCCGCGGAATCCCGCACCCCGATCTCTTGTAAACAGTACGGTCGGCGGGCCGCCGGCGAAATGACAAGTTCTTGTCAGGCCACACGTTGGGCCGGCCTGCCTTGTGGGTCCTGCCGGCTACTGGCAGACTCGAAAGACGTGTGGGCTCTGCGAAACAACGCCGTGCGGATCCGTGTGCAGTGGCTCCGGAGAGCCGTGGGCATGGCCGCGGGTTTTGCGAGCTCGGCGGCATGGCTGCCGACGATCTGGTTGTTGCTGGTCGGGGGTGCCACGGCGGCTGACCCGACTCCGGCGGTTCGACTGCGAAACTGGGATGTAGACGCCGGGCTTCCGAGCCCGCGGGCCTTCGCGGTGGCCCAGACGCCGGATGGGTATGTCTGGGTTGGAACCTACGCGGGGCTCTGTCGCTTCGACGGAGCCGCCTTCACGGTCTTCACCCCGCGGGAGTCACTGGCGATCGGCGATGCGGCCGTGACCGCGCTGGCTGTCGATTCGCAGGGTGTGCTCTGGGGCGGCACGGAGCGGGGCTATCTGTTCATCCGCCGCCCGGACGGCTTCGAGTCGGTCGCGGTGCCGGAGGCGGCCGGACTGCTGATCAAGGCGATCTGTTTTCACCCGGATGGCACCGTCTGGCTGGCTGCCCGGGGCGCCGCGCTGGCGGTCCGCGACAACCATACCCAGGTGTTCGGTCCGGCCGATGGACTGGCGAGTTCCGACGTGCGGCAACTCGTGCTCGACGGCTCGGGCACACCCTGGGCACTGGCTGGCGGCCGGGTGCATCGCTTCGTCGACGGCCGTTGGCATCAGGTAGCTCCCGAGGGGGCACCCCCGAACGGCATGACGGCGATCGCAGCCAGCCGGTCGGGTGGCGTGTGGTGCGCCGAACGGGCGGCGACGCTGCCGGAAGGCCGGGCCAGTCGGGTGTTTCGGGTCACGGCGGAGGCATTGACCGCGGAACCGGAGTTGGGCGATTGGCCCATCAATCCTGACCGCAGCCGCATCGAGGTGCTGGGCGAGGACGACCAGGGGCGGCTCTGGTGCGGAACCCGCGGTGGTGGCATGCACTGCCGGGAGCCGGATGGTCGGTGGTGGACCGCTGGCAAAGGCACCTCCCTCGCCCGCGCCGATGCCATCGCTTTCGCCACGGATCAGCAGGGCAGTGTCTGGATCGGGACCCGATCCAATGGCCTGTACAAGGCGGACCGAGTGCCGGTGCAGCCGATACCGCTGCCCCAAGGGCTGGAGGATCACGTCATCACGACCGTGGCATCGCGGAAGGACGGCAGCCTGTGGGCTGGCACGGACGGAGGCGGCGTCGTCTCGTGGCACGGTGGCGAGGTGCGGGTCTTCAGTCAGGAACACGGTCTGCCGTCGCGGTGGGTCACGGCGGTGGCGACCTCGGCCTCGGGCCGGCTCTACGCCGCGACCTTGGCCGGTGTGGCCGTCTTCGAGCACGATCGATTCGCGAAACTCCCGGTGCGGGATCGAGCCGGCCCGATCATGTGCGGCTGCCTGCTACCAGAGGGGGAATCCGCGGTCTGGGTGGGTACTCAAGAGTCCACGGTGCGGGTGGACGAGAACGGACCTGTGGAACTGCGGCGGGCCGATGGTGAACGGCTGCCGACCATGTGTCTTGCCCGGGACGACGCGGGCCGACTGCTGGCGCTCGGCCGCGACCATGCCATCTACGAGTTCGTGCCGACCACCGACGAAGCGGAAGTCGAGGGCTCACCGGTCCAAGGCGTGTTCGAGGAACTCGTCGTGGAGGCAGCGGAACCGTTCACGGGCAGTCGAATGATCGCTTCTGACGGAAGCGGCGGAATTTGGGTGGGCAGTTACGGGTCGGGCTTGGCTCGCATCGCCGACGGACGTCTGCAACGCTGGTCCCAGCAGGCCGACCGGATTCCGAGCAGCCATGTGTTGTCCCTGGTGTCAGCAGGCGGCGCGATCTGGGTGGGTGCGGAGAATGGAATCTACGGCTGCCCCGTCGCCGACTTCGCCCGCTCCTCGCCGGGCCAACCGGTCGCCGTCTGGCGAATCACTCAGGCTGAGGGGCTGCCTGAAAAGGTCTGCACGGCCGCGGGCCAGCCGGCGGCGTGTGTCGCGGCCGATGGCAGGGTCTGGATGGGCAATGGCCGGTCGTTGGCCGGCTTTCTGCCGAACGAAGCGATGATTCCGCTGCATGTGTTTCCGCCCCGGGTCGAGCGGGTGCTGGCCGACGGGGTCGACGTGCCATTCGCCTCCCAGGCAGCCCCGCTGATTCCCGTCGGAACGCGGCGAGTGGAGGTGCGGGTCACCTCGCCCAACACGGTCGCTCCCCAGCAACTCGATTTTCGACACCGGCTCGACGGCTTCGACGATGACTGGGTGGCCCTGGAAGACCGTCGCGTCATTTCCTACACCGGGCTGCCGCCCGGGGGGTATGACTTGCTGGTCGAGGTTCGCGGGCCCAATGGCTCGTGGCAAACCATGGCCGACGCGCTGCCGATTCGAATCCTGCCTCGATTCTGGCAACGCCGCGACGTGCAGGCAGCGGCCGTCGGCGGACTCGTCTGCCTGGTGGCGGCGGCTGGGTGGGCCGGGGAGCGGCGGCGGTCGCAGCGGCGGCTCGAGCGGCTGCGGATCGAACAGGCCCGCGACCAGGAGCGGCAGCGGATCGCCCGCGACATCCACGACGACATCGGCAGCGGCCTGACCGAAATCGTGATGCTGAGTCATCTCGCGGGCCGCGGCCCGGGCGACAGCGACACGCCGGCCGTCCTCGGGCAGATCGAGGACCGAGCCCGGCGGCTGACCCGCTCGATGGACGAGGTTGTCTGGGCGATCAATCCGCGGAATGATTCGCTGGAGGGATTTATCACCTATTTTCATCGCTGGGCCCAGGCGTTCCTCAGCAATGCGGGGATCCGTGTCCGCTGGGACCTGCCGCTCGACTCCGTCGAGTCGCCGCTGTCGGCCGAAGTGCGACATGAACTGCTCCTGGCGTGCAAGGAAGCGGTGACCAACGTCGTGAAGCATTCTGCTGCCGCCGAGGTACGGATCCGGTGCCGGGCAGAGGCCGACGGTCTCGAGATCCTGATCCAGGATGACGGCCGGGGGTTCGCGGCGGATGCGGCCGCCCGAGGCCATGGCCTGGAGAACCTCCGGGCCCGGCTGGCGGCGGTCGGCGGGCGATGCGAGATCAGGGCGACCGAGGGTCAGGGCACACTCGTCCGGTTTGAAGTGGCCGCGGACCGTACTCCGGCAGGGCACTCCGGCCGGCAGGAGCGACAGCCATGACGGTGGAACCGACCAGCCGAGGCGCCGAGCTGCGGATCGCGATCGTGGACGACGATCCCGGCGTGCGGCGGACCCTCGAACAGACGATCAGGCACTTCGATGGCTGCCAGTGTGTGGCCGCCTACGCCTCCGGAGAGGAGGCCGTCCGGGGATTGCCGGCCGCGGCCGCCGAGATCGTGCTGATGGACATCAACATGCCGGGCATCGACGGGATCGAGTGCGTGCGGCGGGTCAGGGAGCACGACGACCGCATGGAATTCATCATGCTCACGGTCTACGAGGACACCGAGAGCATCTTCCAGGCGCTCGCAGCGGGGGCCAGCGGCTACCTACTCAAGCGGGCCGCCCCGACCGAGCTCGAGGCCGCAATCCGCCTCGTGCAGGCCGGCGGCTCCCCGATGACCAGCCACATTGCGCGGAAGGTGGCCCAATCGTTTCGGCAGCCCTCCCCTTCTCCGGCTGCCAAGAGGCGGCCGGATGCAAAAGCTGCCGACGAAGAACTCACGCCGCGGCAGCAGGAAATCCTCGAGCACCTGGCCAGTGGCATGCTCTACAAGGAGATCGCAACGGCCCTCGGGGTGAGTTACGACACGGTCAACAACCACATCCGGCAGATTTACCGGAAGCTTCACATCCGCTCGCGGTCGCAGGCGGTCGCGAAGTTCTACGCCAGTCGCCGCCGCTGAGGCATGCTCGCGACGCGACTTTTGCCCCCCTCGAACCGGCGTGGCCCAGTTGACGACAAGGCTCGGGGGTCGGCGAACGCTCGCGGAGCAATCGGGGCGGATCCTCGCCCGCGACGCGACTTTTGCCGCCCTCGAACCGACGTGGCGTCTACCGGCAGCCGAGCCGGGCGACCAGTTCCTCAAACTCCCGCATGTGCCGGGCGTGGGAGGTGTGCATGTGCTCGCCCTGCGAGATCAGCCGCAGCCGGTCGTCGCGGTCGAGTCCGTGGCCGCGCAGAATTCGCTCGAACGGCTGCCGGGCCTGGGCATACACCACGAGGAGTTTGTGCTCGTCGAGTTGCACCTCGAGCGACTGTTCCGGATGGAGCACGGCGATGCCCGTGCAGCCGTCGTTGAGGAGGAGATCTTCGTATTCCCAGAGCAGGCTCTCGAGCACGCATCGCTCGACACCTTCTCGGGTGAATTCCCGCAGGCCGACAGCCTCCTCGTGGGTCGATTCGAGCACCACGTCGAGGTCGTCGCCGAGCGGCTCGAGCAGTTCCAAGAAGGTCTCGAACAGGTTCTCAGCGGAGGCCGCCGCCACCAGGGCCGGCATTTTCGCCCCCGACTGGGGGTCGACGTAGGCGTCGTGGCGGAAGCCCGCGCGGGGAACGATGTCGAGCTGCCAGCCGGGGCGCACCGCCTCGGTCAGCGTAAACCGCCCGTAGCGGGTACGGGCCATGTGGGCCTCGAGGGCCGCCTGGTCGGGAGTGGTCGGGGCATCCTGCGGGGCGGACAGGGCCTTCAGGAGTGGCAGAGAGGGCCGGTGGGCGGCCGATTCGTCGAGAAAACGCATCGAGGTGGCTCGGGCAGCGGTGACGGGATGGATGGGTGGGTGGCGGCTGCCGCCCGAATTCCCTGAACAGCACAAACGTAGGACACGGTTTCGCGCCGTGCGCAACCCGCTGAACGCCCGGAAAACACGGCTTTCCCACCACGGCCGGCCGGCGGTCGTTGTCGGCCAGCCCCTCCGACCCCCATAATCCGCGACTTTCCCCGCAGCGAAGCATCGGAGGGTTCATGGAAGGGAAAATCGTCGCCACTGGCATCACGTTCGACGACGTCCTGCTTTTGCCGCGGCGGTCGGCCGTGGTTCCGGCAGAGACCGACGTCGCCACCCGGCTGACCCGGGGGATCACCCTCAACATTCCGATCGTCAGCTCTCCGATGGACACCGTCACCGAGAGCGAAATGGCGATCGCCCTGGCCCAGGAAGGTGGCCTGGGGGTGATCCACAAAAACCTCACGATCGAACGGCAGGCCGAAGAGGTCGACAAGGTCAAGCGGAGCGCCAACGGGATCATCTCGGATCCCGTCACCCTTCCCCCCACGGCGACGGTGGCCCGGGCTCGGGAATTGATGGATCAGCACAACATCTCGGGTGTGCCGATCACGCACGAGGGTCGGAAGTTGGTGGGGATCATCACCCGCCGCGACCTGCGGTTCCTCGAGAGCGGCGAGACGCCGGTCGCCGACATCATGACCAAGGCGGGGCTCGTGACGGCGACCGGTGCGGTGTCGCTCGATGAGGCCGAGAAGATTCTGATGGCCAACAAGGTCGAGAAGCTCCTGCTCGTCGATCCGTTCGGTTGCCTGACCGGCCTGATCACGATCAAGGACATCGACATGATGAAGCGGTTTCCAATGGCCTGCAAAGACGGCCAAGGGAGGCTGCGGGTCGGGGCGGCGATCGGCGTCTTTGACGAGGAGCGGGCCGCAGCCCTGATTGCGAAGGGTGTGGACATGCTCGTGGTGGACAGCGCCCACGGCCACTCGGAGAACGTGATCGACACCGTCGCGGCAATTAAGAAACGCTGGGAAATCCAGGTGGTTGCGGGGAATGTGGCAACCCGGGAAGGCTGTCGCGATCTGATCACGGCTGGCGCGGATGGGATCAAAGTTGGGATCGGTCCCGGGTCGATCTGTACGACGCGGGTCATCTCCGGTGTCGGCGTCCCCCAGATCACGGCGGTCTGGGAGGCCGCGCAGGAGGCGGCCGGTGCCGGCGTTCCCGTGATCGCCGACGGTGGGATTCGCTATTCCGGAGACATCACCAAGGCGATCGCTGCCGGAGCCCACGCCGTGATGATCGGCGGACTCCTGGCGGGTGTGGCGGAAAGCCCAGGGCAGACCGTCCTCTTCCAGGGGCGGACGTTCAAGGCCTACCGCGGCATGGGATCGCTTGGGGCGATGGTCAAGGGATCGAGCGAACGCTACCGGCAGAAGGTCACGGGGAGGACGGGCGACAAACTTGTGCCCGAGGGAGTCGAGGGTCGGGTGCCGTTCAAGGGCCCGCTCAGCGTGTTCGTCTACCAGCTCGTCGGCGGCCTGCGTGCCGGGATGGGCTACTGCGGCACGCGAACCATCGAGGAACTCAGGCGCGACGCCAGATTCATCCAGGTCACCGCCGCCAGTGTCCGCGAGAGCCACCCTCATGACATCGCCATCACGCAAGAAGCCCCAAACTACACGGCCGAGCATTCGAAGTCGGCGGAGTGACCGCCGCGGGGCCGCCTTGGCCGTGGCGGTCTGCTGGCTGCTGCCCGCCGCCGTCCTGGCAGCCGACTGGATGGAGTTCGTGCGGTCGGCCGACGACGCGCTCCGGATGCCGCAGCCGGTTTCCTGGGAGGCCGACGGCGTCGAGCAGGCCGGTGGCGAGGCCGACGCGGACGGAGCCTGTGTCGGCTGTGCCGCGCTTGTCGCGGCCGAGGAGGATGCCGATGACGAGCCGAAGGCTCCCTGCACCGACGAGCAGGCCGACTGCCAAAAGCACCTCCGCCAACTCCTCGAGGACCAGCTTTCCGGCATCGATCTCGACATCCGCGTGGGCGGCCGGCCGGGTAACGACTATCCCTGCGAATGCCGGCTGGAGGGCGACACCTACGAGCCCCGCCGGTTCGCGACCACGACCTTCACCTGGAAGGCGGCGGGCTACTGCCACAAGCCGCTCTACTTCGAAGACTGGGCCCTGGAGCGATACGGCCACTCCCACGGCGGCCTCGTCGACCCCTTCGTCTCGGCGGCCCACTTCTTCGTGACGCTGCCCGTGCTGCCCTACAAGATGGGCGTGGAACTGCCCTGGGAGTGCGTCTATCCGCTCGGCTACTACCGCCCGGGCAGCTGCGCTCCCTGGACGGTGCCGGCGGTGCCGATCAGCCTCCGCGGCTTCGCGGTCGAGGCTGCCACGATCACTGGCATCGTGTTCCTCGTGCCGTAAGCCGGTTGGTCCACGGCCTCACCGCTTCCGGACGGTCGCGATGTAGGCATAGCGGCGGGCGACCGATTCGAAGTGCACGTCGGCCCGGCCCGAGCGGCCGAGTTCGACCAGGGCGTCGTGAACCTCCGGTCGGTAGTGGACGTGGAAGAGCTTGAGCCACTGCTTGAGGCCGGCGGCGAACAGTCCTGGCAGCTCCTTCTGGTCCCAGAAATCCACGATCAGGAGCAGGCCGTTCGGCTTGAGGTTGGCAAGCGCGGCCTCGATCGCGCCGGGCCAGGTCGGCACCATCGACAGGCAGTAGGAAAAGAAGATCGTATCGAACGGTTCGTCGCGGTCGAACATCGCCCGGGCATCGACCTCTTCGGCGAGGCCCTGCCGCAGGCGGATCGGTTCGAGTCCCGCGGCCGGAACGCCCGCTCGCGCGATGCTGGCCGCGGCGGTGTCGAGCATTTCCTGGGATGCGTCGAGGCCGCAGAGCAGGCCCGGCTGTGGGCGACGGGCGAGCTTGATTAGGTTCCGGGCGGTGCCACAGCCCACTTCGAGGGTGGCCGTGCCTGGGCCGGTGGCCACCTTGGCGAGCATCCGGTCACGGCCCAGGAGATAGTAGGCTCGCGTGAGGTCGTAGATGTGCCGGGTGAGCCGATACATCCGGTCCATTGCGGCGGCCTGGTCGCCGGACTGCCGGGCCGGGCTCGAGCCTGCCGGGGCGGTCGTCATGCGTCGGCTTCCAGCCGCTCGTAGAGATGGAACATGCCGTAGATCGCCGACCGATCATGAGCGTGGAGTTCGCGGCCGCGGGCCTCGTCGTAGCGAAATTTGGCTCGGGTCGCCGGCTCGAGGGCCTTTTCCACGGGCGACTTTTCGCCGGCTGTCCGGAAGATCACCCGGCTGCCGGGAAGGCCAACCCGCGCGATCTCCGACCAGAGTTCCTCGATCACCGGGGGCGGCATCCAATCCTGGCTGTCGAGCAGCACGAAGGCGTTGAGGCTGCCAGGCGCCTCCATCCGCAGCTGATCCGTGAGCGAGGCCACGTGGGTCTCGACCCTGTCGACGAGCGACCTGATCGTCTCGTAGTTCTCCTTCTTCAGGTAGTCCGGCAGGGCTCGGCGTCCCTCGTGGTCGTAGCGGCGGCCGAAGGCCTGCCAAGTGAAATAGTTGTCGTCGAGCGGAAAGCCACAGGCGAGGCGGCGAATCCGCTCCTTGTACATCTCGAACAACTTGCCGCCGTCCCCCTCCTGCTCCTCGAGCATCGCGGCATGCTGGCTCGGCGGGATGCCGAGACTGTAGACGGCGACCGGTTGGCGGCCCATCCAGCGCACCAGCCGGTTGCTGAAAAGCGGCGCGTAGACCTCGTCGAAGATCCTCTCTTGGTCGGCGAGCGTGCGGGCGGACAACAGCCGGGCAGGATCCCGTCTCAGCCGTCGGGCAACGCCATGCACCATCCGGAAAAACTGCCCCAACTTGGCGTGCTCGTACAGGCCCCGCTTGAAGTAATTGATCCGTCGCGGGCCGATCGTCTTCCCCGGCCAGTCAGTCGACTCCCAGAACGACCGCGTCAGCGGATCGAGGTGGTCACGGAGATAGCGGTTGTAGTTGGCGATGTTGTCCTGATGGCGACCGAATCCGAAGAACTTGTAGAAGGTGTCGTAGTCGGGCAGGTGTTTGATCGCAGCGAGTTTGAGCCGCGTCAACGCCATGTGGTTGGCATTGAGATCGACCGCCACGATCCGGGCCGGGCGATGGATCAGGTAGTTGAGAACGTTGCAGCCACCGCTGGAGATCGTCAGGAGTTTCGTCTCCGGTCCGATCTGGAGCGCTTCGGCATCGACTCGCGGATCCTCCCAGATCTGGTTGTAGACGAAGCCACGGAACCAGAGGGTGAACATCCGCTCGAGCATGCCCCGTTTGCTCGTGAGGCGATGGTGGTGCACCGCCTTGCGGAGGCGGTGGCTGTTGCTGCGAACGGGTGCGGAGGCTGTCATGAACGGTGCTGCTCGACGGCGAGGTTGGGGATTCGGCAATCCAAAAATGTAGCCGAATCCAGCGGACTCCGTCGATGGCGGCGTCCGCGGGGGGGTGAAACAGGATGGGCCCGCAAGCCGAGTCAGAATGCCGTGGCGGCCCGTCCCGCCGCCCGCCCTGGCGGCGGGGCAATCTGATCGATTTCCTCGACGGCTCGTCCGACATCGGAGTTGAGCAATCTCCCGAGCTCGACCACCGCCCGTTCCGTGTCAGCCAGACGGCGGGTGGCGGTCTCGACAGCCGCCTCGAAAGCCGCCGCCGTTCGCTCAGCTGCCCCGACGTCGACTTCCCAGGTGTCGAGGTCCGCCCGCAGTTCGCGGGCCTGGGTCGACAGCAGGCTGCGCTCCGCCTCGGCCTTCTCCTGGGCGACATCAAGTTGCCGGTTGGATTCGTCGAGGGCCGCGATGTCGCGTCGTAAGGATCGCATCAGCCCGGCCAGCCCGTCGGCCAGGATGTCGGTGCCGGCTCCGTCGCCTCCGGGCATGACCGAACCATGCACGATCGTCTCGGCATCGCGGAGCGGCCGGCGGTAGAAGACTTTCTCGATGGTGACCTTGCCGTCGTCGAGGAGTTCGAACGCGGTGCCGAGTTCCATCTCGACGGCGAGTTGGTCGCTCGGTCCTTCGACGCCGAGGAAGGTATCTCGATCGACCGCGTCGCCGAACCGGGCGACGGCCCAATACTCGCCGGGCAAGACCATCCCCGCCGCGAGCCGATCCCTCACCTCGGTCCACTGGCTCTCGGGAATCGCCTCGGCGACGTCGGCTGCCGTCAGGGCGTGCCTGCCCAATTCGTCGCGATATTGCTCCTGCACCAATGCTTCTGCTTCGAGGTTTTCGAGCGATCGCTTCCGCGGCTGCGGGGCCACGCCCTCAGGGGCTGCGGCGGCGTCGCCGGTCGGGGTGCTCGTGAACGCGGTCCAACGGTCGGTTGGCAATTGGTCGAACACACTCACGTTGTCGTAGCTCCGTTCCCAGACCCTGCTGTCGTAGGGGTCGCGGGCCGCGGTCTGGCGGACGGTGACGGTCTGACCTCCATCCGCCGCGGCTGTGACCTCGTCGACGACGAAGCTCCCGATGTAGCGGCCCCCCTCGGAGACGGGCGTGTCGTCGAAGAGGTAGAGCGTCATGCCGGGGTCGAGCGGGGTCCCGGACGCTGCAACCGGCGGATCGGCCGCCGGGGCAGAAGCGTCCTCCGGCACCGGTTCGCCTCGGGCTGGGGGAAGCGTCAGGGTCCCGGTTTCCCCGTCTTTCGCGGGCGGTTCGAAACTCGCCCGTTCCCACCGGCGTCCCCGCCAGGTGTCGATTCGGCCGAGGGCCCGCAGCCACCGGTCTCGCTCCGCTTCGAGCGCGGCGAGCGATTGCCGGCCCGGGATCGGCTCCAGCCGACCGTCCGTCGACGGCCGCACTGCGTCGACGACCTCGTGGAGCCGCGTCTGTTTGCCCCGTACCGACTCCACCCATTTCCACTCGAAACTGAGCAGCCTGGCGGCGAGGAACAAGTAGCCTCCGAGCGCGAGCACGATCAGGAACGAAGCCGCGACCGACGCGACGCTCCAACGCGATTGGCCCAGTCCGAAGGACACGAGCGCCAACAGCAGCAGAATGCCGAGCAGGGCGAGGAAGAGGTAGGACATGCGCGACATCCGCAAGGTCTGAACGGGGCGGCGTAACCCGCACAGTCCCTTCGACCGGAGTATATCCGGCGTGCAGACCGCGCCCCATCGGTCGGATCGTGTCGGAGGGCCGTTGATCTTGAGCCGGGCCGCTCGGGGCGTTGCAACCGGGCGACGGTGGCCCTGCCCGTGTCGCCCGGCGGCGACACGGGCAGGGCCGGGAAGCCTCGGGCCATGGCCGGGCCGTGGCCGTTATGCAGCGGGAAAACAGCGAGGTGCGGTGTGTATGGGCGGTTGGTGGGCTGTTTGGCATCGAACGTGCTCTGCCTACGGGACCGTTGCCCTCAGTGCTTGGTCCCCGCGTCCCGCCGGAGTTCCGTTCATGCCCGCGACCCTCCGTTCCGCTCGTACCGTCAGTCGCCGTGGACCCGCCAGCCGCCGACCGGTCGCCGTCATCGACGACCCTGTCCGCCTCTACCTGCTTCAGATGGGGGGCATTCCGCTGCTCAATCGCGAGACCGAGGTCTCGAGCGCGAAGGAGATCGAACGCTGGCGGCGGAAGTTTCGCCGCACCCTTCTGGCGAACGATTTCGTCCTCTCCGGCGCCGTCCAGCTGCTCCAGCGGGTGCATGCCGGCACGCTCCGGCTCGACCGCACGATCGAGGTCTCGGTGACCAACACAGGCGAGAAGAAGCGGCTCTTGCGGCGACTCGGGCCGAATCTCGACACGCTTGCCCGGCTCGAGCAGGAAAAGCGGCGGCTGTTCCGGGTCGCCATGTCGAAGTCGGAGCCGCTCGACCGGCGGCGGGCCGCCTGGCGGACGCTCGTGCGGCAGCGGAATAAGGCCGTGCGGCTGGTGGAGGAGATGAACCTGCGGATCCAGCGGCTCTATCCGCTCCTGCGGCAGTTGCGGGGGCTGTGGGAGCGGCACGAGGTCATCGGTCACCAACTGGCCGCCATTGGTCACCGAGCGGCGGCCGCCCACGATCTCGCTCGCGAACAGCGGCGCATCCTCCTCATGACCCGTGAGAGCCGCCACACGCTGGGCCGGCGGGTCAGGCGGCTGGAAGACCTCCAGCATCGCTACGACGCCGCCAAGCGACAGCTTGCGGCTGGGAACCTTCGGCTCGTGATCTCGATCGCCAAGCGGTATCGCAACCGAGGGCTCTCGTTTCTCGATCTCATCCAGGAAGGCAACTCCGGGCTGATGCGGGCCGTTGACAAGTTCGAGCACGCCCGAGGATTCAAGTTTTCGACCTACGCGACCTGGTGGATCCGCCAGGCGATCACCCGGGCGATCGCCGATCAGAGCCGCACGATCCGCGTGCCCGTCCACATGACCGACACCATCAATCGGCTGCGGAATCTCACCCGCGGCTTTCTTCAGAGCCATGGTCGGGAGCCCACCGTGGAAGAACTGGCCGAGCTGGCCGGTCTGCCCGTGGAAGAGGCCGAGTGTGTCGCCCGGATGGCCCGCCGGCCGATCTCCCTCGACCAGCCGCTGGGCGATTCCGAGGAGGGTACCGTCGGGGAATTCGTGGGTGACCGCCGCGAGGAGGATCCGCTCCGCGATCTCAACCGTCAGGCGCTTCGTTCGTCGATCGGTCGCGCGCTCGAGGAACTCACCTACCGCGAGCGGGAAATCATCCGGCTGCGGTTCGGCCTGGCCGACGGCTACGCCTACACGCTCGAGGAAGTGGGCTCGATCTTCGAGGTCACGCGGGAACGGGTGAGGCAGATCGAGGCCAAGGCGGTCGAGAAACTGCGGCAGCCGGGCCGGGATGTTGACCTGGCCAACTTCGTATCTGACTCGCTGGTCGAGAAGTGGCGGAAGCCGGCTCCGGGTGAACCGGCGGCCGCTCCGACACCGGAGGCCCGGACAGTTCTCCCCGAGCCTGCCGGTGTGGGAGCGTGATGCCGCGGGTCAGGCCGTTTTGGCCTCGTCGAGGGCCTGCTGGAGCCGGGCCTTAGGCTGGACGCCCATCATCTGCTGCACGAGGCGGCCACCGCTGAAGATCATGATGGTGGGAATGCTGGCGACGTTGTACGCCATCGCGAGCCGCTGGTTTTCGTCGACGTTCACCTTCCCGACCTTGAAACTCCCGGCGTTTTCCACCGAGAGTTCTTCGATCACTGGCCCGATCATCCGGCAGGGGCCGCACCACGGAGCCCAGAAGTCAACGAGCACCGGCACCGGTGACGAGAGCACCTGCTCCTGAAAGTTGTCATCGGTGAATTCGAGCGCATTTCCCATGATCGTCTCTGGCTCCTAGCGATTCCTCTCGGCGAGCGGCCGGGGTACATTCGGTCACTCCGGCGCCGCCGTGGCGCCGTTCCTCGTGGGCCATGGGAGTATACCGGGATTCGGTCTCGCGGGGTGAGGCTGGTTTTTGCCGGGCAGCCGTCGTCCGAGCTGAGGTGATGGCATGAGCGAGGTGCACGCGATCAATCTCTCCACGGCCTGGTGTCTCCCTCCTCGAGCGGCGGGGGTGTGGGTGCGGCGATTCGGCCGACCCGCCGGGATCGAGCCGGGGGATGAGGTCTGGCTCGTGGTGGCGTCGGCGTCGGGCTGCGGTCTTCTGCTCAACGGTCAGCCGCTGCCGTCGGTTGGCCCGGGCGGGGAGTTGCGGCACGAGGTGACGCGGCTGCTTCAGCCGCGGAACGAACTCGCACTCGCACCGTGTGACGCGATCGTGGCAGAGACTCCCGAGGTTGCTCGGAATGGTCGCTGCCCGCTGCCGGATGCGATCGCGAGCGTGCGGCTCGAGATCGCCGGCGGGCCGCCCCTGGACCCCAGGTCTCCTTGACGCGTTGCCGCGGCGATCGCTAGGAACAGGGCATGGCGAATGGTGGCGGATGGTTCGCCATGCGGACTCTGCCGCCGGAGCCGCGACTCATCGTTGCGACTGTTCGCCACGACGGGTCATCGTTTCGACCATCTTTTGGAGACTCAAACCATGTCGGTGATTCGCGTGGGAAGCTCGGGCAAATACGCCGACGGCTGGGACCATGTCTTCGGGGCCGGCACCAAGCCGGCCGGGAAGGCCCGCGGGAAGGCCGCGGCGGGCAAGTCCACTGCGAAGGCTGCCGGCAAGAAGAAGGCCAAGAAGGCCGCCCGCCGGAAATAACGAGGCTGGTCAGCCACCGAGTTCGCGGGCCCGGGTTGTGGCGGCGGCGACGGCGTCGATCATCGCGCCCCGAACACCCCGCTCCTCGAGCACGGCGAGGCCAGCGATCGTCGTGCCGCCAGGGCTCGACACCTTATCTTTCACGACGGCGGGATGGTCGCCGGTCCGCTCGAGGAGGAGCCCCGTACCGGCCATCGTCTGCACTGCCAGGGCCAGCGCCAGCGGACGCGGCAGGCCGGCCTTCACGCCGCCGTCGGCGAGGGCCTCCACGATCAACGCCAGAAATCCCGGGCCCGAACCGGAGACTCCGGTGACGGCGTCGAGCATCGCCTCATCGGCGTCGTGCACGTGTCCGACGGCGGCCAAAAGGTTCTGAACTCGGCGGGCGGCGGCCGCCGTGACGGCCTCGGTGCGGCAGAAGACCGACACCCCGTGACCGACGAGGCAGGGTGTGTTCGGCATCACTCGCACCACGCGCTGCGTGCCCGTCAGTGCCGAGAGCAGCCCGGTGGAGAGGCCGGCTGCGATCGAGACGAGCGTGCGGTCGGCCATCACGGGCTTGATGTCGGCGCACGCGGCCGCGGCCTGCTGCGGCTTGACCGCCAGCCAGACGAGGTCGGCCGCGCCAGCTGCCTCGGCGGCGGACTCCGCGAACCGCAGGCCGGCGACGCGGCTTGCCAGCCGCTCCCGGGCTGCCGGCACCGGGTCGTAGACGGTGATGGCGTCGGCCGCGACGAGGCTGGCCGCTGTAAAGCCCTCCACGAGGGCGAGGGCCATCTGGCCGCCGCCGATGAAGGCGATCGGCTCGGCTGCCGGGGATGCGGTCGACATGCTGCTTCGGAACTCCTGAACCCGGGCGGCCGGGGTGGCCGCGTTGCGAGATTTCCCCGAGGCCGCCAGTATAGGCGGGGTTTCAAAGGCCCTTCCCGAGGAGTCTCGTGCCATGAAGATCTACACGAAAACCGGCGACCATGGAGAGACCGGCCTGTTTGGCGGCCCACGCGTGCGAAAGGACCATGCCCGGATCGAAGCCTTCGGCACCGTGGACGAACTCAACAGCCAGTTGGGCCTGATCCGCACCCACGCCGCGGCCGCCGCCTACGACGAGGATCTCCGCCGCATTCAATGCGAACTCTTCGATCTGGGCGCGGAGCTCGCCACGCCCGGCACCCGTGACGAGCGGATCACGCCAGGCCATGTCGCGACGATCGAGGGGCTGATCGACAAGCACGAGTCCAGCCTCGAGCCGCTGACCTGCTTCATCCTTCCCACTGGCACGCCGCTGGCCGCCGCCCTGCACGTGGCCCGCACCGTCTGCCGCCGGGCGGAGCGGCGGGTGGTGACGCTGGCGGCACAGCTTGACACCACGATTCCCGCCAACGCGATCGAGTACCTCAATCGGCTCGGCGATTTGCTGTTCGTGCTGGCGCGGGTCGCCAACCACTCGGCGGGGGTGAAGGACGACCCGTGGGTCAATCCATGACGCAGCCGGCTCTCCCGCCCACGGCCGTGCGGCCGGCCGCGGTCGCGGCGGCCGCGGCGGTCGTCGAGGTCCGGCGCCAGATCGGACGGCGGCACGCTGCCGGCGGTGACCCTGTCGAGACCACCCGGATCGCCACCGGGCTCTTCGATGAAGTGATTTGCAACCTGTGGCAGGCGCTGGCCGCCACGCTCACCCCGGCGGAGCGGCAGGCGGCCGCCGGGATCACGCTCGTGGCCCATGGGGGATTCGGGCGGCAGGAGATGGCGCCGTACAGCGACATCGACCTGATGCTCCTCCACGACGGCCGTGCGGCCGAGGCAGTGGCCGGCGTGGCCGCCCGATTTGTGCAGGATCTGTTCGACGCCGGACTGCAGGTCGGCCAGAGCGTGCGGACTTCGGCCGAGGCGGTGCGGCTGGCCCGCGACGACGCCACGATCCTGACGACGCTGCTCGAGGCCCGTGCCGTCGCCGGTCCGGCGGCCGAGGTCGAGCGACTTGCCGGCCGCTTGCGGCGAATGATCGGCCGTGGCCGCAGGGCCCAGGCCGCGCGGCTGATCGAGGCGCGCCAGGATGAGGCCGATCGCTATGGACACACCGTCTCCCTGCTCGAGCCGAACGTGAAGCGGTCGCCGGGCGGGCTCCGCGACATTCAGCTCGTCCGTTGGCTCGGCGTGATCCTGTTCGGCTCGGAATCCTTCGATCAGCTCGTCGCCACCGGCCGGATCGCGGCAGCCGACGTCGCCAGGCTCCGCGCGGCCGCCTCGTTTCTCACCGGCATTCGCCTCGACCTCCATCTGGAGGCGGGTCGGGCCGCCGACGAGCTCACCCGCGACCGCCAGGCGGCGCTCGCGACGGCCCGTGGCTACGAGGCCCGCGGAGGACTGCTCGGCGTGGAGCGGTTCATGCAGGACTACATCCACCACACCCGCGGCGTGAAGCGAATCGCCGATGCGGTCGCGGCCGCGGCGGGCGGTGGTGGCGGCTTCGCGGCCCAGCTGCTCGGCCACTCGGTGGAGCGGCTGTTTCGCGTGGGGCCGGCGAGCGTGGCGGCCCTGCCCGGCCAGGCCGCGGTGATCGGCCGTGACCCGGCGACCACGATCCGATTTCTGGAACTGGGCCTGTTGCACGGCCTGCCCCTCGACGCCGCCTCTTGGGAGGCGGTGCGGGCGGAGGCGGCGGCCGGTTCTTCCGCCGCGGGCGACCGCGACTCGCCCGAGCCCGCCCTGCCCTCCCCCGCCGCCGTATCGGCGTTTCTCCGGCTGCTCACGCCTCCGGCGTCTGCCCGCATCCAGTGGCAGACCGGCCTGGCCGACCTGCTCCATCGGCTCCACGAAGCCGGCCTCTTGGAGCGATTCATTCCAGGCTTCGCCCACGCCCGCGATCTGCCGCAGTTCAACAACTATCACAAGTACACGATCGACGAGCACTCGATCCTCACGCTGGGCCGCTGCCTTGGTTGGGCCGCGGGTGACGACTGGCTGGGGCAGGTCTGGCAGCGGCTCACGAGGCCCCGCCCGCTGCTGCTCGCCGCCTTGATGCACGACCTGGGCAAGGGCTATCCCGGGGACCACAGCGAGGTCGGGGGCGAGATGGCCCGGACCGCGTGCGAGCGGCTCGGACTGCCAGCCGACGAGTCGGCCACGGTTGAATTTCTCGTCCGCAACCATTTGGTGATGTCGCATCTGGCCTTCCGCCGCGATCTGGGCGACGACAGCCTGATCGCCCGGTTCGCCCGTCAGGTCGGGTCGCCTGGCGTGCTCCGGTTTCTGACGCTTCTGACCGCGGCCGACGTGGCGGCGGTCGGTCCGGGCACATGGACCACCTGGAAGTCGGACCTGCTCCGCGACCTCCACGACCGAACGCTCCAGGTGCTCTCTGGCGAGGCTCCGGTCGACCTCGCTACCGGAGACCGCGTCGCGGTGGAGAGGCTCCTGGCCGACCGTCCCGTCGACGACCCGATCCGTCGCCGGCTCGAGAACCTGCCGGCGGCGTCACTGCGGGGCGCGAAGTCAGCCAGAATCGTCGAGGAACTCGGCCGGCTCTGCCGGCTGCCCACCGAGGAGGCGTTTGCGATCGCCCGCTGGCAGCCGGAGAACGCGACCGTGCTGATTACGGTGGGCACCGACGCCCGGTTTTCGGCCGGGGTTTTTCACCGCGTGACGGCGGCGTTGGCCGCCGAGCGGCTCGAGATCCTGGCGGCCGACATCCACACGCTCGCCGATGGCGACGTGCTCGACCGATTCACCGTGCGCGATCCCGACTTTGCCGGCGAGCCGCCGGGCGAACGGCTGCACGACATCGCGACGGCGATCCGCGACGCCGCCCGGCGGCTCGACGCCGCGGCGTTTCGCCCGCAGTGGAATCCGTTCGCGCCGCAGGTGCGTCCTGCGGTCGAGGAGCCGGTGCGGGTCGCCTTCGACACCGACAGCTCGCAGCAGGCGACGATCATCGAGGTCTTCGCCCACGATTCGCCCGGCCTCCTCTCGCGGCTTGCGCGGGCGATCTTCGACGCGGGGCTCTCGGTGCAGGCGGCCCGGATCGGCACCTACCGCGACCAGGTCGTGGATGCTTTTCACGTGACGACCACCGAGGGTCGGAAGGTGGATGACGCCGCCCTGCTCGACCGCCTCGCCCGCGCGATCGAAAAGGCGGCCGAGCCGATCACCGGCCCCGGCCGCGGGTGAGCAGCCGCGGGGTGCACGGCACGCGTGATATAATTCGGCACGATACCCACGAGTCACCGCTTCGGGCAGCTCGGTCGGCATGAACACCACCCCGCAGCGGCTGTCGGCCGTCGATGCCGAGCCGTTCCTGGGCGGGGCGGCAGTATCCATGGCCGGGGTCGGCTGGCGAGCCGGGGCGTTCTGGTTGTTCCAGTGCCTGTTCTGGCTCGGGCTGGCTCTGCTCACGATCGGCATGAGCCGCGCGATTGCGCCGGATGCCCCGCTTGCCTGGAGCAGCACCGCCGTTCGGATGCTCAGCGGGTTTCTGCTGACGTCCGGCGTCTACTGGGTGTTCCAGCTGCCGCGGATGCAGCGGCTGAGCCGGCTTGTGCGCTGGCCGCTGATGGTGATCGCGGCGGTCGGGCTGCTGCTCGTGAGCCTGGTGCCGATGCTGCTGACGGGCCTCGGCTCGGATGTCGTCTGGATGGGTCCCAATACCCTCGCCCATGTCGTGCCCCGGACGGCGGCGGCTGTCTTCTGGTGCACGGCGTGTTTTGCGTTCGAGCTGCTCGACGGGCTGTATGCCGCCGAGCTTCGGCTCTCTCAGGCGACGGCCGACGCCGCCCACCGCCGGGCCGAGGCGATGCAACTCGAGGCCCTGGCCTCGCAGCACGAAGCGCAACGGCTTCAGGCTCAAATGAATCCCCACTTTCTCTTCAATGCCCTCAACGCCGTGGTCTCCCACGAAAACTGCCCCGCGGACGTGGCCCAGGTGACGCAGGATCTGGCCGATTTTCTCCGCAGTGCCTTGCGGGAGTCGCGGCTGCTGGAACCCCTCGCGCGGGAGCTCCAGGCGCTGGAAAAATACCTGGCCGTTCAGCAGGCCCGGTTCGGCGGCGGCCTGGCCTGCGGGATCATCTGTGACCGACCGGCCCGCGCCGTCTTGGTGCCACCGATGATGGTGCAGCCGCTCCTGGAAAACGCGATCGCCTACGGACTGCAGACGAGCGACAGGCCGCTCCGGGTCGAGGTTACCGCGATGGTCACGGGCGGCTGGCTCGAGGTTCGAGTCGCGAATACCGGCCACTGGATTCCTCCCGACCCGACACGGTCGCCAGGCACAGGGCTGCGGACGCTCCGCAAACGCTTGCAGCTCTTGGTCGGCCCTGAGGCGACCGTGACTGTCGTCGAGCATGCCGCCGAGCAGCGGCCGGAGGTGCAGGTCGTGGTTCGGATGCCGGTCGATCACCGGGCCGACAGGGATCACCGGGCCGACAGGGATCAGCGGGCCGACGGGGATCAGCGGGCCGACAGGGATCAGCCCGCGATGCAACCCCAGGGGGAGTCGGTGGCATGATGAAGGTCCTCCTGGTGGACGACGAGCCGTCCGCGAGCAAGCGGATGCGGCGGCTGCTCGCCGGCGATGCCGACATCGAGGTGGTGGGCGTGGCAGGGAGCGTGGCGGAGGCCCGGGTTCGCCTTGCCGAGCAGCGGCCCGACGCGGTGTTTCTCGATGTGGAGATGCCCGGTGGCACCTCCTTCGGGCTGCTACCCGATCTGGCCGGCTCCACTCACGTGGTGTTCGTGACCGCCCACGAACGGCATGCCGTTGAAGCGTTTGCCGTGAACGCCGTCGACTACCTCCTCAAGCCCGTCGACCCAGAACGGCTCGCCGAGGCCGTGCGGCGGCTGAGGGGCCTCGTGGGTGCGGCGGCCGTCGAACCGGCAGATGCCGAGGGCAGTCTGGCCCTCGATGACGACGGAACGGCCGCGGGGCCGGGGGCCGCTCCCGCTGGGGCCGATCGGCGGCTCGTGGTACCGCTGCGGGACGGCCCGACCAAGGCCGTCGTGGCGATCGCCGACATCTGCTGGATCGAATCGCTCCGCAACTACACCCGCGTGGCGTTCCAGAATCCACCCCGGGTCTTCTTCTTTCGCCGCAGGCTCAGCGAATGGCTTCCGCACCTGCCGGAGGAGACCTTTGCCCGCACCAGCCGCTCCGAACTCGTGCAGGTGGCCCTCGTTACAGCGACCGAATGGAAGTCGCCGGGGGAGACGATCGTGCGGTTTGCGGCCGGGGTCGAGCCGCTGACCCTCGGCCGGATCGCGGCAGCACGGCTGGCGAGCCTGCTCGAAAAGGAGGCGTGGTGAGCAGCGACCCGCGGTCCGTCCGACCGGGGAGCGAGCAGGGCCACAGTTTCCGCCGTCAGAGATACGTGTTGATCACGTTCTCGAAGAGTTCCTGCCGTCCGCTCACGCAGGGAGCCGCGTCGCCCTTGGCGAGCATCTCCGTTTCGAGCGAGGCAAACGATTCCTTGCCCGCCTCGATCCGCTGGCCGAGCGGGCTTGACCAGGAGGCGTACCGCTCTTCCAGCAGCTTCTGGATCGCCCCGTCGGCCCGCATCGCGGCGGCGATCTTCAGGCCGCGGGCGAACGCGTCCATGCCGCCGATGTGGGCGTGAAAGAGATCGACCGGCTCGAAGCTCTCGCGACGAACCTTGGCGTCGAAGTTGATGCCGCCGGGGGCGAGGCCGCCGTACTTCAGGATCGCGTACATCACCTGGGTCGTCAGGTAGATGTTCGTCGGAAATTGGTCCGTGTCCCAACCTACGAGCGTGTCGCCGGTGTTGGCGTCGATCGATCCGAGGAAGCCCTGCAGTCCGGCATACTCGAGCTCGTGCTGCATCTCGTGGCCGGCGAGCGTGGCGTGGTTGGTTTCGATGTTCATCTTCACGTGCTGCTCCAGACCGTACGTCCGGAGAAAGTTGATGCAGGTGGCCACGTCGAAATCGTATTGATGCTTCATCGGCTCTCGCGGCTTCGGCTCGAAGTAGAACGGGCCGGTGAACCCGATCGCCTTGGCGTGATCGACCGCCATGTGGAGGAAGGCGGCGAGATGGTCGAGCTCCCGCTTCATGTCGGTGTTCCACAGACATTGGTAGCCCTCGCGGCCTCCCCAGAACGTGTAGCCGGCGCCGCCGAGGCGGTGCGTGACCTCGATCGCCTTCTTCACCTGGGCGGCGGCGTAGGCGAACGACTCCACGTTCGGGCTGGTCGCCGCACCGTGCACATACCGCCGGTTGCTGAAGAGATTGGCCGTACCCCACAGGAGTTTGATCCCGGTGCGGGCCTGGTGCTCTGCGAGCCGGTCGGCCACGGCGTCGAGGTTCTTGTTGGCCTCGGCTAGGTTCGCTCCTTCGGGAGCGACGTCGCGGTCGTGGAAACAGTAGTAGCCGACGCCGAGCTTCTCCAGAAACTCGAAGGCCACGTCCACCCGGGCCAGGGCCATCGCGAGCGAGTCGCTGCCGTCCTCCCAGGGGCGGACCATCGTGCCGGGGCCGAAGGGGTCGCCGCCGGTGCCACGGAAGGCGTGCCAGTAGGAGACGGCAAACCGGAAGTGGTCCTTCATCGGCTTGCCCTCGACCATCGCGTCGGCGTCATAGTGACGGAAGGCGAGCATGCTCGTCGCGGTCGGCCCCTCGTAGCGAATCTTCTCGATGCCGGAAAACGCCTCGCTCGCCTTCGCCATGCTGGTGTGCTCCACGCGCCTCTAGGGCCGATGTAGGTAGGGTCGATATAGGTTCGATGTGGACTGAAGAGTCCGGGCTGGTGCCCGATCGATGAGCCGCTAAGCGTAGTCGGGGGCCGTCAATCTGTCGCGGGGTGCGAGCCACGCGGCGGCTGCCGGGGCCCGCTTTCCTTTTCGGCATCACGTACGGGCTTTACGCGCCAAGAGTCGGCGGCCCCGGTCCGGAAACCATTCGATCAGTCCCGCCAGGAGGCCGGCCTTCCGCGGGACGACGAGTTCGCTCGTGCGGCGGCGGCAGGCATCGAGCACGGCCTCGGCCAGACGATCGGGATCGAGCGGTTCGAGGCTCCGTGTGCCCCCCGGTGAGTTGGCCTCGGGCGGTAGGCCGGCAGCGGCAGCTTCGTCGGCATACCGGCCTGCTGCCCGCTCGGCCGCGGGGTCGTCTGGGCTGCGGGCGATCGGGCCCGGCGACACGAGCAGCACATGCCCGCCCCGCGGGGCGAGTTCCAGCCGGACGGCGTCGGCATAGGCGGCGAGCGCCGACTTCGCGACGGCATAGGGCCCCATGAAAGGCGTGACGAGTTTGCCCGCCAGGCTCCCGAGGTAGACGAGGTGGCCGCTGGATGCGGCGACCTCGTCGGCCACGGCCTGCGTGATCTCGACGGCCGCCAGCAGGTTCGCTTCCAGAAAGTCGCAGATCGTCTGCCGCGGGGTGGTCAGGATCGCCGCCCGGCCCGAGTGGCCCACGCAGCAAAAGACGTCGTCGATCCCGCCCAGGATCCGCAGGGCCTCGCCGGCGGTGCGGCCTCCCTCGCCCGGTCGCACGAGGTCGGCGGTGAGTCCGTGCACCTCGCCCTCGGAATCTGCCAGGGCCAGCGCCCGGCGGACGCCCTCGCCGGAGCGGCCCACGAGCAGAACCCGGGCTCCCGCCCGGGCCAGATGCCGGCCGAGCACCAGGCCGAACCCGGCCGTGCCGCCTGCCACGATCACCCGCCGGCCCTGCCACATCCCGCTCATGATCGCAGGATGGTACCATCCGCGTCCTTCCGGGCTCCGTGAACATCCTCCCCCCAGGACGCCCATCATGAACCCTGCCCGCCCTGCCTCGCCCGAGATCGTCCGCACCAAGATCGTGGCCACCCTGGGCCCCGCCTCCCGCAGCGAGGAGGCGATCCGCGGCCTCGTCGACGCGGGGGTCGACGTGTTTCGGCTCAACATGGCCCACGGTTCGGTCGAGGAGCACGCCGAGTCCCTGGCCCGGATCCGGAGGGTGGCGGAGGAACTCTCCCGCCCTGTCGGAGTGCTGGCCGACCTGGCGGGGCCCAAGATCCGCCTGGGTGAATTGCCGGGCGGCGCCGTCGATCTCGTCGAGGGTGAGCACGTCAGTTTCGTCCGCGGCACCGAGGCCCACGGCCCGGGCGAGTTCACCGTCACCTACGAGCCGCTGGTAGACGAACTCTCTGTCGGCGATTCCGTGATGCTCGCCGACGGCACGATCAGCCTCGTCGTCGCCGAGCGGAACCACGACCACGTGCGGTGCCGGGTGATCCAGGGAGGCACGGTGCGGAGCCGGCAGGGCGTGAACCTGCCGGGTGTCCGACTCTCGGTTGCGGCGATGAGCGCCGCCGATTGGCAGCACGCGGAGTGGGCGGCCGCCGCCGGGGTCGACTTCGTCAGCCTGTCGTTCGTCCGCTCGGCGGTCGAGGTCAAACTGCTCAAGGAACTGCTGCGGACCCGCGGTTCGCTCGCCCGCGTGGTGGCCAAGATCGAGAAGCGGGAGGCGATCGAGAACCTCGACTCGATCGTCGAGGCGGCTGATGCCGTGATGGTGGCCCGCGGCGATCTCGGGGTGGAGACCGACGTGGCGAGCATGCCGATGGTGCAGAAGCGGATCATCCGCGCCTGCCAGCGGTATCAGAAGCCTGTGATCGTGGCGACGCAGATGCTCGACAGCATGCAGCACGCCCGGCGGCCGACGCGGGCCGAAGCCACCGACGTCGCCAACGCGATCCTCGACGGCGCCGACGCCTGCATGCTTTCGGGCGAGACGGCGATCGGCGAGCATCCGCGGCTGGTCGTGCAGATGATGCGGCGGATCGCCAGCGAGACGGAGAAGCAGTATCTGGCCGACCGCTGGCGATACATGGAAGGCCGATTCATGGCCGAACGGGGCAGCGCTGGCGTGCCGGTGCAGGAATTCCTGCCCGCCCCCGAGTTTCTCGTCGAGGGGCTGCATCCGATCACCCAGGCGGTGGTGGACGGGGCCAGCCGGATCGCCGGCGAACTCGACGCCAAACTGTTCGTGGTGGCGAGCAAGTCGGGGCTGACGGCGATCGCCCGCTCCAAACGGCGAGGCGCGGTGCCGACGGTGGGCCTCTCGGACAACCTCGCCACGCTCCGGCAGATGTCGCTCTACTGGGGCGTCACGCCGCTGGCCGGCGCGGCGGCCGGCGACACCGCGGCCCTTCTCGAGCACGTCTGCAGTTGGGGCCTCGCCCAGGGTCGGCTCCAGCGGGGCGACCGAATTCTGTTGGTGGCTGGTTCCGGTTTCGGCACGGGGGGACACAATATGGCGTTGGTCCACGAGGTTTGATCCTTAGGAGTGAGGCATGAGCAGGCAGAAGTGCGTGTTGGCGTATTCGGGCGGGCTGGACACGTCCGTGATCCTCGGCTGGCTGATCGAGGAGGGCTACGACGTGGTGGCCGTGTATGTCGACCTCGGCCAGCCCTGCGAGGATCGGCCGGCGATCATGCAGAAGGCCCGCGACTGCGGCGCGGTCGAGGCCCTGCTCGTCGACGTTCGCGAGGAACTCTGCCGCGACTTCGCCTTTCCCACCCTGCAGTGGCAGGCCCGCTACGAGGGCACCTACCTCCTCGGCACGTCGATCGCCCGGCCGCTGATCTCGAAGGTCTGCGTCGACATCGCCCATCGCGAGGGCTGCACCGTGTTCGCCCACGGCGCCACCGGCAAGGGCAACGACCAGTGCCGCTTCCAGCTGGCCGCGGAAGCCCTCGATCCGACGATCACCGTACTGGCGCCCTGGCGGATCGCCGCCTTTCGCGAGCGATTTCCGGGCCGCCAGGAGTTGATCGAGTTCTGCGAGGCCCGCCACATCCCGGTCAAGGCCTCGAAGGGCAAACCCTATAGCTCGGATGAGAACTGCCTCCACACGAGCTACGAGGCGGGCCTGCTCGAAGAGCTGACGACCGACGGTTTCGGGCTGGTCGAGTTCGGGATGACCGTTTCGCCGCAGGCAGCGCCCGACACGCCCGAGACGGTTGTGATCGAGTTCGTCTCCGGCGTGCCGACCACGGTCAACGGCAAGGCCCTGCCGCCCCACGAGATCGTGCTTGCACTCAACGAGATCGGCGGCCGTAATGGCGTGGGCCGCACCGATATCGTCGAGAACCGTCTCGTCGGGATGAAGAGCCGCGGCGTCTACGAGGCGCCGGGCATGACGCTGCTCTACGAGGCCCATCGGCTCGTCGAGCAGCTCACACTCGACCGCGACCTCGTGCACCTCCGCGACCGGCTCTCCCCAGAGGTGGCGGAGATGGTGTATTACGGATTCTGGTACTGCGCGAAGATGGACGCCCTGCTGGCCTTCATTCGCGAGGCCCAGCGGCCGGTGACGGGCCGGGTGGAACTCTCGCTCTACAAGGGCAACATGCTCGTGAAGAGCCGCGAGAGCAGCCAGAGCCTCTACGACGCCGCCATCGCCTCGATGGAGGGCGGCGGCTCCTACGACCAGACCGACGCCGAGGGCTTCCTCCGGATTCTCGGCCTGCCACTGAGGGTGCAGGGGCAGGTGCGGCCGCGAGGCTGAGCCACCATGCTCCGGTCAGCTCGCTGGTTGAACCGTGAGGCGGCGTCGACCGGGGCTCGCCTTGTGCGCATCCACGCCCGCGAGCCGGCCGCCTGGCTCGGCTGTCTGGCTGCCGCGTTGCCGTTCGGCTGGCTGGCCGCGGGCGTCGCGCCGGAGCGGATGTGGCTCATCGTGCCGCTGGCCATAGCGTGTGGTGGCCTCGCGCTGGCTGCGGCGCTGGGTGATCCACCGCCGGGGCTGCCGGATGGGCGGCAGCGGCCCTGGCTGCCGCTCTGGCTCGCCCGGTCTGCCTGGCCGGCGGCCGGAGCGATGGTTGCAGCGGTGCTCGCGTTGGGCCTGGGAGCGGTTGGGCTGCGGACTGTCTGCCTCATGGCCGGGTGCGTCGCGGTGGGGTGCGCCGCGGCATTCGGATCGATCTGGGGAGCTCGGCGGGCCGGACTCGACGCCGCGCCGGCGGCCAGCGCGGGCCTTTTCGTGGTCGCAACGGCGGCCACTGCTGCGACCGTCGCGGGGCTGGTGCAGGCCTCGCCGGCAGGCCAGGTGACGGCGGCCCTCGGAGCGGGGCTGGCAGCCTGGCGGCTCGCCGGGGGCCTGGCAGGCGGGCTCTCGGGCGGCCATGCCGCCGTGGAGGCCGACGCGGGATTTGATGGTGCCCGCGTGACGCTGCGGGCGTTGGCGATGCTGACGACGCTCGTGGCCATGGCGGTCTGCTTCTACCTCGCGCCGCAACTGGCGGCGGGCTATTCGGCGGTGGCCATCGGGTGGTTTCTCTGCCTGGCAGTGCCGATCGCGACGGCTGGTAGCCAGAATCGGGCCGCGGACTCGCTCCGGCGTTCGGCGGTGGGCCGCCCTGCCCTGCCCTGTTCTCGGGCCTTGGCCTGGGCGACCGCTGTGGACCACGCGGCGCTGCTCGGCTGGCCCGCAGTGGTGGCCGTGTTCCTGCCGCCGGTTGGCGGACCCAGGGCCGTGCCACCGTGGGCCGTGGTGCTGGTTCTGGCGGCAGCTGCGGTCATCCTCACAGCGGCCATGGCGGGCTGGGCGGGACGAGGGGGCGAGACGCCGCGGTCGGCGGTGCTCGCGGCCGCGGCCTCCTTGGCCGTGGGGGCCGCGGCCTGGCTCTGACTCACCTGTCTTTCCTGGGCTGCCTCGCTCCTCCATTTTTTGCCGTCTGATCGAGGTTGCGGTTCGCGGGCGAATCCTGCAACACTCCCTACCTGCCCCAGGCTCCGCGTTTCCCCGCGAGCCGACTCGAGGTCGGTGCTTGCGGTCGAGAAACAGGGCTGTGGCTCCCGATACACAACCGAGTCTGGACCGCGGTGATGATGCCGCGTCCGCCCGTCTCACCAGGAGGCCTTCCGTGCGCATGTTTCCCCTCGACTCCGTGAGCCGGACGGTCGGCATGGCCGTGATCGGCAGCCTGGCCTTGGCATCCTCGTGGGTGAAGGCCGCCGGCTTCGTGCCCAGCGAGACGATTTTTCCTGCGACGACCCGCGCCTGGTTGAGCGTGCCCGACCCCCAGGGGTTGCGCGAGCGATTCGACCGCTCCCAGTACGGCCAGCTGATCGCCGATCCGTCGATGGAGGCGTTCGTCACGAGTTTCAAGGAACAGCTCTCGACGAATGGCAAACAGCGGCTGGCCAAGCTTGGCCTCACGCTCGAAGACCTGGCCGACGTGGTCGGCGGAGAAATCGCTGCGGCGGCGATCGAGCCCCAGCCGGGCCGGCTCACCATGGTGCTGCTGGTCGACACCACCGGACATGAAGAGGCCGCACGCAAGCTCGTCGATACGATCGGCAGCCGGCTCGTGGAACGCAAAGCCAAGAAGGTCACCATGGCTGACGCCCCAGCCGAGTTGACGGTCTACGAGCTGCCCCCGGCCGAGGACGAGCGAAAGCAGACCGCCCCGCGGGATCGCCGCGTGGCCTTCGCGCTTTCCGGGTCGGCGCTCGTCGTGGGCGACGATGCCCTCCAGGTGGGCCAGTCGGTCGCGGTGCTCGCGCAGGGCCGAGCCGACAGTCTGGCCACGGTCGAATCATTCAAGGCGATCATGGGCCGCTGCGGTGGGCAGTTGGCCGCCACGGCAGCGCCGCTGCGGTGGTTCATCGATCCGCTCGCATTTGCCTCGGCCTGGCAGCAGACGAATCCGCCGCTCGAGAAAAAGAAGGGACCCGATTACGTCGCGATCCTCGGCCGGCAGGGCTTCGATGCGGTCAAGGCAGCCGGCGGCGTCGTGGCGCTCAGCGAGGGCGCCTACGCGATCCGGCACCATTCGATGATCTATGCCCCGCCGCTCCCCGGCCGAGATCCCAACGGAATCGACCGCTTCGACCTCGCAGCCAAGATGCTGCGGTTTCCCTCGGCCGGCGATGTCGAGCCACCGGCCTGGGTGCCGGGCGACGTGAGCGGATGGACGGCCTTGCAGTGGGACGTGCAGACGGCCTTCACGGCCGCCGAGCCGCTGGTGGACGACATCGTGGGCGACAAGGGCGTGTACGACGACGTGGTCGCGTCGCTCAAGGAGGATCCGGACGGCCCGCAGATCGACGTCGAGAAGGACCTCGTGGGCTGCCTCGGCACCCGCGTGTCGCTGATTACCGATCATGTCGAGCCGATCGGCCCAGACGCTGAGCGGCTCGTGATCGCGATGGAGGCGGCTGATGAGGCTCGCGTGGCCGCGACGATCGCCAAGGTGATGGACGCCGACGGCGACATGCAGCGGATCGAATTGGGCGGCCATCCGGCCTGGGAGCTGATCGATCGCTCCCACGCGATTCCCCAGCTGGAGGTCGAGACACCTGGCGGGGCGATCACCCATGCCGACGACGAGGACGAAGGCGGCCACCGCCGCCAGCGGTTGCGGGAGAAGGATGAGAAGCTTCTGCCGCATTCCGCCGTCGCCGTGGCCCACGGGCATCTCCTGATTGCGTCGCACCGCGACATCCTCGAACGGGTGCTGACCGCCGAGGTGGGCGAAGGCACGCTGTCGACCAATGGCGACTACAAGGCGATGATGGTGGAGCTTGCCAAATTTGCGCCGGGCGATGCTTCGGCCCGGTCGTTCGGTCGGGAAGATGAGACGATCCGACCGGCGTACGAACTGCTGCGGTCCGGCGCGATGCCCAAGTCGAAGAGCGTCTTTGGCCAGCTCTTGAACGGCATCCTCGGTGACGGAAAGCCGGGGAGCGTGCGGGAGCAGAAGATCAATGGCAGCTCGTTGCCGGAGTTCGCCGAGGTGCAGAAGTATTTTGGCACCGTCGGCACCGTGTTCGAGACCCTTCCCGAGGGCTGGCTGCTGACGGGCGTGTCGTTGCCCCGCGCCGGCGAGTCCGAGCCCGAAATGGCCAGCAGCCAGGCTGCTGAACCGGTCGGCCGGTAGAGCGGATGGTCCGGGCGGCTGGCATGGTCGAATGCTGCGAGCGCAAGCCCGCGGCGCGCCGATGGCACTGGGGGTGTCCCGGTGCCAAGGGACATACCCTGACCAGGGCGAATCCGCTTTCCGACACGGGCATTGATCGGGCTCCGTCGGCTACCGGCGTCGCGTCCTGATCCAACCCCCGCAGGCGAGGGCGAGGAAACCCCAGCCGACCAGGGCCGGCTCAGGGACTACGACGCCCTGCACCGAGAAGCTGCCCCGGTTGTTGTCGTAGTAGTTTGGTCCGCCCACGAAGTAACTCCCGTCGACGATGCCGAGATAGAGATGGGTGGCGGCATCCGGCACCAAAAATGACTGCGTGCCGCCCGATCCGGTGCCCGTCAGGCCGTCGCCGATAAAAAACGTCTGGTGCAACAGCGGCGAGAGTTGGCTGAACGACGTCGTCAGGCCGGTGCTACTGAAGTCGAGCGTGGCTGGAGCCGGTTCCTGCGGCTCGGCCACCGCCGTGAACACACCCGCCAGGAACATCACGCGGCGAGCCGACGGGTCGCTCTCGTAGAGATCGAGGCCCGAGATCCCTTCGAAGCTGTCCATGTCCATGTAGAAGGTGGTGGCCGCGTTGGCCGCCGAGGGGGGCAGCAGCCCGGGTGGCGACGATGTGGTCAGAAAATTATTCGGCCAATTGACGTCTTGAAACAGGACAGCCCCGCCGTCAGGGCCGTTGTATTGGCCGATGTAGGCGGGTGGGGCGTCGACGTCGTTGTACGACACGCTCCCCGTGACGCTGGAAAAACTCAGCGTCCGGCCGGTGCCCGCACTCAGGGTGATGAAGGGAGGCAGCGTACCACCGCCGTTTGGCGTGGTGGGGACGGTGGCGTGTCCCGAGGCGTAGAGATCTGAAGTGGATGGGACGGCAAGGGTGAAGCCCTGTGACTGGGCAGTCGCATTGATCAGGGCCATTGCGAGGGACGCGACGCCAGATACGACAACCGATGTCGCCGAACAGTTCCGCGGCATGGGGTATTTCTCGATGAGACAGAGGAAGCAGAGCCCGTGGAAATTGACTCGCTCGACACCAGAATACCGTTTCCGTGGGAATGAACGGAGATGAGGTTTTCGTGAGCGCGGCGGCCCGGCCGGGAGCCGGGCATCACCCGTACCGAACGGTCACGCTGCCGCAGCAGCGGGGCTTCGGTGGAAACGCTGATCCCCCGTGGCGGCGGCACGCATCTGCCGGTCGACTACGCGGCGGGAATGATGACGCCGCGGGTGAAGACCATTGCGGCCCCGGCCGAGACGATTGCTTCGCGAGCCTTGCGATCGGCCCGATAACCGAAAAACAAGCCGCGGATGTCGTCGTCGGGGCGGGCGGCCCGCAGCCGCTCGATTATCTTCATGAACCGCGATACTTCCTTCGCGGTCACGGCGGCCTTCACCTCGCAGACAACCATCACAGGGAGGCGATCGATCGTGCCGCGCACGACGAGATCGATCTCGTGGTCTCCCCGGCCGGCGTCGATTTCCTCCGGCTCGGCAGATGTGACATCGAGCCGCCAGTGCTTCTCGAGAATCTCGGGCACAAGATCGCGGGCGAAGTCCTCGAGGCTGCCGCCGAGGCTGTTTGCCAACCCGCCTACCTGCCGGGCGAGGTTGGCGACGGCGAATTCCGTGCCCTTCTGTGCCTCGGCGAGTTCCTCGACACGCAGTTCAGTTCGTTTTTGGGATTCCGCCAATTCGTTCTGGGATTCCGCAAGGCCTTTCTGGGATTCCGCCAGGTCTGAGACGACAGCGGCGAGGTCGGCCACGACGCCAGTCAGTTTGTGCAAATCAGCCTGCGTGACGAGGTCGTCGTGGGCCTCAATCACGACATGCGCGAGAACGTCGGCCTGCTCCTCGGAAAAGTGTCCTGCGAGGCGGCTTCGGATTTGGGGAATCGTGGCCATAGAGCACCTCGAATGCGTGCAGTGGGCGGTATGGAATCGGTCAACGCGAATCAGCCGACGCGGCTCGAACGAGTCCGAGCATGAGTGTACAGAAAAACACCTTTTGGGGCAAGTGGCGGTCAGGTTTGGCGTTTTCTTCGGCGATCGCTCGTCAGCCGCCGCCCTTGGTCGCTTCGACCACGGCCTGAAACGGATGCTGCCGGTCGCCGCGGAGGCGGAGGTCTTCGAGCAGGACCCGTTCGTCGGCGACGATCGGGCCGCGGTGGATCCGCTTGCCATCGACCGTCACCGTCAACGGCTCGGCAAAATCGACGAGTTCCGGTGAGAGCCAGACTCGGGTGCGACCCGCCCCCGAGCGCACCGTGAGCGAGTTGCTCGCCCCCTTCTTGGCCTCGATCGACAGCGGTCGGGTGCCAGTGGGCGGCGGCCAGGCCTCTGGCAGCACGACCGTTCGTGGGGGGGCGTTCTCGAGTTCCACCCACCAGAAAAATCGATCCCAGGGTCGGAGCGTCACCGCGTCGAACTCGGGCGGGAAGAAGGTCCGCCGCTTGCGGCCCATCCAGTCGAAGATCCGAATGATGTCGTCGGAGAAGTGCTCGTGGCCGCGGCCGCGATACTCGACATAGGTCGCGTCGAAGCTCTTCTTGAAGTAGCGGTCGAGGTCGATCGCATTCTGCTGCACGCAGGACCGGTCGAGTTCCCCGCCGACGACGTAGAGCGGCAGCCGCTCGGCGTTCGGCCAGTAGTGGGTGACGTAGCAGCCGGCGGTCGGGGCGATCAGCACGAGCCCAGCCCAGAGGTCGGGATGGGCAAGGGCCACATCCCAGGCTGCATTGCCGCCCAGGGAATGACCGGAGAGGACGACGCGGTCGGTGTCGACCGAGAATGCGCGGACTGCGGTGCGGAGCGCTGCGAGCACGAGGGCATGCTCGCGGGCCGAGTATTCGTAGGCCGTTTGCCCAGGGCGGAGCCAGGCGGGGGCTATCAGGATCGTGCCGCGGCGGGCGGCCTGCCCCTGACGGACGCCATCGGCGGCGGGCATGCCGGCCCACCATTCGATCTGGTTGAGTGGCGTCGACCAGCCGGCATGAAGCGAGACGACGGCGGGATAGCGGCGGAGCGGATCATATTCGGGCGGTAGCTGCACGAGGCAGCGGATCGGTTCGCCTCCGGTGGGGTCGACCACCTCGAGATCGTAGAGCCCGGGAGCGGACTCGGGGGGCGGGGCCACCGGAGGCCGCATGGCCGCGGCCAGGCCGGCGATGGTGGCGGCGTTGAAGGCCTCTTCGCCACGCATCCGCTCGAGTACGTCTTCCCGGACCGTCGCGTCGGGCGTGGTCAGGTAGTCCCGGAGCAGGTCGCGGACCCGAACGGCCGAGAGGGCTACCTTCAGGTTGCTATCGCCGGCGGCGGCCCCCTGCAGCCAGCCGTTGATGCCGATCGCCAGGCTGCGGTCGGCCGGCAGGGCGGGATCGAGGCCCACCCGCTCGAAGGTCGCCAGCCGATCGAGGGCCGAGAACGAGAGCTCCCGCTGGATCTCGTCGATGATCTCCGTGGCGGCCGTCGCGTCGTCGCCGTCGAGGGCTGCGGCCCGCTCACGGAGTGCGGCGACGACGGTCGCGGCCCGGTCTCGATCCTGGCGGTAGCGGTCGCGTACCTCCCGCACTTCTTCGAGAAGTTCTCCGTCGGCGTCATCGGCGGGAAACCCGTCGAGCAGCGACGCCGTCAGCGTGTGCTGGCCGGCCTCGGCCCGGAGTAGGATCTCATCGCGAAGGCGACGCGCCCCGATCCGGGCCAGCGTCTGCCGCTCTGCGGACAGGCCGGAGAGCTCGGGGAAGTCGGTCAGCACCTCGTCGAGGGCGCGGCGGGCGTCTTCGATCCGGTCGGCCTGCATCAAGAGCCGCACCACCCGCAGCCGGTCATCCGGATCGGTCGGGTCGATCCGTTTCGAGAGCACTCGCTCGAGCACGTCGCGCGAGAGGCAACTCGTGGCCAGCCGCATGTCGAGCGTAAGCGGGTGTTCCGTCTGGATGCCCTCGATGCGAACCCAGCGGGGCGTGATTTCGCTGATCCCCTGGACCACGTCGAGTCGGCCCGAGACGGTGGCCAGCGTGAGCACCCTTCGACCATATTCATCGAATGGGGTGGTGGCCATGATGCCTCCCACACCGCCGACCTGCTGGCCCTTCTCCGGCACCCGCTGGGGAATCCGAATGCGTTCGAGGCCCGGGTCGAGGGCCGCCTCCTCGACGGTCCGCACGAGCCGTTTGGAGACCATCGTGCGGGTGAGTTCGTCGTCGCACATCAGGATCGGGCCGCCTCCTCCGCCTCCCTCCTGGATCGCTTCGAGTGGATCGACGATCACCCCTTGGAGCGGCACGAACCGCCCCTCCAGAATCCGGCCGTCAGCCAACTGCACCCGGTCGGCCCGGGCAGGCGTGGGCACGACGCTCCAGGCGGCGGCGACGAGGCTAGCCGCCACCCATTTCGGCCACTCGGCCGCGAACAAGACTCGTCGGCTGAAGCACGGTTGTCGGCGGTCGGACACGGGGCGCTGCCACATAAGCCCGAGTCTATCGAACCCGGCCTGAACCGGTCGCGAGCCCCGACACCGGCACAGCCTCCCTGTATTGCTTGACTCGGCCTGTCGGGTCGATCGACAATTCGGGCAGATCTGGTCATGCACGCCCGCGTTTGTCCCCTCCCCCGCCCCGCGCTCAGCCTCTCATGCGTTCTGCTCCGCTGGTCCGCAGCCTGATGTGTGGATTGGCAGCCATCGTCCTGTTGCCGATCGTGCTCTCCGTCACTCTGGGCACAGCCAGTCTGCTTGCCGCCGTGGGGGATGCCGCGGCGGCGGCGGCTTGCCGCTGGACGGCCCTCGCAATCGGGGTGCTATGGGGCGTCGCCCTGGCTGCCACGACCGTGATCACAGGACTCGTGACGCTCACTCGCTCGGGACGCGGCGTTCGCCGCCGTCGTCGCCGGCTCCAGCCGCGAGACGCGGGGCGCTAGGCTTTCCACCGCAATGCCGTGGCGTCACGAGATGCGGAGAGCTCGTTGATAAAAAGACGGGGGTGCCTTGGATTCCGGGGCATGTGATCCGCGCCCGGCCGAGCAGTTGTCGGCCGAGGCGGCTGTACACGCAGCCAGAACATTCTTCCGGCCCCCAACGAGCCTCGTTAAGAGCTCACCGGCATGGGTGGACGGCAGCACGAGCATGGCAGAAAACCTATCGCCCCGCGGCCCGCGGGGATCTCTCAAGTATACCCATCGTCGCCTGAGCACCAGCGGCCGGTCGCGCTCACCATTCGGTCGCCGTTTCTCGGCTGTAGGGTTCCATGGCCTTCGTGTTCCGCTCGACCGCCATTACCACGGTCTGGCGGGCTGAACCGTCAGCGGCGCTTGCGACGATCGGAATCACTTGCCGCTTGTTGGGCATTTCGACCCGCACCCGAAAGGTGCCGTCGGGCTGGAGTTTGATCGGCTCGCCCTGGAGGGTCACGTACGAATTGGGCTGAGTCGCTCCGTACACGATCATCTCGGCGTCGACCTCGATCTGGAAATCGACCGGCGTCTCCTCCTCGGCTTCATGCTCCCCTTGCGAGGATCTCGCTGCGGGCGGCCCCATCGGCCGCTGCAACCGCTCTTCGAAAAGCTCCTGGAGCTCGGTGCTGTTGTTCTCGGGCGAATATCCGCCGCTCATGGCGTAGATTCGCTCGCAGTCGTCGACGATCTCGCCCCAGTGGGCGTCGAGCGTGTCGCATTGGGAGGCAGCCGGTGTCGAGACGGCGTTGCTGCGGGTCAGGCCGTGGAACCGGCCGGAGAGGGCGAGGTACCCGATTTCAACCCGGCAGCGAACCGGTTCCCGGACGTCGATGTACCAGTTCTTCACGCCGCCATGGACTTCAATTTCGCGGATGACCCGCTCGGAGGGAGAGCCCTGCTGGCCCGACTCGATCTCCAGGAGCCGCAGAACGGGCTTGGCGCCGTGCCATTCCTGGCCGAGAGCCGCCTGCGCGCGGGTAATGCTCCGGGGTGTGATTTCCCAGAAGGTATGGAGCCAGTGCGGGCCGCGCACCATCAGCACCATCCGGTCCCTCACCGACGCCCGGGTGCCCCGCCCACCTTCAGGACGCGAAGCCATGTCCTTCGCCTTGGCGAGCCGTTCGCGTACCTCGGCGATTCGGCGCGCAACCTCCGGATCCCGCTGTCCCCCGGTAGGGACCGGCCGGGCAACGGCCGTGCGGGGCCGTCCGCCGGCCGCGGATGGCTGCTCCGGCAGCCGCGATTTGGCCTTGCGGACGAGGGCCTTGATCAACTGATCCTTCCGCATCGAATGCCAGCCTTGAACGCCATGCTGCTTGGCAAGGCGGGCAAGATCGCGGACGGGCTTTTCCTTCAGGCTGGCAGACGTCATGCAGGCAACTCCGGGCAGGGGATGCCACCACAGCCCACCGAAGAGGGGACCGGCATCCGAATCCTACGAAGGTACCGAGAAATGGTCTGCGAGGCAAATCTTGAGGCCGCCTCGATCGGCCCTAAGTCTTTGCAGGAAAAAGACTTCCGTTTCGTAGGCTGCTCCGCAAGACAGCCCCGGTGAGGGGTCAGTCGCCGCGGAGTTTCAAGCCCCGCTCGGCCAACTTCTCGCGAACCTCGTTGAGGCTCGTCACGCCGAAGTTCTTGCACTCGAGGAGGTCTTCGGCCGTTCGTCGAATCAGATCTCCGATCGTCGTGAGGCCAAGTTTCGTCGTGCACTTTCGAGCCCGGACGGAAAGGTTGAGTTCGCCGATCGGCAGCGAATTGGCCTCTTGTTCGTCTGCGGTCGGTTCCGAATACGTTGGCTCTGGCTCGGCGGCGGCGGCCAGCGGCGCGGCAAGTTGGCCGAGGGACAGTCCCTTGGACGCGAGCATGTCCTTGATCTCGACGAGACTCGTTTCGCCGAAGTTCTTGCTGGCGAGGATCTCCTCCTCCGTCGTCCGCGCCAGGTCTCCGAGGGTGTGAATCCCCATCTTCTGGAGGCAATTGCGGCTCCGGACCGAAAGTTCGAAATCCGACACGGGCAGGACGAGCACCTGCTCGAGCCGATCGCGATTCCGGAGATCCTGTTCGTCTTGTTTCAGGTCGCCGGCAGCGGAGGAATCCTTGAGGAACAGCCGAGCCCGGGGGTGATCCGGGAAAGCCTCCAGGATCCGTCGATAGCACTGCTGCGCCTTGGTGAACTGGTCGCGGTCCTCGTAGAGGATGCCCAGGTTGATCAGCGTGCCGACATTTGCCGGATACCGCTGGAGCGAACGCTCATAGCAGGCCACGGCTTCGTCGTCGTTCCCGAGCCGGTCGTGAAGCACCCCCAGGTGGAAGAGAGCGGAGGGGTGTCCTGGATCGAGGGACACAGCCTTTTCCAGGGCTTTAACGATCTCGTCGCGGGCGGCGCCGAGGTCGGCGAGCACAGCGGCCTTGGTGGCGTGCACGTCGGCGGACGCGGCCGCTTCAGCTTCGGAAAGACCAGCGAGCGCGGCCTTGGCTTCTTCGAGCCGGCCCGCTTTCCGCAGCGACTCAGCCGTGGCGGCGACGCAGGCCGCGGTGTCGTAGCCGGCTTTCCGCGCGGCTGCGAGGAGTTCGCATGCCTTGTCGTGAAGTCCTTCCGACGCGTGTGCGAGGCCTTGGTGGAACAACGCCAGGGCGCCGCCGTCGGCAGTCTTGAGGGTTTCGATGGCGTCGTGCAGGCGTCCCAGGAGCCGTTGGCACACGCCGAGCCGCACCGAGGCCGCCGGGCTGCGTTCGCCCGCCGATTCCAGTTCGCGAACGGCATCTCGCAGGCTGCGGTAGGCCGTCGGATCGGAACCGAGCGCCTGGATCATGCCGCGAACTTCCGTCGGGCCGAAGGGGCCGGTCCCCGTCACAAGATCACGGATGTCAAGGCTGGCGCTGGAAACCATCAACGGAAAACCTCCGAGAGACTCAAACCGTTACCCTGCAGAGCCAGCGGTGGGAATCGAACCCACAACCCCCGCATTACGAATGCGGTGCTCTGCCAATTGAAGCTACGCTGGCGATTGCTCCGGAAGCCCGCCGCACGGACCAGCCGCGGGTGCCGGAGCAGAAAAGGCATCACTGCCACCACGTGAAAGTAGCGCAGCAATCCAGCCGGCGTCAAGTCGCAGCCTGGTTTCAGCCGGTTTTTTTCGGCTCACCCCGAGGCCCGGGCGGTGGGGCCGAGCGGGAAAAGGAGAAAGGCGGGGCCTTCGATCCGGCAGGAGCGTCCTGCCATGGGAATGCGGGTCAGGGGCAAGGCGACCGCACGCCCGGATCAAATCGAAGACCCCGCCTTCACAAGGGAAAACGGGTGGTTTGGCATTGAGGACCGGAATTCCTCGCCGCCGGCTGCCCTGAGTTGCACGCGGCATGCCAAACCGACGCGGTGGAGGAATCTTCTGCACAAACAGGCAGAGAACGGCAAAAATCAGGCGTTTCCTTGCGGAATACCGAGAGTCCGCCACGGGAATGCCGCCCCGGTCTGCGGTGGTGCAAAGTGAGACGACGGGTGCCCGCGCGCAGCATTTTGGGGCGCGCGCCGCATTTTGCGGCGTCAGGAAAGACCGGCAGCCGCATCCGGGGCGAGGCCGGTATCATCCCGGGGCCGGTGCTGATCGCCGGTTGTGTCGATCACAACGCCTTCCTCCGAGCGGAGCTTGCATCCCTTGAATCCGCGTCTGCCTGCCATCGTAGGACCCTACCGCTGCGGTCCCGGGGAGCCCCTGCTTGTGATCGCTGGGCCGTGCGTGATCGAGAGCCTCGACCTCTGCCTCCGAATTGCGACCCAGTTGGCGGAACTGTCGCAGCAACTACCGATCCAGGTGGTCTTCAAGGCTTCGTATGACAAGGCCAACCGGACGAGCGCAGGCTCGTTCCGCGGCCCGGGCCTCGACGAGGGGCTCGCCACGCTCGCGCGGATTCGCCAGGAGACCGGCCTACCCGTGACAACCGATGTGCATCTTCCCGAAGAAGCGGTGGCAGCCGGACAGGTCTGCGACCTGCTGCAGATCCCCGCGTTTCTCTGCCGCCAGACCGACATCCTCCTGGCGGCGGCCGCCACCGGCCGCGCCGTCAACGTGAAGAAGGGCCAGTTCGTCGCGCCCGGCGACATGAAGCACGCTGTTGCGAAACTGCTGACGGGCGGCTGCAGCGACATTCTGCTGTGCGAGCGGGGTACGTTCTTCGGCTACGGGCGGTTGGTGAACGACTTCACGGGTCTGCCTGCGATGCGGACCCTTGGTGTGCCGGTCATCTTCGATGCCACGCACTCCGTGCAGCGGCCGGCGAGCCTTGGGGAATCGACCGGCGGTGACCGCACGCTGGTCGAGCCATTGGCCCGCGCCGCCGCGGCCGTGGGGATCGACGGCGTCTTTCTGGAAACGCATCCCGATCCCGACGCCAGTCCGAGTGACGGCCCGAACATGGTGCCCCTTGGCGATCTCGCCGGCGTGCTCGGCAGGGTGTTGTTGATCCACGAGGCGCGGCTCGCTGGAGAGCGGTCATGAGGCCACTCGGCTGCGCGGCGCGGCTCGGCGCCGGGCTGCTTGTTCTTCTCGGGATGGGCTGCTCGCGACCTGCGGCGCGGCCAGTGGCTCCTCAGCCGGCCGCCACCGCGGCCCCCGCCGCTACCAAGGGCATGCGGGCACAGCTGCTGGCCGGCATGGTGGCGATCCTGTCAGAGCTCGACCGATACGACGATGTGCGGGGGGCCGAGCAGGTTTTCGACCGGCTGGTGCAGTGGAGTCATGCGGCCCGCGAAGCCGACTGGCGGCCCGATCCGCTCCTGGCCACGCTGCCAGGGCCGCTGTTGGACGCCGCGAAGGCGGTGCTCGAGCGACCGACCTTCGACGGTGGCCCTGATGTGCAGGCCGTGCGAGACGGTCTCTGGCTGGCCGCGATCGTGCGAACCGTCGGCGTCGGCGGTGGGATGGATGAACTCGAAGCCGCAACGCGGCTGTTTAACTGGACTATCCGCTGGCTGGCGGCCGTCAGCGATCCGCCGATGGTGCCGTCGGAGACGGTGCCCGGCACCCGCTGGTTCCTGCCCGGTGAGATTCTGCTGTCGGGCCGGGGGAGCCCGGCGCAGCGGGCCTGGGTGTTCCTGGAGCTCCTCCATCAGGCTGGGATCGACGGCGTGATGTTGGCTACGCCCGGCCCCGGTGGGAGTCCCCCGCGGCCGTGGGTGCCGGCTGCGATCGTCGGTGGCGAGGCCTATCTGTTCGAGCCTACCTACGGGCTGCCGATCGCCGGTCCCGGGGGCGTCGGCGTGGCCACCGTTCGGCAGGCGGCTACCGATCCCGCGATCCTAGCCGCCCTGTCCTTGCCGGACCGCCCATATCCGGTGCAGGCCGGCGACCTCGCCGGACTCGTGGTGCTCGTGCCCGCCGATGCCTGGAGTTTGTCGCCACGGATGGCCCGGCTCGATGCCGAACTCGAGCCGGCCCATGGGGTGCGGGTGGCGGTCGATGCCACGCCGCTTGCGACGCGGGCCCAGGCCGTGGTCTCGGTCACGGGGGGCGGCGAGCCGCAACTCTGGACGTTTCCCTGGGAGACGCTGGCGCGGCGTCCACTCGCTGGTTCCGCCCTGGCCGAGGAACTGGGACCGATCTCCGTCCCTCTGCCCTCCACCGATCCGCGGCAGCCGGGACAGATCGTGCGTCCGCTCTTCGCGGGCCGGGTTCGCGAGTTTCGCGGCGAACTCGAGGGGCCGTCTGGGGCGAAAGCAGCCTACCTCGCCGCTCGGCCGTCTCGCCGGGCGATCGCCCTGGCAGTGGCTGGGCTGCCGGAAGAGCAAGCCACCGCCGCTACCCGCGGACTCGCCCGGATGAAGGAAGACGCTACCTACTGGCTCGGCCTGCTCACGCTGTCGGAAGGGCAGTTTGAGGCGGCCGCCGACTACCTTGGCCGGATGATCCTCGACGCCGCGCCGGACAGCCGGTGGACCGATGCCGCCCGTGTCCATCTGGCGGCCGCTCTTGCGGGGCTGGGACGGCCGGAGGAGGCAGCGGCGGCCCTGGAGGCCGATGGGTCGCCGCAGCGGTTTGGCAGCCGGCTCGAGGCAGCCAGGATGCGGGCAGCGGCCGAATCGGTGGAGTCTCGCCCGGCTGAAGCCGATGATTCAGGCTCCTGAGGCTCGAGGCTCCGTTGCCGGTGGCCGACGGCCGGGGTAGACTCTTGGGCTTCCCGGATTTCCCCCCGCTTACCCCGCTGACACGACTCGACCATGAAAGACGGCATTCACCCCGACTACATCAACACCGTGGTTCGCTGTGGCTGCGGCAACACGTTTGCCACCCGCAGCACGGTGCCCGAGATCAAGGTCGACATCTGCAACGTCTGCCACCCCTTCTTCACGGGCAAGTTGAAGTTCGTGGACACCGCCGGCCGGATCGAGAAGTTCAAGAGCAAGTTCGCCGGGGCCGGCTATGCCAGCCTCAAGCGGAAAAAGGGCGCCGTGGCGGCCGAGGCTCCGGCGTCCTGAGCCGGAGCGGTCCGGGCCTCCTGAGGCCCACGGTGAGTCATGCGCGACCTTTTGGACACCAAGCTCGCCCGATTCGAGGAATTGGAGCGGGCGATGGCCGATCCCGCGGTCCTCGCCGATCCTCAGCGGATGTCGGCCGCTGCCCGAGAGCACGGCAGCCTCGCCCGGCTCGCATTGAAGTATCGCGGCTTCCTCGCCCTCGAGCGGCAGCTGGCCGACCTGATGGAACTCGGCCAAGGTGACGATTACGACCTGCGGGCCATGGCCGAGGCCGAACTGCCGGAGATCGAGGCCCGGCGGGATGCGGAGTGGGACGCGTTGGCGGAACTCTGTTCCGACGACGAAGATGCCGACCGCACGCGGTGCATCGTGGAGCTTCGCGCCGGCACCGGCGGCGACGAGGCGGCGTTGTTCGTGCGGGATCTCTTCGACATGTATCGCCGCTACGGTGCGGAGCGAGGCTGGGAATTCGAGGTGCTCGACGCGAGCCCCACGGAACTCGGCGGCTTCAAGGACCTGGTTCTCGGTGTGTCGGGGGAAGACGTGTTTCGAAGCCTGCGGCACGAAGGGGGTGGGCACCGCGTGCAGCGGGTGCCCGACACCGAAACCAAGGGTCGCATCCACACATCGGCAGCCACCGTGGCCGTGCTGCCGGAGCCCGAGGACGTCGAGGTGGCGCTCTCCCCTGACGACTACCGCAAGGATTTGTTCTGTGCGAGCGGGCCGGGCGGGCAGCACGTCAACAAGACCGCCTCGGCCGTGCGGCTCACCCATTTGGCCACGGGCATCGTGGTGCAATGCCAGGATGAAAAAAGCCAGCACAAGAATCTGGCCAAGGCTCTCCGGGTGCTGAAGACGCGGCTCTATGAGCATGAGCGGCAGATCGAGCACGAGAAGCGGTCGGCCGAGCGGCGCGACATGGTGGGCTCGGGTGATCGCAGCCAGCGGATCCGCACCTACAACTTTCCCCAAAATCGGCTGACCGACCATCGCATCAACGAGAGCTTCACGCTCGATCAGGTGATGGCCGGCAGGCTCGGCCTGGTGATCGATGCGATCGCCGAGCAGGAGCGGGCGGCCCGGAAGCGGCAGATGGCCGCCCCGGTTCGGCCATCGGGTTGAGGCCCCCGCCCGACGAGGCAGCGGCAGGCTTGTCCCGCCGCTTCACAGGTCCCCTTCCCTTCCGAACCGCATCCCTGGAGCCGGTATGAGCGACGACCAATGGACCGTGGGCCGGCTGCTCACCTGGACCGCTGGATGGCTGGGCGAGAAGGGGAGCGATTCGCCGCGGCTCGATGCGGAGGTGCTGCTGGCCCACGTCCGCGGCTGCCAGCGAATTCTGCTCTATGCCACGTTCGACGAGGTTGTGCCCGACGACCAGCGGACCCGATTCCGTGAACTCGTCAAGCGGCGGGCTGCCGGTGAACCCGTCGCCTATCTCGTGGGCAGCCGCGAGTTCTTTTCGCTCCCCTTCGCCGTGTCACCGGCGGTGCTCGTGCCTCGACCGGAGACCGAGGGGCTCGTGGTCCGTGGGATCGACCTGGTCAAGGCGGCTGCGGCTCCCAGGATCGTGGACGTCGGCACAGGATCCGGTGCGATCGCCGTGGCGCTGGCCAAGCAACTGCCGCAGGCCACGCTGGCCGCCACCGATCTCTCCGCCGCCGCGCTCGAGGTGGCCCGTGGCAACGCGGCCCGGCATGGGACTGCGGAGCGAATCGAGTTCGTCGAAGCCGATCTACTCGCGTCTCCACGCCTCGCCGGCCCGTGGACCCTGATCGTGAGCAATCCGCCGTACATACGAGAGGACGAGTTTGCGAGCCTGCCCCGCGATGTGCGGGAGTATGAGCCGCGGGCCGCGCTCGTCGCCGGGCCCCGCGGCGTGGAGGTGATCGAGCGTTTGGCGGGCGAGGCGGCGGAGCGGCTCGAGCCAGGCGGTTGGCTGCTGATCGAGGCGGGGCCGACCGTGGCGTCAGCGGTCGAGGCGATCCTGGCCGGCACGCCCGGCTTGAGCCCCGAGCCGACGCTCAAAGATCTTGCCGGGCTGCCGCGGATTTTCCAGGCCCGGCGGGTCGTGTGAGCCGCTCGCCCACGATCGTCGTGCTCCGCACCGGCGTCTGGCGACGACGTGCACCACGGTGGAGTTGCGGCGTTGCCCCTGGGCCCCGCCGCGCTCGCTGAAAGGAAGAGCGGCCGAGTTCGGTCGCGGGTGGAGCGGGTGTCTTCGATGTGGTGTTCGATCGCACAAGTCTCGATCGCTTTGTCGGCGTGCCGCGACGCGCTTGCGCGTGCGGCACCGGGCCGGGGCTGTGGGGGGCTTACGACGTTCCTGCGCCACGAGCCGCTGCCATCCCGGCCGCTCGTGTCGGTGGCGGTGTCGCTCACAATCGGCTGCGCAGCAAGCCGAGTCGTGAGCCAAATCGCTGGTGGACAGGCCGCGGTGGTCGCCTGGGTGGCAGCGGTCGGGGCTTTGGGCGGATGGATGTGGGCCTGGCAGCGGCCACGGTGCACCGCCGCCGGAAGCCTGTTGCTCCTGGCCGTGATGTTCGCGGGTGTGGCCTGGGGAGCCGCTCGCTTCGATCTCTTCGCCCGCGACGACCTGGCCTGGCAGTTCACGGGCGGCCCGATGCCCGTGGCCGTTCGGGCCACCGTAACGGAATCACCGCGGCTCCTGGAGCGGGCCGGCCACGCCGCGGCCCGGGGGCCGGTGAGTGAGTTTGCGATCCGGGTGACCGGGACCCGCGTCGGCAGCCGGTGGCGACCGGCGGACGGACGGGCCGTCGTGGTCGTGGCCGGCGAGCCGATCCCGCTCCTTTCCGGCAGTACGGTTCAGATTTTCGGACGCGGCCTACGGCCGGCTGCGGCGGGCAATCCGGGCGAGTTTGATTTCGCCGCCCGCAGCCGCAGCCAACGCACGCTCTCGATCCTCCGGGTCGACGACTGGCGGGCGGTTCGGGTGCGGCAGCGTCCGGCATGGTGGTCGATTCCGGCCGGCGTGGACCGGCTGCGGTCCTGTGCGCTGGCGACCCTCGAGCGGCATATCGCACCGGCCCGACTGCCGCTCGCATCAGCCCTGCTGCTCGGGGCGCGGGAGGCGTTGCCCCGGTCGGCGACCGACGACTTCGTGGCCACCGGCACGATCCATGTTCTCGCTATTTCCGGGCTGCACGTGGGCCTGGTCGCTGCCGGGCTCTTCGGATTGGCGCGGGGCCTCTGCCTGTCCCCGCGCAGGGCAAGCCTGTTCGTCGCCGTCGTCACCGGTCTCTACATGCTCGTCGTCGGTGCAGAAACGCCGGTGGTGCGAGCCACGCTCCTGGTCTGGGTGGCCTGCGCGGCTGTTCCCCTGACCCGCCATGCCGCCGCGATCAACTCCATGGCGGCCGCGGCGATCGTCGTACTGGTCTGGCGGCCCGCCGAGGTATTCTCGGCGGGCGCACAGCTCTCCTTTCTCTCCACGGCTGTGCTCGTGGGGGTTGCGCGAGCGATGCCTCGCCGGCAGATCACCGATCCCATCGACCGGCTGATCGAGCGGAGCCGCTCCCGCGGGGAGCGGCTGCTACGGTCGTTCGGCTGGTGGCTGTACGCGGTGGCGGTCGCCGGCACCGCCGTCTGGCTGGCGTCGGCGCCGCTGGTGGCCGCGCGGTTCCACGTGGTCAGTCCGGTCGGCCTGGTCGTCAATGTCTTCATCGCGCCCTTGATTCCACTGGCGATGGCCTGTGGCTTTCTCTGCCTGGTCGTGGCGCCGGTGTCGTCGCTGGCTGCCGGCTGTCTGGCCGATGGCTGCGACGCGGCCTTGGCTCTTGTGGAGGCGGCGGTGGCTATGGCCGCGGCCGTGCCCGGTGGCCACGTCTGGGTGGCCGGGCCGGCGGGCTGGTGGGTGGCGGGCTGGTACGTCCTGCTGGCCGCCGCTGTGGTCGGGCTGAGGCGGGATCTGCTCGCTCGGCCCGCCACCTGGGCGAGCCTGGCAATGGCGTGGTGTGCCGTGGGCCTGGCGGGCTGTGGCTGCGTTCGCCCCGCGGCCCAACTCCGCGTGGTGGTGGCCTCAATGGGTCACGGATGCGGCATCCTGGTGCGGTCGCCGCTGGGCCGCGCGGTCGTCTACGACGCCGGCCGGCTCGGGGGGGCCGCGGCGGCCCGGCGGGCGATGGCGGCGATCCTCTGGAGCGAAGGCATCACTCGCATCGACACCCTCGTGGTCTCGCATGCGGACGCGGATCACTTCAATGCCGTGCCGGAGTTGCTCGGCCGGTTCAGGGTCGGTCGGCTCCTCGTGCCCCCGAACTTTTGCCACAGCGATTCGGTCGGGGTCGCCGCGCTCATGGCGACTGCGGCAGCCCGCCGCGTGCCGGTCGAGACGGCCGCGGCCGGTGACTCGTTTGCCATCGATCCGCTCTGCCGCGTCCGTGTGCATCATCCATCTCCTGGTGACGGACTTGCACTGTCCAAGGCCCCCGACAATGAGTCGAGCCTGGTGCTCACGGTCGAGGCGGCCGGTCGCCGACTGTTGCTCACCGGCGACCTCGAGGGAGCCGCACTCCGCCGGTTCCTCACCGGACCGGTCGAGGCCTGCGATGTGCTCGTGGCTCCTCATCACGGAAGCCATACGAGCCTGCCTCCCGAGATCGCGGTGGCAACTCGACCTCGGTATGTCGTGGCGAGCGGCCGCGGCGGACGACTCTGGCCAGAGGTGGAGGCCGCGTACGTCGCAGCGTCTGGCGGGACTGCCGAGATGTTCCTGACGGGCAACGCCGGGGCGCTGGCCATCGATATGTCGGCCGACCGAGTCGCTCTGACGCGATTTTCATCAGGGCGGTGGCGACCGGTTGAACCCGGCCCGAAGCCGGTCGCTCCACCCCAGGCTCCTGGGCCGGGTCAGTCGCCGGCGGCCGCCGTGGAATTGGTGAGCGCCGCCCCGGCCACGAGCAGGAAGAGCTGGCTCGCGACGTATGCCCCGAGCAGAAGCAGCACGCCGCTGGTGAAGCCGTAACTGTGCAGTCCGATTCCAAGTTGGTTGGTGCCAAACCAACTCCAGGCGGTGACGATGTTGCCGCCGATCGTAAACAAGGCGAAGCCCCGTTGCCCGATCCAGCGATCCCAGCGGGCGTGAAGCACGGCCGCATTCCAGAGCACGATCATCAGCGCGCCGTTTTCCTTGGGATCCCAGCCCCAGAATCGGCCCCAACTGTCGTCGGCCCAGAGCCCGCCGAGCACTGTGCCGATGAAGCTGAAAAAGAGTGCGAAGCAAATCACTCCGTAGTTCATGCGAAACAGGCGGTCTTGGATGGCCCGGGCCGCTGGTGAATCGGCCGAGCCCTGCCAGTGAGTCCAGATCAGGTGGATCAGGCTGCAGGTGCCGAGGAGGCCCCCGAGGAAGGTCGCGCCGTAGCCGAGGGTGACCGTCACCACGTGGGTGGAGAGCCAGAACTGCGTGTCGAGCACTGCCTGCAGCACGTGCATCGTGTCGCCCGAGTCGAGCCCGTAGGCGACGCCCAGCGTGAGCCCGCCGGAGATTGCCGCCACGAGGTTGCCGATCCCCAGGCGGAACAGCCGCTCGAGGCCTAGTCCGGCCGCGACGCAGGCCCAGCCGATGAACACTGCCGAGGAGTACAGGTTGACGACTGGCGGCCGGCCGGTGAGCCAGATTCGCATTCCCAGGGCGAAGGAATGGAGCAGGAAAGTGCCCGCCAGCAGCCACCAGGTGAACGAGCCGAGCGGCTCTCGCCAGGCGAGGAAACTCGTGAAGCAGAGCACGATCGCAGCGACATAGAGCCATTGGGCCAGGCCGGTGGGATTGAAGCCGTTGAACCATGCCTCCGCGGCGGCTTTCCGCTCCGCGGCGGCGAAGGCTGGCAATGCGGCGGCCTTCGCTCGATAGTCGGCAAGGGCCGCGTTGAAGGCGGCGGGCTTGTCGTCCACCGCCTCGAGCAGCGTCGAGAAGGGCAGGATCGCGGGATTGAGGCGGTAGGCGGGTTGACCCGGGCGGCCGGAAAGCATCTTGCTGACCAGTGCGTGGGCCAACGCGGGTTCGAGAGCCTGCCAGCGACTCGCCGGTGTGTCGCTCCCGCCGGTGGCCGTCGTGAGCGGCGGAATCACGGCCGGCGGATGGGCCTCCTCCAACATCCGGCTGGTCCGCATCACCTCCATCACCTCGGCGAGGAATGCCTGCCGGGCCGCCTCATCGTCGCCGGTCAACTGAGGCAATGGCGGTGCTTCATAGGCAAACCGCACCAGGTCGTAGGCGGAGAGCTTCTGCTCAGCCTCCGCCATTTTTCGCTGCTCGAACGACTGCTGTTCGCGGGGCACGCTCCGGAGCGACTCGAGCTGCTCCCGCAGTCGCGGCCGCCCGGCCTTCAGCTCGGCGTAGGAATAGCGATGCCCCTGCCGTCTCTCGAGGTCGAAGAGGTCGATCACTTCCTTCGCATCGATTCGGAAGACCGGCGCCGTCGCGGCCCAGTCGCGGCCCGCCATCAGGGCGAGGAGCCATTGCGTGGCAGAGATCCGTCCCGTTGGGGCGTCGCTCTCCGCAGAGCCTTTGCCCAGCTTCAGGCTGGTGCGGTTGCTCACGAGTTGCAGGATGTTACGGGCCACCGTGTCGAGGGGCTTGATGCGACCCTCATGCAGCATGGGGATCGCCCCCGCCGCCGCCCAATCGTGGGCGTCTGGGCCGGATCTCCCTGCTCGCGCGGCCCACCCGACGAGGGCGGCGACAAGTCCCAGGGCGAGCACTGCAGGGAGCACGGGGTTCAGACCGCTCGACGATCGCCGGCTGGCCGATCCGGCGACGGCCGGAGGCCGACGATCGGAGCGGCGACGGTGGGCTCGGGGCTCGCTATCAGCCTCCGACAGCAGCGCGTCTGTGGCCCGCGTCGCATCTCGCTGGTGCCGGTCGGCAAACCGGAGAAAGGTGCCACCGAAGTGAACGAGCATGCCCCAGAAGGCGAGCACGCAGGCCACGTAGGGCACGAGCCAGCCGGCATTCTCGACAACTTGAAGGCCTGTCAGTTCACCGGTCTCGCCGTCGCCCAGATCGACGGTCGAATAGGTGCTTTGATAGAAGGTCTCGCCACGGTATCGGACCGGGTTGTTCATCCAGATCCGCCCCTTCTGCTCAGCGCCGCTCGCCACGTCGGTGAAGGTCACATACGACGAATAGTCGCGGGGTGTTTCGCTGGCCGAGTAGTTGATCCGCCGCACGTCATCCAGCCGCACTGAGTAGGGCTTGTATTCTCGGCGAAATCGAAGCTGGAGCCGCCATTCCCGGCCGCCCGATTCCACCGTGTCGCACTGATCGGGGGTCGCTACGGCGAAGATCTGTTGCTGATCGTTGAGGAACTGCGACACGAGATGAGTGCCGAGGTCGCGGCCCGACTCTTTCTCCTGCAGCCGGACGTAGGCCGAGGCGACATTGGCTCGCGACGAGGCGCCTCCTTCTGGGGCCGCTCCGGTCGCCAGCCATTGCCGTCCCAGACCGGCTGTCGCCGGATTCGGGGCGAAGGGGCCGACGGCCATCACCGTCGAATTCGGAAAGTATTCGACGACTGACACGTCGAAGGGCAGCCCCTCGACCGACAGCGGTTCTCCTCCATCCCGTGCCGCGAGGAGCCGGCCTGAAATCGCGGTCACCCGATCGGCGTCAGCAGCCGACGTGTCGATGATCGCCAGTTCGGTCTCGTCGGTTCGGCATGCGACATTGGTCGCTCGTCCCTCGACGATGCTCATCCGTTCCTCGATCTGCCGATCTCCGAAGACGAATTGCCCGACCATCAGAAGGGCGACTGCCAGATGGATCAACACATTGCCCCCGCGGTGGCCGAACACCGCGATCAGCCCGGCGAGCAGCACGAGCGCGGCCAGGCTCGACTGCATCAACTGCCACATAATCCGCAGGCCGGGCTCGTTCATACGCCAGGCATCGCCGCCGAACAGCGTCAGGCCGGCCGTCGCCGCCACCGCCACCGCAGCGGCTCCGGCCACGTTGCGGACGAGCCGGTTCGTTGCCGTGGCCGCGGCGGCTGCGAGCCCAACGGCAAGCAGGACGGCCGCAGCCTGCACCAGCGACCAGACCACGGCGTAGTCGAACGGCGGGCGGCCCTGCAGGCCATCGGCGCGGTGGCCGGTGAGCACGACGGCGAGGGTCAGGAGCCCGCCGAACACCGCGGTCACCGTGCCCCAGACGAGCCGCTGGCCGCTGGCCGCCACGTGGAATCGGGTGATCTTCGCCGCGATCAGGTTCACCAGCAGCACGAGGCCGATCGTGGCACCGCCGGGGAAAGGAAACCAACCCGAGAGCGACGACTCCCCGAAGACCGTCACCGGAAAGAAATCCGAAAACGGCACCCGGGCCAGCCAGGAGTTGAAGTACTCAGCCTTTACCTCGGGCAGATTCTTTTCGTCCTGGGCCAAGGTTCCCACGAACAGAAGGAAGACCGCTGCCAGAAACATGACGACGGTGATCTTGAGGGAACCGGCAGCCCGAAGGCTCCACCAGAGCGGGCTACCCCTGGTCTGGTGGATTGTCCCGCGGCCGCTCCTTGCCCGCCTGGCTTCGATCGTCGTTGCAGTCGCCATTATTCGGCCGCCTCCGATGCCGGATCGTCCTGCGTCGCCGGGGTAGTAGGAGCCGCTCGCTCGCTCCCCGCCGCTTTCGGCGTCGAGTACGTCCGAATGTCGCCGGGTTGGATCACCGCAGCATCGCCGCAGCCGACGCACACTGCCGTGAGCACCATCCACGGTAGGTGCACCGCACGAATTCGCCGGGCTGAGTCCAGGAGGGATTTCACGCCTGGATTATAGCCAGCAGGGGTTCGCTGGCGGCTTTACCAGCCAAAAAGCCCGGCGAGCCCGTCGATCAGGCCGCTCGTCACGGGATCGCCTAGCGGTGACTGGGTGGTGCGAACGATATCGAACACCATCAGCCCACCGAGAAACATCAGGAGGGCACAGCTCATGAGCCCGACCACCTGCCACACATTGAAGGTCGGCTCGGCTGAGAGCTCCAGGTCGGAAAAGCCGGGGCCGGCACCGGGGACGCCCCCCGAACCACCATCAAAAGACGTGCTCGAGGCGTCGTCCAATGCCGACGTGAAGAAGCTCGAGTCGCCGCTGTCCTCCGGAGAGACAACGACCGACTCGCCATCGTCGAGGCCGGCGGCATCGCCGCCGAGGTCGAAGGCCTCGCCGCCGATACCACTGCCCCCGAAGGCGTCGACGCCCGAACCGACAGCGGCCGGACCGCCGCCGTCATCAAGGTCGATGCCGGAGACCTCGAACCCGTCCTTCTCGAGCGAGAGGCCGCTGTCGAGGCCTCCCGAGAGGCCGCTCCCTGCCCCGATGGCCCCCGCCGGACCACCGCCGATGTCTGAAAGGTCGATCGCGAGGCCGCCCGAGCCGGCTGCCTGGCCGCCCACGGCCGATGCCTCGCCAAGATCGAGTTCGATCGTGCCCGAACCGATTGCCAGCCCCGAATCGGCCGCTGCGGGCTTTCCGACCGAGCCACCCAGGTTGGCCGCTGAAGCGGCCAGGATGGAGTCGAGTCCCAGATCCTCGACGTCGAAGGTTCCCGACGCCGGAGCGTCTGCAGGAGACGCCGGGACCGATGTGTTCGGGCCGGTCGCGGTGCCGAGGGGTTCGTCGCCGAAGATCGAATCGTCATCGGCTGAATCGTCGAAAATGAGTTCGCCCACAGCCGAACCTGGCGTCGGCTTGCTGTCCGACGGCGAAA
>CAMDDJ010000017.1 GCA_945891385.1 Candidatus Kuenenia stuttgartensis | reverse complement strand
AGCGCCTGCATGACCCACAACTACCGGGAGTTTCTCCACGGCTTCACGGATTGGGTCGAACACGTCGCCGACAGCCGCGACGCCCAGGACTATCGGAAGCGGGTCACCGATCAGGAGTCGGTCTCGATGTGGCAGAGCCTGAGCTTCGGGGCCAACTACAAGGCCGCGTACTGTCTTTCCGTGTGCCCGGCCGGAGAAGACGTGCTCGCTCCGTTCCTCGACGACCGCCCGGCGTTTCTGGCCGGCATCGTGAAGCCCCTGCAACAGAAGCAGGAGACCATTTACGTCGTGCCGGGGTCAGATGCCGACGACTATGTGACCCAGGCTTTTCCCCACAAGACGAAGCGGCATGTCAACGGCGTCCGCCCATCCACCATCGCCGGCTTCTTGGACACCATGCACGTCGTCTTCCAGCGGGGACAAGCGAAGGGCATCGATGCGGTGTATCACCTGATCTTCACGGGCCATGAGCCGGCCGCAGCCACCGTGACGATCAGACAGCAGACCCTGGCTGTGCAGCGGGGCCTGATCGGCACGCCCGACTGCACGGTCACAGCAGACTCCCGAGCCTGGCTGGGATTTCTGCGGAAGGAGCGGAGCATCGTCTGGGCGCTCCTGACAGGCCGCATCCGGGTCCGTGGAGGCCTCAGCCAATTTCGGGCCTTTGGCCGCTGTTTTCCCGGCTGAATCGGGCCCGTCGCGGTGGCTCGTTTTTCATCCGGACAACGAGGCTTGGCCACACTACTCGGGGCGCACGATCGTCCGCGCGGCAGTCGCAGTGCCTGCCGCGGGGGCGGCCGCAGCATCTCGCTGAAGCTGAATCTGCCGGGCGGAAGTGACGTCCGCGTTCGTAAGCCCGAGCAGCCGGAGAAACGGCCCCTGGGCATCCCGGGAGGGAATCACGAGCACCCTTCCGTCCGGACTGAGGACCGTCGTTGCCGGGCGATCGCCCGGGCTGGAAAACTGGCAGAGTTCGAACCCGAACGCCGCGTCCCAAATGCGTGCCGTCCCGTCAACGGAACTCGTCACGACGCGGCGGCCTCCGGGCGTGAACGCGACCCGTGCAACGGGGCCTTCGTGTCCAGAAAGCACTGCGACTTCGGTCCGATCGGCCACGTTCCAGATCCGGGCCGTGCCGTCGGCCGAGGCGGTGGCCAGCCACGTGCCTGTCGCATCGAAGTCGATCGCCAGCACCGGCTCGGTGTGCCCCAGCAGATACGGCGTGCGCTCCGAAACGTCGTACCCCTCGCGGCGTCCGTCGGAACGCTCGCCGGTACATTTGATGAGATATGTCCTTCCTGCGGCCATGCCGCGGGCCAAGAGCCGGCCATCGAAGCTCACGGCCTGGCTCCAGATCTGTCCCCGCACCAACTCCTGCCGCTTCTTCCCAGTGCGAGCATCGAACAGATAGGGCTGCTTATGGGCGACCAGCTCGCCACCCAGGCAGAACAGGGCCTTTGGCTTGGCCAGCGATTGAAACTGCTCGACCTTCGCCTCCCAAAGCCGACTCGACCCATCCAGTGACCAGACCGTCACCGAACCATCGCCAGAGGTCGTCACAAGCAGCGAAGCGTCGTCGTTGAATCGGGCGGCCACGGCGCCAGCGACGCTGGAGCCGCCCATGATCCCGGAGAGCCGGCCTCGCTCCGCGCCGGTCGCCGCATCCCAGACCACGACCTCCCCTGTCCCATCGGAACGGTAGGTCGCGGCAGCCAAGAGTCCGCCATCCGGTGCATAGGCGAGGTCGTTCACGGTGCCTGGCACCGTCAGGCAGTGCCTCCGCTCAACCAGCGTGGTGCTCCAGACTTCGATGATGCCATCCGGGGACGCAACAGCCAGTTCCTGACCGGCTGGATCAAACGTCACGACGAGCGGATCCCCCGCGAGCGGCACCGCGGCGAGAGGACGTGACGCTGTGGTCTCCCACATCCGGACCGAATGATCGACGCCGCCACTGACGAGGCGGCTGCCTTCCGGGGAGAAGGCCAGCGAGAGGATGTCGCTGGAATGGCCGATACACTGCCGCTCCAGCCTGCCGGTGGCGAGATTCCAGATGCAGATCCGACCACTCTGATCCCCGCTGGCGAGCCGGCGACCGTCGGCCGACCAGGCCAGTGCGGTAACCAGGGTGGAGTGTCCTGCGAGCGTCTGTGCAGGCTCTCCGGTGTCGCTCGACCAGATGGTGATCCCGCCGGTCCAAGCCGCAGTTGCCAACTGGCCACCATCATGGCTGAACGCCAGGATGAATGTGTCGACACTCCGCTCCCGCGGAACGAAAAGCTCCGAGAGCCGCCGCCCTTTTTCCGACTCAAAAAGTCGGATCTGAATCCGTGCTCCCGCGATGAGCCTCAGGGTTGCCACACGGGAACCGTCGGGGCTGAACGTGAAATCCGTGCAAGGCTCAGGATAATCCAGACTTCCGATCAACCGGCCGCCGTCGGCATCCCAGAGATCGAGCCGGCCGTCCACGCCGAGTACCGCTACTCGCGCGGCCTCGGGCGAAAAAGCCGCTCCCGCGAGCCTGCCCCGGGGCTCTCCCAGACGAGTCGGGGCGGTCTCGTCGGCCCGCTGCAGGATCACGTAGCCATCGGCGTCGAGTTCCAGCCGACTACCGTCCACCGCCCGATCGAGCACCCGCCCTGATGAGCCGGCAGCGTCGAGCGGATCGCCTGTCGCCGGCCCAAGCCGCCGAAGACCCTCACCGGCGGTCACTGCATAGGAGACCCGCCTCCGGCTCGGAATTCGCCGGAAGAACTCGGCCCGCCAGGAGAGCAGTTCGGCAGCTTCGGTGGACGGTCGCCAAGAAAGAGGTTCGGCCGACGTCGTCTCGAGCCGGCGGCCGTCGGCCGAAAACGCCACCTCCACCACCGGGTCGCCCGTCGGCTCGAGCACCACCAGCGCCTCGTCGAGATCGGCCGCCAAGCAGCGGAGTTCGAGCGGCAGCGAGTCGCCCGCCAGAGCCCTCGTTTCGCGGAGAATCGCCCGGGCGGCCCGGGGATTGTCCGACTCGATGAACGACTGGAGCGAGCGAACGTTGGCCCGGTAGAGCTGCCGCGAAGCGAGTTCGGCCGAGGCCGTCGCCAGCGCCCGCTGCCGCTCGGCCCGCACCGCGAGCAGCGACATGCCCACCGCCGCCACCACGAGCGTGGTCAGCACGGCCGCCAGCCCCAGGGTGGCAGCCTTGTGTCGGCTCGCGAGGCGAGCCAACGATTCGAGAAGTCCCGGCGGACGGGCCACGATCGCCTCGCCGCGCAGGTGCCGGCCGAGGTCGGCGGCGACCGCGGCAGCCGAGGGATAGCGGCGGCCTCGTTCCTTATCGAGGCAGGTGGCGACGATGGCCGTCAGGTCGCCCCGCAGATCGCGATCCAGCGTCGAGAGCGACCGCGGCTCGACCTCCCGCACGACCCGGGCCACCTCGTAAATGGGGCGGCCGCGGACCTCGTAGGGAAAATCTCCGGTGAGGAGTTCGTAGAGCACGAGTCCCAGGGCATACACGTCGGCCCTGGCGTCGATGTCGTCGGCGGTGCCAAACAGCTGCTCAGGGGCCATGTACTGGGCCGTACCCAGGAGTTCGCCCATGCCCGTGTGCATCGTCGTCAGTTGGCCTTCCTCCGCCGTGCACCGCGCCACGCCGAAGTCGATGACCTTCGGCTGGCCGGCCCGATCGACGAGGATGTTGCCGGGCTTCAAGTCGCGGTGCACCACGCCCCGCTCATGCCCGTGGGCCACCGCCAGGCAGACCTGGCGGAAGAGTTCCACCCGTTCCCGGCGGGATAGGTTTCCCGCGGCGGCGAAGGCCGTCAGCGACCGGGGTTCGTCCACATACTCCATCACGAAGAAGGGGAGGTCACTCCCGCCGATCCGGGCCACGCCGGCGGAATAGATCCGGGCGATGCCGGGATGGGAGAGGCGACCGAGAATCTGGGCTTCGTGGGCCAGCCGCCGCGCAGCCACAGCCGACACGACGCCCGGCCGGATCACCTTGACCGCGACCGTCCGTTGGGTCGACTCCTGAACGGCCTCGTAGACCCGACCCATTCCCCCGGCCCCGAGCAATGTCACGATCCGGGCGTCTCCCACCAGCGTGCCGGGAGGCAGTTCGTCGCTGCTGGCCGCGTCGCTCCCGGCCCCGCGACCCATGAAATCGGTCAGGCCGGAAAAGGAGAGCGGCCCGACCGACGCAGCAGCGGACACCGATAGGTCGCCGGCGACCGATCCGGGGGGTGAGCTGCCTTCGTCCATGCGTCCCTCGATCCACGCGGGTCAGCCGTCTTCTCCCGAGTCACAGACCCCTGCGACTGCCCCGCTTGGCGAGCATACTCTGGCGTCGGGATGAACGCCCGTCTGCGGACGCACGGCCCGCCACAGCCTGGCTCGCTACGTGCTCGCGGTTTAGCGCCGCCCCCAGGGCGTCTGCGACCAAGGTTTTGTGGACCAGGGCGTGGCCCCGCCCGGGGGTGGCTGCGGCACCCCGAAGGGATACGGGCCTGGGCCCTGTGGATAGGGGAACCCGCCGCCGTAGACCATCACGCCGGTCGCACCGCCGCTCCGCGCCGGAATCCCGACGGCGAGGTTGGAATAGTAGGTGGCGGTTCCCGACCGGCCGGCGACGAGACCGTTGTTGTAGAGCGTGAGGTTGCCATACTGCCGGCCGACGAGACCGTTGTTGAAAAACGACGTCCGTCCGATCTGATTCGAGACCAGGCCGTTGGCGTAAAAGGTAGACCGTCCTACCGAAACACTGCTCCCGCCCCAATTGCCCTGACCGAAGCCGGATTCACCGCGGGTCAGCGGGCTGAAAAATCCGATCAGCAGGGCCGTGATGGCCACTCGCATGCGCACAGAAGACATGGAGTCTCTCCCGCGGAACCACCGGTGATCCTTGCTGGCGTTGGCTGGACACCGCTCCTGCGACTCTACCGCGCTCCGGCGGACGCGGCTCGGATTCGGCTGGGGCTGGTCGGGACGCCGCCTGATCGGCACAACCAAACGGGTGAGCCTCACCGCTCGATCCAGCCACCGCCCAGCAGGCGATCTCCGGCATAGATCACGGCCGGCTGGCCCGGCGAAATCGGCCCGGGCGTGGCCTCGGCCCCGCCAGTGAACCGGGCCTCGAAGCGGTCCGCTGCCAGGGGCGTGACGATCGCCGGGGCCGCGGTCCGCTGGGCCCGACACTGCACTTCGCAAGCAAACGGCGCTGTTGGCACCGGCACGAGCCAGGTGGCGTCGGCCGCCTCCAGAAACTGCTCGGGCACCGCCGTGCGGGGTCCGACAACCACCCGTCTCGACGCCGCCTCGATCCGAATGACATGAAGTCGCTGGCCCGTGGCGATGCCCAGGCCCTGCCGTTGGCCGACGGTGTAGTGCTCGATGCCGGGATGCTGGCCGAGCACGTTGCCCGAGAGATCGACGATGTCACCGGCCCGAGATCCACCGAGTCTCGCCGCCACCAGGCCGGCATGCGCTCCCGGGGCGACGAAGCAGATCTCCTGGCTGTCGGGCTTGTCGGCCACCGCCAAGCCGAGGTCACGAGCCCGCGCTCGCACATCCGCCTTGGGCAACCCACCGACGGGCAAGAGCATCCGCCGAAGTCGGTCGGGAGGAATCGCGAACAACACGTAAGACTGGTCGCGGGCGGGATCGAGACCCCGCCGCAGCACCGGCACCTCGGTCGCCGTCGCTTCAAGCCGGGCATAGTGGCCGGTCGCCACGTGGCTGGCCCCGATCGCGTCGGCGTAGTCGAACAGCTTGCCGAACTTGAGCCAGGCGTTGCACCGCACGCACGGGTTCGGAGTGCGGCCGCGGCCATACTCTGCGGCGAAGTCGTCGATGATCCGCTCGAAGTCATCCGTGAGATCGAGCGGATAGAGGGGAATCCCCAGCCGGTCGGCCACCCGCCGGGCATCGAGCGCGTCGGCTGCGCTGCAGCAGCCCTGATGCCCCGCCCGCGGCTCCACGATCGCCAGCTGCCCCTGCGGCTCGACCGCCGGCCGCGCGTGCCGCATGAACACGCCGACGCACTCGTGCCCGGCCTCAACGAGGAGGGACGCGGCGACGCTCGAGTCGACGCCCCCCGACATGGCGACGACGACGCGGCTGCGTGAGGACATGCTCACGAGTATACGAGCACGCTCTCCACCCGGTGCGGGGCGAGCCGCTCTCGGCCCCCGAGCGGCTCGATCTCCACGAGGAACGCCGCCCCCGCCACCACTCCACCGGCGGCTTCCACCAGCCGCATGCAGGCCACGGCGGTGCCGCCTGTGGCGAGCACGTCGTCCACCACGAGCACCCTTGCGCCGCCGGCCAAAACGCCGGCGTGCATCTCCAGCCGGTCGCGGCCGTATTCGAGGTCGTAGTCGTGCGCGATCGTCTCCGCCGGCAGTTTGCCCGGCTTGCGAACCGGGATCACGCCCACCCCCAATTCGAGCGCCAAAGGCGCTGCGAACAGAAAGCCACGGGCCTCCACGGCAGCAATGCCGTCGATTCGTTCCCCCCGCCATGGCTCGGCCAGGAGCCGAACGGACTCGGCCAGACCGGCCGGATCGGCCAAAAGGGGCGTGATGTCGCGAAACAGGATGCCCGGCTTGGGAAAGTCGGGGATCGGTCTGATCAACCGGGTGAGGTCCATGGGCAAGGTCTCTCGTGGGGCAACGGACACACGCGGTCGATCAGGCGCCACGCCGCAGCCGGAGGCTCGCCCGCGGCGCCGTGTCGAGTTCCAACGCCAGGCTGGCAAGTGTCTCGCTTTCGATCTGCCTGACCCGCTCGCGGGTGAGGCCGAGTATGGCGCCGATCTCCTTGAGCGTCATCGGTTCTCCACCGCCGAGGCCGAACCGAAGCTTGATGATCTTGCCGGCCCGCTCGTCGAGTTCGTCGATCCGGCGGAGGACATGACGGAGCGTATCCTCATCGAGCATCACATCCGCCGGGCAGCGGGTGTTCTCGTCCATCACGAGTTCCCCGAGGGACCAGCCCCCCTCGGTCGGCTCGGAATGCGGGCCGGCCTGATGCACATGGATCGCCTTCTTGATGATCGAGAGCTTCTTACGGGCCAGGCCCAGCATCCTGGCCACCTCCTCCGGGGTGGGCACGCGGCCGAGCGCGTCGGTGAGCCGGAGCGTGGCTCGACGCCACTTGGAGAGCAACTCGACCATGTAGGCCGGAATCCGGATCGTTTTGCCCGAATTGATCAGGGCCCGCTTGATCGACTGCTTGATCCAGTAGCTCGCATAGGTGCTGAACCGGGTGCCCATCGTGGGATCGAAACCCTCCACCGCCCTGAGGAGACCGAGATTACCCTCCTCGATCAGGTCGGGCAGCGGCAGGCCGCGGTTGGCGTATCCGCGGGCGATGTTGACCACCAGCCGGAGATTCGCCCGCACCATGTGGTCACGAGCCAGGGCGTCACCCCGGCGGATCGCTGTAGCCAGCCGCTTCTCGTCGTCCGCCGAGAGGAGCGCCGTCTCGTTGATGTCGCGAAGGTAGGTCTCGAGCGGGTTCTGAACGGCCGATGGCCTCTTGCGACGGGACGGCGTGGGCATGGAGCGGTCTCGGGGCTTGGGGGTGACTGCGGAAAGGCAGACGCGACTCCGCCCGGGGCACGAACGGCCGGCGGCAGGGTCGCGGAGCCGAAGTCATCCGGCCCGAGGTGAGATATCGGCGGCAGCCCGCGGCGGCTGCACAAACCCCGCGGGAAAGTCGAGCCGTGCCGACTCTAACGAACGTGCCGCGCCGACCTCCGCGGCCCGGCCGCAGGACTAGCGCTGGCAGGCACGCGCCGACACCGGCCCGTGGACGGCACACGTCGGTCGGAAGACCGACTCCTCCGGATCGTCGTGGGCGAGGATACGCCCCGTGCTCCGCGAGCGTTCGCCGATCCCCGAGCCTCCGAGTCTGGCAGATTCACGATCGCATGCCTTCTCCTGCCGAGACCCTGGAGGGGCTGCCGGTGTCCTCGAGCGTGCTGTGGGAGCAAGCGCAGCCAGGATGGCGAAGCGCAGCGGACACGCAGTGAGCGGAGGCCGGGAGGGCCAACGCGAACGTGAAGCGAGAGGATGCCGGCAGCCCCGGATTCGTCGTGTGATCCGCGACCCATTCACCGCCGGGGCAGTTGGCCACCAGGGGTGAGTTCGTCGATGATCTGCGGAATGTACTTGGCCAAGACTTCGGCGAGCTGATCCCGATCGACGCCCCGTCTGCGGGCCAGTTCCTCGAGTTCCCGCTGACCGAGGACGTCCTCGATCTGCCGCCGCTCGACAGGCTTGTTGGGACCGGTGCGGACCCAGGAATCGACCTGTTCCCGCATCCCCCGCTCCTCGAACTGCTTGACGACGTCGGGCAGCCGCTGAGCCTGGCCGCCGCCGAAGATCTGGCCGAGGATGTCGGTCAGGTCGTCAGCCGAAGGCATGCCGGACGGGGGCTGCTGAGGGGCTGGACGTTGCTGCGGCGCCGGCTGGCTGGCGCCCGCGATCACCTGCTTGAGAATCTCACCGAGAATGTCCATCACGAGTCTCCGAAAGGAAGGGTTCGTTCCTACCGAATCGATCCGGTTGCCCCGAGACCGTCCGGCATTTGGGAGGAGGCTACCAGATGGCCGCAGCTGGTGCGCGACAGCGGATCCGGGGCAATGGCCGCCCAGCCGGCGAGGCCGGCAGGTCACTCGAACCGTCCCAGATCTCCCCCATCCCGCGTGCTGAGGGATCGCCAAGCCGTCGGGTCGATCGACTCACTGAAGGTGTGCACCGATCCGTCGAGGAGGGCGGCATTCACCACCCCCGGGTGGTAGCTCCGCGAGGTGATCGCCGCGAAGGTTTTGATCGTGCCGCTGTTGCCTTCCTGCCGGGAGTTGTAGTCGATGTCGTACTCCCGGCCGTCCCTCATGATCGGTACCCGCGTGTTGGGCGGAAAGGTGGCCGTAAAGCCGGTGTGGTGCACGCGGCCGTCGGGCCACTCGGTATGGCCGGTGCAGGAGTTTGTGTCGGGACCGAGTTTGGCGTCGCCACCCGCCGCCAGGGCCGCGACGGCCGAGGGTGTCGCGGGCGGCGTGGCGGCCGGATGCGTGCCAGCGGGATCGGCCGTGTTCCGCAGGTACGGGGTGAACGCCTTCACTTCTGCTGCGCAGAGGGTCTTGCTCAGGCCATCCCTGACCTTTCCCACACGGAGATGCGAGTTGGGGAAAAAGACACCGTCGCCGCCGGCGCCAGTGGCGGGATCGTAGACGAACCAGGTGCCGGCATTGAAGCCGTAGGTGTGGGGAGCGGTGAACGGGATGCCGTTCTTGGTCCGCACCTGGCTGTTCGCCTCGCTGGGACAGAGAAACACCGGGACCCTGGCGGTCGGCACGCCGCTGGCGGCATTGCTCCCTTGGTCGAACGCCTCTTCCAGGTTGATCCTCACCGCCGCGCCGGACTCTTCGATGAACGGCAGGATCCGCCCGTGCACACCCCAGGAGCCATTGTTGTTGGCGAAGACGGTCCCCGGAACATGAATCATGCTCGGCGGCAGCCTCGCCTTGGAGCTCTCGAAGGCGAGCACGGCCAGCGCCACCTGCTTCAGGTTGGAGGAGCAGCTCATTCGCCGAGCCGCTTCCCGCGCACTCTGCACGGCCGGCAGGAGCAGCCCGACCAGCGTGGCGATGATCGCGATCACGACGAGCAGTTCGACGAGCGTGAACGCTCGTCGCTGATGGGAAGCGTCGGGCCGTTCCGTTGACGATGCGACGATGCCGGGCAGCACCATGGGCTTGGTCCTCGTGATCGCCGGGAGGCTACCGGATGCCGAGCCCGTTTCGCGCGGCGAATCTTCCGCCACCCCACGGCGAACTTTTCACCACGCCGACCACCAGCTTCGGTCAACTCAGGTGCACCGGCTCGGGGGCGGCAAAAGTCGCGTCGCGGGCGAGGATACGCCCCACGTGTTCCGCGAGCGTTCGCCGACCCCCTCGCCTCCGGCGTTATGAGCCGCAGGAAGCGGCGACTGGCGACCCAGGAAACCCTTGGCGTTTCCTGCGGTCGCCGGAGTGGACAAAGGCCATGGAAGGCTTTGTCCACGGGACAGCATGGCGCACCGGCTCGCCTTGCCCAGCGATTCAGGGATCACGCTCGTCGTCAATCCCGAGGCTGCGAAGCTTCGTCCGGAGCGTGGCCCGGTCGAGTCCGAGAAGCTTGGCTGCTGCGGTGCGGTTGCCGCCGGTATGGGCCAGGGCCTCACGGAGCAGGGTTGCCTCGACGAGTTGAACGGCCCGGTGATGAAGATCGGGCTCGGGCAGATCGGACCACTCCCGGCGGGCGGCTGTCGCCCACTCCTTCATCGCCGCGGCCACCGCTTCGCCGGCAACGCCCGCCGGCTGGGGTGCGACCACCCTCCGGACCACCTTCGCGACCCACTCCAGGTCGAACGGCTTCACGAGAAAGTCGACTACGCCAGCCTGGATCGCCCGGACGGCAGTGGCGAGATCGCCGAAGGCGGTCATCACCACGATCGGCACCGGCCCCGCCGCCACCCGCAGGACGGGGACGGCCGCCAGCCCGTCGGCCGAGCCGAGCCGCACGTCGAGAAGAATCGCATCGGGGCGGTGTCGCCGAGCAGCCTCCATGGCCGCGGGAAGATCGGCTGCCACGTTCACCTCATGGCCCTCGTCGGCCAAAAACTCCTTCAAACTCCAACCGATCGCCGGCTCGTCGTCGATCACCAGAATGCGACTCATGCGGCAGTCTCCTCGGCTGGGGCAGCGTCGGCGGGAGCGGGCGGCACGGCCGGCACCACGATCGTGAACCTCGTGCGGCCCTTCCCCCGCGACCAGGAGAGGCTGCCGCCGTGTTCCTCGGCCACGGCCCTCGCGACCGCCAGCCCCAAGCCGATTCCTTCAGGCTTGGCCGTCACGAACGGCTCGGTGATCGTCGGGGCCAGCCCGTCCGGCGGACCCGGACCATCATCCTCGACCGTGAAGGCGATCTGCGGGCCGGCATGATCGAACGCGAGCCGCACGACGCCGCCGCGGCCAGCGGCATCGATCGCGTTGAGCACCAGGTTGACGACCGCGGCGCGGAGAGACTCCCTCCGGCCGACGAGTGGGACACCCGCAGGAATCGGCTCGACCATGATCCTGGTCCCGGCATGGTCGGCCCTCGGACCGGTGAGTTCGGCCACCTCCGCCACCAGCGCCGGCAGGTCGATCTCCGTCGTCGTCGCCTCGCCTGGCCGCCCGAGCGCCAAGAGACCCTGCACCTCCTCGGCCAGAATATCGAGCTGCTTGACCGCGACGCTGAGGCTGCCATCGTCGGCCGGCCCCTGGCACCGCCGCCGGTGGAGGTCGATCGCCAGCCGGGCTCCCGTGACGGCGTTTCGCAGTTCGTGGGCGAAGCCAGCGGCAAGCTGGCCCAGGAGTCGCTGGCGCTCGCCGGCCACGAGCGTCGCCCGGAGCGTGGACAGGGTGTCGCTCAGATGGTTCACGCCGGCCACGAGCCGGCCGATATCGTCGTGGCCCCTGTGCAGCGAGTCGGCCAGCCGTTCGCCGAAGTGACCCGCGGCGATCCGGGCCACGTGCCGCTCCACCGCGATGAGCCGTCGGGCGAGTCGCGTGGTGGCGATGAACCCGAGCGGCACGAGCACGGCCAGTGTGGCGGCGGCCACGGCCAGGACGGGCCACACCGCCTCGAACGTGGTCCGCAGCATGCTCTGGACCGGCGTGAGCACGAGCACCGTTTCAGGCCGCACGCCCCGCGAGCGGGCCCGGCCGACGTGGTAGATGCTCCCGGCAATCAACACTTCATGACCAGACGCGGCGGCCAGCGTGGCGGGATCGAGCCCGGCGAGCGTGGCCGCTGCGAACGTCGTCAGCCCGGCCGTTCCGTCAGCCTCGCTCCAGACGAGAAACTCGCTACCCGTCAGCTGCCGAAGGGTATCGAGCACGGGCTGCGAAAGCGCCACCCGCGAGCGTTCGAGCGCCGCCGCCACCTGCTCCTGGGAACTCCGGGCCGCGGCCAGCGAACGCCGGGCCGCCAGCCACGCGGCAAAGGCCACGTTCGCCACCACGGCTGCCAGCACGAGCCCAACCACGGGCAGCACGAGCAGCCGAAAGAGCGAGCGACTTCGGCGGGACGACGAGGGGTGCATCGACTCGGACTCGACCGCAGAATGCTCCGAAAGCGACCGTCGGCCGCGAGCCTCCAGCCTACCGCGGCCCGGTCGGGGCCGCAGCGGCCGCCCGAGCCAGGGTGGGAAAGAGCCCGGGGGAAATCGCCGATTTCACCCGCACCGAATCCGGAACTAGGCTTGCTTGTGGCCCTCTGCCGCCATTCCGGAGCCTTCCCGTGGACGACATGACGCTGGTGTTCGCCGCTTCGATCCTCTTGGGGATCCTTGCCCTGATGATGCTCCTGCTCGTCGTGAACTACGGGCAGCTCTGGTTCCAGGCCTACTGGTCGAAGGCACCGGTCGGCATCATGGAGTTGCTGGGCATGAGCCTTCGGAAGGTCAACGCCCGCACGATCGTCCAGGCCAAGATCATGGCAGCCCAGGCCGGCCTCGGCGACATCACCTCCCGCCGACTCGAAGCCCATTACCTGGCGGGAGGTGACGTTCCCCGCGTGATCCGGGCCTTGATCGCCGCCCAGCGGGCCGACCTCGACCTCGACTACGACAAGGCCTGCGCCATCGATCTGGCAGGCCGCGACGTGCTCGACGCGGTCCAGACGAGCGTCAACCCGAAGGTGATCGACTGCCCCGACACCGCCAGCGGGAAGTCGACCCTTTCGGCCGTGGCCCGCAACGGCGTCGAACTCAAGATCCGCGCCCGGGTCACGGTTCGCACGAACCTCCAGCAACTGATCGGGGGCGCGACCGAAGAAACGATCATCGCACGCGTGGGCGAAGGCATCATCACCTCGATCGGCTCGGCGGAGAGCCACTTCGAGGTGATGGAGCACCCGGACACGATCTCGAAGGCCGTGCTCCAGCGGGGGCTCGATGCCCAAACGGCCTTCCAGATCGTGTCGATCGACATCGCCGACATCGAGGTGGGCGAAAACATCGGGGCACGGCTGCAGGCCGATCAGGCCGAAGCCGACACGCGTGTGGCTCGGGCCAAGGCCGAGGAACGGCGGAGCGTGGCCATCGCTCGGGAGCAGGAGATGAAGGCGGCCACGGCTGAGAATCGCGCCCGCTTGCTCGAGGCCGAAGCCCTCGTGCCAAAGAGCATCGGCGACGCATACCGGGCCGGCCGGATCGAGACAGCGACCACCGGCGGCGGCCAGCCTGGCTGAGAGGCGTCTCTTCCTCCCAGACTGCCAGAGCCCCCTGATCGGGAGTGTCGGAACTTTCAATCTGGTCAGTCGGGAGATTCCGCCAAACCCGGGCCCCCGGCAATGCCGATGACTCTTTTCGAGGGAGTCGGCGACAGTCAGGATGACGGCCGAACCAAGAACGGGTTTCCGCCCGTCGGCTCCCGCAGGTCCCCAGGGCAAGGGAGAGAATGCCATGGCGATGCGACGGCTGCGGGTTTACACGGAACCCGAGATCGAAACGGTGGCCTGCGCCACGCTGCCGGAACCCCAGTCCGGCGTGCGGGTCTCCTTGAGCGAGGTGCTTCCGCTCCTGGCCGATGCGGTGGCCAGCGACCGCACCTGGCTGAGGGACTTCGCCGACGAGGACATCACCGTGTCGAGCGATCTCTACGACGTTCTCCAGGCCTACAGGCACTTCCGCCGCCCCGGCGCCTGACCGAGAACCCCCACGAGGGCGATCCTCATGGGACTAACGAACCCCCTTGCAGCAGGGTCTTCGGCCGATTACGCTCGGTCGCAATGACGCTGCTCAATCTCAGTTCTCTGGGTCGCCGGATTCGGGCCGCACGGACCTCTCGTAGGCTCACGCTCGAAGACGTGGTCTCGAAGACCGAGTTCACAGTCAGCTGGCTCTCGAAGATAGAAAATGGGCTTCTGGCTCCGTCGCTCGAGGGTCTGGTACGTCTTGCCGAGGCACTCGACTGCGGGGTGGAAGATCTCGTCAGCGGCCTGGTGACTCCTCCGAGGTTCGTCGTGGATCGTGCGGGCGCTGGTCGGATCCTGACCGGACGCAACGGCACCACCGGGGTGAATACCAATCCCCTGGCCGAGGCCTGGCGGGGCCGGGCCATGCAGCCCGAGATCCTCGAACTCTCGGGAAACGGCAGCCGCCGAGTCCCCGAGAGCCACGACGGAGAACGGTTTCTCCACGTCTTGGAGGGCGAGGTGAAGGTGAGTTACGGGGATGAGACCATCCGGCTCGGCCCCGGCGACAGCCTGTACCTGGATGCCGCGATTCCCCATCTGATCGCCGCAGCGACCCGCGGCTCCGCACGACTTCTGAGCGTGACGTATGAGTCCGCGAACCACCGCCCGGGCGGCGGGACGGCCTCCCCCCCAGCCCGCCGCCGGCCCGCAAAGTCAGCGGCACCCCGGGCCTGACACCGCCCCGGCTTGGCGCGTGGGGTAAGATTTGGAGTCTGGTGCATGCCACACGTATGGCTCCGTCGCCCCAACCCATGGTTCGCCCCCCGGTAGGAATTTCGATCGTGCCACACTCCCGTCGCGACTTTCTCGAACAGGCCTTCGGCATGGCTGCCACGGCCCTGGCCACAGTTCCCGCCGCCCGGGCAGCCGAGGATGCCTCGACCCGCACACCCGGTCCAAACGACCGGATTCGAGTAGCGGTGATCGGTGTCAACGGCCAAGGAGGGGGCCACCTCAACGAGTGGATGGCCAACCGGGACTGCGAGGTCGTCGCGATCTGCGACTGCGATCCGAATGCCTTCGCCAAGCAGGAAAAGCGCTTCCGGGAAAAAGACTATCCGTTGCCCGCGTACGAGCAGGACGTCCGGCGGCTCCTCGACCGCCAGGATATCGATGCCGTCTCGATCGCCACTCCCAACCACTGGCATGCCCTGATGTCCGTCTGGGCCATGCAATCCGGCAAGGACGTCTACGTTGAAAAACCCTGCAGCCACAACGTCGAAGAGGGCCGGGTGATCACCCAATGGGCCCGGAAGCTCGGCCGGATGTGCCAGATGGGAGTGCAGTCGCGGAGTATGCCGGGGATGCGGCAGACGATCGAGTTCGTACGTGGCGGAGGCGTCGGACCCGTGAAGGTCGCCCACGCGGTCTGCTATAAGCGGCGAAAGAGCATCGGACGGGTCGACACGCCTGTGCCGCTGCCCGAGGGGATCGACTTCGATCTCTGGGCGGGGCCCGCCCCGGCCGACCGGCCGATCCGCGAACGGCTCCACTACGACTGGCACTGGAATCATCTCACCGGCAACGGTGATCTCGGCAACCAGAATCCGCACGAACTCGACAAGGCCCGCTGGGGCCTGGGACAACAATCGCTCCCGAAGCGGGTTGTGAGCCTGGGAGGCCGACTCGGCTACGTGGACAACGGCGACGTGGCCAACAGTCAGTTGACAGTGTTCGAGTGGGACGACTGCCTGCTGATCTCGGACGTCCGCGGGCTCGAAATCAAGACCCCGGTCACGTTCGACCTGGCGGCCGGTCCGCTCCACGTCGGCAACATCTGGTGGGGCACGGAGGGCTATGTCGTGGCCCCCAACTACACCTCGGGCGTAGCGTTCGACTACGACGGCAAGCAACTCGGCGCCTGGTCCGGGGGCAGCTACCAGCACCACTTCGCCAACTTCGTCAAGGCGATCAAGAGCCGCCGTCACGAAGATCTGCACCTTGACATCGAGGATGGCCACTTCTCGAGCAGCCTGGCCCATCTCGGCAACGTCTCCTGGGCGCTCGGCACGCCGGTCGAGCCCGGCACGCCCCTCCCGCTCGCCGCCGATGAACGGCACGTGCGGGACACGCTCGGGAATTTCACCGCCCACTTGGCTGAGAACGACATCGCGTACGACATCACGCCGCTGTCCCTCGGCCGGCTCCTCACGATCGATCCGTCGACCGAACGGTCCGACGATCCGGAAGCCAACCGGCTCTTCAGTCGCGACTACCGCAAGGGCTTCGAACTCCCACGGGTGTGAGGGCCGGATTCCGCAGGCTGCAAGCCTGCGGCCACGGCTGACCGGGAGGCGAGGGGTCGGCGAACGCTCGCGGAGCAATCGGGGCGTGCCTCGCCCGCGACGCGACTTTTGCCGCCCCGAGCCGACGACCCAGAGCTGACCCGAGGCGAGGGGTCGGCGAACGCTCGCGGAGCAATCGGGGCGTATCCTCGCCCGCGACGCGACTTTTGCCGCCCCGAGCCGGTGTCTCGCCAGGGGGCACCGCGATCAGCCTTCGACGGGTGTTGCCGGGGTTGGCAGGATCAGCTGCCAGAACTCGAGATCGAGCCAGCGACCGAACTTGAATCCAGCCTCGCGGACGGTGCCGCAGCAGCGAAACCCGAGCGAACTGTGGAGGGCGATGCTCGCGACATTCGAGGCGTCGATGCCTGCCACGAGCATGTGCAGTTCGGCCCGCGTCGCCTCGGTGACGATCGCCTGCATCAGTTGCCGGCCGATCCCTTCGCCCCGGAATCGCTCGGCCACGTAGACCGAGTGCTCGGCCGAATACTTGTAGGCCGCCCGAGGCCGGAATGGCCCCCAGGTGGCGAAGCCCGCCAGTACGCCCGGCTCCCATTCGATGCCGATCACAGGAATCGAATCCCGTTCCCTGACCGCGAGCCACTCCCGCATCGTCTCCGTCGATCGCGGCGCGTATTCGTAGAGGGCGGTCGTGTTGACGATCGCGTCGTTGTAGATCTCGCGGATCGCCTCGAGGTGGGCGGCGGAGCAGCGGATCACCGGCCGGCGAGGCGGGGCGGGTTTCTTGCGGGGCATGGGAGCCGCGCCGCACTCAGCGGCGGGTAGGGGCGGGCGTGAGGAGCGACACGACGACGAGAACGACGAATCCGAGCGGGATCGTGACCAGGCCGGGCTGGCTGAACGGCATCGGCGCCAGGGCTCCCGGAACACCATACACCTTTTCGAAAGTGTCGGCCGAGAGCAGGATCCAGCCCAGCGAGGCGAGCATCCCGACGGTGACGGCGGCGGTGATCCCCTGCTTCGTGGTCCGGGGCCAGAACAGGAGCATCACGAGGGCCGGGAGGTTCGCGCTGGCGGCGATGTTGAAGGCCCAGCCGACCAGGAATCCGACGTTGAATCCCTTGAACAGGATGCCCAACGCCATCGCCACGATTCCCAGACCGACCGCCGCGATCTTGCCAACCCGCACCTTCTCATGATCCGTCATCTGGATCCCGCAGACGTTTTCCACGAGGTCGTGGGCCACGGCGCCGCTGCCGGCCATGATCAGGCCGCTGACCGTGCCCAGCACGGTCGTGAAGGCGATCGCCGAGATGACGGCGAACAGGATCTCACTGAACGACTTCGCCAGGAGCGGTGCCGCCATGTTCGTGTCGGTGGGATCGAGGCCGCCGCTCGTCATGGCTCCGAGGCCGAGGTAGAGAGTGAGGACGTAGAAGAAGCCGATCGCAGCGATGCCGACCACGGTGCTGCGGCGGGCGGCGGCGGCGTCCTTGACGGTGTAGTAGCGGATCAGGATGTGGGGGAGCGACGCGGTGCCACAGAACAGGGCCAGCATCAGACTGGCAAAGTCGAGCCGGCCGGCCAGGGTGCCGCTGGCCAACCCCTTGAAATACCCGCCGGGTCGCAAGAGGTCAGCGGCCGGCCGTTCCTGGGGGGTGAAGGTGACGTGCGTCCCCTGATCGTCCACCCGGGTCGTCTTGTTCCAGGTGATGATCGTCGAATCCTCGAGGGCCGCGAGGTAGGCCAACGGCCCAAGCGGGCCGGTCGCCTCCCGATCAGCGAACCGCTCAGGGAGCCGGCTGATCGTGCCGACGGGCCGGAGGTCGTGGTCTCTGGTCTGCGGTTGACCGTCGACGAGCACCGTTCCGTCGCGGCAAACCGTGTGGACCTGTGGGGTCAGATCGACCGGCCCTGGTCGGCCGGCATTCACGACGAGGCCCCGCTGGAGAATCAGCACGGTCAGAACGCCGCAGAAGAGCACCAACAGGGAGCCTTTGATGAACTGCACCCACGTGGTCGAGACCATGCCGGCCGTGACCACGATCATGGTGACGGCCACTCCCACGAGAATCACCCCGACGGCGTGCGGCAGACCCAAGAGCGGCGTCACGAGCGAGCCGGCCCCGACCATCTGCGGGATCAGGTAGAAGATGCTCACCACCAGCGTGGATATCGCGACGGCCAGTTTGATGCCGCGGCTGTTGAACCGGGCGTCGAGGGCGTCGGCAAAGGTGAATCTTCCGAGCGACTTGATCGGTTCGGCGATCACGAACAGCGCCACCACCCATCCAGCCAGAAAGCCGATCGAGTAGAGAAAGCCGTCGTAGCCGGAAAAGGCGATCATCCCGCAGATGCCGAGAAACGAGGCCGCGGAAAGGTAGTCACCCGCGAACGCGACGCCGTTGACGAACCAATGCACCTGGCCGTGGGCGGCGTAGTAGCCCTGGGCCGACTGCCCCTTGCGGCCCAGGCGAAACGAGAGCCAGAGCACGCCGGCTACGAAGGCCGCAAAGATGCCGACCGCCAGGGGTGAGGTTTCGTAGAGCATGGGCAGGGCGAGAGGACGCCTATTCGGACCGCGCGATCATGTAGACGGCCGAGAGCGCCACGGCCGCTCCGATCAGCCCCAGCCCCGCGATAATCGCGAGGTTGACTCCACCGAAAGGCCTCATGGCCAACAGGTCGGGACGGACGAGCACGAGAACCATGAACCCGCCGTAGAGAGCGACGTACGCTGCGAACAGACCAAGGCCAAGTCGGCTCGGAGTGAGGGCCGGGTCGTGCGGATCGTGTTGGTTCTCTTGGCTCATGCCGTCCCGAATGCCGCCCCGCCTGGTCTTCGTGGGGGCCAAGAATACACGCTCCGGCGATCGCCGTGTCAGTCGTTCGCCGGACGGGTGTCGGCGAAGGGCAGCGGCCAGGCGGGATGCGGGACATGCTCCCGCTGCATCGCGGCCTCGAGGGCTCGGACGATGTCCGGCTGCTCGGCCGCCAGGTCGTACGCTTCGCCGGGGTCGGCAGCCAGATCGTAGAGTTCCGTCGGCCGGGCCCGATCGGCCTGCTTAGGCCCCACGGCCTGTCGAACCGCCTTCCAGCGGCCGTCCGTGACGGCCTGCCACCGCCCCTCGGTCAGTTCCCGATACAGGATTCTCCCCACAGGAGCCGGTGCGAGGCCCTGCACCGCCGCGGCAAGGCTCGTGCCGTCGAGCCCGGCAGGAATGCGATCGGCGAGTCCGGCGAGGTCCAGGAGCGTCGGCAGCCAGTCTTCAAAGCCGGTGATCCCATCGATCACCCCGCCGGCTGGTATCCGACCCGGCCAGACCACGACCGCGGGCACTCGCAGGCCGCCTTCGTAGGGCGACCCTTTCCACTGCCGCAGATCCCCGTTGCTTTTCAGCCGCGCGGTGTCGAGGCCGCCGCACCCGGGAAACGTCGCCCCGTTGTCGCTCGTGAAGACGAAGATCGTCTCGTCGGAGAGTCCGAGTTCATCGAGCAGGGCCACCAGCCGCCCGACCTCGCGATCCATGCGGGTGATCATCGCCGCGTAGGTGGCCAGCGGCCGCTGGCAGGGCACGTAGCCGCCGCCACCGAGATAGGGTCGTTCCTCGCCAAAGTGGCGACGGTAGTCGGCCAGCGACGGCTCGGCGGCCGGCACCTGGAGCGCCAGATGCGGAACGGTGGTGGGCACATACAGAAAAAACGGCTCGGCGGCATGTTCGCGAACGAAGGCGAGCTGCTGTTCCGCGATCAGATCGGCCGAATACTGGGTGCCGGCAAACCGGGCGAATGCTCCGTCACCCGGCGGCGGTTCGGCGGCGATTCGGCCGGCCCGGGCCACCTGTGGATCGCCCGAGAGCGCCGGGTTTTCCAGTTCCACCCGCTCTCGATTGTCCCAGAGGTGCGTCGGGTAGAAGCTGTGGGCCTCCCGCTGGCAGTTGTAGCCGAAGAAGCGATCGAAGCCGCAGGCCACCGGATCGGAGTCGCTGCCCGGAGCGCCCAGGCCCCACTTGCCGAAGCCACCCGTGGCATAACCGGCCTCGTGCAGGAGTCCCACGAGGGTGACCGTGCCGGCCGGCATCGGAGCCTGCCCCTCGGGCTTGAATTCCCGGTTGCTGCGGACGACGGCATGGCCTGGATGCCGGCCGGTCAACAGCACGCAGCGGCTCGGCGCGCACACCGCATTACCGGCCCAATGCCGGGTCAGCCGGGTGCCCTGGGCAAACAGGGCGTCGATGTTCGGGGTGCGAATCTCGCGGCTGCCGAGCACCGAAAGGTCGCCCGTGCCGAGATCGTCGCAGAGAAACAAGACGATGTTGGGCGGCCGGGCGGTCGACGTCGTCGCCCCAACGAGGCCCGTCACGACCACCACCAGGGACACGATGGCCAGCCGCATTCCGTTCATCCTCATGCTCCCCCTTTCGCCAGAGCCGCCGTCGCTCGCGGATCACGGCCGTCCGTCGTGGATCGCCGCGAGGACCCGGTCGTACACGGCCTTGCGGTCGGCCGGCTCGAGGCTCCTGAGTTCTTCGAGCAACGGCCGCAGGCCCACGGCCCAGGCGGGGTCAGCGGCGACCCTGGCCTCGGCCGCGGCTGCCAGGACTGATCGCTCGGCGTCGGTGAGTCCCGGCGCGGCGGCGATCACACTCCTGAGATACGCTGCCGCCTGCACCTCGGGATTCGGATCGGCGGGGGCATCGAATCGACCGATGGCCCAGGCGATGCCCTGGGTCGCGTGCCTCTGGAAGGCGGGGTCGTTCCAGGTGGCGTCGTTGTGGCCGAAGTTCGTGTAGAAGACCCGGCCCTGGCCGTAGTCGCGCACCCAGGAGACGGGCACATGCCACGGCTCCCGCGGCTGGCTGGCGGCCATGTCGAGGCTCACGAGCACCCGCAGGTTTTCGGGAACGTACCGGCCGTCGTATTGGTAGATCTCATCTTGCAGGCGAAATCGCGGGGCGAACATCGCGGTCAACGGATGGTCAGGCTCGTGGACAACGAAGCCGTGCTCCTTGCCTGCCGTCCAAGGATGCCCCGCGAAGTGGCCGCCGACCATTTCGGTGAATGCGTCCGAACTCTTGAAGGTGTCGCTGGCGGCGTGGAAGCCGACAAACGCCTTGCCCGAACGGAGCCAGGCGAGGAAGCCCGCCAGATCGGGCACCGGCAATTCTCCGGTCGTGCTGACGAACATGACGCCGTCGAAGTCAGCCAACACCTCGGGATCGAATGCCTTGGCGAACTGATCGGCGAGTCGCTCCTGCCAGGCCGGATCCTCCTTGTCGCCCGGAGGCATCCGGAGAAAGTCGAGGTGATACAGGCCGCTCTCCCGGCCGAGCGACTCGAGCACGGCTTCGGCCGACTCGATCGACCTGTGGCGGAAACCGGTCGTCACGCTCACGGCCAGCAACCGGGCGGGGGACGACGTCTCATCCGCGCCGCGGGCTGCGGACAGGACGGCGAGAAGGAGCGCGAGGCTCTGGCACCCGGTCAGCAGGCGAAGCGGCATCGAAACGGCCTCCGGAGGGAGCGAGGAACCGACGTTCAGGGACGGGACGCGGGGGCCTGTTCCCCGATGCACCAGAGTGAATCGTGGGTGCGAAGGAAAATCTCGCCATCGACGCAGACCGGCGTGGCAACGGTCATCTCGCCGACCTCGCCCGCGCCTGCCAGCGTTGCCCGGCCACCTGTCTCGGGAGGCGTGAGGAACACCGAGCGACCGTCCTCGCGGGTGACAAGCACCTTGCCGCCCACAAGGACCGGCGAGGCGCTGTAGGCGTTGCGATTCTTCGGCAGCTCCTCTTGCCAGAGGGTTTCACCCGTGGCGGCCTCGAGGCAGACGACCCGCCCCTTGTCGGTGCAGACCACCACCCGGCCGGCCTGCGCAGCGGGCGTCGGCACGTCGGCGCCGAGATCATTGCGAACCCACGCCACATGGCTGGCGGTCACGTCGCCCGTGCCACCCCGCCGGATGGCGGTGATCGTACCGCCGCGGGCATAGGGGGCGATGATCAGATCGCCGGCCGCGACGGGCGATGCGATCGAGCGGAAGAAGGTGTTGCCGTCGGGATTGAGCCCGCCCACCCGCCAGAGTTCCGTTCCGTCGGCGGCGTCATGGGCGGTGACGTGGTCGGCCCCGAGCACCACGAGCATTTCGGTCGGTTCGCCGCGGGCCGGTTCGCCCGCCAGCACCAGCGGGGTCGTGTAGCTCTGGGCGGCTTCTTCCGGCGCGTCAAGGTGGCGATCGTGCTTCCAGAGGAGTTGGCCCGTCCCACGGTCGAAGGCCACCAGGTAACTCGGGCCGGTCTGCATCACCGCCACGACCACGGCCTTGGACGTGAGCACGGGTGATGTGCCGAGATCCCACCAGAGCGTGTCCTCCCCGAACTGCTCCTGGAGATTTGTCTTCCACACGACGCCACCGTCGGCGAGCTTCAGGCAGGCCAACTCCCCGCTCTTGAAATAGACCCACACGTGCTCCCCGTCGGTGATGGGCGATGGATTGCAGCCGGTGGCTTTCTTGTGTTTGCCCGGCCGCTCTGCCCCCAACTCCTGCCGCCACCGCTCCTGGCCCGACCGGTCGAGACAGATCACCGCGTCCCTGCCATCGATGCCGCAGGTGAGCACGATCCGGTCACCCCACACGGCAGGGGTGCTGGCCCCGAGGCCCGGCAGGGGGATCCGCCAGCGAACATGCTCCTCCGGACCCCAGGAATCGACGTAGCCCGACCCTTGGGCGGTGCCATCCAGACCGAGGCCCCGCCAGTTCGGCCAGTTGTCGGCCTGGAGAGAGTTCCATGTGAGCAATGCCAGCCACCCACCGGCCACGACGACATTCCACCGCATCCCTATGCTCCCGGCCTGAGGTTGTCCGAGCCTTCCGGACACACACGAACAGGAAAGTGTACCGACCGATTCGGTCGTTCACACACTCGACGGCCCGGCTCGCTGGTTGCTCAGAATGACGGGGCGCCGGAGGATAGAGATCTGCGTGACTATGGCGTTGTCCCCGGAGAGAGCCACGGTGCCGTCGATCTTTCGGGCGAACGGTTGGATTCGACTGACGGGGCTCGTGCCAGCCTGCCTGGCAGTATGGTCCGGGATTGCCTGTCAGGCCGAGGCTCAGCCCGCCGCCTCGGGCACCGGCCGCCCTCCCAATGTGATCGTGGTGCTCGTGGACGATCTCGGCTGGCGGGACCTGGCCTGCCAGGGCAGCCTTGCCTACGAAACCCCGGCCGTCGACCGGCTTGCAGCCGAGGGGATGCGGTTCACCCGTGGCTACGCCGCGTGCACCGTCTGCTCGCCCTCGCGGGCCGCACTCATGACCGGGCAGTATCCGGCCCGGCTCCACCTCACCGACTGGATCGCCGGTCACGACAAGCCCGACGCCAAACTGCTGCCGCCCGACTGGACGAAGCACCTGCCGCTGGAAGCGACCACCCTGGCCGAGCGGCTCCGGGCGGCCGGCTACGCGACGGCGAGCATCGGCAAGTGGCACCTGGGCAGTCGGCGGTTCTTTCCCGAACATCAAGGCTTCGACGAGAGCATCGGTGGCTGCGACAAAGGGCATCCGCCGAGCTACTTCTCGCCCTACGGAATTCCCACGCTCTCCGACGGCCCGGAGGGCGAATACCTCACCGACCGGGAAGCGGCCGAGGCCGTCCGGTTCATCACCGAGCACCGCGAGGATCCCTTCTTTCTCTACCTCCCCCATTACTGCGTGCACACGCCGCTGCAGGGGAAGCCGGACGTGACGGCCCGCTTCGAAACGCAGCGGCCGCCGAATCAGTCTCCCTGGAAACCGACCTACGCCGCGATGGTGGAGAGCGTCGACGACGCCCTCGGCCGCATCCTCGACACGCTCGAAGCCCACGGCATCCGCGAGCGGACCGCGATCGTCTTCACCAGCGACAACGGCGGCCTTGCCTGGGTGACCGACAACCGGCCCCTGCGGGCCGGCAAGGGCTCCGCCTATGAAGCGGGAGTCCGGGTGCCACTGATCATCTCCTGGCCGGGCGTCACCCAACCGGGCAGCACCACCGCCGTGCCGGCGATCACGCCCGACATCCCGGTCACGATCCTGGCGTTGACCGGTGTCAGTCCCGATCCCGACCAGCCGCTCGACGGCCGCGATCTCTCGGACGTTCTTGCCGGGGGCGTCCTCGACCGCGACGCGCTGTTCTGGCACTACCCGCACTACCATCCCGGGGGCGCCACGCCCTACTCGGCGGTCCTGGCGGGTACCTGGCGGCTCGTCCACTTCTATGAGGACGACCGCGACGAGCTCTACGACCTCGCGACCGACCCCGGCGAGACCACGGACCTCGCCGCCGCCGAGCCTGAACGCCGCACGGCTCTCCGAGCGACCCTCGATGCCTGGCTCGTCGAAACCGGGGCCCAGATGCCTGTGCCCAATCCGAAGTGGAACGGCTCCGACTGAGACGGATATCTGGGTAGCCGGGCAGTGGCGGCATTTGCGGGCCTGGCGGCGATCCGGTTGAATACCGGCCCTGCCCGTGCCGGCACCGATCTCGATTGCACCCCCGCCAGGAGTCCCTCCAATGCCCAAGAAGACCATCGCCGCCCTCGATCCTACCGGCCAGGCCGTGCTCGTCCGCGTGGACTTCAACGTGCCCCAGGATGATTCCGGGGCGATCACCGACGACCGGCGAATTCGCATGGCCTTGCCGACCATCCAATCGATCATCGAACGAGGCGGAAAGGCGATCCTGATGTCGCACCTCGGGCGGCCCGGCGGCAACGGCTTTGAAGCGGCCTTTTCCCTCGCACCGGTCGCCGCGCGGCTGGGCGAGCTGCTGGGCAGGCCCGTTCAGCTCGCAACCGACACCGGCGGCCCCGATTCCCAGGCCAAGGCGGCAGCCCTGCCGACCGGCGGCGTGCTCGTGCTGGAGAACGTCCGGTTCAACAAAGGGGAAAAGAAGGGTGACGACGAGGCCTACGTGAACGGGCTGGCGAGCCTGGCCGACGCCTACGTCAACGACGCCTTTGGAACCTGCCACCGGACCGAAGCGAGCATGTACGCCGTGCCGGCGACGATGAAGCAGTCCGGCAAGCCCGCGGTGACCGGGTTTCTGGTCGAGAAAGAGGTTCGGTATCTCGCCGATGCGGTCGCCCACCCGAAGCGGCCCTTCGTGGCCATCCTGGGAGGTAAAAAGGTCTCCGACAAGATCGCCGTGATCGAAAACCTGCTCTCGATCTGCGACCACGTGCTGATCGGCGGCGCGATGGCCTACACATTTTCCCTGGCCAAGGGGGGGAAGACGGGCAAGAGCCTGGTCGAGCCCGACAAACTGGAACTCGCCGCATCGCTCCTCGCCAAGGGAGGAAGCAAGCTCGTGCTGCCGGTCGACACCCACTGCGCCGACGACTTTTCGGCGACGGCAGCCAAGCAGGTCGTGCCAGCCGGGCAGATTCCCGATGGCTTCGAAGGCCTCGACATCGGTCCGGAGACAGCCAGTCGGTATGGAGCCATCATCCGCTCGGCCGGCACGGTGGTCTGGAACGGCCCGATGGGCGTCTTCGAACTGCCGCCGTTCGATGCCGGCACCAAGGCGGTCGCCGATGCCGTGGCCGACGCGACCGCTCAGGGTGCCGTCACGATCATCGGTGGCGGGGATTCAGCCGCCGCGGTCGAACAGCTCGGCTATGCCGAAAAGGTCAGTCATGTCTCGACCGGCGGCGGCGCATCGCTCGAAATGCTCGAAGGCAAGTCGTTCGCGTCGGTCGCCCTGTTGGATGATGCCTGAGTCCTGCGTCCGGCGACGCGGCCTGCACCCGTTCGATCCCTACAGACCAGCCGTATCCCTCGACTCGGCCGCCGCCCGGGCGGCGGCGAGTCGCTCGCACGTGCGTTGAGCATAGACCCGATCGTGCTGGCTGAGACTTTGGAGCGGCACCCGAATCCGTCGGCCCGCCGTCTCGAGCAGACATGTTTCGGCGTCGGGCATGCTCACGAGTCGGGCCACCAGACTGCGATCGCCTCGGGCATGGATCCAGCGTCGGTTCGGCTCAGCCGCGGCGCCGTCCCCTTCCTCCGCCTCGAAGATGTTGACCGGCTCTGGCTCGGGCTCTGGCTCCGTTTCAGGCGGTGCCTGTTCTGGGGCAACCACCGGCTCTGTCGGGACTTCCGGTTCGACTGGTTCGACAGTCGGCGCATCCATCTGCAACGGCTCATGCACCACCGGCTCCGCGCTTGGCTCGGGTGCCGCGACCGCATCCCTTGAACCACCCTCCTCCACCAACACCGACGACCCAGCCTCTCCAGCAGGCGCCAGATCGCGGAGCGGCTCGATTTCCCGCACCTCTTCTTCCCGCAGCGTGGGCAGGATTTCGGCGGGCGCTGCGTCGACGACTTCGCCTTCCCCCATCACCGTCAGACCGTCGACCGAGTCACCCGGCGCGACGACGTCACCCAGAAGCTCGTCGGCGACCATCGTCTCCGACACCACCGAACCACTGCCCGCGACCGCATCCCACTCGCCGCCTGCGATACCATCGACAGGCTCGATCGTCTGGTCGGCCGGGTTTGACTCGCAGCACGCCACGACCGGCAGACAGCAGCACTCATCCCCTGCCTCGATCATCGCTGAATCGACCACGAGAGGCTCGACGGCTACCGACTCGCAGCCTGGCTCGCCCGACGCCACCCACATCGGTGCGATCAATTCCATCGGCGGCGCAGGCCAGGTGCCGCAATCCGACTGGTTCACGGGCTGCCAGACCATCACGTGTGATGCCAGTCGCGCCCGCCGGTGATGCCAGCCTGCTCGGGCAGCATCGGATCCGAGCGAGCCGCAGAAGACTGCGATCAAGAACCAGCGAAAACTCTTGCGCACGGCGCACCTGTCGGGTTGTGGCTGACGGAGCGGCGGATCGTCCGCCACCCCGAAGCCACCAGAATGCTTGGCCTCGCGACCGCCGTCAACCGGCGACCGAACCCGCTCTTTCCCACACGAAAACCCGCCTTCGGCCTGCCCGAAGGTCAACTGCAGCCCATGCTGTTGCCGCAGTTGTGGCAGAGGTAGCAGTTTCCATTCCGCACGGTGATCGCCCCGCAATTGTCACATGCGGGAGCGTCGATCTGGAACTTCGCGAACTGGTTCTGTCGGTCGTCGGGTGAGGCGTCGGGGTGGGCGGCCATTTTCAGCCCAGCCCGCTCGAGCAACGCTGCCGAAGCATCGCCGGCCTTGAGCGACCCGCCCGACCACGTCGTACTCGCCGCCGACGTCGGCCTCCCCTTCCCGGCGGGATGCCGACCCCGACTGCCGTTCACCTCGCCCTTGCCCTGGGCCTTTCCTTGGCCATCAGCCAGCCCGCTCGCCATCGTGGCGGCGGGCTTCCGCTCACTTTCCGCATCGTCTCCCGCACCGGCCTCCCCACCAGCATCATGCCCGGCTGGTCGATTGGCCTCGCGGTAACCCGGAATGAATTCCGTTCCCATCCACCGAAACAGGTAGTCCACGAGACTCTTGGCGACCGGAATGTCGGGGTTCTTGGTGTATCCCCACGGCTCGAATCGCGTGTGGGAAAACTTCTTCACATACACCTCGAGCGGCACACCGTATTGAAGGCTCATCGACACGGCCGTGCCAAAGGCGTCCATCAATCCGCCGATCGTGCTGCCTTCCTTGGCCATCGTGATGAACAACTCACCGGGACGGCCGTCGTCATAGAGTCCGACGGTGATATAGCCCTCGTGCCCTCCGACGCTGAACTTGTGGGTCACGCTGCGGCGGGTATCCGGCAGCCGCTCCCGCCTCGGGGCCGCGGTCACCTTCGAAGCGACTTTGTCGGCCTCAGTCGAGGTGTTGAGCGGCTGGCTTTCCTTCGAACCATCGCGGTAGATCGCCAACGCCTTAAGCCCGAGCCTCCAGCCCTCGTGGTAAGCGCCGGCGATGTCCGCCGGCGTCGTCTCCCGGGGCATGTTGACCGTCTTGGAGATGGCCCCCGACAGGAAGGGCTGGGCGGCGGCCATCATCCTGACGTGTGCCTCCCAGGCGATGCTGCGCTCGCCGAGCCGCGGCTTGAAGGCACAATCGAAGACCGCCAGATGGTCCCGCTTGAGACCGGGCGCCCCTTCGATGGTGTCGTTCTTGTCGACGAAGGCGAGAATTCCCTCGACGGCCGGCTCGTCGTAGCCCAGGGTCCGCAGGGCCAGCGGCACCGTCTGGTTCACGATTTTGAGCATGCCGCCGCCGGCGAGTTGCTTGTATTTCACGAGCGCGATGTCGGGTTCGATCCCCGTCGTATCGCAATCCATGAGGAACGAAATCGTGCCGGTGGGCGCGAGAACCGTCGCCTGGGCATTGCGGAAGCCGCTCCGCCGCCCGCGGGCGAGAACCTCGTCCCAGACGTCCCGGGCGGCGTCGTGCAAATACCTCGGGCAGGCCGCGTCGATGTGATCGACGGCGTCGCGATGCATCTGCATCACGCGGAGCATTGGCTCCCGATTCGCCGCAAAACCCTCGAAGGGCCCGACGGCGGCGGCCAGTTCCGCGCTCGTCCGGTTGGCCGTTCCGTGCAGGATGGCGGTGATCGCGCCGCACAGCCCCCGGCCGGCATCGCTGTCGTAGGCCAGGCCATCAGCCATCAGGAGGCTTCCCAGATTGGAGTAGCCGAGGCCGAGGGGCCGGTAGAGATGGCTATTGCGGGCGATCCGCGGGGTGGGATAGCTCGCGTGGTCAACGAGGATTTCCTGCGCGACGAAGAAAATCCGACAGGCGGCGGCGAACCGTTCGACGTCAAAGCTGCCATCCGGGCGGCGGAACTTCATCAGATTGATGCTCGCCAAATTGCAGGCGGTGTCGTCGAGGAACATGTATTCGCTGCACGGATTCGAGGCGTTGATCCGCCCCGAATTCGGACAGGTGTGCCACCGGTTGATCGTGGTGTCGTACTGCACGCCGGGATCGCCGCACTGCCAGGCGCACTCCGCCATCCGCCCGAGGACCTCCCGGGCCTTGAAGCTCGGCCCGGCCTTGGAGGGATCGGTGACCCAGCGGGTCGTCCAGGTGTCATCCCGGTCGGCCGCCTCCATGAACTCGTCGCTCAGTCGCACCGAGAGGTTGGCATTTTGGAACAGGATCGAGCTGTAGGCTTCGCCGTTGAAGTTGGAGTCGTAGCCGCCCTTTTCAATCAGCACGCGGGCCTTCTTCTCCTCCTTGGCCTTGCACTCGATGAATTCCATGATGTCTGGATGATGCACCTTGAGCGATTGCATCTTCGCGGCGCGACGGGTCTTGCCGCCGCTCTTCACGACCGCGGCCACCTGGTCGTACACCCGCATGAAGGAAAGCGGACCGGAGGGCTTGCCGCCGCCGGCGAGCTTCTCCCGCTGACTTCGGAGCGTGGAGAGGTCGGTGCCGGTTCCCGAGCCAAACTTGAAGAGCATCGCCTCGCTGCGAGCGAGGTCCATGATGTCTTCCATGTTGTCGCGCACGCTCTGAATGAAACAGGCGCTGCCCTGTGGGTATTCATAGGGATTGTCGGGCATCGCCACATCCCGCTTGGCCTCGTCCCACCGCCAATTGCAGGGAGCGCCCTTGACACCGTATTGATGATAGAGGCCGACGTTGAACCAGACCGGCGAATTGAAGGCGCCATGCTGGTGGACGCAGAGCCAGGACAGGTCGCGGTAGAAGTTTTCGCCGTCCTGCCTGCTCTTGAAGTAGCCGTCGGCGATGCCCCAGTCGGCGATCGTGCGAGCGACGCGATGGACGAGTTGCTTGACGGAATGCTCCCGCTCGGGCGTGTGGATTTCGCCGTAGAAGTACTTGCTCACGACGACGTTCGTGGCCAACTGGCTCCAGGCAGCCGGGATCTCGCAGGCCGGCTGCTCGAACAGCACCTTGCCGTCTTCACCCTTGATCGCGGCCGTCCGCAACTCCCACTCGGTGGTGTCGAAGGGGCTCGCGGCCTCGACCGGACAAAATGTCGGCTGGATTTCGAGCGCCGTCCGGCCCGCCGGCCGAGTGTCGGCGGGAGTATCGGTCGAGGAATCGCCCGCGAGCGTCGCCGAGTCGAAATCTGCCATGGGATGCTGCCTCCTGAGGGAAAACGAATTCAAGCCGCCGCAAGCCGCTGAAAAGTATACTTTCGTATAGTTACCGTGCAAGCCAACGAACTACCGCCCGGACAACGGTGGAAACTGATCAGGCCTCTCGAAAGGCCCGAAAAACGCGATCGATGAAGAGCAGGTCCATCTGCCGTGCTATCGCAAGATGTAGTGGTGGTCGATCCGCTGACCACTGCCCATGGGCCGGGGCGTGAATGTAGCGTGAGGCTCGAACCAGTCAAGCGGCTTTTCCGCCGGGCCTGCAACGGCGGGGAAAACGGGCCTGCCACCGGCCCGGACGGCCGCTCGGGACCCGCCTGGTATCCAACTCCTTAGAGGGGTTCGGCGGCCGAGACTCGCCGAGCCGCAACCGCCCCTGGGTGGCGTCGTGTACGATGCGGCAGAGTGGTGCTCCGGAAGACGTTATGGCCCGCGGCCGTTCAGAACGCGATGATGAGCTGCGCCGGCGAATCCGCGGCGCCGGCCTGCGGTGCACCCAAGCCCGCGTGGCCGTGCTCAGGCATCTCGAGGGAGCTGCCGGTCCACGGACGCACGCCGAGGTCAGCGAGTCCCTCGACGAGCTCGGCTTCGACCGGGCCACGATCTACCGAAATCTGACAGAGCTCACCGAGGCAAAACTCGTCGCCCGGGTCGAACTGGGCGATCGGGTCTGGCGGTTCGAAGCCACGGCAAGTGGTGGCGGCCACCACGACGACGAGCATCCACACTTCGTCTGCACGACCTGCGGAGAAGTCTCGTGCCTCGATGACGTCCAGGTGGCCATCCGCCCGCGCGACGCCAAGGGGAAGGGGCGTTCCGGGGAACGGCACCGGATCGGATCAGTCACCGAGATCCTGCTCAAGGGCCACTGCGGCCAGTGCCAGGAGCCTCGGTGAGAAACGCCCGGAGATCCTGGGCCTGCCGCTCCAGATCTGATCGGCTCAGGTACATCATGTGGCCTGACTCGTATTCACGATAGTGCACGTTGGCCAGCCGCTCCGGATCGACCCCGAGATGGTCGATCGAGTGCCTGAGCGACAAGAACGGCACCGCCAGGTCGCAGCGTCCCGTCTGCACGAGCACGCGGAGATGGGGATTGCGGTTCATCGCTTCCGCCAATTGCCAATCGGTGGAGGCATAGCGATTCTGGTCTTGAGGCCAGGGCCCCACCGCCGTCAGAACGCGGTAGGGGAGGTCGCTCTCGAATCCGAGTTCCTCCCGCACATAGGCGTTCATCGCGGCGGCGAGAGGGCCCAGCGCCGCGTCATAGGAAGGATCGAACCGAGGCACGCCGGTCGCCTGGTCCCCATCTCGGCCGGTGATCCGGCCATCGAACCGTCCGAGGATCAGCCGCTGATCGGAAAGCAACTCCTCCCGAAAGTGGGAGGCGTCGATCCGCAGGTCGTGCGCGAGCACGACCGACTCCGAGAGCCCGGTGTACCGGGCGAGCTTCGCGGCGACGGCAGACCGTTGCTCGGACGGCAAACTCGCCCCGGCATAGAGGGCGGTCACGTACTCACCGGCCGCGAACGACTCCACTTCGGCCAAGGCCTTGGCGCGGTCGGCCTGCAGGTCGGCCGGCAACCGCCCATGGTAATGCGCAACGGCCGTGTAGCTCGGTAGGAACAAGGCGTACGGCAGGTCGTTCGAGCCGCCAGCCCGGATCGTGCCGAAATCCACGAGGCCCGAGACCAGCACGAGGCCATTCAAGAACATTCCGTGACCGTCCTGGAGTTCGGCTGCCAGGCCTGCCGCCCGAAACACGCCGTAACTCTCTCCACAGAGATACTTCGGACTCCTCCAGCGGCCGCGTCTGGTCGTATAGAGGCGGATGAACTCCGCCATCGCCTCGATGTCAGGCTCCTTGCCGAAGAACTGCTCGGGTTTTTCCCCTTTGGCCGCGCGGCTGTAGCCGGTCGCGACCGGATCGATGAAGACGAGGTCGGCAACCGGCAGAATCGTGTGCTCGTTGTCCGTCAGTTCGAACGGCGGGGGCGGTAGCGACCCATCCTCGTTGACGACGGCCCGCCGGGGACCGAGCCCGCCGAGATGGAGCCAGACAGCAGCGGCTCCGGGGCCACCGTTGAAGCAGAACACGATCGGCCGGTCGGCCACGTCGGCATCCGTGAGCAGGTTGTAGGCCACGAAGAAGATGCTGGCTTTGTGGGTGCCGTCCTCTCGGAGAAGCGGCAGCATGCCCGCCTCGGCCTTGTAGGCCAGTTCCCGCCCCCCGACCCGGATCGCATGCTCGGTGACGACCGGTGGGCGACTGGCGTCGGGCACCATGGCCAGGCTCTGGGCTGCGGCCGGCGGCGGCTCGGCCGGCTTCGCGGTCGGCTCATCCGCCCGAGCGGCTGCAAGTGCCGTCGCGATCACACACCAGGCGATCACCGCGGCGAAGGCCGGAGAGACAGGGAAGGCGGAGACCCATGAGAAGCGAGGCAGCATGCGCATGAGGTGGATGACCGGGGGAGCGGAGCATGGACGAAAGTCGCTTCCAGCATAGTTCGCATCTTCGGAGCATGCCCCAGGGCGGCCTGGCCTCGGCACCCGGGAAAAACGCCCTCCCCTGAGGCCGGCTCGCTCGCTACCGTCCAGGCATGCTTTCAGCCACGAATCCGTTCGCCGAACTGGCCACCTACCTCCGCCGACCCCATTTCGGCCGCTATGCGATCCTGCTTGTGCACCTCCTGCTGCTGCCGGTCTTGTCGGTGCTGACCGAAGGGCATCCGCGGGCGGAACTGCTGGCGATGGTGGCAGAGCAATTCGTGTTCGTCGGTGCCTCGGCGGCGTTGGGCGGCCGACGGATGCTGCTCTTCGGCCTGCCGCTGGTCATCCCGGGATTGGCCACGCTCGGTGTCACGCTGATGATTGGTGAACTGCCCGAGGGTCACTATTGGCTCTGGGCCATCGCCCGGGCGACGAGCTTCATCCTGCCGATCGTCACCGTCGGTCTCCTGATCCTAGTCGACGTGCTGGCGGCCAAACAGATCGTGTTCGACCTCGTGTGTGGAGCCCTGTGCGTCTTCGTGTTGTTCGGCATGTGTTGGGCCACCGTCTTCACGTTGCTCGAGCGACTCGCACCAGGCTCGTTCGCGATCGACTTCACCCGCTACCACGTCGATGCCGAAGCAGACCCATTCGCAGCGGCGGGGGTGTTCACCTACTATTCGTTCGTCACCCTGACCACCGTGGGCTACGGCGACATCGTGCCGGCCTCCGCCACGGCGCGGTGGCTCGTCTGGCTGGAGGCCGTCTTCGGTCAGTTCTACATGGCGGTTTTCGTCTCCCGCCTGATCGGCCTGCAGGTGAGCCTGCCGGGAAGCGACACAGACGACGGCGTGCCGCCGGCTGAAAACGATCACCCCGAACCGGCCTGGCCCGTGCGGCGGGCGGCCTGACTGGAATCTCAACGGGCCGGCAGTCCACCCGCCAGGCCGTGTTGGCACTCTGCTGCCGGCTCAACATCGACGTCGGCATCCGCCGACGTGCCGGGACCAGACCCCGTCAGGGCCAACGCCACGACGCAAATCGCAGCCAGAAGCGCGGCCCCGGCGAGTCCAAACCGAGGCCTCGTCGGATTGGTTCGGCGACGGGGAGGTGGGGCAACGACGTTCATGGGCCTACAAATCGATCGCGGGACGAGGCTACCCTCTGCGGGGCACTTTGTTAGTACACCACTTCGTTGCTTCAGCCGCAAGGGCTCGGCCGGCCTGCGGCAGGGTCGTCAGTACCACACGCCGCAGCGAACCAGGAACGTGTCGGCTGGCTGGTAATCGGCGGTGTCCGTCAGGTAATACTCGACGAGTCGGCCGGTCACCCAGCCGGTTTCGAGCCGCCAGTTCACCCCCAGGTCGGCTGGCCGACGCTCCCAGCCCATCAGCAACCGGTAGTCGTGGTACACGACCACGTCGTCGGCCCCGCTGTCCCGCCGAACCGCCCACTGGTTGCCGCCGAATTCACCAGCTAGGTAGATCCAATGGGCGGCCCGCTCATGGTCGGCTATCCGCCAGGCCATCCGAGGCCTGGGAAAGATGAGCTCATGCCGCTGGCTGTCCGATGGTGTCCAGAGCAGGCCGCCGGCCGGTAGAAGATTGACGTCGTAGCGGTCGAGATAGATCACCCCCGCCACGACGCGAAGATTCTCCGTCGCCTCCCAGGCGCCGAAGCCGTGGCCGGTGATTCGGAAGGCCTGCGGCGTGTCATTGACGAAATCCGAGTACCAGCCGGGGGCGACTGCCAGGTCGACGCCGAACCGCTTCCCGATCTTCGAGAGCCACCGAGCCTGCACCCAGGCGTCGTAGAGTTGCGCGGGCAGTCCGGGATCCATCGGCCCCGGTACCTCGTCCACGAAGGTCGTGCCGAAGCCTGGCGTGAGCAGCAGCGGAGAATTTACCGTCGGCGCGGGAAGCCCGATCGTGAGACTCGTGTCGAGCGTCGTGAGCCCGAGGCCGTCGCCGCCGAGTCGCGGCAGCTCGGTGACCGTAAAGATCGCCTGCTGGAGCGGCCCAGGCTTGGCCCCCGGGGGCAGCTTTCGGCCCGCTGGCGGCTCAAACTCCTGACGCGGCTGCCCCGGCGGGGCGACGTCGTCAGGGAGGAGCGGCTCAGTGAGATCCTGCGGATCCCCCAAAGCCGCCAGTCGGATCCGCTCAAAGAAAGACTCCTCGACTGGCGGCAGCGGCACGACGGCCTCGTCAGCCCGCAGCGTGGCGGTGCCGGCGATCACGATGGCAATCAGAGCAACTCGCAGCGACCTGGCCGCGTCGGCGCCGCCTCGCAGCACGCAGCGGGCGCTGCGTGCCATCCGGGCCGCCCCCCACCTCGACAGGAATTCGCGCATTGGAGGCCACCATTTCGCAAGGGCCGCACGACCACGGCCGCCGGGAGGGCGGCCGGAGGCCGGAGGGCCGCCACGGCTGCCGGGGCCAGGGATGGCCCGGCAGCCGTGCACAGTCAATACGCCAAGCCCAGGCGGAACATGATTGTGTCGGGGAGATCCTGGATCTGTGGCGGCCCTTCCACATAGAAGAGCTGCCGGTAGAAGACGTAGCCCACCTCGAAGTTGCCGGCCAGACCGGTCGGCCCCTTGGGCACCCATTCGGTACCCAACGCGATGCGGATGTCGTTGTAGTCAAAGCCGGTGATCATGTTGTAGAGCGACGTGCTGCGGCGGAACGTCCACGCGCCGCCGCCATACTCGCCGGAGATGTAGCCCCACCAATCGTGCCGACCGGTCGCCCCGAATCGCTTGGCCGCGCGGGGCGACGGGAAAGAAATGTCGTAGCGGGAGTCGGCGTTCGGGGTCCAGGTCATGCCCAAGGCCGGCAGCAGCTTCACCTGGGTGCGGTCGAGGTACACGAGGCCGGCCTTGGCCTGCATCGTCGGCGTCATCTGGAGCGTGCCGATCGCCCGGCCCATGAGCCGCCAGCTCTCCCAGACGAGCACGTCCCAGTTGGTGTAGATCCCGACCCGAATACCCAGCTCGGCGCCAAACAGTGGCGTGAACTTGGGGTTCCACGCGGTGTCGATGAAGACGTCGTAGGTGTTGGGTGGCAGATCGGCCAGCAGCGTCGACGAGGTCTGAGGGCCGTCCCAGAGCTGCAGGCCGAAGCCGGGAGTGATCAGGAGCGGGGCATGGTTCACGTTGACCGGCGAATTGTGGAAGAAGGGCAGCGCGAAGGTGGCCGTCGTGTCGAGTTCGTTGACGCCGACGTTCGTGCCCTGACCGTCACCGAGCAGATAGGCCCAGCTGCCGCGGACGCCTTGGAAGACGTGCATCGTCTGGGCGTAGGTCTGCTGCAGCTGCTGGTCGAAGGTCGAACTCGGGGCCGGATAGCCCGCAGGCGTGAGCGTGGCCGGCTGCTGCGGCACGGGCTGCACGAGCGACGGGGCGGCGGTGGAGTAGCCGGGGTAGCCGGGCTGGCCGCCGATCGCCGACGGCGCCCAGGTCGAGGTGCCGGGGTTCGTCTGCGGCACGAACTGCGTCGCCTGCGGGGCGTATGGGTCCCAGGTCGTCGGCGGAGCGGTGAGGGCCGGCGCCTGGGCGAGCCGATCGAGCGACGAGGCGGCCGGCGGCGGAAGCGACGCGGTCTGGCCCCGAGCCGGCTGGATCGCCAGGCCCGTCACGACCGCGACGATGACCGAGAAAAGTGGACGCATGCCGCGCACGATCCGCCTGCGGCCGAGCCGCAGACACGGGGCCGGGAGTGAAACCTGCTCCGGACGGAATCGCCGAAGCCTGCGGGGAGTACCGCGCGTGCGGGGCCCGAATCAAGCCCTCGGGACTCCGGCGAGGCCCCGGCGTGACTATTGCCGCCCTAGAGCCGGTGGTACATCTTGTGCGCCCACGTCGCCTCGGCTTCGGAGTTTTCCCAACTTGCCAGCAAAGCCGCATCTGAGATAGCTGTAACGATGATTTGGCAAACTGAGCAGTGGAGGCGAGGGGGTCGGCAGACGCTCGAGGAGCATAGGGGCGTATCCTCGCCCGCGACAATCCGAAGGAGTCGGTCCTCCGACCGACTTTTGCCGCCCCCGAGCCGGTGCTACACGTAAATCGAATGCGCTCGAATGATCCGGCGGCCTTCGCCGACACCATCGATCCTCGTTGGCTTCGCGCCGCCACGGGCCTTGTGACGGTCGAACACCTGGCCGAGACGGATTCCACGATGGATCGGGCCCGGGAACTCGCCCTGGCGCCGTCAGCCGACCTGCCCGCCCTCGTTCTGGCCGACCGGCAGACCAAAGGCCGAGGCCAGCGGGGAGCCCGTTGGTGGCAGGCCGCCGGTAGCCTGGCGATGAGCCTCGTGGTCGATGCCGAGCGGTTCGGCGGTTCGAGGCGACCGCTGCCGATCTGGTCGCTGGCCTGTGCCGTGGCATTGGCCGAGTCGATCGAGGCCTGCGAGCCGAGCGTGCGACCGCAGGTCCGCTGGCCCAACGACGTCGAGGTCGACGGCCGGAAGCTGGCCGGGATCCTGGTCGAAGCGGCCGGCACCGGCCGAGTCATCTTCGGGGTCGGGGTGAATTCCACCGGCACGGCGGCCGAAGCACCGGCGGCCGTGAGACCCCGCGTCGGCACGCTGCCCGACCTCACGGGCCGGCCACTGCCGCGGCAGCGTCTCCTGGGTGTCTTCCTGACCACGCTCTTCGACCTCGTGGCCGACGTCGCCGGCGACCCCGCTGGGTTGCTCGACCGTTACCGGCCACGGTGCAGTCTCACCGGGCACGACATCTGCATCCACACCTCCGGCGGCCAGCATCGGGGCCGCTGCCTGGGGATCGCGGCCGACGGGCGACTGCTCCTCGAGAGCGAAGGCGAACCGACGGCCTTCGTATCAGGCAGCCTCACCGACCCGGCCGACGTCTGGCGCGGCGAGGGGTGACCGGCCGTGCCGCGGACACGCGACGGCTGCGAGCCGCGGAACCGGGCTGGAGTTCGACCGCTGGCCGCGTCGCCACCACGCATATCTCCCGGCCTCCGCTCGACAACTGCCGGGCCCGCGGCTCGAGCCCGAAGGAGCGAAACATGTCGAGCCAGCCAGGAAGCTCGGCGGCCCGCGACCAGTCGGGGAGTTTGAGCGTCGCCACGATGCCCTGGAGTCGAACGGCGGGCGCGAGGGCGATCCGGCCGAGGGCTGCCATGGTGCTCTTCGGGTCGATGTTCATGTCGGCCACGAGCCAATCGATTCCCGCACACCGCCGCAGCGGAACATCGCGGGCCCGCATCCTCCACTGTTCGAACCTCGGAGCCGTCGCCACCCGTGGATCGACCACCGCTGGATCGACGCCCACAACCTCGAGGCCAGCCTCGAGCAACCGTTGGCAGGCACCGCCCGGCGAAGCACCCAACTCCATCGCCCGCTGGCCAGGTCGAAAGGGAATCCCGAACACGGCGATCGCTTCGTCAAGCTTGAGCCAGGCACGAGACACCGTCCCGTCCGGCAGCGGCTGAGCCAGACCGGGACAGACGCCACCCGGCCAGCGACTCGGCAGGTCCTCGGCCCGATGCCAACCGATCCACCACCGCTCGGCGGAGTCGATCAGGCAATCCAGCACGACCGTTCCCGGTTCGGCCACCTCACCGAGCGTTGGGGCGAGCCCTTGGGCGGCCACAAGCGCCGACCGGATCGCCGACCCGGGGAGTTCGGCCCGGGGATCTCGCTGCCAGACATGCACGTTGTCGTAGCGTCGACCGCCCGCGAGACGACAGGCCTCGGTGATGCGACCTCCGTCATCGTCTCCGGCCACCTGCCCGAGTGAATGCATGGTCGCGCGGGCAAAGACAAGGGCGAAGCCGATATCGACCCCTCCATCCTCCGGCACCGGCTCGCCGGGAATTCGGAAGCTGACCGCACCACGCCGCCAGGCTCCCGGCCGGGAGTCGGGGAAGACCTCGGCCGCCCGCTGCCGCAACGCCCCTTCAGCCCCTGCCTGGCAGCTGCACAATAGAAATCGCCCCGATCGGGGCGGTTCAGCAACGCGTGGGGAAAGGCTTTCAGCAGGAGTCATCCTGGAAGCCTACCTTCAAAAATCAGGCCGGCCCGGGCGCCCAAGGGCCCGGGCCGGCCTTTCTCGTCTGAGCGTGAACGCCCCGGCTGCGTCGAAGCCGTGCCCCCGAGGGGACGCGGCAGACGGGCGGCCAGGGCGAAGGGTCGGGCCGTTTCACCGGCCCACCGGGATGCCACGAATGGAATCCCGGGGCACGAGCGTCCGTGCCGGATTCACCCTCGCGGGCGGCCCGGCACGGAAGGCTCAGCCATGGCCCTTCTTCTTGGTCGTCTTCTTCTTGGCGACCTTCTTGGCAGCCTTCTTCTTCTTCTTGGCCATGGAAATGGCTCCTTGCCACGAGCACCCCGTTACGCATCTCACATCCACTCCCCCGGATGCTCTTGGGAAGGGAGTCGACGACGTTTCGGTGGCCGCTGATAGATGACGAATCACCCGCAGTGATCACCGATGATCAGAGTTGTGGTGGATGACCAGGAGAATTGTCAAGGGAAGAAACCAGGATTTCCATCGTCGCGCGGCTGACGAATTCGATGGTCGCTTCGTCGATCGTCTTCATTCTCGAGATCGCGCAGCAGGTGATGAGGTCATGCCGCGCAGCGATGCGCCGCCTCGCCGATCCCACACCCGTCCTGCGACTCACGCAGCGCGTCGGTGTCGCTCGACCCATTCTTGGAGCCAGACGAACTGCGGCGCGAACGCCTGCTCGCTCGCGCCCAACGGGCTCTTGAAGAAGCACGCGAGCCACGGGAGCACGCCCCGCTCGCCGGCCCGATGGGCCCGCTCGACCAGCCTGATCAGATCGAGCACGAGCGGTGCCGCGAGGATCGAGTCGCAGCCCTGCCAGGTGAACTGGAGCGTCATCGGCGTGCCGAGGAACCCGCGAAAGTGGACGTGGTCCCAGGCCGTCTTCCAATCGCCGAGGCTGGCGATGTATTCGATCGAGACGTGAGTCTGGGGCGGGTAGCCAAGGATCGCCGCCAGCAGATGGTCCTTGCTCTTGACCTTCGCGGCCTTGTTCCGCGGATCATCGAGCACCTTGCCGTCCAGGTTGCCGAAAATGTTGTGCCCAACCCAACTCATCACCTCGAGGTTCCGTCCGGCGAACAGCGGAGCCAGGACGCTCTTCAGGAGCGTCTCGCCCGTCTTGCCGTCACTCCCGGCATGAACGATGCCGCGGTCGAGGGCCACCTGCTGGAGGCAGGCCGGCGTGGAGCCGGCCGATGGGGTGAAGTTCACGTACGAGCAGCCTGCCTCGGCAGCGGCCAGAAAGTAGAGGCTGCTCGACGGCAGCGGGCATGACTCGGCCGCATCCAGCAGCGGCTCGAGTTCGGCGAAGTCCCGCGGGATCGGTCGGTCGGGAGGAGGTTCGGTCGAAGCGAGATTCACCACCACCACGTGGTCGAGCCGCTCGGTGGCCGCGAAAGCTTCGAGGTCGGCCCGGATCCGCTCGACCGCCTCCCGAGGCGAGTTGGCCGCGGCGACGGCCCGAGGCTCGGCCAAGGAACGAATCCGCTCGCCCGAACCGACCAGGATGCCAGGACAGATGCGCGGCTCGGTGGTGGCGAAGAACTCGGCGGCATGGTCGAGCAGTTCAGGTGGGATGGCTCGGCTCTGGGTCCACATCCGCCGAGCTTCGGCGTCGAGCGGGCCGGAGCGGATGTCGTGACCACCAACCACGATCTCCGGAAAGTCGACCAGGTCGAGACCATGAAACGGCTCGGTCGCGGTCACGAGCCCGATCGGATCGATGACCCGCCGCTGAAGCGCCGCCAGGCCGGTCATCATCGTGGTGGCGACGCCCCCTTTGGCTCCTATCAGCCAGGCACCGATCCGACGTGAGGGCATGGGCGGGTCCAATTCTGGCTGGCGGCGGCAGGCTCTGGCCGAGTCGGTCGGGCAGCCGCGGGGGCGGAATACGGGTGGTATCATTCAATGTGGTCACCGCGAGCGTCAACCTGCGGTGTGCCAGGCCTCGTTTTTCTCCTCCCTGCCTCGCGGATCTGCACCATGGCGTCGTCGCCTCTCCATCTCGCCCGCCGGATGGCGGCCCTCGAACCCTCGGCCACGCTGGCCATGGCTGCCCGAGCTGGCAGCATGCGGGCGGCCGGAATCGATGTCATCGATCTCTCCGTCGGTGAGCCCGATTTCCCCACACCCGAACACATCTGCCGCGCCGGGGCCGAAGCGATCGCCGCCGGCTTCACGAAATACACCCCCGCGGCCGGCATCCCCGCGCTCCGCAAGGCCGTGGCCGAGGATTACACCCGCCGGACAGGCCTGGCAGTGACCCCCGCCCAGGTCGTGATCTCCAACGGGGCCAAGCATGCGCTCCACAACGTCTTTACCGCCCTGCTCGACGAGGGTGACGAGGTGATCGTGCCGGCCCCGTTCTGGGTCAGCTATGCCGAACTCGTCAAACTCTCCGGCGGCAAGCCCGTTCTCATCGAGACGGCGATCGAAGACAACTTCAAGCTTCGCCCCGAGGCCCTGCGGCAGGCCATCACGCCCCGCACCCGGCTGCTCCTGATCTGTTCTCCGAGCAATCCGACCGGGGTCGTCTACGCTCCGGAGGAACTCGCTGCCTTGGCCGACGTGGCCATCGAGGCCGACCTGGCGATCGTGGCTGATGAGATCTACGACCAACTGGTCTTCGACGGTCGTACGAGCCCCTCGTTCCCCACGCTGCGTCCCGGGCTGGAACACCGAACGGTGGTGGTGGCCGGGGTCAGCAAGACCTACTCGATGACCGGCTGGCGAATCGGCTGGACGATCGCCCCGGAACCGCTCTCCAAGGCGATCGCCAATCTCCAGAGCCAGGAGACGAGCAACCCGTCGAGTATTGGGCAGCATGCCGCCGTGGCGGCGCTCACCGGACCGCAGGCGTGCGTCACGGCGATGCGGGATGCGTTTCAGGTGCGACGCGACGTCGTTTCCCATCGGCTTCGGGCCTTGCCGGGCATCCGGCTGCCGGAGATCGGCGGCGCCTTTTATGCCTTCTTCGACATCCGAGAACCGCTGGCGGCCGCCGGACACGCTGGAATCTCCTCGAGCCTCGCATGGTGCGAAGCCCTGCTCGAGCAGCAGCAGGTGGCGCTCGTGGCCGGCAGTGCCTTCGGGGCCGAGGGCCACGTGCGGATGTCGTTTGCGGCGAGCGAGGCCCAACTCCACGCGGGGCTCGATCGGATCGCCGCCTTCCTGGCCGACCCGACCGCCCGGCGGGGCTGACTCCGTCTCGAGCCATCGATGTCTCGGCCTCCCTTCGTCGCGGACTCCATCTACCTCGACCATGCCGCGGCCACGCCGGTACGGCCTGAGGTGGTGGAGGCGATGGCGGAGGCGACGACTGCGGCCTTCGCAAACCCGTCCAGCTCGCATGCGGCAGGCCGCCTGGCGAAGCAGGTGCTCGAGGAATCGCGGGAACGAATCCTCGCGGCCGCAGGGAGTCGATCGACGGCTTCAGACCGCGATCGGCTCGTATTCACGAGCGGAGCCACGGAAGCCAACCGGATGGCGGTTCTCGGTATGGCTGGTGAGCGATCGGGAATCGTCGCCACCTCCGCCCGCGACCATCCCGGCCTCCGGCTGGCCGCTCAAGAACTGGCCTGCCGTGGCTGGAGGATCGCCGAGATTCCCCTCACCCCGAGCGGGTGCCTGAAGACGCCGGCGATCGGGCCACTGTTGGGCGACCCTTCCGAACCCAGACTCGTCACCGTCACGACCGTCTGCGGACAGACCGGCCTGCTCGAAGACCAGGCGGCGATCGGCCGGCTCGCCCAGGCCGAGCCGGCCCTTCTGATCCATGCCGACGCCACACAGGCCGCTGCCTGGCTGCCCCTGTCGTTCGCCGAGTCGCCTTTCGCGACGCTCACGCTGGCGGCCCACAAGTTTGGCGGGCCACGCGGGATCGGCGGGCTGATCATCCGCGGAACCACCCGAATCAGTCCCCTGATCCCCGGGCCACAGGAACTCGGGCTGCGGGGCGGCACCGAGGCGGTCGCACTGGCTGCAGGGTTTGCCAGGGCGTTCGAATTGGCCGTCATGGATCAAGCCGCCGAGGCGGTGCGAGTGGCGACCCTGCGATCCCGCTTCGAGGCGGGCATGGTCGCAGCCGCCGGAGCCGCGGGATATGAAACGCGGGTGATCGGGGCCACGGCTTCCCGAGCCCCGCAGGTGTCGGCGCTTGGAATCCTCGGCGTGGATCGGCAAATGCTCGTACTCGCCGCCGATCTCGCGGGCGTCTGTCTCTCGACCGGCACCGCCTGTTCCAGCGGTTCGGGGGAGCCACCGGCCGTCCTGGTTGCCCTCGGGGTCGATCCCGCGATGCGGACCGCCGTCGTGAGGGCTAGTTTCGGCCGCACCACCACCTCCGACGATGTAGCCATCGCGATTGAACGCCTTGCCGCGGTGATTTCCCGGCTGCGTCGTTGAACGCTTCTCGGCCCTGGGCACCGCTGGTAGGCTGCGGCGAGAAGCGGCGGGTGGACGATGACGATCGGGCACGGATGCCCCACGGACAAGCCGAATCACTCGACGGCCTGTCCCCGAATCCGTGGACCACGACATGGCGGCTCCCTCCAAATCAGCCCATCGTGCCTCCGGCTCCCTTGGTTCCGGGCTTGTCGACCCGAACGAGAACCGGGTCGCGCCCATTCGGCCGGCCTTCCAGGCCCTGCTCGATCCCGCATCGTCGGCATCCTCGAGCCCCCTGTGTCTGGTCACATCCGGTGGCCGTTCGCAACTGGTCCACGAACTCTCAGCCTGGGCCACTGCCTGCGGATTGACGGTCTTTCTGCGAGATGGCAGCCACTTCGGTGCGGAACTTCAGCAGGCCATCGCGGCGAACCGTTGGGCACGGCTGCGGGAGCGAATGATCGCCGCGGACATGGTGGTGATCGAGCACGTGGAAGCGATCGGCGGCCCTCTGCTGCAATCGAGTTTTCGTCACCTTTTTGATGCCGCCACGACCCACGGAACCCGATTCTGCCTCACCCTGGACAAGCATCCCGCGACCGGCCAGCTTTCCGCCGACCTCGCCGGGCGGCTCACCGGTGGACTCGTCATCCCGCTCTCCCAGAAGGAGCACCGCTCGGTTCCTGCGGGCCACGCAGCCGCCCAACCAGCCACGGGAACCGCCGCGGCTCTTCGGTCGAGTTTGGGCCGTCAACCGAGTTTGGAGCAAATCTTCGCTGCCACGGCTCGGCACTACGGAATCGCCATTGAGATCCTGATCGGGCCCTCTCGGAGCCGGACTGTTTGCCATGCGAGAGGGCTGGCGATGTATCTCGCGCGTCAGTTGACCGACCGGAGTTTTTCGAGCATCGGTCAGGCCTGTGGCAACAGGGATCACACCACGGCCCTCCATGGCACGCGGACCACGTTCGCTCGCATCGGCACCGACCCTGTGATAGCTGCCGATGCGGAGGCCATCTGTCAGACCCTTCAACGGCACCCGCCTCGGAAGCAGCTCCGTTCCATCCCGGCTGCAACCCTGTCAACGGAACGTCGACGAATCGTCGGCGAGCGGCGAGCGAGCGAACCGACATCGTCACCCACCGCCACCCGACCCGTTGCCGGCGCAGCCAGACCATGCCGCCAACAGGACGATCGGCCCGCGGACGACTGACACATCCCTGAGTTCCATCGTCGTTCAACGTGTTTGCCAACAGGAAGTCGTCAGGTTGTCCCCAGCCCGAATCCCGCTGGGCGAGACATACCTGCCGCTGGATTTTCGCTTCGATCGGATGGCTGCCCAGGTCCCGGGCCTCAATTGTCGCACCCGGCGAGCGGGCTCTCCTCCTAGGGCTCGTTCAACCCCTTCTTTCTTCTATCTTCTTCCTATCAATTTCCAAAAAAATAAGAGAAGCAGCAGGCATGGAGGGCGTTTCAGACAACCCGTTTTTCAGGTACATTTTCCATTCTCGAGGCCTCTCGTTTTCGGGCTCGATCAGCAGTCCGTCTGGATTTGACCACCCGCATGAAAATCCGCTGTCCGAAGGAACCGCTTCTGGCCGCCGTGCAGACTGCCGGAGCCGTCGTTCCCGCTCGCTCTCCCAAGCCAGTTCTCTCGAACATCAAGTTCGAAGCTGGTGACAACGGGGTGGTGATTTCGGCGACTGATCTGGAAGTCGGAATCCGGGCCGATCTCGCCGGAGTCGAGGTCCAGGCACCGGGTTCGGTCCTCCTCCCGAGTGGACGGCTCTTGGCCATTCTGCGGGAGTCGGCGGCTGGGACGGTGTTCGAAATCCACAGCGACGGCACCGCGGCCGTGGTCAAGGCGCCCAGGAGCGAGTTTCGGCTGCCCGTGGAGGATCCCCTCGAATTCCCTTCAGTGGCGGGTTTTCCCTCCGGTCCCTGCTTCGAGATCTCGACACCGCTGATGCGGGAGTTGATTCGCCGAACCGTGTTCGCAACGGACAACGAGTCGAGTCGGTATGCCTTGGGAGGTGTGCTGGTGGAACTCGCGGGCGACCGTGTGATTGCCGTAGGCACGGACGGGCGGCGGCTGGCGAAGATGGAGGGCCCGTGCCAGATCCAGGGTGGCGAGGCGGCCGCCGTGACGCCGATCGTTCCCGCCCGGGCGATGCAACTGGTGGAACGCTGTCTTGGTGCTGCCGATGTCCCCGTTCAGCTGGCCATGCGGGCCGATGCCAGCGAGATTCTGGTCCGCACCGCGGGAACGACGATCTCGGCCCGTCTGGTTGAAGGCAGGTTTCCCCGCTGGCGAGATGTCTTTCCCGAGCGACCGGAGGCGCGGCGTGTGCAGCTCGTGGCAGGTCCGCTGTTGGCGGCGGTGCGGCAGGCTGCGATCGTGACGAGCGAACAGTCCAAAGGGGTCGATTTTTCGTTCGAACCCGGGTGTCTCGTGCTCTCGGGCAGGTCTGCCGAGAGCGGTGACAGCCGCGTCGAATTGCCGATCGATCATGCCGGGGAGACGGTACGGATCAAACTCGATCCTCGGTTCATGGCCGACGTGCTCCGGGTGCTCGACGGTGGCACGACGGTGACGATCGAGATCACCGATCCGCAGAGCGCCTGTGTCTGTCTGACCGACGACGGCTACGGCTATGTGATCATGCCCTTGGCGGCCGACTGATGGAAGGCCAAGCGAGGCGATCGCATGGGAGCCGAACAGGATCGATCGCAGGGAATCCGCGGGCCGCAGCAGATCGGTCGCCTGGTGTCTCGACTGCTCGCCCGGACGGGGTACGACCGCGAGCAGGCCGCGGATCAGCTCGTCTCGGCCTGGCAGGAGGCGGTGCCGGCACATCTCGCCGGCCACTCCCGGCCGGGGCTGGTGCGGCGCGGCGTGCTGGAGGTGTTTGCCAGCCACTCGGCGATCGTCCAGGAATTGAACTTCGTCAAACCCGTCCTGCTGGCGGCGCTTCAGCAGCGACTTCCCACGGCCGGCATCACCGACATTCGCTGTCGCCTCTCGCAGGCGGGAGCTTCAACCTGACGCCGGGCTCCGGGCCCGACCACATCCGATCACCACGCGGAGCAACGCGATGAGCGATGAATTTCTTCAGCCTGGCTATACGTCGGCCGACCTCAAGCACCTCTCCGACCGAGACCATGTCCGGGAGCGGTTCGGCATGTACATCGGCGACAACACCTCCCGCGGTCTGCACCACCTCGTCTACGAGGTGGTCGACAACTCGATCGACGAGTGCATGGCCGGCTATGCCAAGCAGGTGAACGTGACGGTCAACGTCGACGGCAGCGTGACCGTCGAAGACGACGGACGCGGCATCCCCGTCGACATCCACCCGCAGCTTTCCGAGGAGATGGACCGCGAGGTCTCGACCCTCGAGGGCGTGATGACGGTGCTCAAGTTCGGCGGCAAGTTCGAGAAGGGCGCCTACCAGACGTCGGGCGGTCTCCACGGCGTGGGCGTGACCGTGGTCAACTTTCTGTCCGAATGGTGCGAGGTCGAGGTCTGTCGGGAGGGCCATGTCTGGCAGCAGGAGTATCAGCGGGGCGAACCGACCGGACCGGTGCGGAAGATGGGCACGAGTTCCCGGACCGGCACCAAGACCACCTTCAAGCCCGACCCGCAGATTTTCCCGCAGACGAAGTTCTCCTGGGACATCCTCGCCCGTCGACTGCGGGAATTGGCGTTCCTCAACTCCGGCGTGCGGATCACCTTCAGCGATGCCGCCAGCGGCAACAACGAGAGCTTTTACTACGAGCGGGGCGTGGAGGAATTCGTCGAGCACCTCAACAAGGCCAGCGACCCCGTGCACGCCGACGTGATCACGATCAAGGGAGAGGCCGAGGGCGTCTCCTGGGACATCGCGATGCAGTACACGACCGAGTTCACCGAGAGCCTCCACAGCTACGTCAACAACATTTCGACGACCGAGGGCGGCACCCACGTCTCGGGCTTCCGGGCCGCCCTCACGCGGGCCCTCAATGCCTACGGGAAGAAGAACGGGCTCTATAAGGACCTCGTGCCCACGGGTGAAGACGTCCGCGAGGGGCTCACCACCGTGATCAGCGTGCGGGTGCCCCATCCGCAGTTCGAGGGTCAGACGAAGACGAAGCTGGGCAACGGCGAGGTCGAAGGGATCATCAACTCGGCCGTCGGCGACTACCTTGGCCGGTATCTCGAGGAGAACCCCAAGAGCGCCAAGTCGATCGTGCAGAAGGGCGTGCTGGCAGCCGAGGCCCGTGAGGCTGCCAAAAAGGCGAAGCAGCTCCTCCGGGAGCGGAAAGGCGCCCTGTCGGGCGGCGGGCTGCCCGGCAAGCTCCGCGATTGCACCAGCCGCGACGTGGCGCGGTGCGAACTCTACCTCGTCGAGGGCGATTCGGCCGGTGGCAGCGCCGAGGGGGGGAGGCATCGCGAATACCAGGCGATCCTCCCGCTCCGGGGCAAGATCATCAACGCCTACAAGAGCCGCGAGGACAAGGTGCTCGCCAACGAGGAAGTGCGGAGCGTGATCTCGGCAATCGGCGCCGGCATCGGACAGGAGGCCGACCTGGGCAAGCGTCGGTACGACAAGGTCGTGATCATGACCGACGCCGACGTCGACGGCTCCCACATCCGCACGCTCCTGCTCACCTTCTTCTACCGGCAGATGTACCGCCTGGTGGCGGAGGGACATGTCTACGTGGCCCAGCCGCCACTGTTCCGCGTGCGGTCGAAGAAGCACACCTACTATGTCCAGACCGAAGACGAGATGAAGACCCAACTCCTCGACCAGGGGCTGGGCGAAGGGGTGTTTCTGCCCGGTGACGGCCGGGAGATCGCCGGCGACGAGATGCAGAAACTCTGCCGCACGCTCGCCGGACTCGAGGACGCCCTGCTGGCACTGGAGAAGCGGGGAGTGAGCCTCCGCGACCATGCCCGTCGTCGAGATCCGGCCACCGGCAAATTGCCGATGTACCACGTGTACTACGGAATCGAGGAGCGGTGGTTTGCCAGCCGCGATGAGTTCGAGGCTTTCGTCACAAGCAAGGAGCAGGCCGCCGGGGGCACGCTGCCCGTCGGTCGGATCGAGGAATCCATCGCCGCCGGTGACACCACGCCGGGCACGGCCCACGACACCGGTCGCGACCAGTTGGTGATGGTCGATCTCCACGAGGTTCGCAGCATCAACGCGGGTCTCAAAGAGCTCGAGATGATGGGGTTCGGGATCGAATCGCTGCTCCCCGAGGACCGGACTGGCACCGAGGAGCCGCGGTACACGCTCCGGCGGGGCGACAACGAGATCGGCCTGGAGGATCTTCGCGGTCTCCTGACCGCGGTCCGCCGGGCGGGCGAGAAGGGGCTCTCGATCACCCGGTTCAAGGGACTCGGCGAGATGAATGCCGAGGAGCTCCGGGAGACGACGCTCGATCCGGCCAACCGCACCCTCCTGCGGGTGACGATGTCGGATGCCGCCGCCGCCGACGACCTGTTCCGCGTCTTGATGGGCGAAAAGGTCGAGCCGCGGCGTGACTTCATCGAGAAACACGCGCTCGACGTCAAGAACCTCGACGTCTGATTCCTCGCCGGGCTGACTCATGACGCCTCCAGCTGGATCGGCAGGTCCGCCCGACATCGTCGCCCGGGCGCGGGGGCTGCCGGGACTCGTGACGGCGGTCGTCCATCCCTGCGACGTGCCGTCGCTCGAGGCGGCGATCGTCGCCCGCGAGCGGGGCCTGATCGCCCCGATCCTGATCGGCCCGGAGGAGCGGATTCGGGCGGCAGCCCAGGCCGGGGGCCTCGACCTGTCAGGCTGTGTCATCGACCCGGTGCCTTACAGCCATGCCGCGGCCGCCCGCGGCGTGCAACTTGTCCGGCGGGCCGAGGCCGAGGCCATCATGAAGGGCAGCCTCCACACCGACGAGTTGATGGCCGAGATCGTCAAGGCGGAGTCGGGCCTGCGGACCGCCCGGCGGATCAGCCACGTGTTCGTGATGCAGGTGCCGGCGCTCGAGCGGCTGCTGTTGGTGACCGACGGGGCGGTCAATATCGATCCGTCGCTCGAGGTGAAGGCCGACATCGTTCGCAACGCGATCGACCTGGCCCGGGCCCTTGGGATCAGGGAGCCGCGGGTCGCGATCCTGTCGGCGGTGGAGACCGTCACCTCGAAGCTGCGGTCGACCCTCGACGCCGCGGCCCTCTGCAAGATGGCCGAACGCGGTCAGATCGCGGGCGGCATCCTCGACGGACCGCTGGCCTTCGACAACGCGGTGTCGCTCGCCGCCGCCCGCACCAAGGGCATCGCCTCGGAGGTGGCCGGCCGGGCCGACATCCTCGTGGCGCCCGATTTGGAAGCCGGGAACATCCTGGCGAAGCAGCTCGAATATTTCGCCGGGGCGCTCGCCGGCGGCGTGGTGCTCGGGGCGCGGGTGCCGGTGATCCTCTCGAGCCGGTCCGATCCGCTCGAGTCGCGGGTGCTGTCCTGTGCGGTGGCCGTGCTCTTCGCCCATTCCCGCCGGGGTGCTGACGCATGACGGGCGGGCGGGCGATCCTCGTCGTCAATGCCGGGTCGAGCAGCATCAAGTGCGGTGTCTATCCCGCCGACGAGAGTCGTCGCCGGGTGGGGGTCCACTGCGACGTCGGAACCGACGGCTGTGACCTCGTGATCACCGGCGCTGTGGAGGAGCCGATCCGGGAACACCTGCCGGCGGCCTCCGCTGCCGAGCCGCTCTGGGAGGCGGCGCTGCGGCTCGCCATTGAACGGGCGGTCGAGCGCAGCGGCGGGCCGGTCGTGGCGGTCGGTCACCGGATCGTGCACGGCGGGCTCGAGTTTGCCGCGCCGGTCGTCGTGAACTCCGATGTCCTCTCCCGGATCGAGGCCCTCGCGCCGCTCGCGCCGCTGCACCAACCGCAGGGCGTGGCCGGCATCCACGAGGCCGGCCGGCAGGCACCGGACGCCCTTCAGGTGGCCTGCTTCGACACGGCCTTTCACCACTCCTGCCCGCCGGAGTCGATGCGGTTCGCCCTGCCCCGTCGTTGGCACGACGCGGGCGTGCGGCGGTATGGGTTTCATGGGCTCTCCTACGAGTCGATCGTCGGCCGGCTGCCGACGGTGACCGGGGGCCTGCCAGACCGCCTGATCGTGGCCCACCTCGGGGCTGGGGCCAGCCTGGCGGCCATCCGGTCCGGCCGCAGTCTGGCGACCACGATGGGCTTCACGCCGCTCGACGGCCTGGTGATGGCCACCCGCTGCGGCGGGCTCGACCCCGGGGCGGTGCTCCACCTGATCCGTCGGGAGGGCCTCTCGGCTGAGGAGGTCGAACGGATGCTGACGCGGGAATCGGGCCTGCTTGGCGTCTCGGGCTCCAGCGGCGACATGCGGCGCTTGCTCCGCTCCGACGATCCGCGGGCGGCGGAGGCCGTGGAACTCTTCTGCTATCGGGCCGTGCGGGAGATCGGCTCCCTGGTGGCCGCCCTGGGCGGCCTCGATGCGGTCGTGTTCACCGCTGGGATCGGCGAGCATGCGCCCGCGATCCGCGGCCGGATCGTCGCCGGGCTCGAGTGGCTCGGCCTGGAACTCGATCCGGCCGCCAATGCAGGCCACGGACCGCGGATCAGTTCGTCGGAGAGCCGGGTTGCGGCCTGGGTGGTCCCGACCGACGAAGAAGCCGTGATCGCCGCCCACGTGCGGCGGGTCGCTACGGCATTTCAGCTGTGATCGCCATCACGATCGGCGCCGTGTCGTCGCTGCCCTTGGCGAGTTCAAGCGTCTTGATGCTCTTGGCCTGGTGCGGCACCACGACCACGTGGCGGAGTTGCCGGCCGCCGAGGTCGAAGGCGAACTCACTGCCGGGCACGTCATTGCGGGCGATGTAGTCGGAGAGGTGCTCGCCGTTGACGAGCGGGTGGACCTCCTGGGTCTCGTCGTCGTAGGTGATCCGCACGAGCATCGACTCGCTGCCCTTGGCCGAGTGGGGCCAGCCCCAGCCCGACACGCCGCCGAGGATGTGGAGCGCCTTGACCGGGGAGCCGACCGGCACAGACACCTTGCGCGGCATCTTGGGCGGCAAGTAGCCGTGGGGCCCGTAGAGCATGATCACGTTGGGCACGGTATCGCCCCGGGGATCGACCAGCACGAAGGGAATCCCGCCGACGATCTTCGGACCCCAGTCGGGAAACACGAGCCGCTCGGTCTCACTCTTCGATTCGTAGAACATGCCCCTGGTGCTCGAGGCGGTGACGACCTTGTCGAGCGGCAGCGGCACGAATTTCCCGCGGGCTGTGAGGAAGGCGAGCAGATCGGCCAGCCCAGTGGGTGGAATCTGCTTCTCGAACCCGACGGGCATCAGGGAATTCGTCGAGGGCACGAATTCGTCGATCTCGTCCCGCTGGATCACGTGCTGCTTGCCCTCGGCATCGACCAATTCGATCGCCGTTTTGCTCTCGCCGGCAAGCAGGCCGTTGACCACGTGGCCGGCGTCGGTGGCCACGGTGTAGGCCCGGTAGTTGCCCTCGACCGACCGGTTGGGGTCGAGGATGTGGATCAGGAGTTCCTCGGCGGGGTGCACCGACATGCCGGTGAGTTCGGGGCCCACCTTGCCGCCGTCGCCGGAGTGCATGTGGCACTTGCCGCAATGTTCCTTGAAGACCGCCTTGCCGTGCACGGCATCGCCTCCGGCCAGCACCACCGGCAGCACCTCGTCGATCACCTTTTGGCGGTCGGCGTCGGGCAGGCCCCCGCCGGCGGCGATCAGCTTGCGGGCCCGGTCGCGGAGGCCGCGATCCCGGTGCTCGGCGAGGCGGTTTCGCTCCACGAGCGCGAGGTCGGTGAGCCGGATAGCTCCCTGCTCGAGCCGCTCGACGAGCACCCGAGCCCAGGTGCGATTGTTCACGGCCTCGCGGTAGGCGGCCTCGCGGACGGTCGGCGGCAGCAGGACCGCCTTTTCGAGCACGGCCGCGGCGGTCTCGGGAGCGGTGGACTGGGCCACGGCCGACAGGATCCCGGTTGCGAACTCGGGGTCGGTCCGGGCGTCGATTCGCTCGAGGAGCCGGTCGGCCACGGCGGCGTCGGCGGGCCGCAGCAGGATCAGCCGGCGAGCGGCCTCGAGTCGCTCCTTGTCGGAGGCCGCGGTGTCGTCGACCGCCGCCAGGAGTGACTCGGTGACCGTCTCGATCTGGGCGTCGAGGGCGTCACTGCCGGCCCGCTGCACGAGCGTGATCAACTGCCCCTGGGCGGCCACCGGAAGGGATGCCACAAGTGTGCCGAGCGCAGCCTTCGCCTCGGCGTCGAATGCGATCGCTTTGCCGTTGGGCCAGCCGCGAGCCAGGCCGGTGAGGGCCGCGGCGGCGGTGTTTGGGTTTTTCTTCGGCAGCTGGGCGACGACCGCGGCGACCGCCTGGCCATCCCCGCCGCGGGCCACATGCTCGGCCACCCGCTCGACCAGGGCGAGCCGCTGGGGGGAGGCTGGGTTGGCGGGCGGTGCCGGCTCCGCTTCGGCCTGCAAGAGCACGCCCGAGATCAAAGTGGGCAACACACCGGCGGCCTGAACGGCGGCGGCGCTCGTCGCGGCGTCGGCGAGCACGGGATCGGCGAGGGTTCGGGGATCCGCGAGCATGGCTAGTGCGATCGCGGACGCCTGCTCCGACGGAGGAAACTCACCCAGCGACTCGAGCAGCCAGAGCCGGACGAGCGGGGCGGCGTCGGCGGCCAGGCCCGCATCCTCAAAGGCCTTGAGGGTCCCGGCTGTCCGTGGCAGCACCCGGATGGCGTTCATGCGCACCCCGGCCGACGGATGCCGGAGGGCCTGCTCGACCACCGCGACCACGGCCGGATCGGCCGCCGGCCCGTCGACGGCCCCGAGCTGCCGCAGCGTCCAGAGGGCATGGATCGCGGCCGGATTGAGTCCGATCGCATCGACCGCGGTGTCGGCGACGAGCTGCACGAGGGCCGGCACGACGTCACGGCCACCGTCGGGACGAGCCGCGGCCCGATCGACGAGCTTTCGTTGGGCGCGTTCCCGCCAAAACATGTTGGCATCGCCCAGGGCGGCGACGAGTTCGGCGGGCGAAGCTCCCGCCAGCGTGGTGCGGTGGGCCGTGGCTGCTGTGGCGTCGTGCACCACCCGCCACAGCCGGCCGTGCACCTTGTCCCGCAGCGGCGTGACGTAGGCGTTGCCCTTGCCGTTTTCGAAGCCGGCAGGCGTGGGATTGTGCTGGACGATGAAGTTGTACCAGTCGATCACCCAGACCTGGCCGTCGGGGCCGACGTCGGCCTGGATCGGCGCGGTCCATTCGTCGTCACTGGCCACGAGGCTCCAGGCCATCCGGCTGCGGAAGGCTGCGCCGCTCGGCGCAATCTCGAACGTCGCCACGACATGGCCGGTCGGCTCGCAGACGAAGGCCGTGCGGTTCCAGTATTCCGGCGGATAGGCCCGCGCCGTATAGAGCCGGTGGCCGGCGGCGGCGGTGAAGCGGCCGTGGTGATCGACCTGTCGCACGGGCGCCTTGCCGTCGGGCGTTCCCTTCCGCGGGGCGACCTCCATCTCGGGGCTACCCGAGATGCCGCCGAGCGTGGAGGCGTTCCAGCCTCGGACCCGCTCGTAGACCCGGTTTGCCAGCGGCATGTGCTCGCTGGGGTTGCCGTTGGCAGTCGAGCCGAAGAGCACACCCTCCTCGCTGAAGCCGAAGCCCCAGGAGTTGTTGTTGGTACTCCGGAGAAACTCGAACTTCGAGCCGTCAGGCTTGAAGCGAAAGAATCCCTGCTTGAACTCGAGGTCCTCGTCGCCGACCCGTCCTTTGAAGCCCGAGTAGCCGACGATGCCGTAGACCTGCCCGTCGAGGCCCCAGGTGAGGTTGCTGGGGCCGGCATGGGTGTCGTAGGTGCCCCAGCCCGTGAACAGCTGCCGTCTCACGTCGGCCCGGCCGTCGCCGTCGGTGTCCTTAAGATAGAGCGTGTGCGGAGCCTGGGTGACGATCAGGCCGCCGTCGTGGGCCAGCATGCTCGTGCAGATCGAGAGCGGTTCGCAGAACACCGTCCGTGTGTCGTAGGTGCCGTCGCCGTCGGTGTCATCCAGCCGGATGATCCGGTCGTGCCCCTCGCCCTCGCCCGGGAGCACGATCCCGTTGGGGTAATCGACGCTCTCGGACACATACAGCCCGCCGTCGTGATCGAAGGCGAAGGCCAGGGGCTTGGCCTGGAAGAGCGGCTCGGCCGCCACCAGGTCGATCGTGAAGCCGCGGGGCGTGAGCGCGTGCCTGCGTGATTCCTCAGGCTCGAGTGGCGTTTGCATTTCGGTGATCGGCTCACCCATCTTTCCCCACTCCGCTTTGGGGATGTAGAACGGCACCTTGGCCGGCTGATATTCAAAGGCCGTGAGTCCTGCGGGGGTCGTCGTCATCTCGGGATGGCCGACATAGGGCCCCGCGGCGGCAGGATCGCGGCCGGCGGCGTAGCGGATGCCCCGCTCGACGAGGTTGTGGAAGCCGGGATTGCCCCAGGTGCGCTGGTCGTGGCCCCAGGCGGTGTAGAAGACCCGCCCCTTGCCCTCGGTCCGGACCCAGGTCCAGGGCTCCCGATGCTCCCCTTCGACCCGCTCCTCGAGCACGGTCCTGCCGCGGGGATTGTGCTTGGTATGGACGTAGGTTTCGTCCCAGCTGGAAAACCCACCGAAGCCCTTCATCACGGGATGCTCGGCCGCCACGATCTCGGTCGAAAACTCGCCCGCGCCGTGCTTCTGGAACTGGGCCCCGACCATGTCGATCCAGAGCGGCGAGTTCTGAAAGCAGAAACTCGCACAGTGCAAGGGCACGAGCCCTTTGCCGCCCCGGACATATTCGGCAATCGCCGCTTCATGCTCGGGTGAAATCGACTCGATGTTGGCGAACACGGCCAGGGCGTCGTAGTCGGCCAGCACCGCCGGGTCGAGGTCGGCGAGATTCTCCGTGTAGACCAGTTCGATGCCCCGGCCGGCAAGCACGGGCTCGAGCTGGGCGAACCGCGCCGCCGGCTGATGGTGACCGCTGTCGCCGAGAAACAGCACCTTGATCGGGGCATCGGCGGCGGAGACCGCCGAGGTTGCCAGTGTGATCGCGAGTGTGAGGAAGCCCATGAGCCGAATCACGTGAATCTCCTTGTGCCCGGTCCTTTACAGCCGCAGTCATGCGGCCTGTGCTTCGTCGTTCGTTCCGCCAGTTCGCCGGGTGGGTGACAGAGGGATTTCTAGGCGTCCGCAGCGATCGTTCAACTCGAAAACGACCACTCGGGGAGCTTCAAGATCGCGCCCCCCTTCAGCGCCGACTCGTGGGCCATCAGGCCCGTGCAGGTCCAGTTCGCGCTCTGGCGGGCGTTGGGGTACGGGTCGCGGCCCTCAACCAGCGCCGTCACGAACTCATGCACCAGGTGGGGATGGCTGCCGCCGTGACCGCCACCCTGCGTAAAGGAAAGGTGCTGGTGGTCGTCGGCGTCGTACACGCCCCCGGTGGTGAACCGGCGGATCGGCTCCGGCAGGAGGTGGGCGAAGTCGGGCACCGGCACCCGCTTCGGGATCTCGGGCTCCGGAACCTTGGCGGTGTGGATCACCGGCTCCTCGTTCTCGCAGAGCTGCCACTCGAAGCTCTTCTTCGAGCCGTAGACGTCGAAGCTCTCCCGGTATTGCCGGGCCGTGTCGAACAGGGAGCGGATCACGCGGGCCACCACGTCGCTGTCCCGGAGCCTCACATGGGCGGTCTCGATCGCGAACGGCGAGCCGTAGATCCCGATGAGTTCCTCGCGGATCCGGCCCGAGCCGAAGCAGCTGACCTCGTCGGCGTCCTTCCGCTCGAGGGCGAGGCAGGGGCCGACGCAGTGGGTGGCGTAGTGCATCGGCGGCAGGCCCGGCCAGTAATTCGGCCAGCCGTCCATGTCCTGCTGATGGCTGGCCTGGACGAACTGGATCCGACCGAGTTCGCCGGCATCGGCCATCTGCTTGATAAAGAGGAACTCGCGGGCGTAGACGACCGTCTCGGCCATCATGTACTTGAGTCCGGTCTTGTCGCAGAGTTCCACGATCTTGCGGCAGTCGTCCACGCTCGTGGCCATCGGCACGGTGCACATCACGTGCTTTCCGGCTTCGAGGGCAGCCAGCGACATTGCGGCGTGGTCGGGGATCGGAGAATTGATGTGGACCGCGTCGATCTCTCGGTCGGCGAGGACGTCGGCGTAGCTCGTGTACCGTCGCTCGACCCCGTAGGCCCCGCCGACCTGGTCGAGCTTGTCCTTCGACCGCTGGCAGATGGCGATCAACTCGGCATGCGGATGCCGCTGGTGGATGGGGATGAACTCGGCCCCGAAGCCGAGGCCGACGATGGCGGTGCGAACCTTCCTGCTCATGGATCCTCCCAAGACGATACGGGTCAGGCAGAGCAGCCGGCTCTACCGCCGCAGACCGCGGCCAACTACGGGGCAGGCCGCTAAGACCTTCCGTAGATTCCATAGTCTCGCCCCGAAAACCCGCGGCGTCCACGGGCTTTTCTCGGGGCGGCTTGAACTTTTGCGGCCCGTCAGGCCGCCTGCCGGGTTCCTACTGCACGTCGATGAGTTCGACGAGGAAGTGGAGCGTAGCGTTTGGCGGGATCGTGCCGGGGATGCCGCGGCTGCCGTAGCCCAAGGAGCCGGGTATTTCGAGCTCGATCATGCCGCCTTCGCCCACCAGCTGCATGCCCTCGGTCCAGCCGGGAATCACCTGGTTGAGCGGAAACGAGATCGGCTCCCGCCGCTGGTAGGAACTGTCAAACACCTTCCCGCCGTCGAGCCAGCCGTGGTAGTTCACCTTCACGGTGTCGCTGGCCCGTGCCATGCCGCCGGCGCCCTTGCGGAGCACGCGGTAGCGAAGCCCCGACGGGGTGGTGGCGAACTCGACAGCCGCGTCGGCATCGATCGCGCCGGCACCGGGGGGAAGCTGGGGATGGGGGGCATCGGCGGCCATGGCAGACTCCAGGGTGAACGGGGCGAAGGAAGCGATGAGAAACAGGGCTTGAACGAGCGGGAAGGCCTGAAACCGCATGGCGGAAGCTCCGAGGACATGGGGCAGAGATCGGGGAATCTACCCTGAATCAGCCCGATCGTGCGAGCAGAGCCTCGATCGCATCCGGCTCGATCGGCACATTCGCACAGAGATCGACCGGGCCGTTTTCGGTCACGAGCACGTCGTTTTCCAGGCGGACGGCCAGGCCCTCGGCCGGGATGTAGATCCCCGGCTCGACCGTGATCACCCAGCCCGGCTCGAGCGGGCCGTCCGTCGGAGCGATGTCGTGGACGCCGAGACCGAGCGAGTGGCCCAGCCCATGCATGAAGAACTTCCGACAGGCGGGCTCTTCCGGCGTGTCCTGCGCCGCCTCTTCGGCCGTGATCAGTCCGAGGCCGACCAGTTCAGCCGCCATTTCCTCCTGGGCTGCCCGCTTCCAGGCCCGCAGCGACATCCCCGGCGTCGTCCGTGCGATCGATGACCGCAGCACCCGGAGCACCGCCTCGTAGACCGCCCGCTGCCGCGGCGTGAATCGGCCGTTCACGGGATAGGTGCGGGTCAGGTCGGCACAGTAATTGGCATACGACGCCCCGACGTCGACCAGCACGAGGTCGCCGTCGCGGCACTCCTGATCGTTGTCGAGGTAGTGGAGCACGCAGGCGTTCGCACCAGCGCCGATGATCGGCTCGTAGGCCATGCGGCCGCGGCGGCGAATGAACTCTGCGGCCAGTTCGGCTTCGAGTTCATATTCCATCACGCCGGGCTTGAGGGCGGCGGCCAGCCGCCTGAGACCGGCGTCGGTGATGTCCACCGCCCGACGCAGAAGGGCCACCTCGGCCGGGCTTTTCACGGCCCGCAGTCGGCGCAGGAGCGGCGCGAGCCGCTCGTAGCGATGGAGTGGATAGCGACGGATGAGGCTCCGCGCGTGTCGGAGGTCGCGATCCTCGACCTCGTAGGCCGCTCGCTCGTGTTCGTTGGCGTTGAGATAGACCCGCTCGCTCTCGCACATCAGGGCATGGATCACCGCCGGGAGATCGGCGAGCCAGCGGATCCGCTTGACGCCGGAGATCGCCTGAGCCCGCTCCTTGGTGAGCTTGTGGCCCTCCCAGGTCGCCAGGTGCTCGTTGGGCTGGCGTACAAAGAGAATCTCACGATTCGCTGGATCGACCGAGTCGGGGCAGAGCACGAGCACGCTCTCCTCCTGCTCGACACCCGAGAGCCAGAACAGGTCGCTGGCCGGCTGGATCTTGAGCGTGCCATCCCCCGATGTGGGCAGGATGTCGGCGGCGTGGACGACCGCCAAGGACTTTGGCGGGAGCAATTGGACGAGCCGACGGCGGTTGGCGGCGAAGAGTTCCGGGTCGATGGGGGTATGGCGCATGGAGGGCTGGCGAGAGGAAGGGAACGGAGAGCCGCATGCGGCCGAGGAACGCCCCTGCCGCCTGCGGATCGCGAGGCTATCATACGGCTCTTCAAGGGTCGCGGGGACCGGAACTCAATCAGGAGCAGAGGGATACGCATGGCTTCCAGCGAACGGTCGGGTGAGCGGGCTTCCGGAGTGATGAGCCGGCTGGGCGTCATGATGTTTCTGGAATTCTTCGTCTGGGGCGCCTGGGCGGTGCCGATGGGGAAGTATCTGGCCACGCTCTTTTCCACCCCAGACCGGAGCAAGGCCGCCGTCGACACGATCATCGGCCAGGCCTACTCCACGAGCGCCATCGCCGCGATCATCGCGCCGCTCTTCGTGGGGCTCGTGGCCGATCGATTCCTCCCCGGGCAGGTGGTGCTCGGCGGGCTGCACCTGCTCAATGCAGGCCTGTTGTTCGCCGTAGCGCGGGCGACCGATCCCGGGAGCTTTTATTGGCTCCTGCTCGCCTCCGGCCTCTGCTACATGCCGACCCTGGCCCTCGTGAATTCGGTCAGCTTCGACCACCTCGATGCGCCGCAGAAGCAGTTTCCCCTGGTCCGCGTCTGGGGCACGATCGGCTGGATCGCGGCCGGGATCACGGTGGGCTCACTCTTGCCGCGGCTCTTGGCCGCCGGCGGGCTGCCCGGGGGCGTTGAGTCGCTCCTCTTGGGCGACGCCGCCAGCCACGACGCCGGCAAGACAAACCTTCCCTTCCTCGTGGCCGCGGCCGTGTCGGCCCTGCTCGGGCTCTATGCCTTCACGCTGCCCTCGAGCCCGCCCAAGGGCAAGGGAGAGCCGGTCAGCGTCGCCAAACTCCTCGGCCTCGACGCCATCGGCCTGCTCAAGGCGCCCGCCTTCGCCACCTTCGCCGCGGCCAGCTTCCTGATCTGCATCCCGCTGGCCGTCTACTACTCGAAGGCCAATGAATACATCAGCGCCATGAACATCCAGGAGATGCTCGGCCTCGGCAGCGAGACGGTGATGACCTTCGGCCAGATGAGCGAAATCGGCTTCATGCTCCTGATGCCGCTGTTTCTGGCCCGCTACGGCGTCAAGACGATGCTCCTGGGCGGCATGCTCGCCTGGGTGCTTCGCTATCTGCTCTTCGCCTACGGGGCGGGCAGCGCCTGGATGCTCGTGGCGGCCGTCGTGCTCCACGGCATTTGCTACGACTTCTTCTTCGTGACGGGCCAGCTCTACACCGATCACGTGGCGCCCAAGAGCCTGCGGGCCAGTGCCCAGGGCTTGATCGCGCTTCTGACCTACGGCGCCGGGATGTACGTCGGCAATCTCGTGTTTCCCGCGGTGGCCGGCCAGCTGGCGACCGAGGCCGACGTCTATCCTTGGAAGCCGTTCTGGATAGCCTTCGCGATCGCGGCCGCGGCCGTGATGATCGGATTCGCGGTCGCCTTCCGGGATCCGGTCAAACTCGGGAAAGACGAGGTGGCGTGAGCCGTCGCGCGGGGACTGCCCGCTGGGAGCGGGATCCATGAACGAGTCGAAGGTCGAGCCGATCCTCGTGGACGGCCGCTGGCGGCCGGCGACGCTGGTGGGCACTTACCGGGCTTTTGATCCTACGGCAGCCCGGCAGCGGGAGGCCGTCTGGCCGGTCAGCGGCTGGGCCGACGTGGACGCGGCGCTAGAGGCCGCGGTGCAGGCCTACGCAGATCTCGCCCGTCGGCCGGTGGCAGAGCTGGCTGCCTTTCTCGAGCGGTATGCCGAACGGCTCGAGGCGCGAGCCCACGACCTTGTGGCGGCAGCCCACGCCGAAACGGGGCTCGCCGTCACGCCGCGGCTTCGCGATTCGGAGCTGCCGCGGATGCTCGATACGCTCCGCCAGGCCGCGGCGGCCGCCCGCGAACAGACCTGGCGGATGGCGATGATCGACAGCGCCACCAACATCCGCGCGGCCTGCTTCGGCCTGGGGCCGGTGGCGATCTTTCCGCCAGCGAACTTTCCCCTCGCCTATGGCTGCCTGACTGGTGGCGACTTCGTGGCCGCGATCGCGGCCGGCAATCCGGTGATCGCCAAGGCCCATCCGGGCCATCCCACGGTCTCGAAGCTCGCGGCCGAAGAAGCGATGGCAGCGGTCGCTGAGATTGGCCTGCCGGCGGCCACCGTCCAGCTGCTGCACGGGATCGAGAATCACGACGGTGAACGGCTCGTCGCCGATCCGCGAATTGGAGCCACCGGGTTCACCGGCAGCGAGGCCGCCGGCCGCACGCTGTTCACGGCGGCGAGCGCCGCCGGCAAGGTGATCTGGGTCGAGATGGGCAGCATCAATCCCGTCGTGCTCCTGCCGGGAGCCCTCGCCGAGCGGGCCGCGGAGATCGCCGCCGACCTGACGACGAGCGTGACGAGTTCGGCCGGTCAGTTCTGCACGAAGCCTGGGCTCGTGTTTTTTGTCGGCGACGTGGCGGGTGAGGCCTTCGTGCAGGAGGTGGCCAGCCGGTTCATGGCTGTCGGTTCACAGGTGCTCCTCGGCGAAGGGGGCTGCCAGCGGCTCTGTGCGGGGATCGAGCGGCTGCTGGCCGCCGGCGGGCGGCTCGTGACGGGAGAGGCGGCCGCCACCGGGCCGGCCGCGCATGTGCCGACGCTGGTCGAGGTTTCGGCAGCCGATTTGATCGCCCGGCCCGATGAGCTCATCGTGGAAGCCTTCGGCAACGCCACGCTCGTCGTGCGGTGCGCATCCCTCGCCGAACTCATGCAGGCGGTCAGGCTGGCCAAGGGTTCACTCGGGGCGAGCTTCTACGCCAGCCGTTCGAACGTCGACGCCGCCGCCGTCGCGGCAGTCCTGCCGCTGTTGCTCGCGCGGGCCGGCCGGGTCGTGGAAAACCGGATGCCGACCGGCCTGACGGTGACGCCCCCGATGCAGCATGGCGGCCCCTGGCCCTCGGCAGGCCCGCCCTTTTTCTCGGCCGTGGGTCTGCCCTGGTCGATCCTGCGGTTCGCCCGGCGGATCTGCTTCGATGGCTGGACGGAGCAACGGCTGCCCGAGATCGTTCGCGACGCGCCGCCGGCGGGAAGCCCCTGGCGGTATGTCGATCGGGCCTGGGTGAGGTGAGGCGTCGATCCCGTCGGTCCGGCCGGCCG
>CAMDDJ010000016.1 GCA_945891385.1 Candidatus Kuenenia stuttgartensis | reverse complement strand
AGCCCGTACGGCCACGGCATGGCCACACGGCACCACCCACCGCCCTGTCTTAGGCTCCCGACCCTCGGTTTTCCGACTCACCAAAACGGTGCGTTTTGGACGGCCATTCCGTCCATCTGGAAAACAGTGCACGCCCCGTGCCAAACACGAAAAAAACATTCCGGCGATCAGACCGCCAACGCGGCTGGATTTCTTACACTTCCGGGGCCCACTTGGAGACAGCGTGACGGCAGGTCGCCACGAGCCTGCTCTATAGAGCTCGGTGCTGCCTGCGGGTCCGGGCATCGCGAACGGCGGCCGGACACACATGGAAGGAGTTTCTCAGATGATCTCGGACGTGATCCAGTGCTGTTCTGTCGCGTGGGGCCGCCGATCCCCAGGGCCGCGTCGAGTTCCTTCGGGGCGGGCCGGCGTTTGGCCGACCGGGGTCTGCTGGCTCATCGTGGTTGCCGTGGCGGCTCCGGTTTCCGCCGCGAGCTACTCGTACACGAACTCCGGTTCGGCCTACACGCAGAACTTCGACACGCTGCCGAGCACAGGCTCGTTTCCACTGACCGGAATCGGCCCCTTCGATACCGGTGCTTCCCCAGTTTCTGCGGCGGGCACCGAGGGCTGGCAGTATTGGAAGTACGCGGGCAGTGGAGCGAACGCACTCTTTTCACCCAACAACGGGAGCGCGAACTCAGGCTCCACCTACAGCTATGGCACCACCGACTCGACCGACCGGGCGCTGGGAACCCTCGCAAGCGGCTCGGGTTCCTATCGGCTGGGAATGGTCGTTCAGAACAACACGGGCGAAACTCTGACGAGTTTCACGCTTTCCTATCTCGGGGAGCAGTGGCGGTGGGGCGGTTCCACAAACGTCAACACGCTCGTCTTCGATTACAGCATCGGCACCGGAAACTCGATCAGTTCGACGGGTGCCTTCACGGCGAACCCGTCGCTCGACTTCGCCAGTCCGGTGAGCGGCGGCACGGCCGGGCCGCTCGATGGCAACCTTCCCGAGAATCAGCGGTCGCTATCGGCCTCTGTCGGCGGCCTGGCGTGGGCTCCTGGTGAATATCTGGTCATGCGGTGGACGGACATCAACGACGTCGGCTCCGACGATGGCCTGGCGTTGGACGACGTCTCGTTCACTGCATCGGGGGCCGCCGCCGGAGCAAATCTCTATTGGTCGGGCACGGCTGGCTGGAGCGGCACCGCCCCGGGCACAGGCGGTGCCGGCACCTGGCGGGACGGGACTGGTTCCTGGGATCAGGCCAAGACCGCCAACTTCGCCGGTCCGGCCGGTGCCGTCACCATCACCGGCACGGCCACCGCAGCGGCTGGACTCACGTTTGCCGAGACGGGCTATGCCGTCAGCGGCGGCACGCTGCTGTTGGCGGGCAGCGAAAACCTCCTGGTGGTCAATCCGGGCATCACCGCCGGGATCAACTCGGTCGTCGCTGGGACGAGCGGCTTTACCAAGGCGGGGCAGGGCACGCTTGTGCTCGGCGGTGCCAACACCTTCTCCGGTCCGGTTTCGATCGGGGCCGGCACCTTGTCCGTGGCGGTTGATGCCGCGTTCGGGGACCCCTCCAATGCGATCAACTTCTCGGGTGGTGCGCTCGCGACCACGGGCTCGGTCGACCTGGGTGGCCGCAGTGTCACCGGCGCTGCGACCATCGACATCGCCGCCGGCACGACGCTCTCGTCCTCAGGCGCGGTCACCCTGTCTGCGTTGGCCCTCACGAACACCGGCACGCTCGCCCTCAACGGCTTCGGCAGCACGGTCGGCAGCATGACGGCCACGGCCGGCAGCGGAACGACGCAGATTCAGGGGGCGGTCGACTTCGGGACCGCCGGTCGTACGGTGACGGTGGCTTCGGGCGGCACGCTCGAACTCGCCGGTGCTCTCACGAGCGGTGGGATCATCGACAAGGCAGGCGAGGGCACCCTCCTGCTCTCGGGCGACAATGCCGCGCTCGCGAGGCTGAGAATCGGCATCCAGGGGGCGGCCCCTGTCGCAGGCGGCACGGTTCAGGTCGCCACGGCCACGGGGCTCGGCAGCGACCCGGTCTACTTCAACTATGGCACGATCGAGGCGACCACTCCGCTGGTCGTCGATACCGGCCTGTCGATCGGCGGCAAACCGATCGGAAACGCCCGACTCACCGGTTCTACACTGACCTTCAACGGCCCGATCGGCACGTTCAACGCCAGTGGTACCGTGGGCGATGTGACGCTGATCGTCGACAACGACACCACGTTCCTCGGCGATGTCACCTCCGCTGCTCCGCTCACGATCGGCGGTTCGGGGACGCTGCGAATAGGAGGCTATGCCCAGGGCATCACGGCCGGCATGACGCTTACCGACACCGTCACGCTCTCGGTGCAGTCCGGCGGTTCGCTCGGCGCGCCGCTCCTGACCGTTGGCGGCGGGGCCACCCTTGCCGGCGATGGCACCGTCGCGGCTGTCAGCGTCGCCGGCGGTGGCACGCTCGCCCCTGGCCTCAGCCCCGGCGCGCTCACCGCCACGGCCGCTACCTTCGGCCCTGGCGGCAACTACAACTTCCAGATCAACGACGCTGCATCGAGCGCCGGCATCGGTTGGGATCTCCTCGATGTGACGGGCAGCCTGACGGTCGCGGCCACGGCTGCCGATCCGTTCGCCATCAACCTCTGGAGCCTGTTGTCCACGGCGCCAGACGTGAATGGCAACGCCGCGAACTTCGACAATCAGGCGGCATCGTCTTGGACCTTCGCCCGGGCAGCTGGAGGTTTCGTCGACTTCAGCGCCGACAAATTCGCGGTGAATGTGGCGGCGGTCAACGGCACCGGTGGGTTCACCAACCCCCTGGCCGGAGGCTCGTTTGCAGTGGCGGCGTCGGGCAACGATCTCAACGTCGTCTTCACGCCATTCGTGCCCGGCTCCTCGCTCGAATGGTTCGGGAACGGTTCGGCCGCAGGTGGATCGGGGACGTGGTCGACCCTGGCGGCCACGTGGTCGCCCGATGGCGGGACGAGCGTGGGAACGTGGGATCCGGCCCGCCGTGCCGTGTTCGGCGCGGCTGGTGGAACCGTGACCGTTCAGGGGGCGGGCATCTCCGCCGCGAGCGGTCTGGAGTTCACTGCCGATGGCTACACGGTCACCGGTGGCACGCTGAACCTCACGGGGGGATCCGCGACCGCCAACACCCTGTCGGTCGGGACCGGCGCGACGGCAACGATCAGTTCCCGAATTCAGACGACGGCGGGCCTGACCAAGGCCGGGCCGGGCCGGCTCGTGCTGGCCGGGGCCAACAGTTACACCGGCGGTACCACCGTGGCGGGCGGCACGCTTCAGGTGGGGAATGGTTCGGCCGGCAGTCTCAGCGGCGACGTGACCATCGAGACGGGAGCGAGTCTTGCCTTCAGCCCCGCAACTACGACCACGTTCGCGGGCAGCATCAGTGGATCGGGTGGTGTGGCCAAGCTCGGCAGCGCGGCCCTCACCCTCTCCGGGTCCAATAGCTACGCGGGCGGCACTCGGCTCGAGGCGGGGAGTCTCACCGCCGATGGCGGGTCCGCACTGGGTACGGGCAGCGTCACCGCGATCGACGGCGGGCTCTACGCCGCCACGAATGCGACGCTGACCAACCCGATCGTCGTGGGCGAGGTGAGCGGCGGCGGCACGCCCGTCCTCCTGGCCGGCTGGGATTTCCAGACGACCACATCCGGTGGGACGGCCGTGGCCGCGGCCCCCGACACGCCTGATCGCTATCTGGCGAACCTCGGCACCGGCACCCTCACGCTCGACGGCTCGAACGGGTCGAGCGTTTGGGCGGCGACTCAGCTCAACGGCTTTAGCGGTACTGCGGTCAACGCCGGCCCGGGGTTTTCCACCGTCACGACGAGCCCCGCCGCGCTCGCCCTCGTCGGGAGCGAGGCCAACGGCCAGCACGCCGTGTTCGCGATCGACATGACAGGCTACTCGCTCCTCGACGTGAGCTACGCCACCCGCTACTCCGGCACGAGTGGCTTCACCTCGCAGCAGTGGTCGGCCAGCACCGACGGGGTGACCTGGCTGCCGGTCGAGACCGTCACCGTCGATTCCACGTCGTTTCTGACGAAGGACCTCGCGACGATCACGGCCCTGGCCGGTTCGTCGACCGCCTACCTGCGGCTGACGATGGACGGAGCGAGCACGACCTCGGCAAACAACCGGCTCGATAACGTGCAACTGCTCGCCACACCCGGAGGCCTTCCGAGCGGCTCGGTCGTGCTCGGCACGCAGGCGACCAGCGGCACCGCTGTCTTCTCCGGCGACGTGCTGCTCAATCGGTCGGTGACGGTGACGGCGCCAGCGGGCGGGCGGGCCGAATTCTCCGGGCGGTTCACCGACGGGCTCGGGCAGAATAGCCTGACGAAGGTCGGTGGCGGGACGGTCGTGCTCGGCGGTGCGAACGGCTACTCCGGAGTGACGACCGTCTCCGCGGGCACGCTCGCCCTCGGATTCGGCGGCACGCTCGACGTCTCGCCAGTGGTCCGGGTGGCAGCGGGAGCGACGTTCGACGTCTCGGCGACAGCTGGCGGCTACGCCGTGCCTTCCGGGCAGACCGTGGCCGGAACGGGGACCGTGGTCGGCGGCTTGGTGCTCGGCGGGGGCGGGACCGTCTCGCCGGGTGATCCGGTCGGCACGCTGACCACGAGCGGCGACGTCGGGCTCGACGCCGGCGGCAACTACAACTGGCAGGTGCTCGATGCCCAGGGCGGTGCCGGCAGTGCCACCGGCTGGGATTTGCTTTCCGTCGGTGGCTCGATCACCGTCACGGCCACGGCGGAGGCGCCCTTCGCGATCAATCTCTGGAGCCTGGCGGCGGGCAGCCCGCTCACGGGCGGCGCCGCGGCCAACTTCGATCCCAGCCAGGCTGGGACGTGGCGGATCGCCTCGGCTGCTGGCGGCATCACGGGCTTCGCGGCCGATGCCTTCACGGTGGTGACCGCCCCGGCCAACGGCACGACCGGCTTCGTCAATTCGCTCGCCGGCGGGAGTTTCAGCGTGGCCCTCAATGGCAACGATCTCGACCTTCTGTTCACGCCTGGGGTGCCGGTTGGGGCTCTCACCTGGTACGGCGACGGCGTCTCGGCCGGAGGCAATGGCACCTGGTCAACCGCCGGCGCGACCTGGTGGAACGGTTCGGCGGCCACCGTCTGGAATCCGTCCGCGAACGCCACCTTTGGGAAGCCGAGCGGCAAGGTCACGGTTGCCGCAGGGGGTGTCTCGGCCGCGGCTGGCCTGACCTTCGGGGGCGACGGGTACACGATCGAAGGCGACACCCTCACACTCGCCGGAGCGACCGCCGCGGACAACACGATCGCCGTGGCAGACCTCGTGACGGCGGTTATCTCAGCGCCACTGGCAGGAACTGCCGGCTTCGTAAAGACCGGTCCCGGCAGCCTCTCGCTGTCGGGAACCAACACGCTTTCCGGCCCAGTAGCGGTGTCGGCCGGCTCGCTCGAAGTGGCTGCCGCCGCCAGCCTCGCGGCCGCAAACGTGACGGTGGACACCGGGGCGACACTCGCGGTCGCCGCCGGCACCACCATGCGGTCGCCATCGGTGATCGTGGACGGTGGGACGCTTTCTGCGGCGACGCTGCTCGTCAACGGCACGACCGGCATCACGGCCCTCGCCATCAACGCGGGTACGCTCGCCGGCAGTCCCGCCACGACCATCTCGGGCGGCGGCAGCCTGTCGCTCGTGCAGGATGCCCGGGTGACGGTGGCCGTCGGCTCCCTCGATGTCGTCGAAGGGGCGGGCGGCGGCCGGCTCGATCTCGGGGCAGGACAGGTGACGGTCGCCGCCGGGGGAATCACCGCAGCGGCCCTGCGGGCGGATCTTCTGGCCGGTCGCGCGGGCGGCGCCTGGAATGGTTCCACCGGCATCATGTCGAGCACGGCGGCGGCCTCTGGTGGCACGCGGACGGTCGGCTACGTCGTGGCGGGCACCGGGGTGGCGACGGTCTCGTATGCGGCTGCCGGCGACACCAATCTCAATGGACAGGTCGACGTCTTCGACCTCGTGACGGTCAACAGCGGCGGGAAGTACGGCACGGGCTCGGCCGCGGTCTGGTCGCAGGGCGACTTCAACTACGATGGCGTCACCAACGTGTTCGATCTGGTGGCGATCAACGGGGCCGGGAGCTACGGCCGCGGCAACTATTTCCCGGCCTCTCCCACGGTTGCTGGGGCGTCGGCCGCCCCGACGGCGGTTCCGGAGCCGGCCTTGATGGTCTGGTCCGGCGCGCTGGCCCTGGTCATTCTGGGACGATCTCGGGCCGGTTCGACTTGCCGGCTGCTCGGGACCGCCGCGGTTGCATGCCCGTCGAAACGTAGCCTTCCGGAACCAGAGCCTCATGCCGCTTCCAGCCTCGTCCAGTCCCGGTGACCGCCGCGTGGTTCGTCGGTCGCGGCGCCGGTTTCTCAAGGCCGCTGGCCTGGCTGGCGCAGCGGCCGGGTGCGAGCTCACTGCGTTTCCGGCGCGGAGCGCCGAGGCCGCCGATCCGCTTGGCAGGGCCCGCACGGTTTCGATCTTCCACACGACCGATCTCCACGGCCGGATCTTGCCGTCGAGCACCTACGAAGGGCTCGACGATGTGGGTGGATTCGCCCGAGTGGCAACCTGCCTCCGCCGCTGGCGGCAGGAATGTCCCTGGTCGCTCACGGTCGATGTGGGCGACGTCGTGCAGGGAACGGCCGTCAGCCTCCACCGCGGCGGGCGGCTTTTGATCGATCTCTTCAACCGGCTGGGCTACGACGCCTGGACGCTCGGCAACCACGACTTCGATTGGGGGCCAGAGGCGACGGAAGCCCTTCTGGCCGACTCCGCATGCCCGGTCCTCACCGCCAACCTCGAGCGGGGTGGCAGTCGGGCGGGGGATTTCGCCGGATCGTGGGGTAGGGTCAAGCCCTGGACGGTGCGGGAGGTCGGCGGCTTTCGGATCGGTTTGATCGGGCTGATCACGCCCGGGCTGCCGTTCTGGCTCGCGCCGGAGACACTCGGGGGCATGGCCCCGCTGGATCCGGCCGAGGCGCTCGCCCGAGCTGTGGCGGAGGTCCGGGGTGAGCGGGTCGATGCCGTCGTGGTCTGCGGCCACATGGGCTGGCGATTCAACGACGACTACGCCAATCCGGTCCGCACCATCCTGCGCGATCTGAAGGGCGTCGACGTCTATCTCGCCGGCCACTCCCACCAGAATCAACCCTCATGGATGCTTCACGACGTGCTCTGCTCGCAGGCGAGCTACTACGGCATCCACTGCGGCCGGATCGACCTCACCTTCGATCTCGCCACCCGAAGGCTGGTCGATCGCAAGGCCTTCACGCTCTTGATGGACGACCGATTTCCGCTCGATCCGCTGGTGATGCAGCTCGCTCAGCCTGATCTGGCCGCCTCCGACGCCGAGCTCGCCCGTGAGGTGGCTACGGTCTCACGGCGGATCTCCGGGACGGGCCGAGGCAGCGGCGTCGCGACGCTGATCTGCGAGTCTGCGGCGGCGGCGCTTGAGCGGCAGGGCACCCGGGTCGACGGTGTGCTCCATGGCACCTTCGGATCGGGCGACATCGAGCCGGGGAAGCTCACCGTCGCCGACTGCTGGCGAATCATTCCCTACGAGAACATGCTCGTGACCGCGGAGGTTTCCGCCGCAGAACTCGCGATCGTGCTGGCCGAGGACGCGGGGATTCGCGACTCCGACCGCACGCTCTGGCCCTTCGAGGTGACCCGCGACGGCCGGGGCCATGTGACGCGGATCGCCCGGGACGGAGTGGAATTGTCGGCCGACCGTCGGCTCACGCTCGCCTTCAACAGCTACGATGCCCAATCGGGTGGCCGCCGGCTGATGAAGACCCGCGAGATCCTCGCGGCACCGGCTGCCAAGCGAACCACCTCGCCGATCGACACCCGCGGGGCCCTGATCTCCGGCCTGCTCGACCGCGGCACGATCGGCTAGGCGGGAAGCTGAGATTGCTGAAGCGACGATTGGGAAGACGGGGAGAGGAGGCGAGGGGTCGGCGAACGCTCGAGGAGCATGGGGCGTATCCTCGCCCGCGACGATCCGGAGGAGTCGTTCCTCCGACCGACTTTTGCCGACCCCGAGCCGGTGCTTCATGCAACCCGATTTCGCCCTAGCCGCGAACGTAGCCATCGGGCCAGACGCAAAAAGAAAAGGACCCGTGGTTGGGGAAACCACGGGTCCGGTAGCGGCTATCGAAGTGTGGGTCTTGGGGGGGGGGAACAGCCGCTGAAGAGATCCTGTTGTTCGGTGAGGCGTCGTGGGCAGGTATCTCCCTGCTCGACAGACAAACTATACACGATGTTTGGCCGGTTTGTCGAACTGGTTTTTCGTGTTTTCTCTGTGAGGGAGCCGCCAGCCCTCGCGGAAAAACCAGCGTAACCCGCCAGAGTTACCGAAATTCGGAACAGGAGGAACCGCGCGGCTGGCCTGATGCCCGCAGCTTCGGGGGCTGGCGGACCCTGCTTATCGGCCGCAACGAGTTCCGTTAGGCTACCGTCCCGACCGCCCTCACGAGGCGGAATTGCCCGACGGTTTCCTACGTTCCCCGCCTTCGTCACCCTGATTTTGACCATGCCAGCCAACGCCGCCGATCCATTTTCCGCCCGCTCCACCTTCGAAACCGGCTCCGGCCCCGCCACGCTCTTTCGCCTCCGGGCCCTCGACGATGCCGGCGTGACGAACACGTCGCGGCTCCCGTATTCCCTCCGGATGGTGCTCGAGGCGCTGCTGCGGACCTCCGACGGCTATGAGGTGACGGAGGCAGACATCCGGGCCCTGGCCGGCTGGAACGCCGCGAAGCCGGCGGAGTTGGAGATCCCCTTCAAGCCGGCCCGCGTGGTGCTTCAGGACTTTACCGGTGTGCCCTGTGTCGTCGATCTGGCTGCGATGCGGGCGGCGATGAAGCGGCTCGGCGGCGATCCGGGCAAGATCAATCCGCTCGTGCCGGTCGATCTCGTCATCGACCACTCCGTGCAGGTGGACTTTTTCGGCTCGGCCGACGCGCTCGAGAAGAACGTCGATATCGAGTTCGCCCGCAATGCCGAGCGATACGCCTTCCTCCGCTGGGGCCAGCAGGCCTTCCGCAACTTCCGTGTTGTGCCGCCGGCCATCGGCATCGTGCATCAGGTCAATCTCGAATACCTGGCCGGCTGCGTGTTTCTCCGCGATCCGGCCAGGCCTGAGCCGAACGGGAAGCGGACGCTGCCCGTCGCCGTCCCTGACACGCTCGTCGGCACCGACAGCCACACCACGATGATCAACGGTCTGGGGGTGGTTGGCTGGGGCGTGGGCGGAATCGAGGCCGAGGCTGTCATGCTCGGCCAGGCGATGTCGCTCCTGCTGCCCGAGGTGGTGGGCTTCGAACTCACCGGTGAGCTCCCGGCCGGAGCCACCGCCACCGACCTCGTGCTGACCGTCACCGAAATCCTGCGGAAGGAAGGCGTGGTCGGCAAGTTCGTCGAATTCTTCGGCAGCGGACTCGACCGGATGACGCTCGCCGATCGGGCCACGATCGCCAACATGGCGCCCGAATACGGCGCCACGATGGGTTTTTTCCCCGTGGACGAGGAGACGCTCCGTTACCTCCGGCTCACCGGCCGTCCCGAGTCGCAGGTGACACTCGTCGAACGATACATGAAGGAGCAGGGCCTGTTCCGCACGGCCGCCGCGCCGATTCCGGAATTCACGAAGCGGCTCGCGCTCGATCTTGGCAAGGTGGTGCCCAGCCTGGCCGGCCCCAAACGGCCGCAGGATCGCGTGCCGCTCGTCGGTGTGAAACAGGCCTTCTCATCGGCTCTCACCGCTCCGACCGCCCAGCGGGGCTTCGCCCTCGACGAGGCGGCGCTCCGCCGGACGGGCAGCGTGGCGGCCAACGGCCATGCCGAGTCGATCGGCCACGGGGCCGTCGTGATCGCGGCCATCACCAGCTGCACCAATACGAGCAACCCCGACGTGATGGTCGCGGCCGGACTGGTGGCCCGCAAGGCGGTCGCCCGCGGGCTGACGACCAAGCCTTGGGTGAAGACGAGCCTGGCCCCTGGATCGCGGGTGGTGACCGACTATCTGGAGCGATCGGGCCTGGCGAAGGATCTCGACACGCTCGGTTTCGAGACCGTGGGCTACGGCTGCACGACCTGCATCGGCAATTCGGGGCCGCTGCCCGATGCGGTGGCCAAGGCGGTGACCGAGGGAGACCTCGTGGCCGCCGCCGTGCTCTCGGGCAACCGCAACTTCGAGGGCCGGGTCAATCCGTTGGTGAAGGCCAACTGGCTCGCCAGCCCGCCGCTCGTGGTGGCCTACGCCCTGGCGGGCACGATCGACATCGATCTCGAAAAGGAGCCGATCGGCACTGGCAGCGACGGCCAGCCGGTCTGGCTCCGCGACATCTGGCCGACCGCGGCCGAGGTGCGGGCGGCTGTGGCCGACAGTGTACGACCGGAGCAGTTCCAGGCCCGCTACGGCAACGTCTGGGAGTCCAACCTTCGCTGGAATGCGGTGCCCACCAGTTCCGGTGAACTCTACGACTGGGATGCGGCGAGCACCTACATCCAGGAGCCTCCCTTCCTCGCCGAGCTCTCCCGCGACCCCCGGCCGCCGGTGAGCGTGCGGAAGGCCCGCGTGCTCTTGGCCTTGGGCGACAGTGTCACCACCGACCACATCTCCCCGGCCGGCAGCATCGCCAAGAAGAGCCCGGCCGGCAGCTACCTGGTGGAGCACGGCGTGCCGCCAGAGGATTTCAACAGCTACGGAGCCCGCCGCGGCAACGACCGCGTCATGACCCGGGGCACCTTCGCCAACATCCGGATTCGCAACCTGCTCGTGCCAGGCACCGAAGGGGGTGTCACCCGCCTGGTGCCCGGTAGCGAGGTGATGCCGGTCTACGACGCCGCCGTGAAGTATCGCGAGCAGGGCACGCCGCTGGTTGTGCTCGCCGGAACGGAGTACGGCACTGGAAGTTCCCGCGACTGGGCTGCGAAGGGCACGATGCTGCTCGGGGTGCGGGCCGTGCTTGCGGCCAGTTTCGAGCGGATCCACCGGTCGAACCTCGTGGGCATGGGGGTGCTGCCGCTGGTGCTGCCCGACTCCTGGCAGCAGCTCGGCCTGACCGGGGAGGAGACCTTTGACATTCCGTTCGAAGGGCTCGCGCCGCGGTCCACGGTCACCGTCACGGCGACGGCGGCCGACGGCTCGACAAAGTCGATTCCCTGCCTCGTGCGGATCGACACGCCCGTGGAACTCGATCAGTTCCAAGCGGGGGGCATTCTTCCCTTCGTGCTCCGTCGACTGCTCGCAGACTGACCCCGATCGCTTCGACCGGCATCATCCTGCGGGTGAGCGTGTTCGCTACGGTCTGCCAAACCGCGGTTTCGCACGGGAAATCTCCGGTGTGTGTCTGCCTGGCTGGCCGTGCGGCCGTTGGGCAGGACAGGTTGGATTTGGCTCGTTTCCGTATAGTGCGATCTGGCCATCGAGCCAGCGCACGGAGGAGACGAGGCGGACATGATTCGAGTATGGCTTCATGGTCGTGACCTTGGCCACGACACCGAGTTGGTGGACACGGATGAGCGGGGCCTTCCCGGCGCCCACACCCGGGCGTCGATTGGCCGGGTGGTGCTCGCGGAATTGGAGCGGGTCCTGCCACAGCAGGCCCGGCGGCCGCTCACGGCCGCGATGGAACTCGCCGCCTGCGGCATCGACGAGGTGCGGCTGGCTGACGCCGTGGCCCGAATCGAGGGCCGATATGGCATGCGGTTTCACGATCAGTGGCTGGCGGGCCTGCAGACCTGCGGCGATCTGGTCGATTGCGTCGCGGAGCGGATGTTCGACGCGGCCGATCGGCTCAAACCGTCCGAGTCGGTGCCGAGTTCCGCGGTCCGCGGAGAGCCTGCCGCCGTACGCACGTCGCCGCGGTCCCCCGAGCCACGGGGCGACCTGCGGCCCGATCCCTTCCCCGAGTGCGCGGCGCTGGAGCAGCGGCTGGCCGATCTCGAGGCGGCCGGCCTCAAGAATCCGTTCCGGCTGGCCAACGAGGCCGTTGCCGGCCGGACGGCGCGGATCGGCGGCCGGGACGTCATCTCGTTCACGAGCTTCGATTACCTCGGACTCGGCTCCCATCCCGACGTGGTCCGGGCCGCCAAGGAGGCGATCGACCGCTTTGGTTGCGGCGCCTCCGCCAGCCGGATGGTGGGCGGCAACAACACGCTGCTCGACGAACTCGATGCCGAGTTGGCCGCCTTCATCGGCACGGAGCGGGCGACTGTCTTCCCCTGCGGCTACGGTACCAACGCCTCGGTGTTCGCCCATCTGTTCGGCTCGCAGGACCTGATCCTCCACGACGAACTGGCGCACAACAGCATCCTCCGGGGCGCCGCCGCCTCCGAGGCGGCCACCCGCAGCTTCCGCCACAACGACCACGAGCAACTCGACGCGCTGCTGCGGGACATCCGCGGGCGGTACCGCCGGGTCGTGGTGGCGATCGAGGGCGTTTACAGCATGGACGGGGACTACCCCGACCTGCCCCGGTTCATCGAGATCAAGAAGCGGCACGATGCCCTGCTCTATGTGGATGAAGCCCACTCGATCGGCACGATGGGCCGGCGCGGACGGGGCATTTGCGAGCACTTCGACGTGGATCCGGCCGACGGCGATCTCTGGATGGGCACGATCAGCAAGGCACTCGGGTCTGGAGGCGGGTATCTGGCCGGCAGCCGTCGCCTGGTCGACTACCTCGGCCTCACGACACCAGCCTTCGTGTTTTCGACCGCCTGCTCACCTCCGAACGCGGCGGCGGCCCTCGAGGCGGTGCGGGTGCTCCGGAGGGAGCCCTGGCGGATCGAGCGGCTCCGGGAGCGTTCGAGCCTGTTTCTCAAACTTGCCGACGATGTCGGGCTCGACACCGGCGCCAGCGGAGACACGCCGGTGATCCCGGTGATTCTGGGCAGCTCGCAGCGGGCATTGGCCGCGTCGCAGCAGTTACTCGAGCGGGGCATCAACGCCCGACCGATTCTCTACCCGGCGGTCCGAGAGTCGGCCGCCCGCGTGCGGTTCTTCGTGACGAGCGAGCATTCGGAGGAGCAGATCGTGGCGGCGGTCGAGGCGGTGGCGGAACTGGCTGCGGTGATTCCCTGAATCATGTCCGGCTCCCGCTGCCGACCGAAGATGCGGTCAGGGATGCCGGGCCACCAGGCCTTCACAAGCTGGTCGACGACCACGACCAGGGCGGGGAGAAAGACGAGTTCGGCAACCGTGGCTGCGGCGACGGCGGCGCAGGCCAACACGCCGAATCCGGCCAGGGTCGGCACCGTGCTTGCCATCACCGCCGCGAATCCGACCGTGAGCACGACTCCGCCGATCACCACGGCGTTGCCCGTCTCCGTCACCGCGCGGCGAACCGCCATCGCCATCGAGATGCCCGGGCGGCGGTGACGCATGAGCGCCGAGAGCACGTGGACCGTGTCATCGACCGCCAAGCCTAGGCAGACGTTGAACACGATCACGCTGGCCGGGTCGAGCCCGCGGCCCGTGCCCACGAGCACCGCCGCGATCACGGTCAGCGGAAAAACGTTGGGCACGAGGCTCACGATCCCGGCCAGCGGCGAACGGAATGCGACTGCGAGGATGCAGCCGATGACGACCACCTCGAGGAGCAGGCTCGAGTTGAGATCGCGGACCAGTTGGCGGATGTTGCGAGCCGACACCACCGACATGCCCGCCAGTTGGAACCGCCAGCCGGGACGCGCCTCGGCCAGTTCGGCCAGCCGGGCGTCGACCCGACCGTAGACCCCTTCGAGCGTCCGGGAACCGAGATCGGAGACGCGAGCCCGCACGATCGCCAGCCGCTGCTCGGCTGAGACGAGGTCGGTGAACTGCTCGGCGTCGAGCCGGCCGCGGGCACGGGGCGAGAGCGGCGCGGAGACGTCGGCCAGCGACACCGGGGCGGAGATCCGAGCCTCCGACTCGAGCACGGCCGCCGCCTCCTTCAGGGCCTCGAGTACCTCGGCCGATCGCCAGTCGACGCCTTCGGGCCAGCCTACGACCACGTCGATGCCCAGCACCCCGCCGAACTCACGATCGACATGCGCCAGTGCCCGCGAGGCCGGGGCGGCGCGGGGCAACGAGTCGACCACGCGACTATCGGCATCGAGCTGGCCGCCGAACAGTCCTAGGCCGGCCGTCGCGAGGAAGGCGACGGCCGCGAGCGACCGGGCACGGCGGACCGAGAAGGCCGCGAGCAGGTTCGCGAGCCAGCCGGCGCGCCGGGACGAGCGGCCGAGCGCCACGCCCGAGAGAAAGGGGAGCGAAGCCAGCAGGGGCGTGAGGACCGTCACGGCAGCGAAGCTCGCCAACGCTCCGACAGCCGCGGCCATCCCGAAGGTGCGGACGGCGTCGATCCGCGCCACCGTCAGGGAGGCGAAGCCGATGGCAGTTACGATGCTCGTGAGGCCGCAGGCGGTGCCGATCCGTTGAATGGCCCCGCCGGAGGCCGCCACCGGGTGGATACCCCGGCGGGCGCTGCGGCGGAGGTCCTCGATGAAATGGATCGAGTCGCAGGTGCCCACCACGAGCGCGAGCGAGGGCACCACGCTCGTCAGGATGTTCACGGGCGCCCCGCACAGTCCGAGCACGCCCATCGCCCAGACCGCACCGATGAAGGGCGGCACGCACGCCACGACCGTGCTCCGCAGGCTGCGGGCCACGGTGGCTGAAAGGATCACAGCGAGGGAGAGGCCGAGCGAGTTGAAGATCAGCATGTCGCGCCGCAGGGCCCGCGTGGCCTGTTCGCGCAGGGCGGGCACGCCGGTGAGTTCCAGGGCCAGCGGTCCTCCGCTCGCCGCGGCGAGTACGGCCTCGATCCGCCCAACCGCCTCACCGAGCATGGTCCCGCGATCGCAGGCCTCATCCAGCCGCACGAGCAACAGCGAGGAGGAGGCATCGTTCGACAGCAGTTGGCCGGCCACGAGGGGATGCCGTGTGGCACGCTCCCGAGCCTCCGCCCGGCGGTCCTCGTCGAGCGGTTCGGTGGTTCGCGGGATCACTGGCAGGACGGCCCCGATCGCCCCCTGACGACGGACGTCGAAGATCGACCGCACGCTGGCCACCCCTTCGACGCCACGGAGCCGTTCCGTGAGCGATGCCAGGGCTTCGAGCGGACCGGCGGCAAAGATGTCGCCTCGACGGGCCGTCGCCCGCACGAGGCACTCCCGGTCGGTCGGGCCGAAAATGGTGGCCACTTCGTCCATGACCGCGAAGTCGCTGCTCCCGTCGCGGATGAGCGACCGCAGGTCGTCGTCGATCCGCAACCGGGTCAGCCCCACGCCGGCAGCGAGCGTGCAGAGCACCACGGCCGCCCAGCCAGCGAGCGTCCAGGTCGGGGTTTCCCAGGGACCGCTTCGAAGGCCGCTGGCTCGACGAGGGCTGGAGTGTCGATGCGGGTCGATTACTCGTCCGCCTGGTTCTCGACCAGATGCAGTTCGGCCGGATCGCAAATCCATCCTCGGCAGCCGGTCGCGCCGCAGCGGCAGGGGATCGCCGCGTCGGCCGGCCATGAATAATCGATCAGGAGTTCCTCTCCCGGCTCGATCGGACGGATCGTTTGCAGCCACAAACGATCTTCCTGCACGGTCCCGGGCTCAGCCTCCCAGTAGAAAATCTCGCAGTTCGGGTCGCAACTGTGGTTGAGAAACCGCAGCGGAGCGGCCGGTTCCAGCAGTTTGCAGCTGGGCAATTCCATCACGTAGCTGGAATCCTCGGGATGGTCGGCGAGGATCTCGCCCAGGATCTCTCCGAGGACGATGTCGGCCTTGAGCCGCCGGCGGGCGAACACACCTCGGCCCACGTGCGTCTCTCCCACACGGACGAGCCGATCGAGGCGGGAGGGGGCGGAGGCGGCGGAACTGGCGGATGAGGCGGGCATGAACGACCTGCAAGCTGATAAAGGGAGTGGGAGGCAGCGGGAGGGCGACGCCGCGACCGAGTGGCTGCGATCCCCGACCTTCGGCGGCAAGACTCTACCGGCCCTCGTTTCATTCGGTCAACGGGCCGGTGGACGGTTTACTGCCACCAGCCACGGAACCGGTCGAGCGCGCCCTGGCGCCGTTCTGGCACCGGTGGGCTCACGGCGGCGGCGGGCGGGGCCGCCTGCAGCCGTGCCCGCGCGGCCACGGCGTCATCGCTGACGAAGGCTTCGAGAAAGGCCGGCCAATGGCCTGACAGTCCCACGATCGCGGCTCCGAAGTCGCCCTGCTTGAAGCGGTGGTCGATCCGGGCGATGTCCTGAGCGAGGCTGGTTCGTTCCGTCTCGTCGAACGCGAGGTCGTAGACCCTGACGTCATCGATCTGCACGCCGCCGGGGCCGAGCAGGTCGAATCGCACCCGCATCGATTCCACCGTGCCGGGTGGCAGGTCGTCGACTTGGAGCACGAACAGCGACCATTCGCTCGTCAGCGGGCGGCCGCCGGTGAGGCCGCCGATCGCTGCAAAGCGGTAATACTCTCGGCTGTCCTCCACGCCCTCGACGGCGATGCGCAGAGGGGGCTGCTGGTCGCCAGGCTTGATCCGCAGCCAGGCGGCCACGCCGATGCGGCCGGTTTTGGGAGGGGCGAAGGGATTGCTTCGCAGCGTCGAGAGACCGTTGATCGACGAGAATTCAAGGCCGCGGCCGGGCTTCGTGGGCCCGTCGGGGTCGGCCGCGGCCGGAACGCCCGGCACGATCTGCAGCGAGCCGCGGCGGGGTTCGAGAATCTCCCAGCCGGTCACCGCGGGCTGACCGGCTCCGGCCGGGGGTTGGGCGAGTCCGATCTCGAAGCTCGGATTGTCGAGGACGTCCACCGGCTCGGGGGCATGCAAGACGGCCAATCGTTGCCGGAGTTGCTCGATCCGGGCGCTGGTGGCCGCGACCTGCTCGGTGGCGTATTCGATCGTCACACCATTCACGACTCCGCCGCCATCGACGACGATCGCCCGCACGTCCCAGGGGGCGAGCGGAACCCTGACGCGGCCGGCTTCAAAGGGGAATGCGGTGCCGGTGACCGCATCGATGACCGCCGCGGGGTTCCCGCTGAGCTGCAGCAAGGCCGTGCTCGGAGCCGGAGCCACGTTGGCGAGTTCGAGCCAGGTGGTGTTCCCCCGAACGAGCGTGCGGATGACGAGCGGGGCGGGTAGCGATTCGACGAGTTGCAAGGGCTCGGCCGGCAGGGATTCCACGGCCTGCCGGGCCGCCGAGCGGCCGACGGGTGCCTCGAGGGCTGGACGCATATCGAACACGATCGACGCATCGGCGGCCAGGAGCGACGCGGCCAGGTCCCGATCGCCGGCCGACGACGGGGGAAGGATTCTTACCTGAGCGGGTGCCCCTGCGGCTGCAGATCCGAAGGGTCCGTGGGGCACGACCGACGTGAGATCGAGAGGTCTGGGCTGCACGAAGATCGCTGCGCCCCGCTCGCGGGCTTCCAAGGCTGCCTGCGCGAGAGGGAGCGAGCCGTTCGCCGCCGTGAACACGGCCTTTTCATTGAGCGTGGCAGCCTCGGCGATGGCATGGGGTGACATCAACACGAGCCGGCCGCCGTGGGCGACCGAATCGGGCAGGCTGGTAACCAGCCCGGCCTCCCGGACGAGGTCGCCCCTGCGGTCGCCCACCGCCGCCGGCTGCGGGCCGAATCGGTGGGCAAGGTCACCGGTGGTGAAGAGCGTGGTGGGCATGACATAGAGCGGCCAGCGGCCTTCGGGGCCGGCCACGACCGCCGCGAGCCGAGCGTGGAAGGCGGTGAGTTCGCCCGTTCGCCAGGTCAGCCACTCCTCGCGGAGCGGGCCGCGGACGAGCCGGGCTCGCTCCGCGAATCGTTCGGCCGTGGCGGTCGCAGCAGGGGCAGGCTCGCCGATCGCGGTGAGAAACCGATTGAAGGTGACGTCGTCGAGACCCCAGGCGATGCCCGGCAGATGGAGCCAACCGTCGTGGGGCAGTTCGAGGGCGATGCCGGCCACGGTGCGACTGTTGCGGAGCCGACCGGCGAGGTCGCTCACGATCGTCTCGACCGCCTGCTGCACCCGGGGGTCGAGGATGTTGTAGTGACGGCCGCCATTCCGGTGCCGCGGCTTGCCATCGCTGCCGACGCACACGATTCCAGCCGCGTCTGGACCGGCCAGATGCCGCTCGAGCCCCGGCAATGCGGCATCGAATCGCAGGGCGGGGATCAGGGAGAGCCCTTCCTGTCGGCAGGTCTGGTCGAGCACGGCGAGGATGTCTTTGGGCACTGGATCGAGTGGGCCGTCGCTGCCGGCATCCCAGCGGGGCGCGCCGCGGGTCAGATCCGTGGGCCAGACCGCCGCGCCGTCGGCGAAGACGGTCGCAACAACCCCGGCGAGCCCTTGGGAGGCGACGGTCTCCACGGCATGCCGCACGGCGGACCCATGAGTAAGCCAGTCGGAGAAGGCCCGGCCGTCGCCGGTGGCTCGACGCGGTCCACCACTGATGCGGGCGAGATCGGGCTCCGGGAGGATCGCGTAGGTCAGCCGCCGACCGGCCGCGGGAGGAGGGCCCGCCGGCTTGACGGGCTGGGATGGCTCGAGCCGGCGCGGGCCCGCGAGCACCCGCACGCGGCTGACCAGCGCGGGGGCATTGGTGTCAGGGTTGGCGATGACGATGACCGGCGTACGACAGGTCGGCCAGAAGACGAAGCGATGGGTCGCCTGCGGTGCGGTGCCGCTCGGCCAGCGATCGTCCACGGCAACGCCTCCCGCATGCCGCACCTCGACGTTTCCGCCAGCCGGATCGGGTTCGAGCACGCAGAGAGCGAGCGTGGCTCGTTGGTCGGTGGGGTAGTCGATCTCGATGATATGGGGCATGCCTTCCTGGGCCGACGCGATCGCGATGGCCTCCCAGCTGGGCCGATCTGGTTCCGCCGCCGGTGGCAGGCGGAGCATGGGTCCCAGAGGGTGAGACGCCACGATCGAGTGGCCGCTGGCCAGAAGTCCCGTGAGTCGCGGCACCATCGAGGAGACATCGGGCAGGGGAACGGGCACCTCCGGTAGCCGGGGCAGGGGGAGGGACGGACGAGGCATGGCCGGAAGCGGCATCGCCGGGAGCGGAATGGCCGAGAGGCCTCGGGACGGAAGCCGCCGGAGCCGTTCGTGGAGCCGGGGGCTGCCCGGGTCGAGTTCGTACACGACCTCCCAGGCGGTGGCATCAGCCGGTGGCGGTTCCGCGGCGATCGCCACCACTTGGATCACCCGGCTGGCAAGCGGCTTGGTCCACCGCAGGCCACGGAGTTCCACCGCGTCCAGCGTCACCTCGTAGACGCCCGCTTCGGTTGGGATCGAGAGTTCGAAATCGACCCCGGCGAAGGGCGTCGGCAGGCGGCCACCCACGGGGGTGGCCCCGATGGGCCGAGACAGAGGCACAAGCTTCGTCACCTGACTGTCGATGGCGGCATCCTGACGGGCGGCCGAGAGACGCAGCCTGAGTTCCACGTCGCCCGCTCCAGGCTTGAGCGGAAGGAGCGGATCGACGCGGAAGCGAAGGATGTCGCCTGGCCGGCGGACGGTCGTCGGCGGTCCCGTCGAAGACTCCGCCGCGAGGGTCACATGCAAGGGTTCGCTCGGCGCCGGACCGATCGTAAGCCGATTGCCATCGGCCCCCAGCGGCTGTTGGTGTGGCGTGTCGAGCAGATCGACCACCGCCACGTCCACCGCCACGCCGGCATCGGTGAGTTCCGTCGGCCCGAGTTCGACCCGGATGCGGGCCCGGGGCCAGTCGTGGATGGTGAGCTCAACGCCGTCGTTGGCCACCGGGCGGTGCTGGTGGATCGCGATCCCGTCGGGCGTGGAGTGGGCGAGCGTTGCGGCATCGGGCTCCCGGCAGAGCGTCTGCCATGTGACCGGGTCGGCCGAGGCGTCGATGGCACCGGCCGGACGCGCGGGCACGGTGTCCTGAACGGAGATCTGACCGGTCCAACTCCGCGGCGTACCTCCTCCCCACTGCACGCGGATTCGCACTGGCCGGACGGCGTCGTCGGCCTTGGCAGTCGCCACGCCGATGCAGACCACGAATCCAACACCGACCACGAGCCAGGCGTGGCGGAGCAACAACGGGAGGCACGACGTGGAACGCATGCGGCGAATGGAAGGCGCAGTCGGGAGCCGCTCGGTGGTCGGGAGACCGCCGGCAGAGGGCGGGGGATGGTAGCGGCAGCCCGCAGCCCGGGGAAGCGAGTTTCGCCGGGAAAAGACAGCCCTCGACACCAGTCTCGGGGCCGGTTCAAACGCCCCGGAGCGCGGCCGCCGAGAGGGGCTGTGTCCAGGCCGCCTGAGGATCTCGGGTCGCGAGGGCCGCCAGGGCGGCAAGTTCGTCGGTCACGGGCGGGCACCGGTCGGCGACATCGGATTGCTCGAAGAAGTCGTCGGGCTTGGCGAAGAGCCGGGGCGGGATTCCGGGAGCCGAGTGGTCAATGGCCGGCGGAGGAGCGATCAAGAGCCAGGGGGGTGTCGCCACGGCCACGCCGGTTTCCGTCGTCGAGATCACGCGGTCGCGACTCGTCCACGACCAGTCGTTGACGAGCGATACGAGGCTGCGTCCCCGCCGCGGGTCGTCACTGGCTGGGGGCGGCTGGCCGATCAGTTCGCCGAGCGTTGCGCCGAGGTCGGCCGGCGTGACGAGGCCGCCGTACCGTTGGGCTGCCATCCGGCCTTCCGGTGCGACCAGGACCGCCGGGAGTTGGATGATTTCACTGAAGGGGGCCATTGGCCCGGGGCCCAGTCTGTCGTGCAGGCCGAGTCCCAGTCCGCGGACGCCGGCGACCAGCACGGCCCAATCGTCGGCCGCCGCCGGCATCGCTTCGAGCAGTTGTCCGAGGCACTCGTCCAACAGGGTCAATTGGCCGGCGAAGACATGCCGCATGCCGACGACGAGGTCAGGATCGGTGGCGGCGTCGACCCGTCGGTCGGGAACCGTCGCTCCGCCGGGAGGCGGCGGATCGTCGGGGTCGAGATAGGCCTCCCGATACTCGCCCGGTGCATCCCAGACCTCACCCAGGCTGGTCACGTGGCACCAGACGAAGCGGTGACGGCCAGCAGCAAGGCAGCCCGCGGCCGCGGCAAACAGCCGGCCGAGGTTCGTGTCCGACCCGTCGCTGGCAAGCGTTGTGGTCGGCTGGATCGGAACGTCGATCACCGTGGCCTGGCCGATGGCCTGGGCCGCCACCGCGGCATCATCGGTGATCAATGCCGGCGCCAGCCCGGCGGCCGAGCCGGCCTCGAGCAGCATCCGCGGACCACGATCCTGCGGTGTCGAGCCGCCCGCGAGCGCCGCCAGAGTCTCAGCTGGGGAATCGTTCGGGGCGAGAAGGCGATCGAAGACGATACCCCTCGCGGCGAGGCGGGTGAGCGCGGGCATCGACACCCATGTGCAGCCCCACGGCGGCAGCAGCCAGGCGGGCAGCCGATCGACCGTTACCAAGAGCACGGGGGTGGCGGCCGCAGTGGTCGTCATGCCGAAAGCCTGGTCGGTCGGAAGGTGGCACGGTTGTGAGCCAACCCGGGGGCCGTCCCGAGCGGGGCGGGAGTCTCCGGCCGGCTCGTTCAGGGTTTCCGATTATGGTACCTTTCGGGCCCTCGAGCCGCGCTGCAACCCGGCTCGCATCGCCGTGAACCTGCCGTGAGGTGCAACATGCTTGACTCGTCGTTTTTCTCTCCCCGTCGTGCGAATGCCGTAACCCGTCGGGGCTTTCTGGCGGCTTCCACGGCGGTCACCGGTGGGTTGGTCGCCGGTCGCTTCGCTCCGGCCGCCGAGACCTCGGGCAATGCCGAGGCAGCGCTGCCCTTCCGTATTTCACTCGCGGAGTGGTCGCTGCATTCGACGATCTTCGCCGGCAAACTCGACAACCTCGATTTTCCCCGGGCCGCGAAGCAGCAGTTCGGGATCGCCGCCGTCGAGTACGTCAACCAATTCTTCAAGGACAAAGCGAAGGACACTGAATACCTCGCCGACCTTGCCGGCCGGGCCGCGGGTGAGGGCGTCGAGAATCTGCTCATTATGTGCGACGGCTTGGGGAACCTTGGGGATCCCGACGCAAAGGCCCGCACGCAGGCCGTCGAGAACCACTACCCGTGGCTCGATGCCGCCAAGCGGCTCGGCTGTCACTCGATCCGGGTCAACGCGGCCAGCAAGGGCAGTTTCGAAGAGCAGCAAAAGCTGGCGGCGGATGGCCTCGGTCGGCTGGCCGAGTTTGCCGCGCAGATGGATCTCAACGTGATCGTCGAGAACCACGGCGGACTCTCGAGCGACGGCGAATGGTTGTCCGGGGTGATGCGGCTGGTCGACAAGCCGAACTGTGGCACGCTCCCCGACTTCGGCAACTTCTACGAATATGACCGCTACAAGGGTGTCGAGGATCTGATGCCGTTTGCCAAGGGCGTCAGTGCCAAGAGCTACGACTTCGACGCCGACGGCAACGAGAAGAAGATCGACTACCGGCGGATGCTGGAGATCGTGGCCAAGGCGGGCTACCGTGGCTGGATCGGCATCGAGTACGAAGGCAAGGAACTGCCCGAGGCGGAGGGCATTCTGGCCACGAAGAAACTGCTCGAACGGATCCGCGGCGAGTTGCCGAGCTGATGCGTCTCCGGCCTGCTCTCAGCGGGCGGCGGTCAGCCAGGGGGCCAGCCCAGCCGCCGCCCGCCGAGCAGGTGGACATGCAGGTGATCGACCGACTGGCCGCCGTCGGGGCCACAGTTCACCACCAGCCGATAGCCATCGGAGAGGCCGAGCGAGCGGGCCAGGTTGGTGGCTACCAGCACAAGATGACCGAGCAGTTCACGATCGTCGGCCGTCGTCGCCGCCAGGGATGGGATCGGCTGCTTCGGGATCACGAGCACGTGCACGGGCGCCTGGGGCGCCACATCGTGGAAGGCGAGGCACCGATCGTCGTCGTGGACGATCCGGGCGGGAATGTCGCCCCGGATGATCTTGCCGAAGATCGTGTCAGCCATCGGCGGCCTGCGTGGTGGGGGCGTCGGTCTTGCGGCGTCGCTTGCGAGGAGGCTTCGGCATCGCCCATTCCTTGGTGAGCGCCTCGAACACGTCGGGGGTCTCGTACCGGACGATCGTCCGCCCTTCGGGCATCGGTCCGATCAATTCCCGGAAGACCGGGGCGCCGCGGAGGTCGAGGTCGGTGGAACAGTCGTCCGCACCGATCTGGAGATGGGTGCGAAGCAGCGCCTCGGGGGAGTCGAAGTCGTGGATCACCAGTTCGCCGTCAGTGCCCCGAGTGACGAGCCGCCAGGTTTCTTTCGCCATGAGTACCCTTCTCCGACGGGGCGACGGCCGGCCAAGGCGTCGAGTTCCCGCATTAAAAAATAGATATCGGCATCCGAACTACCGGCGGCGAGCCCCGGGCCGTCCCCACGGCGTGGCCGGCATTGGATGCGCAGCCACTACGCCGAGGTTTTTCCCTACGAGCCGCGCAGCCCGACCGGCCGCGGGCAGCGGCGTGGGGATCCCTGAGCAGTGCCGGCGTTGGGCAGCGGTCAGTCGATTGGCAGAAACGCCCACAGCGACGGGCGGCCGCAGTTGCAGTGGACTGCGCGGCCGAGCAGACCGAGTCCCGCACCGCTGAGATAGACCGCCGTGCGGGCCGCGTCCCACGCACCACGGATGCCTGGGGTATGCGGCCCGCGAAGCCGCGACTCCACGCTCGGGACCGGATGAAAGATCGTCTCGATCACCGGTGGCCGTTCTCGTTCACGGTCCTGGAGGTCGTCCAGCTGCCGGATGGTCCGCTCCAGCGTTGCTCGGCTCAAGCCGGTGGCGAGCATACTGCGGTCGACGTCGGCGACCCCTCGCCGGCTCGGCGTAGGCAGAACGAGCAGCCCCACAAACGACCAGAGCGTGAAGAGCAGGCTGAGGCTCACAATGCCCTCGGCAGAGGCCAGCCGTTCGTTGCCGACAACTGCAGCCGCAAACGCCACACCCGTGAGGGTGAAACCGATCGCCACCAGCCGGCCACGCCACCAGCCGCCGTTTTCCATGGCCTGCTGCCGCCGCTGCAAGGCGACAGCGAACGCATCGGGATCGAGAGACGCTCGCCACCGCATCGGCACCAGGAGCAGCCGCGGCCGAAGAACGCCGACGATGGCACCGGTGAAGCCCTCGTCGTCAGATTCGGCCATGTAGGTCGGCGTCACCGGCAGCGTTGCCTCGTCGGCGAGCACAGGCGTGCTGGGAGTGAGCTCGAGCGGTGCCTCGGCCGAGGCCACCGCCACGCGGCCCCGCAGCAGCAGCAGTACCATCCCCGCTGCCGCGAGAACCACGCCCGCCACACCGCCAGCCCGACCGGCGATGAGCAGACCGATGGCGATGCCTGCCAGCACCGCCGAGTGCACGGCGACGCCTCGGGCCAGGCCGACCAGGAAGGCGAGAAGCGTGGGGTGCTCTCGGCGGTACGACCGCGGAAGCAGGTAGCCGCCGACGACGTCGAACGGAAGGTGGAAGCATGCATAGGCGGCCACAAACAACAGCAGGCCTGTAATCTGGCTGGCAAGGGTGGTGCCAGCGCCGGGTAGCAGCCTTGCCGGCAGCTCATAGAACAGCCCCGCTGACGCGAGGACCACGATGCTGCCGACACCGCTCATTCCCAGCCAGAGGCGGGCCCGGCCGTAGCCGGGAGCAGCGTTGCTCGGGGACGGCGCTGCCGCGTTGGTTACGGCTGCCCGCCGCATCGCTTCTGCCGTCTTGCGGATGCCGCGCAGCATGCCCCCAAACACAAGTTCGTGCAGCGGCACGACGGCATACCAGTAAAGCAGGCCAAACAGTCCGCGGGGCCGGTAGCGGGCTGTCATCACCAGCCGCGTGAGCGGCTGTGCGGCGTTCTCGTCGATCGGTTCGATGCGAAAGTCAAGCTGAGCCTCGCCCGGCAGCTTCATCTCTGCCCGAAGCGCGAGCGAGCAGTCGCGCTTCAAGTCGACAACCCGCCAGAAGTCGAGCGTCTCACCGAACTCGACCGTCTCCGGGTTGCGCCGCCCCCGCCGCAGTCCCGGCCCGCCCACGAGCGTGTCCATCCAGCCCCGCAGCCGCCAGAGCATGTCACCGGCATACCAGCCGTTGCCGCCGCCGATCCGGCACACCGCTGCATAGACCTGCGGCGGCTCGGCCTCGATTTCAACGCTCCGCTCGTCGGTAAAGACGGTTCCACCGGCCCAGGACGGATCACCCGGAACCGGCCCGGCCACGCTCCAGCGAGTCTCCACGTCGTGCAGCTCGATCTTGGCCAACGCCCGGCGGATCGCCTCGCGGACACCGAGAGCCTGGTGGGGCATCAGCCGCTGCGTCGTGTCGTTGGTGACGACAACCCGATTCTTCAGGCCCTCAGCCAATGGCTTGGCGATCCGGTACGAAACGGGCGTGACGAGGTTGATCCAGAGTGAGCTGAGCCGGGGGGTGAGCACGGGAACCGGCAGGATGATCCGCCGGGGGATGCCCAACTCCTCCGCCATGATCTTCATCAGGTCTCGGTAGGGCATCAGGTCCGCACCGCCGATCTCGAGCGTCTTCCCGGCTGTCTCAGGCACCTCCAGGCATCGGGTGAGCCAGTGGAGCACGTCGGCAATCGCCACAGGCTGGCACTCGGTGGTCACCCACTTCGGCGTGACCATGATCGGCAGCCGCTCCACGAGGTAGCGCAGAATTTCAAACGAAGCAGAGCCTGCCCCGATGATCATCGCTGCCCGAAACGTGGTGACCGGAACGCCAGAGGTGGCGAGTGTCTCTTCCACCTGCCGTCGCGACCGGAGATGCTCGCTGAGATCAGCCCCCATCTCTCCGAGGCCGCCGAGATAGATGATCCGCTCGAGGCCCGCCTCATGTGCGGCGGTGCCGAAACGGGCTGCTAGTTGTCGATCCCGTTCGGCGTAGGTGCCGCCGGTCGCCACCATCGAGTGGACCAGATAATAGGCGGCCCGACAGCCGGCCATCGCCTGCCGAAGCCCGGCCGCGTCGTCCAGATCGCCTGCCACAACCTCGAGCCGCGGGTGCTGCCTCCACCGCCGCTCATCGAGCTTCCGCGGCTGACGCACCAGGCAACGAACCCGGTAGCCGGCCTCGAGCAGCGCCGGCACCAACCGGCCTCCGACATACCCGGTGGCACCGGTGACCAGGATGACGCCGCCGTCGTCGGGATGGCCGATGCCCGCCTCTGCTTGAAGATTCACCGGTTCGCTCAGCACGCAGATTCCGTCCTCCAAGGAAGAGTGCGGTCAAAGCAGTGTAGGCAGCTGCCGCAGGCTGTCGGTGCTGCGCGACACATATCGCTCGGTCGTGGCCACAGGCGAGTCGGTCGGAAACGCGGCGGAGCGTGCACCGAGCGGCTGGCCGAGGCCGGCCGTTTTCGGGTTCCGGTTTGGATGTGCGGGGCGGCCGAAATCTGGTTTTTCCCAAGGATCTCGCCGGTGATCTCGCGGCCGGCGCGGTCGCACGGTAAACTCTCCCCCGGAGGGTAAGCGAACGGCTAGCGGTCTGACTCGAAATCAGATGCCCGGAAACGGGTTGCGGGTTCGAATCCCGTGCCCTCCGCTTGATACACGCTTGCAACGGCATCCTGCCCGCTGCAAGCTGGCCGTGAGGGCCCGCCATCCAGGCGGGCAGCGAATCCTTGCAGCCGCAACTGGCCGTTGCAGTCTGGGTGCGGCGGCCGTCCTGGCCGGCGGGCGGGGAATCTCTGCAACGCCATCCTGGCCATTGCAGGCTGAGTTCGCGCCGGCGGCGCAGGCCGGCGTGGAGTTGAAACGGTGACGACACCATGGCGGTTCCAGCCTGGTGGGTGCCGGCCGGCGTGAGCCGGGATTTGGCAAGGCTTTGCTGGACGTTGGCTGATCTCGTCAGGGTTCGGACCAAAGCCGTCTGAAGAATCGATTGTCTTTTGCGGTTGTTTTCCTCTGAGGCTCGTCCATTGATGCGAAACGCTGCCGGATCGATGGTTACCGTGTCCGTGCTAACCGCCCTGATGATCGCCCCAGCCGCAGCAGCTGAGCCGCTGGCGGGAGGGTGGGAGAGAGTCGCGGTCACGAGTCGGGATGTGATCGCGGCAGCTGAGTTTGCCGTTGCGGCGCATGCGAGCGAGGCTCCGGTACCAGACGACCGCAGCGGGTCTGCGATCGAACTCGTGGACATCCTGGCCGCGGAACAGCAGGTCGTCGCTGGAGTGAATTATCGCTTGCTGCTCAGCGTAAAGCGGGATGGACAGCCAGAGGTCGCCCAGGCGATCGTGTGGTGGCAGGCCTGGCGAAACCCCGACCCGTATCAGCTCACGTCGTGGATTTGGAAGCCTGGCCGGGTAGATTGACCGGACTGACGCATGCGTGACGAACGAATGAACCTGCGTGTACTCGGCATCGACTCACAAGCGGTTCGACGGCGAGAGCCACCGGAGCCGCGTGACCCCGTGGACCCATTCCTGCAGCCGACGGCGATGAAGCGACTGACCGTTTGGCTCGGATTCCTTGTTGTAGCGGTCTCGACGTCTGTCGCGTTCGCGGGCAGTCCCTCAGCGGGTAGGGCGGAAAGGCCCGACGATCGTGCGATGTCGGCGGGCCGCTGGAACGTAGTCGCCGCCGAATGGGACGGCAACCCTCTCGATCCGGAGTGGCTCGCCCGGCTCCAGGTGGTCTATCGAGCCGATGGATCGTGGACCGTGTTTCTCAGGCGATTTCCGGTCGCCGAGGGCACGAGCACCAACCGGCAGGACGTCTCGCCCAAGACGTTCGAGATGGAGACGCTGGGGAGCGAAGGGATCGTGCCGGCGCGGTACGTGGGGATCTACCGCCTCGAAGGCGACACTCGCGTGCTCTGCATCGTGCGCGAGGGCACTCCCCGGCCCGACGCTTTTGAAGCCCCGCGGCACAGCGACCGAATGCTCGTGACGATGAAGCGGGTCACGGATTGACCCGAGAGGGTCGCCGGCATCTGACAGGCCCGTTCCCGGTGGGCTGACTGCCGGAGAGTTCTTCCGTGACGGGGCGGAGTCACCGCTGGCTCGCCGACCTGTTACGAATCCCGGAGCACGAAGTAGACGGCTCCACAGATGCAGAGCGCCGCCCAGAGGTAATTCAGCATGATCCAATCGAGGGGTGGAAGGTGAGCGGTCGATCGCCTCACTATACGAAGTACCTGCCGAACCCAAGCGGCAACTCGTGATCGCCCGCCGGGTTGACGAGTGCGGGGTGTACGCGCCATGAGTCCGCGCATGTGCAGCGAGCAGGCCGTTGGCCGGCTCGTCGAATCGCTCGGACCGGATGCGGTTCCCTACAAGTTCGTGGCCGACGACGCCAGCGAATCCCCGCTGCTGACACCTCGGCTATGGCTGATCGCGGACCACGAGTTCGCCGTTCATCACCATCCAGTGTCCGGGGAACGTGCAGAGAAACGGGTAGCGGCCCGGCTTGGACGGGGCCGTGAAATGAATGGTCTGGCGGCTTCGGGGCGGCACGATGTCGGTGTAGGCGAGCACGTCGTCGGTCTCTGGGATGTAATGGCGAGCGGCGGCGGCCGAATCGGTGATCAGCCGGTTGACCAACTCGCCCACGCGGCTGAGGCTGCCGGCCGTGGTCAGGGCCCAGTTGTGGGGCACGCTGTCGGGATTGTCGAACGTGAGCCGCAGCGGCTCTCCCGGAGCGGCTTCGAGTGAGCGGGGTTGGAATGACAGATTCGGCCCCACGGAGACGTCGATCGCCCGCGCCGGTTCCAGCGGTCGGGCAAAGGGGTTGGGGGCACGGCGGCCGAGCCTCGCGAGGTCGGTCAGGATCGGGGGGGGCGGAAGCGGCGTGCTGCGGGGCTGGATTCCACCCTCGCAATACGACGCATCGACCGCGTGGATCGTGAGCACGAGATCGCAGAGCTGCCCCGGAGCCGTCTCCAGACAGAGCTGCAGTTGGTTGACCGGCGCGATCTCGGGGATCTCGAGGAACACGCCCCGGCCGTCGGCGAAGACGTGGCAGGAACGGATCGCGAGATGATCGTGGCCGAGCACCTCCTCGTGCCGCGTGGAGAACTCCGGCGACCCGTAGCCGGGGGAATAGCGATAGTTCCAGCACTGGGCAAAGTGGCGAGCGGGATCTTGGATCGTCGCCCGATCCAGCGGCTCGGCAAATCGGACCGTGACGCCGTTGTCGTGCACGTGAAAGCCGACGGGGAGATTCATGCGAGTCGGGCCGCCCACGAAGCGAATCCGTTCCAGGCACCCGGGATCGGGCGTGTAACTGCCCCAGCCCCCCATCCCAGAAACGTAGAGGCAGCCGTCGGCCGTGCGAAAGCGGCCGCGGTGGGCGCCCGAGCGAAACTCGACCGGCAGGGGCACGATCCCACCCTGGGCCTGCCCGGCCACCTCGTCGTTGAGGAGGAGAAAGGCGGTGCCGGCGCCGAAGGAGAGATGCACGAAGTGTCCGCCGATGGCCCCGAGGCCTCCTTCCGGCACCCATGCCTGTCCGCCCGACGAGTTGTCCATGCCCCGCGGCAGATAGACCAGCGGCAGGGTCGGCGGTTTGCCCTCTCGCGGTCCACGATGCCCGAAGTGGAGCGGCCACGAGTCGCGGTCAGGCCGCACGGTCGCCACCATGCTCGCCGGCACCCATTCGCCTTCGCTGCTCGGCACGGTGATCGTGCCGTCGGGCGCGATGCCCAGGCCGTCGGGATTTCGCAGGCCCGTCGCCAAGACCTCAACGGTCTTGCCGTCGGCCGAGATCCGCAGCAGCCCCTGGTGGCTCGAGGCCGTGAGAAACCGGCCCGCGGCGTCCCGCTCAAGGCCCATCACGTAGTCGTGCCCCCCCGCCGAAGTCTTGTAGGCCTTGGAGAAGCACTCATACCGGTCGGTTTCGCCGTCGCCATTCTCGTCGTGGAGTCGCGTGATCTGATCGCGGCCGAGAACGTGGATCACCCCCTCGACGACCAGGAGGCCGAGCGGTTGGTGGAGTCCGGCTGCGATCCGCCGCCACCTGAGCCGCTCGAGGTCGTCATCGACGCCGTCGACCCGCCAGACATCGCCCTGCATCGTGCAGACCACGATCCCGCCGTCCGGGAGGAAGTCGTGACCGCCGCAGTAGAGTTTTGCCCGCCAGGGATTGTCGTGGGGAAGCGTGAGCCGATCGACCGCGAAGGGCGAGGACTTCCCACGCTCGCCGACGGTCTCGATCACCTGCGGCCATTGCGGCGGCCCGCCGGTGACGAAGTGCCGGCAGGGGTGCTCGGCGAGCGGAGCCACCTGGGGCACGAAGCGGCCGGCCTCCGCCCGCGGCACATCGAGATACAACACCCCGTCCAGCCGGTAGAGAAAGCCCACCTCATTGCCATGGCGGCAGAAGCCCTCGTAAGCGAGATTCGCCGCGCGGGGCGGTGTTGATTCGTGTTCCAGCCGCGTGCCGGTCGCGGTGAGCCCTCCGAGGAATCCGGCCCGCACGTCGGAGTAGGTGACGAAGCCGTCCTTCCAGACCACGGGATAGGACAGGCTGTCGGGGTCGAAGCAGGCCGACAGCCCGCCCGCGAGTTGCACGCAGACCGCCCGCCGCACCGTCTGTCCGAAGGCATGGAGCACGCCACACTGGAGCGAGCCGGCCTCGATCTCGTTCCACTGATTGCTCCGCCATGTCTCCTCGGTCTGATTACCCCAGTGGCCGTGGCTCGGACCGTCGAGGCCGGGAAAGGGGGGCGTGAGGACCGGCCGGGGGCAGAGGTCGCGGAAGAACCGGGCCTCCTTCGCGTAGAAGTCGTACACCCGGTCCCGATTGACCTGTTCCTGCCAGGCCGGGTGGACCCCGGGCTCGAGCGGCTCACGGTCCCAGGTGAAAGCCGCCGGCACGCCGCCGTGGGCCTGCCTCAGAACCGCATCGATGCTCGCAGCCGGCAGTCGCTCATGTCTGCCGAGTTCGGCGAGAAACCGCACGAGGTCCTGCTGTTCGCCGGCCGACAGCGAGCCGAGCAGCCGCTCGGGCATCAGGCTGCCGATATCGGCCGTCTCCTCGATCTCGTCGGAGCGAATCTCGACGAGCGAGTCGTCGACGGGATCGCGGACGACGAATCCTGCTGCCGGGTCGGGCTGGCGATACCCGCGGATCGTCCGGCCATCGGTCGTCTGCACCACGATGGCCCGGTAGGCTGGCTCGACATCCCGCTGCGGATCGAGCACCGCGTCGGCGAGTTGAGCCGCCGTTCGCTGCCGGCCGATCTGGTCGAGCGCGGGGCCGACCCGGCCGCCATGATCCCCGACGCGGTGGCAGGAGATGCAGGCCAGCGTGTGGCGGGCGAAGACCTCGGCGCCTCGCAGTGGGTCACCGTCGCGGATGGCGGCGGTGGCCAGCGCCTCGGCCTCAGCCGAAGGCTCGGCCCGCACGGATGCGACTGCGGCCGCAACCACCAGCAGGGCGACCACGCCAGCGGTCAATCGGAGGATGGGCACACGTCCCGGGGCTGCGGTGCTGTCTCGGCCCATGTATTCCTCCAACAGCAAGGCTGGATCCCTCTCGGTTTCGAGCCTCTCATCATGAGCGATCAGGACGTTTGCCGCGAGTGGGGTGGAGCCAGCTGTCAGCAGGCTTGGGTCCGCATCCTTTCAGTCGGGGCCATCAGGCCCGTATGATGCCGGAATCGAGCTCGACGCCGTGTGACCGGCCTGAGGATGCCTGCATGACCCGCACCGCCGATGGGCAAGGCCCGATCTTCCTCACGGCGACCGACTACGCCTTGCCCGATCCGCTGCCGGAAGGGGTTGCCAAGTACACGAACTTCCACGAGATGGCCCGGGGCGGGTCGGCCCTGCTACGGAGCTGCTTCGATTGCGTGACCGGCCGGACGGTCGTGATGAAGACGCTCCTGCCGGAGTTTCGGGCCGACCCCAAGGAGAACCGCCGGCTGCTCCGCGAGGCCCGGGTCACGGCCCAACTCCAGCACCCCAACACCGTGCCGGTCTACGAGATCGGCCGCGACCCGGCCGAAGGGCTCTACTTCACGATGAAGCGGGTTTCGGGCGAAAACCTGTTCGGCATCCTCAGGCGGATCGCGGGCGGTGACGAGGCGACGCTGGCCGAATTTCCGCTCCATCGGCGACTGGCGATCGTCGCCGGGGCGGCCCAGGCCCTGATGTATGCCCACGCCCGCGGCGTGATCCACCGCGATGTGAAGCCGGAAAACATCTGGGTGGGAAACTTCGGCGAGGTGATCCTGCTCGACTGGGGTGTCGCCAAGGTCTGGGGCCAGCCCGACGACGCTCCGCAGCATCCTCTCGTGGCCCGGGGGCAGCAGGAGGCGATCCAGAACCTGACAATGGCCGGCGACCGGCCCGGTACGCCTCTCTACATGTCGCCCGAGCAGGTGAACGTCAACCGAGCGATGGTGGACGAGCGGAGCGACATTTTCAGCACCGGTGTCGTGCTCTACGAGATGGCCGCCCTCTGCGAGCCTTTTCGCGGCCGGTTTCTCCAGGAGACCTTCGCCAACATCATCCACGACCATCCGCCCCCGCCATCGAAGGCGGCCCCGAATCGCGGAATTCCTCCGCGGCTCGACGAGGTCGTGATGACGGCGATCGCCAAGAACCCGGCCGACCGCTATCAGACGATGCGGGAGTTGCTCGAGGCCATCCGCGAGGTCGAATTCGGCGACTGAGATTCGGCGCACGAAAAAGCCCCCGCGGCGGATTCGCCGCGGGGGCCACGAGCCTTCCCGGAGAACACGGAAGCAGGTCAGCCGATGCCGGCGGCGGCGGTCGCTTCCTTGACGGTCTTGATGATCGCGGCGGCCACCTTGTAGGGGTCGGCGTTGGACGCCGGCCGCCGGTCCTCGAGCCGGCCCTTCCAGCCGTTTTCGATCGTGCCGACCGGAATCCGGATCGAGGCACCCCGATCGGAGACACCGTAGCTGAATTGGTCGATCGCGGCGGTTTCGTGCTTGCCGGTGAGCCGCTGGTCATTGTCGGCACCGTAGACACTGATGTGCCGATCGATCACGCCGCCGAAGCCTTCGCAGATCGTCATGAAGACCTGCTTGTCGCCGCAGGTCCGCATCAGTTCGTTGGAGAAGTTCGCGTGCATGCCCGAGCCGTTCCAGTCGAGTTTGCCCAGCGGCTTGGGATGCCACTCGATCGCGTAGCCGTAGTCTTCGCCGATCCGCTCGAGCAGGTAGCGGGCGATCCAGATCTCGTCGCCGGCCCGCTTGGCACCCTTGGCGAAGATCTGATACTCCCACTGGCCCGCCGCCACTTCGGCGTTGATTCCCTCGACGTTGAGGCCGGCCTCGAGGCAGGCATCGAGGTGGTCTTCCACGCAGGCCCGGCCGTGTGCGTTCTCAGCGCCGACCGAGCAATAGTAGGGGCCTTGGGGGGCCGGATAACCGCCCGCGGGGAAGCCCGGCGGATTGTTGTTCTTCGTGCACCAGAGGAAATATTCCTGCTCGAAGCCGAACCAGAAGTCCTCGTCGTCGTCGGCGATCGTGGCCCGGGCGTTCGACACATGGGGTGTGCCGTCGGCATTGAGCACCTCGGTCATCACGAGATACGCGTTCTTGCGTCCGGGATCGGGAAAGATCGCGACCGGCTTGAGCAGGCAATCGGAATCGCCACCCGCGGCCTGCTCGGTGCTCGAACCGTCGAACGACCACATCGGGCAGTCTTCGAGTTTGCCGCTGAAATCCCGCTCGATTCTGGTCTTCGACCGCAGGCTCTGGGTGGGCTTGTATCCGTCGAGCCAGATGTATTCCAACTTTGACTTCGTGCTCATGACTGAAGCTGTCCTCACATACTTCGGAAGGGAAAAGGGACCGTTCGGCCTGCCGACCACAGGACGACGCGACATCGATCCGGCTTTCCCCGGACGGGTCGGAGAAGACCCGCGAGAACGAAGAAGAAAACCGGCCGCCTAGTCGGTGTCTGAATCGCTTCAGGCAACGGATAGCTATTTGAGCAAATTTCGTGCCGAAGGTGGGGATGGCAAAGGTCTTGGCGAAAAACGCGGGATTCGGCTGGTCGGCAGCCATCACGTCGCCCGGCTGCGCGGCACGCCGTCGTCGGGACTGCCGCAAACGAAGGCAATGGCTCGGGCCACCGCTGGGCCGCGCGGCAGGACTCATCGAGGGCTTCGAACCGTGATTTCCAGCCACGCGCCACCGCTTGGCGGGCGGGGCGGTGGCAGGCACGCCGGCCACAGAGCCACGCTCCCTGCTGCGACTGGGGTTTCTCCCCAGACCAGTGGGTCGATGGCCATGATCAGCCGCAGGCCCGGAGCCGTGGCCGTCGGGCCCGTGGTGCGACGTTCGACCACGAAGTGATCGCACTCAGCCAGCGGATTGCCGGCGGCTGCGGGATGGAGGTCAGGCTCGAAGTCGGCAAAGTCGATGCAGCGGAGCGACTCCGCGACGTGCAACTGCCGCGGGCGGCCGTCGAGACCGAGCCTGTTCCAGTCGAAGACACGGTACGTCGTGTCGCTGTTCTGCTGAATCTCGAACACGAGCAGCCCGGCGCCCAACGCGTGGAGGCGGCCGCTCGGCACCATCAGGCTGTCGCCCGCGGCCGGCTGCAGGGCGTGCACGCACTCCGCCACCGTGCCCGACTCGAGCGTGCGGGCGAACTGCTCGCGGGTCACGCCCCACCGGAGGCCGGCATAGAGCATGGCGGCGGGCTCGACCGCGACGAAATGCCACATCTCCGACTTCGGCTCGCCGCCGAGTTCCGGGGCGACGGCCGCCGGTGGATGCACCTGGATCGAGAGGTCGTCGGCGCAATCGAGCACCTTGATCAAGAGCGGAAACCTCGGCCGCGGATCAGCCTGCAGCAGCTCTCCGAAGATCTCGCGGCGATGCGCCTGCCAGAGTTGATGCAGCGTGAGGCCGGCGAGCGGCCCGGAAGCGACCACGCTCTGGCAGTCGGGCCGGTCCGAAAGTTCCCAGGACTCGCCATAGGGCTGGTCGTCGGGCAGCGAGCGGCCGAGCATCGTCTCCAGCCGCCGCCCACCCCAGACACGGGTGTGATACTGCGGCAGGAAGCGGATCGGAACGGGGGGCAGGTCGGTCACGCAAACAGACTCCTGGATCGACGTGTGGCCCTCAATGAGCCGACACCGTAACGAAACCACGGCCGGGCGACCACCGGTTCGGCCGAGCGTCGAGTCACGTTTGAGACGCGGCTCGCGGCGGCAGGGCGGCGTAGTCGCCTCCCGGGATCGGACGCGCGGCCGCGAGTGGCCGGGCGTAGAGATAGACCCAGGCCAGCGTCTCCACGCCGTCAGCCCGAATCACGGGCAGCAACTCCCGACGATAGAGCGGTCGGTTGCCGTCGCACTCTTCATAGGCGTCGAGGGCCGCGAGCTGCTCTGCCGACGCGACCTCGAGCAGGTCGCCCCGCACGGTTCCCTCTCCCAGCACCAGGCCCGGATAGTCACCCAGGTCGTAGAGCAGGCCCCGGACGGTCGCCGTCCCGCGGTGCCGGAGGCCTTCGATCAGCCGGGCTGGCTCGCCGCGGGCCAGCGTCGGCCGGAGGGTTCCGTAGACGAAGAGCAGAACCGGGGCGAACCGCATCACGGGCACCTGTGCACCCGCTCAGCGGGGTTCGTGACGCTCGACGATCAGCGGATCGTGTGAGCGGATATCGCCGATCCGCAGCGAGGCCCGACCGGCCAGGAGGTCGTCGACCAACTCGCCTACCACCGTGGCCCGCCAGCCCTCCGCCAGCAGGGGCGTCCGCTCGAGATCGCCGTAGCCGAGCTTCCAGGCCAGCAGATCCCGCATGTCGCTCGCCGTGCCGACCAGGGCGGGCGCGAGATTCATCTGCCGGCAGACACCGGCCACGGCGGTGGCCAAAAACTGCCCGAGCATCGCCAGCTGGGAAGGAGGAGCTCGATGCCGTTCGCCGCCGGGCAGTTCCTCCTCGGGGCATTCCAGGCCGCGTTCGATCGCGACCACGAGCCCATTGATGATGTGCCGCAGGTCCGACCGCTGCATGCCGCGAATCGCGGAGATCCTCCGCTCGTCGGCGCTCTTCTGCTTACAGAGCTCGACGAGCAGGTCATCGCGGAGCACCCGTTTCGGCGGCATGTTCCGCTGCTCGGCCACCGCGTCCCGCCAGTGCCAGAGCTCGCGGGCGATCGCCAGCTCCCGCCGGGAAAGCCCATTCAGTCCCGCCACCCGCCGCCACCGCTTCCGGGTGAACGACTCCTCTACATCGTCCTGCCAGGCAGCCATCTCGGCCGTCATCCAGGCGGTGCGGCCTGCTGCTTCGAGCTTCTGCTGGAGCGTTCGCCAGAGCCGCTCCAGGTGCCGCACGTCGTCTACGGCGTAGGCCAGTTGGGCGTCGGAGAGCGGCCGCTTCCGCCAGTCGGTCCGGGTCTCGGCCTTGCTCGTCTGTTCGCCGAGAAACTTTCGCACCACCGACGAGTAGCCGGCGGGATAGTCGTGGTCGACGAGGCCGGCCGCCACCTGGACGTCGAACAGATCAGCCGGCCGGGCTCCGATGCCATGGAGAATGAAACCCATCTCCTCTCGGCCGGCATGCACGATCGTGGTCCGCCCCGGCTCGGCCAGGAGCCGCCAGAAGGGCTCGATCTCGGTCACGGTGAGCGTGTCGACGACGGCCAACACGCCCGGCGCCGCCACCTGCAACAGGCAAAGCTGGCTGCGGTAGGTGTGCTCCGAGACGAACTCGGTGTCGAAGGCCAGGAAGGGCTCCGCGGCGAGCCGAGCGACGAGCTCACGGAACCGGTCGTCACTGGTGACGACCTGATAATCGGCGGAAGGTTTCGGCACCGGGGTCACGCGGAAGGGGCAGGTTACAGGAAGAGCGCCGCGGTCAGGGCGAACACGGGCAGCAGCACCCCCACACTGTAGAGGATGTAGCCGAAAAAGCTCGGCATTCGCACGCCGGACTGCTCGGCGATCGCCTTGACCATGAAGTTGGGCCCGTTGCCGATGTAGGTCATCGCCCCGAGGAAGACGGCTCCCAGGCTGATGGCCGCCAGCCGCCCGACCTCCACGCCCGCCTCAGCCGGGCCCACCGCCGGCAGCGCCTGGGCTGTCTTGAAAAAGACGAGGTAGGTGGGGGCATTGTCGAGCACGCTCGAGAGCCCGCCGGTGACCCAGAAGAAACCCGTCGGCGAGCTGATCCCGAGGTCGGCACCACGCTCGTTGAGAATGGCCAGGGCGGGCTGCATGCAGATGAAAATGCCGACGAACAGCGCGGCGACCTCGAGGATGGCGAAGTAGCTGAATCCATTGCGGCGGCGGATCTCGCTCGAACCGAGCACGAGCGACAGCCCCACGAGCGCGAGCAGCGTCACTTCCCGGAGGTAGATCCAGGGATGCCAGTCGGTGCCCGGCAGCGGCTTGGACGGGTCGAGCAGCGCGACCGCGGCGATCACGCCTGCCACCAGCGGGCCGTTGGGCCAAAGGCCGCTGATCCGCAGGCTGCGGGCCGTGCGGACGTCGTGGGAGCGGTCGCGGAGGCTCTCCCGCGGATAGGCCAGAAGCGTGTCCCAGCCCCAGTAGATCGCGAGCACGACGGCATTGACGAACAGCCATTCCTTCCAGAGAGAAAGCGTCCAGAAGAACGGCACGCCTTGAAGGTAGCCGAGGAACAGCGGCGGATCGCCGATCGGCAGAAGGCAGCCGCCGCAGTTGCAGACCAGGAAGATGAAGAAGACGACCGTATGGACCACCTGCCGCCGCTGCCGGTTGGTCTCGAGCAGCGGCCGAATCAGGAGCATGGCGGCGCCGGTCGTGCCGATGAAGCTCGCGATCAGGGCGCCAAGGCCGATGAAGGCGGCGTTGACGGTGGGTGTGGCCTCGAGATCCCCCTCGATCCGCACACCGCCTGTGATGGTGTAGAGCGCGAACAACAGCAGGATGAAGGGGATGTATTCCGAGCAGAGGGCGTTGAGGAGGACCGTCGCCGCCAGGCCCCATGAGAGCCCGCCTGCTGAGGGTGCGACGATCCCGTGTGCGGGGAAATGCCGCTCGACGGCATGCTCGTGGAAGGCCAGGTAGTAGGTGAGGGTCACCCCTGCGAGGATCACCGCCACGAGAAACTTGCTGGAATTGTGCTCCCACCAGTGGGCCAGTGCCGGGATGAGGGGCAGGATGGCGACCAAAGCGAGCAGCACGACGAACGGAAGCACGGTAAACACCGGCGGAGCAGGGCCCGCCCCATGGTGATCGTGTCCCGCCGGAGTGTGTCCGGTGGAGGTAGCCGCGAGGTCTGCCGGGTGTTGCTCGCCTCCCGCATGCTCATCACCAGCGGCCGACGCGTGGTGGGAGGCTTGTGCGGCGACGAGCAAATCACGACCATACTGGGGCCATCCTGCAACGAGGGCCACGAGATAGCCGACTACGACGAGGCCGATGGCGGCAAGCGTCAGGCTCGATGCGGCGGAGCCTGTCCGGCTGGCTGGTTCGTGATGTCCGGAAGGGTCGTGCATTCGGAAACCCTGCAGGGTCGGAGGGCTGGGCAGGGGCCGGTCGGGCCGTTCGTCGCGTCCCGAATCGTATGCCAGTCGGCCGAGAAGCGAAAGATGAATGCGAAAGGCGAGTGATGGCGGCGGCAGGCATGCGGCGTGAAGTCTGGCTGCGAAGCAACCTTCGTCCCGTGGCGGTCGCGGTGGCGGTCGCGGCGAGCGTCGCCATCCTGGCGGTCGTCGTCGTGCTGACGATGCACCTCCCGGTCTGGGCGAAGGTCGTCATGACCATGCTCGCCGGGAGCGACGTGCTGGCCGCCGCGGTCTTGGCCTGGGGGGCCGCCCAGCCTCGGCTCGCGCTCGACGGCGATACGGTCGCCGTGCGGCTCGCGCCGCTGACAGTCCAGCGGGTACCGCTCGAGGTCATCGAGTGCGTCTTTCGCGGGAGCGAACCGATCGCCGCAGAGGACGGTCCGCCGCGATTCCGGGTAGGCACGCTCGTGCTGCGGTTGGCTGAACGGGCCACGGAGTGGCGACAGCGGCCGAGCTTTCGGCCGTGGGGCACATGGGAAGACGGTCATGTGACGATCGACGGGCGGTGGTGCGAGCCCTTGTCACCCGAGTCGGCCCGGCAGATCGCCGCCCGACTCGCCGACGCGAAGCGGATGACGGTTCCGGGATGCCCGTCATGATCGGCGGCCCGTGGCAGCGGGGGCTGCTGGTGAGCGTCCGGACGGCCGACGAAGCGCGGGCGGCGGTAGTTGGCGGTGCCACGATCATCGACGTGAAGGAGCCGGGCAGCGGGCCACTCGGTCGGGCCAGCCCGCAGGTCACCGCGGAGATCCTTGCGGCGGTCGCGGGACGAATCCCGGTCACGCTCGCCTGCGGTGAACTTGCCGACGGCGTCGAGCCGATCGCAGACCATCTCCGCGAGGTGTGCCGCCTGCTGACGCCAGCCCTGACGGCACCCGTGGCCGTGAAAGCCGGCCCAGCCGGCCTCGCGGCCGAGTGTTGGGTGAACGCTTTCGAGCGGCTCGCGTCTGCGCTGCCGGAAGGCATCGAGCTGGTGGCAGTGGCCTATGCCGACCATGAGCACGCCCTGTCTCCAGCACCGGGGGCGATTCTCGCTGCTGCTCAGGCAGCTGGCGCCGCAACCGTGCTGATCGACACCTGCGACAAGGCTGGCCCGGGCCTCTTCGAACTGGTTTCGGCCGACGCGGTAGGCCGCTGGGCGGCCGATGCCCGGCGTGACGGCCTGTGGCTCGCCCTGGCTGGCCGGCTCACGGCGGGCGATCTGGAGCGGGCGGTGCGGCTCGGGTGCGATGTGGTGGGTGTGCGGTCGGCGGCCTGCGTCGGCGGACGCGCCGGCCGAATCGACGCCGATTTGGTCGCCCGGCTGGTCGCAGCAACCCGCAGGCGGCGGGTTTTCGCCCCCTGACAGGCATCCAGAGTAGAATATGCGGATCGGCGGCCATCTCTCCCGCCCGGTCGCACCACGCCCAGGAGCCCTGACGCGATGAAGTCGTTGGAAGTGAAAGTGCCGCACAGCCTCGGGCAGGCCGAGGCTCGCAGCCGGCTTGATCGCGCGGTGCAGCGGGCCCAGACCGATTTCGGGGACAAGATCAGCGAGTTCGAGGCTGCCTGGAAGGGCGAGGATCAGCTGGAGATCTTCGTCGTCGTGATGGGGATGAAGTTCGATGGCGAGGTCGACGTGCTCGCTGAGGAACTCGTGGTCAGACTCCAGGTGCCGGGCATGGCAGGGCTGTTTGCCGGCAAGATCCGCTCCGGCATCGAGGAGCGGCTCGGCGGCCTCCTGACCGCAACGACCTGACCGGATGGCGGTCTGCCCGGCGACGCAGCGGCACGACCGCTCCAGGCAGCAGGGTTTTTCACCGGGAAAGCCCCGGTTACACCGGTTGTGGTGGCAAGGCGGACGCGGGCGGTGCAACTCGGACTCGCGGCGAATTTGCCCGATAGGGAATTTGGATTATCGTCGGCCGCGAGGCTCTGACCCGTCACACCCCGAGCGCTACCACCGTGCTTCGCCGGATCTCCCTGCTCGCCCTGAGCATTTCCGCCCCGATCACCGCGACCGTCGTGGCTCCGATCGCCGCCGTTCATGCCCAGCCGGGTGACCCCCAGCGAGCCGGTGTTCCCGAAGACGATCCCTTCGCAGACGAGCTCAATCCCTTCGGGCGAAGCGACGGTCAGTCGGCGCCGGCCCGGCCCGCCCAGCCGATGGTGCCGCCCACTGCGCCGCCGGCGCGGCCCGCGCCACAGCTGCCCGTGCCGTTTCCCGACGCCACGATGCCGGGCGCCCCGGCCCAACGGCCGGCCGGAACGGCTCGCCCCTCGGCCACGGATTTCGGGGCCGGTGGCGGCTGGCAGTCTTCGCCCGCCGAAGCGACGCTGGCCGAGGCCGAGAAGCTCGATAGGGCTGGCGACCTCGCCGGCGCGAAGGCGAAACTCCTGGAAGCCATCAAGCAGGATCCCCGCCTACCGATCTCGTACCTGGCTCTGGGCGTGGTCTCACGACGGCTCGGCGACTTCGAGGGCTCCATCGACGCGCTCTCAAAGGGCATCAGTCTCGATCCGCAGGATCCGGAGATGTATCTCCGCCGCGGGATCGCCTGGTTTCATCTCGGACTCCACGGCATCGCGATGGAAGACTTTGAAGAGGCCGCCGGTATCGCCTACGACGATCCCAGGCCGGAACTCTGGCGGGGCCTGACCCTGATGGAACTCGATCGCCCGCTCGAAGCGATCAATGCCTACGCCTCGGCGATCCGCCGAGACCGGACCTTCATGCTTGCCTATCTCAACCGGGGCCTTGCCTACCTCGTGGCCGATCAGCCAGGGAAGGCGGAGTTCGACTTCGATCAGGCTATTCGGCACGATCCCGAGGACGTGCGGGCCTGGTTCAACCGCGGCGTGGCCTTGGCTCGGCAGGGGAAGTTTGGTGACTCCGCCCAGTCCTATGAGGAGGCATTGAAGGTCGATCCGAAGCACGAGCCCTCCCGCCGCAACCTCCAGGCAGTCCGCAGCCGCATCGGCCGCTGAGCGAGCTCCACGATCGGTGAATCATCGGCGCGGGGCGATCACGTCATCGTGATGACCGCCGCCGGGGCCGATGACTTCGAGCGTGTCGACGGGCGGGAGTTGGACGTCTGGCTTCGTCAGCAGCGTTTCGAGTGCGGCTGCCGAGACGCGGCGAAGCCTCGGAAGCGCCAGAATGCCCGGCGCGGCTGCCAAGGATCGGGCGACGGTTGGGGCGGCGGGCTCGTCGAGGTGGGTCATGCCGTCGAGCACGAGCGGGCCGGCGTGGCGACCGAGGGCTGCTGCGAGTTCCGCCGAGAGGCTGGCGACATGCGGCAGCCTGAGCGTGCCGGTGTGCGGCGCGAGAGCGGCGACCGCCGCGGGCGGCGGCGCCGCCTCCCCGTTCAAGGTCAGCTGGCCGGGATGTTTGGCCAGGATGGCGGCCGCCTCAACCGAGAGGGTCGGGGCACACCCCAGCACGAGCCAGAAATAGCCACCGCCCACCACGTGTCGGGCGACATCAGGTGGGAGTTGTTCGAGCGCGGGCAGGGCCAGTTCTCCGCCGTCGCTCCCCCGCAGGGCCTCGGCTATCTCGGGGCTGAGCGTTGTAACCCCTGGCAGGAACGCGTGATCCTGCCGGGCCAGACGCCGGGCGAGCGGCGCGGATTCGAGCCGGGTGAGATCAGGCAGGAGCAGCCCTTGCAGGGAACGGTTTTCCGCGAGCGCGGCGGCTACGTCTTCCGGCAGGGTGGCGAGTCCCCCGAGCACGATGCCGATCCCCTCGTGCGCGGCGAGTCGCCTGGCTGACTCCGCCGTGAGCCGGTCCAGGCTCGGAAAGACCAGCAGCGCAGGGCAGCGGGCGATCGCCGCCGCCGCTTCGGGCCCGAGGCTGGTCACGCCGGGAAACTCGACCGCGGCCGCCCAGTCGTCGGCGCCGAAGCCGGCGAGCGCCGCGGCAGACTCGGCCGTGAGCGTCTCGATCGCCGGAAACGTGACCACGCCTGCATAGCCCGCCAGCGGCGGGACGAGATCAGGCGTGACCGCGGTCACCTGCGGAAGCTCCAGGAACTCTGCGAATTGCTGCCGAAAGGGCCGCCAGGCCGGGTCGCGGGTGAAGAAGAGAAAGCCATCGAGGCTCGGCACCATCCCGGGCAGGACGGCGCGGTCGGCGGCGGCGAACAACTCGACTACCCTTGCCGGTGGCACCTCGGCGGCGGCCAACGCGGTCTCCACTGCGGCCCGTTCGCCGTGCACGGATGGCAGGCTCTGACGCGAGGCGACGGTGGCGGCGATGTCGGCCGCCGTCACAACGGGCGGTGCGAACACCCCGAGGTGGCCATCTTCGATCTCCCACTCGAGACCCAATGGTTGAAGCACGGCGTCGAGCAGTTCGGCCCGCGACGCGTCTGCAACGCTGGCCCTCACGATCTCACCGACAGCGATGCCACGGGCCGCGAGCGAGTCTGTGTCGATCACGGGGGTGAGCCCGAGTCGATCGGCGATGGCGGTGAGGGCTTGGTCGAGTGGCGCTTCAAGCCTGAGTGAGTACACCGCTCGGCCGGGCGGCGCCGGTCGTTTCGCTCGGGCGGCCGGTGGCCGGCGGCCCGGCACCAATGCCCGGTCAGACTCGGCCGGCGCTTCGCCGCCGTTGCGGAGAGCCCGGCCCTGATCAAGCGGAATGACGCGACCAATCAGGCCGCCTGCGGCAGCCGTCCATTCCACACGCCGGTCGAAGTGGGCGAGCACCAGATCGAGCCGCTCTGCCAGCGAGAGCGGTGGCAGGCTCAGGGCCGGGAAGTGATCGTGGGGGATCTGGTCGAGCCCTTCGATCACCACGCCGGCTTCGTGCGCCGCATCGGCCACAAGGCCGCGTGGCCGAGCCCCGGAAGGCCACTGCCAGGGCTGGCGTTCACCGAGCACGGCTCGTGCCCGGGCCGGCATCCGCGCGAGAAGGGCTCGGGAGTCGCGGTCGCCCTTGGAAGCCAGTCCGGAAGCAGCCGTGGGCACGATCCGAATCGTGGCGACGAGTTCCTCGACGCTTGCCCCCGCAGAGGCGGCTACCCGGTCGAGCAGGTCGCGGACCGACTCACCCCGTGCCGTGAAGGTCACGAGCTGGTTTGGATCGAGGCGGCGATCGATGATGACCGGCCGGCCGGCGAGGGCCGTGACGCGGTCGGCCCAATCCCGCAGGGGCAGCCGCACCCACGACGCCTGCACCGGAGCCTCAAGAGCGTCTCCGGCCCGGTCGGCTGCAGGCAGGCTCGATACTGCGACGATGCCTGCTGACACCACGACCAGAAATCGCAGCACGGAATCTCCTCGGGCGAATCCCATTTCGATCTTCGTCGGGGCCGCGGGCCTAGCGGGCGACGGCCCAATGTTTGCACCGTTCGACAGCCACCTTCCAGTTTGCGACCAGCCGGTCGCAGGCCTGGCGATCGTGGCCGGGTTCGAAGGTGCGTTCCACACGCCGCGCCGAGTCTACCGCGGCGGTGTCGGCGTAGAACCCGGTCGCGAGCCCCGCCAACAGCGCCGCGCCGAGCGCGGTCGTCTCGCGGACGGTCGGCCGCTCCACCGGGATTCCGAGCAGGTCGGCCTGAATCTGCATCAGCAGATCGTTGCCGGTCGCGCCGCCGTCGACCCGCAGCCGGCGCAGCGGCAACCCGGCGTCGGCCTGCATGCAACTCACGACGTCGGCCACGGAAAGCGCGATGGCCTCGAGCGCTGCGCGGGCCAGATGCGCCCGCTGCGTGGCTCGGGAGAGGCCGATGACGAGGCCGCGGGCCGACGGATCCCAGTGCGGCGTGCCGAGCCCAGTCAGCGCGGGCACGATCGTCACCCCGCCACTGGATTCGACGCTCCGGGCGAGTGACTCGATGTCGGACGCGTTCTCGATCAGGCCGAGCCCGTCCCGCAGCCAGCCTACGAGCGCCCCGGCGACGAACACCGATCCTTCGAGGCAATATCGCTTGGGGGCGGGGTGGCCGGCTGGGGCCACGCTGCAGACGGGCGTAGCCAGGAGGCCGCTGGTGCTTGAAACGACCTTGTCGCCGGTGGCAAAGACGAGAAAGGCTCCGGTGCCGTAGGTCGTTTTGGCGTCGCCCGGCGCCTCCACGCCTTGGCCGAAGGCGGCCGCCTCCTGGTCGCCTGCACAGCCGGTGATTGGAATCGCGGCGCCGAGCAGGTCGGCATGCGCAGTGCCGAAGTCACCGCTCGAAGTCCGCACCTCGGGCAGGATCGCCATCGGCACCCCGAACATCCGGCAGAGTTCGTCGCTCCAGGCGAAGTCGCGGATGTCGAACAGCAGCGTGCGGCTGGCATTGGTGACGTCGGTAGCATGGACCCTCCCGCCGGTCAGTCGCCACATGAGAAACGTGTCGACCGTGCCGAACAGGACCTCGCCCCGCTCGCAGCGGCCGCGCAGCCCGGGGATCGTCTCGAGCAGGTGGACGATCTTCGTGGCGGAGAAGTAGGGATCGAGCACCAGGCCGGTACGGCGATTCACCTCAGGGCCGATGCCGGCGGCCTCGAGTCGGCGACAAATCGGGGTGGAAACCCGGCTCTGCCAGACGACGGCCGGCGCGACGGGCTGGCCGGTGGCCTTGTCCCAGAGGATCGTGGTTTCGCGCTGGTTGGCGATCCCGATGGCTGCGACCGCCTCTGGCGCCGTGCCGGTCGAAGCGAGCACGTTCCGCGCACATTCCAACTGCGTCCGCCAGATGTCCTCCGGGTCGTGTTCGACGATCCCGAGATCCTCGCCGTCTGGGCCGGTCACCTGGCGTGCGTGCTGGGGAAACTCCTGCTGGGCGACCCCGACGGGCAGGCCTGCCGCATCGAACAGAATCGCCCTGCTCGAGGTGGTGCCCTGATCGAGCGCGAGCACGCAGGTCGCTGCGGCAGGTGGCATCGTGGTCGCCCCCAATGGATTGGATCGCTCGGATCATACCGCGCCCGATGCTGGGCGGACGTTCGCTGGCGCGATGGCGCGGCGGAGGCGACGTCGGTTGGTGGGTCGGGATAGCCCATACCCCGTCGCCGGACGTTCGCTGGCGTATGGTGCGGCGGAGGTGACGTCGGTTGATGGGTCGGGATTGCCCATACCCCGTCGCCGGACGTTCGCTGCGCCCATCCTGGGCTTCGCTCACTCCGAGGAAACTGCGCTCCGCCATCCATGGCTTCGCTGGTTTCCTAGGCCGGCTCCCGGGGCATGGGCAACCCCGACCGATGACGCGGTTGGAGTGTCAGAAGCGCCGCAGCCTCGCGCCGCGTGCCATCTGGGTCGCCCCGCTTCGACGCCAATCCGCACCGACGGGGTCACCACACCGCGGAGGCCGCACGCGATCGGCCGCCCGGACGGCGGCCGGCCGGGCGGAGGCCCGGCGAGCGCTGAAATCAGAACCGCCGAGTTCCGTCGGCGACGAGGCCTTCGGCGACCATGACGCGCGCTGTGTAGCGGCCGGGGTCGGCGGAGAAGGCGGCGCGGGTCTCCGGCGTCGCGAAGAGATACATCCGCGACTGGTAGCTCACCCCGTAGGCGCGGCGGCCGGGCTCGCTGCGGCCCGACTCGAACGCGAGCACGGGGTCGTCGCCGGAGAGGGCGGGGGCGTACCTGTCTGGGCTCGCCAGGAAGGCTTGCTGCTGTTCGGGGCCGGCAAAGAGGTAGGTGCGGCCGCGGTGCCGCGCGCCCCACTGGGCTCGGCCCTCGACCCACGTGCCTCGTTCCACCAGGGTGACCGGGCAGTAGCCTTCGAGGCCGAGCGGCATCGAGCCGTGCTGATCAGGCGACTGGGGTGGTGCCGAGGCGGCGACTGCCGCGGGCGTGACGGAGCGGGCTGGCGGAAGCGTCGGTGGCGGGGGCGTGGGCTCGACGGTCGGGCGAGAAAACACGCTCCAGGGCTTTTTGAGGAACGCCATCATGGTGCTCGAAATGCTGGCTTGCTCGGGTGCAGCCGGCGGCGTGGTTTCGGGCAGAGTGGCGGCCGTCTCGCCGGTGGCGGCCGTGGCCGTGGCTGGTCCGGCCGGACTTCCGGCAGTGCTGGGATCCGCGGGAACTGCCGGACCTGCGAGCCAGCCGCCGGCTGCTGAGCCCGCCGGTTCGATCGCACCCGTTGCAGGAGGAGGGGAGGGCGGGCCGGCGGGTGTCCGAAAGGTCGTATAGCCGGGTGTGGGCAGTGCCGTGGAACTGGTTGAAGGGGAGGCTGTGGCGAACCGATCGGCCTGAGGCTCGAACGAGGCAAACGCCGACGGACCAGCCGACTCGGCCGGCCAGTCGGGAGGGGTTTGCGCGAGAGCGGGTTCTGGCGTCGGCATCGCTTCGAGGTTCGTGGCTGGAGTCGTTGCGGCAGTGCCGGTTGACTCAGAGGGGAGGCCGTTGGAGACCGAAACCGGGCGGAAGCGCGAGGGTTGTCCCGCTGGGAGGGTCGACGTCTCGGCAAAGCCGGCCAGATTTCGCACCTTGCTTGCAAGGGCCGAAGCGGTCGCCGTGGCCGATCCCTTACGGGCAACCGGATCGGCCGCATCGGCCGGATCGGCTGCGAGGCCGTCGGTAGGGCCATCGCTTGTGCGGCTGGCGGCTGCCAACTGGGCAGCCCGTGCGGCGGCGGCCACAAACTCGGCGGCGTGGGTCGAACACTCAAAGCGTGTCAGCAGGTGGCCGTGCCCGTCGAGCACGCAGGCCGAGGGTACATGCTCAACTGCGAGTTCACGAGTGAGTTGAGGCTCGGCTTCGGCATCGATTCGCACCGGCTCGAAGCAGGCCGCGATCACGGCGGCAACCTCCGGATGGGAAAAGACGTCCGGTCCGCCGTCCTCCTGGCGATTCCAGCCGGCATCGACGATCGCGAGCACTGGCTTGCCGCTGCCCTGAGCCGCCGTGGTTGCCGACGAGAGATCGGCGTGCCAGACGACGCTTCCAGCCGCCAGCCGCGCGAGCAGCGTGAATCCGAGGGCCAGAAGTGCCGGGCCGGGCGTCTTTCGCGGGCAGATTCGGATCGACCGAGACGTCAGAGACATGGTGCGTGCCTCGCTCCTGCAGGTTTCGGGCCCCGCGCATCGATGCCGGGAACACCTCCATGTGTTTGGTATCGGCCGAACGGGGTGGGAAAATCGCAAGGAATCTTCCGGTTTTGCCGAGAAAACGGCCGGCGGCCGGGAAACCCGCCCGGTTTACCCGGCCGGACGCTGCGGGAGCGGCCTAGCCCCCCCTGCTTGACAACTCGAAGGCCGCTCTGGATACTTCCAGGCGTGGTTGTGAGACCGCTCGTTCGCACGAGTTTCTACCGAGACTCGGAGGGTGGAGTCTCACTGCTCGTTCGCCAGTGTTTCCGTCTCGGATGGTGTTTGGGGCGGGTTTCGGCTGGAGGTTCGACCTCGGGTGGCTGTGCTTTCCGAGAGCGATTCTCGCCGGACGTCTCATCGTTGCCGTTGTGATGACGGTTCCGTTTGCATGGGGTTTGGTGGCACGGTCGCTCAACCCCGGGACCCACAGGATTCGGTTCTGGAATCCACGTCCCGCCAGTCGTTTCTCTGAAACCGCAGGCGGGTCTCTGGATCACAATCATTCTTTTCCGCTGCTGGGCGTCTGTGCCGGCAAGCGGCCGGTGAGGATGCCGGTCGCGGTTCATCGTTGTCCCGAGCATCATTGTTGTCCCCAGGAGGGGTCGGAGTCTTCATGTCGAAACGTAGGCGATCGCGGGGCCGTTCAGGTGGGTATGGTGGCCAGGGGGGACAGCCAGGCACTCAGGGTCAGGGATTCCAGGGAGGCGGCAGGCGTCGGGGTCGGTACCGCCGGGGTGGTGGCAACGGCGGTCCGCCGCCTGCCGGGGCCGGTGCCGTTGGGATGGACAGCGAGGGCATGCGGCCGCCCGAGCTGGAACCAGAGGTGACGGAGAACGGGGAGCCGATTCCGCTCGAACCCGGCCATGGCGTGTTGGAGATGCATCCCAACGGCTACGGATTCTTGAGGAGCGTGGAAAACAACTACACGCGGGAGCGGACCGATCCGTTCGTGCCGGCCCAGGCAATCGAGCGGTATCGCTTGCGGGAAGGGGTGTACGTCAAGGCGCTCGTTCAGCCCGGTCGGCGGCAGCAGGGGCCGCGGGTGCGGGAGATCGAGGAAGTCGAGGGCATGCCGCCCGAGGAATACGCGAACGTCAAGTCGTTCGATCAACTCACGCCGATCAATCCGGAAACCTGGCTGCGGCTCGAGACGGGACAGCAACCGATCACGACCCGGGTGATGGATCTGCTTACGCCCCTTGGCAAGGGGCAGCGAGCCCTGATTGTGGCCCCGCCGCGGACCGGTAAGACCGTGCTGCTGCAGCAGGTCTCACAGGCCGTTTCGGAGAACCACCCCGAACTTTCGCTCGTGATGCTCTTGATCGACGAGCGGCCGGAGGAAGTGACCGACATGCGGCGGAGCGTCAAGGGAGAGGTGCTGGCTAGCAGCCTCGACTGCGACGTCGAAAGCCACGTGCGGCTTTCGCAGCTGGTGGTGGAGCGCTGCAAGCGGATGGCGGAAACCGGCAAGGACGTGTTCCTGCTGATGGACTCGATCACCCGTATGGCCCGGGCCTTCAACAAGTGGGTCGGCAACACCGGCCGCACGATGTCGGGCGGCGTCGACATCAAGGCGCTCGACATCCCCAAGAAGCTGTTCGCGACCGCCCGTGTCTTCGAGGAGGGGGGCTCGCTCACGATCGTGGCCACGGCCCTGATCGACACCGGCAGCCGCATGGACGAGCTGATCTTTCAAGAGTTCAAGGGCACCGGCAACATGGAGTTGGTGCTCGATCGCAAGCTGGCCGACCGGCGTGTCTGGCCGGCGATCGACATCTCGCAGTCGGGCACACGGCGGGAGGAGAAACTGCTCGACCCCAACACCCTTCATGCGGTGAATCTGCTGCGTCGCACGCTCTCGAGCATGCATCACGTGGACGCGATGGAGCAACTCACGAAGCAGCTCGCAAAGTTCAAGAGCAACCGCGAGTTCATCACGCTGATCGCGAGTTCGCGGGAGGAGTGACCGGTCGGTGGCTCCGGCGTGCGATCAGTCGCGCTTGCCGAGGGCTCGGAACCGGCTCAGCCAGTAGGTGTATTGCGGATCGCCACAGCGAAACGAGAACACCGCATCGGGCAGTCGCGAATCGGCGGGACCCTCCGATTGAACCCGCACGACGAGCGCGCCATCCCCTCGCTTTTCGATCGAAAGCCGGTCGTCAGGGATTTGAATTGGCTGGGTGTTCGTGGCCATCTCGGGTTCTCACACCAGACGGGCCACGGCGGGTGCTGCACCCACGCGCAACCCCCAGCTCAGAGTATGCCAAGTCTTTGGCCGGGGTGCCACCTCCCGGAACACGCCGCGGCCGCTGACGAGTCGATCCTGCTTTGACAGCGGCGGAAATCGGCGACTATTCTCAGGGTTTCCTGTCCGTCTCGCCGAGAGCTGCCCCTATGACGCCCTACGCGTCGCTTGCCGACGATTTCTACGTCAACATGAACCTCGCCACGGAGATGGAGCTCCCCTCGCAGAGGGAGACGATTCTCCAGTACTTTGAGCGGGTTCAGAAGCGGTTTCCGACGATGCGGAAGTTCTACTGCCGCGACAAGCGGGATTATGTTCTGGAGGAAGATAAGGACCAGGGCCGCTACCGCTGGGCGGCCGTCGAGGCCCGCCGGCTCTGCTCTGGGCAGGTGAATCCCGGGTCGGTCGAAGAGGCGATCGAGCAGCATCGACTCGTGCTCGACCTTGCGCCAGCCTTTTTGTCGGTCAGCCCGCTCGATTGCGAGGCCCTCGACGTGTTGTTCGGCTTCGACTTCGCCTATCGCGGCAACCACAACGCCCTGCTGGCGGAGGCCCTCGGCGTCGGGCCGTCGTTGGAGCGATTTGGCGATCTGCCAGGTGGCCGGGTGATCAATTACGAACCATCCCTCACGCTGGCGCTCGACGAAGAGTGCCGCACACAGGTGCGGATCGGCACGGAGAGTCGGACCAACGCTTTTCAGGTGCGAACGGGCGAGTTCGGTGAAGAGCAGCTCAGTGTCTACGTGACCGCCCGGCAATACGGCAGCCTGGAGCCAGACACCACATACGTCGAAGCGCTCGAGCGGCTGGCACAGTTGGCCCGGGAGGTAGTCGATCAGTGTGTGGTCGACCAGATCCTGCGGCCGCTCGCCCGCACGATCGCCTTGAAGTAAAACGTGCCTCGCTCAGCGGCCACGGCTCGGGGGGCTGCCGCCCTCGCTTCGGCCGCTTCGGCTGCTGCGGGCGGTGAGGTTGCCGGCAATCACGATGCCGATCGCCTCAACCCAGCTGGGCACGTCGAGGACCGTGTTCAGTCCGCTCTCGGTCAGCACGTCGTCGTCTTCCGCCGGGCGGCTGCGAGGCGTTGCTTCACGAACGGCCTCTTCAACGCCCAGGAACTCGAGCCCTTCGTCATCTTCGTCGAACCGGCCCGACACCGGTGCGAAGTCGTCTCGCCGGCCCCGGCTGCGGGAACTGCGGGGTTCGCTGCCCCTGACGCGGCGGCTCTCGCCGCTGCGCGAGCGGGCGGATTCTCGCCGCTCGCCCGTCCCAGTCTTTCGCTGGGCATCCGTTCCCGTGCGAGATTCCCCACGCCGGCGGCGCCGCCGGCCCCGGCCGCGGCTGGAAGCCTCGCCGCCCGAGCCCTCGGCCGAAGGCTGCTCATCGCCGCCACCGCGGGATTCCTCGGTTCGGAGGGCAGATTCCGATCGTGGCGTCGTTCGGCTGCCGTAGCTCGCGGGAAGGGGTTCGTCATCGGCATCGCCTGAGCCCGGTTCGCGACCGACATCGCTCCCGGTCGCCGTTTCGCCGCCAGTTCGGGGGCGACTCCGGCCACCGCGACGACCGCGGCGGCGCCGCTTCCGAGGCCGGTGATCGTCGTCCGTACCTTCGCCCTCCGCCGCAGGGCTTCGCCGCTCCTCGAGTTCGTCACATTCCGCAAGCGGTCGCTCACGGTCGACATCATCTCCGCCGCGATCGAATCCGTTCTCACCCATCGGCCGCCGCCGGCTTTCTCGGCTCGGCTCGTCATCTCGCGAGCGGGTTCGTGATCGCGATTCATCAGCCCGACGCGTCGGGCGAGGCTCCCGCCCCTCCGTGCTGCGATCGAGTTCTCGGTCGAAGTCACGCGGCTCGCGGCTGCGGACGTCCTCCGGCTCGCGGCCCTCACGGTCGAATGAGCCAGTTTCGCCGCCGGATTCGAGCGGACGGTCATCGTCTCGCCTTCGACCGCGGCCACCGCGTCGGCCCCGCCGCCGTCGACCACGCGACTCTCCCTCGCCGCGTGAATCCGGCGTTTCTTCCCGACCGCTGCGGGCCGGACGCTCAGCCGTCGCTTCCCCGACCGGCCGTCGGGGTGGAAGGTCATCGTTCCAACTGTCGCGGACGGTCGGTGGCTGTGGCTCGGATGACCGCCGCTCGTGGCTCTCGTCCCGTGGGAGGGCGGGCTCGGGCCGCCGTTGGGGCGACGCTGGCCGGTGAGCCACCGATTCCTCTCTGGCAGGAGGGGCAATGCCGAGCGAATCGGCCAGGTTGTCCCAACTCCCTGCCTCAGGCTCCGGCTGCGGCTTCTTCGCGGCCGGGGGCTTCTCACGCGAACGCGGCGGCGGCGGCGGTGCTGGTGTCGGGCGGCTGGGGGATGGTGCGCTGTCGGCGGGCTTCGCGCCCAGCGAATCGGCCAGGGAGTCCCAGGGGTCGAACGGCGTATTGTCGGGCATGGTGTCCTGAGCGGTCGAAAGCCGGAGGGAGGCGGCCCGCGTCGGTCGCGGCCCTGCCCCTGGCAGAATACACCAAGCCCGGCTCGGCGGGGGAGCCGGGGCCGATCCCGGCCGGGATCGGCGCGACTGCGGCCGAGGTTCGTCAGGGCACGAAGGGCTGGATCTGGCGAATCATGCTGCCGTTGTCGGCCACGTCGAACAGCGGCCGGTAAGGGCTCGAAAGGCTCCGCCGCGACCGGCCGGCCGGATACCAGACCACGTTCACCGACACGTTCCAGGCCGCCGGCGAGAACGAGGAAATAGATCCCTTGTTGTCGAAGTCGATCGTCTGGTTGCGGCCGGGGATCACGTAGGTGAAGGTGCCTTCGAGGGCGAGTGAGCGGTGCATCGGGGCCCGCACCATCGTGCCGATGACGCCGTCGGCCTCGTTCGTACCGCCACCCCACACCTTCCACTCGTTGGCATCGCCGAATTGGACCCGGTAGAAGCCGGTGTAGAGATCGAGGGTGCTGGCCACGCCGCTCTGCTTGGTGATCGGGCCAAACAAGCTGGGCTGGTCGCCGATGTTCGACGCGCCCCAGAAGCCGAGTTCGTGGTAGCCGTAGACGTAGCTCACCTCGTACCGAAGTTGGGACACGTCGGTGTTCTCGAGCCAGCTGTCGTGGAGGTAGTCGTAGGCGATGCCGCCCTGCAGGCCGCGGCCCTCGAAGGCCCGGGTGAAGAAGCCGGTCGTGAGGAAGTCCTGGGTGCGGGCGGTCTTATTGAGGGTTCGGGTACCGACCTCGATGGAGGCCGGCTGGAAGTTCGACTGCACGCCCCGCCAGCCCACCTGCCAGCCGATCCCGAACGCATTCCAGAAGGGCAGGGCGAAGTTGAGGTATTCGTTCGTGCCAAAGTTGCCGTTGATGCCGAGGTCGGTGGAGTTGGTGAACCCGGTGATGCCGGCGCTGGCCGTGAAGTCGCGGTACCACCTCCAGCCGTAGTACGGCCGGCCGAACTGCCGGAGCCAGGCGCAGAACCGGCCATCATGTTCCCAGAGCGGGAACACGCCTTCGTCCTCGCAGGCATAGGGATCGTCGTAGAAGCTCTCGACGTGCAGCTGAGCCGGATACTCGCCCATCAGCAGGCCTTCGGAGTATTCGGGATCGGCCATGCCCTCCATGCCTCCCATGCCCTGCTCGTACCCGCCGTCGAATCCGCCCTCGAATCCGGGCGGTGGGAGTGGCTCATCGTAGGCGTCGGGCATCTCGATCCCGGGGCCGATCGACTCGATCTCCGGCCCTCCGGAGGTCGAATCGCTGACCGCCCGCGGCTGCGCGGCGGTCGCGGGCGTGGGGCTGCGCTCGCCATCGAGGGCGGCCGCTTGGGGCGCACGGGCCATCACCGACGGAATGCCGTCGACATTCATGGCAAGCCGTTCCGGTCGGTTGGTCGGGCCGGCATATCGCGGGGCCGGTCCACCTCGGTAGCGGGCGTCACCCAAAGCCTGCCGCTCGACGGCCGCCTGCATCGCCACGGCCTGCTGGCCTTCGGGGGCAAGAATCGGTCGGCCGCTCGTACCCTTGGGAGTGCGGAGGATGTTGAATCCAAGCACGCTCTCCGGATTGGTCGGGTCATAGAACCGCTTCGTGTCCAGGGCGTTCGTCCAGGCGGGCGGGGGCGGGGCCGGTCGGCGCGGCCGCATGGCAGCCACGACCTGCTGCCGCGGGGCCGGCTGCTGCATGGCGGGCACGCCGTCGGGCAGCGTGACGCTCGCCGGTGCGCCTGTGGGGGCGACCGGGGCCGGCGAATCGCCGCGGAGTTCCGCGGTCGGCACCGCGGCTTCAGGTGATCCGGGTTCGGCGTCGGTCGGCGGAGCGAGACTCGCCCGGTGCGGCGTCCACTTCAGCTGACCATCATCCTCGGCAGCCCGGGCTGACCGTGTCGCCAGCGGGAGTCCCGTCGTCACCACCAAGGCCACGACCACCGCGGACCGGATCGAACCAAACGACGCCTTCATGCCGCACCTCCGATTTGCATGCCCGCAGCCTCAAGCAAGGCCACGGGAACTGCCTCATCGGAATCGGTATCGGCACCGGCAGGACCGGAACTTCCGTCAAAAACCACGCGACCAGCAGAGGCTGCCCGGATTGCCGGCTCAGGCGTCGCGGCCGGTCGATTCGAGGGCTTGGGCAAGATCGGCAACGAGGTCGGCGGCGTCCTCGATGCCACAGGCGAGCCGGATCATGTTGTCGGGAATTCTGAAAGTGACCCGCTCTTCCGGGGTGTAGTTCCAGTAGCTCATCACGAGCGGCTGCTCGATCAGCGATTCGACGCCGCCGAGGCTCGGGCCGATCCGCGGAATCCTCACGGCGTCCACCACGTCGGCCGTCTCCCGCCAGGTCGCCGGGCCGCCGTCTCGCCCGCGCAGGAAGAATGTGATCAGCCCGCCGCAGCCCCGCATCGTCCGCGCCGCGACCTCGTGGTAGGGATGGCTCGTGAGGCCCGGGTAGAGCACCTGGGCGACTCGCGGATGACTCTCCAGGAACCGGGCGACCGCCAGGCCGTTGGTGTTATGCCGCTCCATCCGCAGGGCGAGCGTCTTGAGGCCTCGTTCCAAGAGATAGGCGTTGTGGGGCGAGTTGACGCCCCCCATGATGCCCCGCAGTCGGCGGACTGGTTCGAGCAGCGCGGTGCGGCCGATCACCGCTCCGGCAAGCAGGTCGTTGTGGCCACCGAGATATTTCGTGGCTGAATGGAGCACGTAGTCGACGCCCGCCTCGAGCGGTCGGAGGTTGTAAGGAGTACAGAGCGTGGCGTCGATCAGCGTCGCCACCCCATGCCGGCGGCCGATCGCGGCGAAGCGTTCGATGTCGACCACGCTGAGGTGCGGATTGGTCGGCGATTCACTGATCAGAAACTTCGTCCGCGGGCCGATGGCCGCTTCCATTGCGTCATAATCGCAGGTTGGCACCTCCCGGTAGGCCACGCCGAACCTGGTCAGATGCTTGCGGCAGAACTCACGGCTGCGGTGGTAACACTCGTCGAAGAAGATGATCTCGTCGCCCGCATCCACGTGGGCCATGAGCACGCCGACGAAGGCCGCCATCCCGCTCGCGAAGAGCACGGCCTCCTCGCCTCCTTCGAGCGCGGCCAGTTTCTGCTCGACGACCTTTTCCCCGGGGTTTCCGTAGCGGCCGTATTCCTCGCGGACCTGCTTCTGCTCCAGGAAGTCGACGATCGCCTGGGTGTCGGCGAAGGTGTAGGTGCTCGAGGCAAAGATCGGGTCGGTGATCGAGAAGCCGGGTTTCTCGCGGGCCTCGCCGGCATGCACGGCGGTGGTGGATGGGCCGGAAGCCGAGGTCGCAGCCGCTGGCTTGCCGTGGCCGGAGGTCGACAGTATGGATGCGTCTTCGGTGAGCATGCGGTCGTTCCTGCGGTCGCCCGAGCGGACGGGGGCGGGGTTTCGGCCAGGGGACAATAACCGGCGCGAGTGTAGTCGGCCCTTGGAGCAGCGGCAATAATGCAGCTCCTCCCAAGGTATGCCATGCCGCCTCCCGCCCGCTCCCAGACCCCCGCCGCCCGTCGTCCGCTCGTGCCGCCCGTTCGGGTCTGGATCACCGTGGCGTCGCTGGCGACGGCGATCGTGCTCGTGCGGGCCGGTCTGCTCGAGCCCGTTGTGGGGCCCATCGTCGACCATGCCGTCCGCAACATCATTACGCTGATCCTCGCGTTCTTCGGCCTGCTCTCGGTCGTGGTCTGGTTTCTGCGGGAGAGCGGCCACTCGCTCTCACTCAAGCGGGTGGTTGGCTACGGGCTCTTGCTCGCTGTCGCATCCGTCGCGGCGGTCTTCCGGATCGAGCGGGTCAGTGGCGATCTCGTGCCGGAGCTACGGCTGCGGTGGATGCCCTCCCGAGACCGGCTCCTGCCTACGGCGAAGGCGGCGGCCTCGGCAGCGGCGACGGCCGCGTGGGCATCCACGCCGGACGACTTTCCTCGATTCCTCGGTCCGCAGGGTTCGAGTGCGATCGAGGGGCCGGCGATCGATCCCAATTGGTCGGCCCGGCCGCCGCGGGAACTCTGGCGGACTTCGATCGGCGCCGGCTGGAGCGGCTTCGCGATCGCCGGCGAGCATGCCGTGACGCTCGAGCAGCGGGGCGAGGAGGAGGTGGTGAGTTGTCGCTCGCTGGCCGACGGCAGTCTGGAGTGGGCCGTCGCCGTCCGGGGCCGGCATGAGACCGTGCTGGGCGGCGTGGGGCCGCGGTCCACGCCCACGATCCGCGACGGGATCGTCTACACCACCGGTGCCACGGGCTGGCTGCATGCCATCGACGGCGCGACCGGGACGGTCGTGTGGAAGAAGGACATCCTCGGCGACCTCGGCCTCGACCGGGAAGCCCACACCGCCGCGGTGTCCTGGGGCAGGGCGGGGTCGCCGCTGGTAACCGCCGACCTCGTGATCGTGCCCGGAGGCGGCCCCTTTCTCCGGCCCGACGGTCCTCGTTCGGCCGCGTCGCTCGTGGCCTACGACCGGGCCGATGGCACCCGCCGCTGGACCGCCGGCGGAGAGCAGATCAGTTACGTCACGCCCCAACTCGCCACGGTCGGCGGCCGCGAGGTGGTGCTCACCGTGAACGAGTCACACGTCGCCGCCTACGACCCCGCCGGCGGTGCCGAACTCTGGGGCTTCGACTGGCCCGGCCACTCGAATTCGGATGCCACCTGCTCGCAGCCCCACGTGCTCGAAGGCGAGCGGATTTTCATCTCGAAGGGCTACGGGATCGGCGCCGGCGTGTTCGCGATCGACGAGTCGAGTCCGGTGGCGGTTGTCGTACGGCCGATCTGGCTTCAGGCCAGCCTGCTCAAGACCAAGTTCACCAACGTCGTCATCCACGGCGGCCATGCCTACGGCCTCTCCGACGGAATCCTCGAGTGCGTGCGACTCGACGACGGCACCCGGCGGTGGAAGGGCGGTCGGTATGGCCAGGGGCAGGTGCTCCGCGTGGGCGAGTTGCTTGTCGTTCAGGCTGAGGACGGCGACGTCGTGCTCGTGGCCTGCCAGCCCGAGAAGCGTCAGGAACTTGCGAGGCTGCCTGCCCTCTCCGGGCAGACATGGAACAACCCCGCCGTCTCCGGCGATCGGCTGCTCGTCCGCAATGCCGAGGAGGCGGCCTGCTTCCGACTGCCGCTCCTGCAGGCCGATGCGAGCCCGGATGCGGGTGGGCCATGAGCGGCGTTGTTCGAGGGCCCGCCGAGGAACTGGCCGGCCAGACAGTGTTCGTTACGGGGAGCACCCGCGGCATCGGGCGGGCCGTGGCGCTGGACCTGGCGCGGGCCGGGGCTCGGGTGGCGGTGCATGGTCGCTCGGCTGCCGGCGCGGAGGAGGTTGCCGCAGCGCTTGCGCAACTCGATCGACACGCCGGCACATTTCTCGCCGACCTGACCGAGCCGGCGGCGGCGGAGAGCCTCGTCGCCGAAGTGACCACGGCGCTGCCCGAACTCGACACCGTCGTGCTGGTCGCGGGGGCCGACGTGCTGACCGGCGCGGCCGCCGGCTGGTCGTTCGCACGCAAGCTCGAGGTTCTGTTGCAGATCGATGTCACCGCCACGATGATCCTGGCCCGCGGCCTGGGCAGGTGGCTCCGGGAGCGGGGCCAGGGCGCGGTGATCACGATCGGCTGGGACCAGGCGGCCGTCGGCATGGAGGGCGACAGCGGCGAACTCTTCGCCGCCGCGAAGGGGGCCGTCATGGCCTTCACCCGCAGCCTCGCGCGGTCGCTCGGGCCCGATGTGCGGGCCAACTGCGTGGCCCCCGGCTGGATCAAGACGGCCTGGGGCGAGCAGGCCAGCGACATCTGGCAGCGGCGGGCCGTTCGCGAGAGCATGCTCCGCCGCTGGGGCACCCCCGAGGACGTGGCCGGCGCGGTCCGCTGGCTCGCGTCGCCGGCGGCCAGGTTCGTGACCGGTCAGGTGCTCTCGGTCAACGGCGGCTTCCGCCGGGCGTAGGGCGATTCGGCGCGACCATCGTGGGCCGCTCGGTCTCCCGGGCCCGAGCCCGGCCAGGCGACCTTCCGCCTCTTCCTGCATCTGCTGCGCCATGGGGGATGTGCTTCCAGTGCACGCCCTGACCGACGAACTCGGCGCGCTGCAGGATCCGAACTCAGCGGCTGCTTCGCAGCCAAGCCAGCAAGGCGAGCCCCACCCCGCAGCCGGCCCATGCCGACGGCTCGGGAACGGGGACCGGGCCCACGAGACGAAACCCGGTGTACCGATTCATTTCCGTCAGGCTTACCGCCGTGCTGGCGGAGGCCGTGATGGTCCAATCAACGTCGAACCAAGAGCCACCATTGATCCCCCGAGTTGTCGCAGCGACGCCGCTCAGGTCATTCCACTCCGACACGTTGCCGGTCTGGTCGAAGGTGCCGTACCCGCTTGGGCTTGCTGAGAAGCCTCCGACGTTGGAGAGATAGTTCTGGTCATAGGCAAAGCTTGCCTGTTGGGTCACACAGTACACGGACGTGACGTAGTTTGCCTGACTGGCTCCGCTGCCGAGCGTATTGCCGGCAAGCGAGTTGCTCTGCGTGGCGTAGTCCCAATACCCTGCGTTCGTGCTGCCGCCCTTGTAGTAGGCGGCCTTGTACCATTCATTCTCCGTGGGGATTCGGTACAGCGGCGGCAATCCCGTGTTGGGGTTCGTGGCGTTGACCGCCGGAGCCGTACCCGGAGATGCATGAACGAGGTCGTAGGCACCGTCCTCTGTCGTCGTAGGCCCCTGGGCTCCGGTTGGCTGCCCGTTGCTCATCCAGTTGGCAAAACGGGCACAGTCATACCAGGTCACATACGCGATCGGCCGCCCACCGGGACTGTCGGCGCCGGGGGGCGTGATTCCATACGGCCCCGCCACGCTGTAGGTGTGGAATCCATCGGGACCGATCCGGGCAATACCAGCGGTATTCAGCCCCATGGCCTCGGTGCTGTAGAGGTCATTCGGATCGCTCGCTGCCACGGCATTCAGAAACGCCGCATATTGATCGATCGAGATTTCATAACGACCGATGCCATATTCGTAGCCGACAGCGCCGCGCCCGGTTGTATCTGCGGCATTGCCTGCATCACCCACCGCGACGAGCTCGTACGTGACTTGAGCAGACTGTCCTCGTGAAGCGAGAAACGTCATACCCAGGACAAGCATGGCGACGGAGTTCCGGCAGAGAGCGTGGGTTTTCATTGGCGATCGATTCATAGGTTTTGAGGCAGGGGATTTCAGGACGTTTTGAGATCAATCGGGCGGAAGCGAGCACCTGCAGCCGAGCGCCATCCGGCTGGATCAGCTGGAGGGTTCCATCCATACCCACGGCGAGCAGCCTGCCGTCGGCGGCCACGAGGCTGCAAGAGTCGCGACGATGGCAGGAAAGCACGCCTCGGGCATCGTAGGTCAAGGGTAGCCCATTCAATGGCACTTCCGCAAAGGTCTTCCGGCTGACGGACTGCCCTCGAGCGGTGAGATTGGGCGTGTCGGCCGTCCGGCGACGGTTCGCCAGAACGCCGCGCATCTCCCTGCGGTGATGGTTTTCGTCGCTGTGGCGTTAGGCGGTGGCGTCTTGTCGCGGCAGGGCTCCATCCCACCCCAGGATTTGTCTGTCTGCGGTCACCAGGGTGGCACCGAGTTGGATCGAAGTTGCGACGATGAAGCGATCGGCAGGATCGCGATGCAGTCCCTCAAGACGGGTTGCAAGCAGCGAGACGCGGCCGTCTACGGCGATCTCGCGCAGCCCTGCCTGCAGCAGATCAAGACGCCACGCCTCCGGTGGCACGGGCAGGACGATGCGGCCGCGATCTGCCAGCAGGGCAGTTTCCCAGAAACTGATCGCACTGACGGCGACGACGTCGGAACGCCAGGTGTTCTCGATCAAGGCGCGGGTCTGTGGCCCAAGCGTCGGGTCGTTGCGATCCATCCACAACAACGCGTGGGTATCGAGCACGATCACTCCAGAGCCTTCCAGTCATCTGCGGCAATCGGCGCCACGATATCGCCGATGACGCGAAGATCCCGATGCAGACCGAATGGCGAGCCGACCTTACCGCCGGAATACGGCCGCAACTCCGCGATGGGCTTTCCATTCTTGGTGACGACCAAGACTTCCCCGGTCGCCGCGACATCGTCCATCAGCGCCAGGCATTTCGCCTTGAATTCGGATGCTTGAATTGTCTGCATCTTGGCACCAGCGTTCGGCGTTGACCAGTAGAATGACCATAGTCACCGAAGTGGTCATTGTCAATGGCAGATAGGCCGGTCAATGGCCCGCCGCCTGTCCCAGCTGCCATAGGAACTGCTCTCGATGTCGTGAAACGGGCCAGAAACCCGTCGAGAAACCGCCGGGTCACAGACCGAAGGCGAGGGGATCGGCGAACGCTCGCGGAGCATAGGGGCGTATCCTCGCCCGCGACGCGACTTGTGCCGCCCCCGAGCCGGTGATCCACGGTTGCCGCGAGGCGAGGGGGTCGGCGAACCAAGACGGCGGCCTGCGATCCGGGGACGCGATCATGGGAGCGTGGTTCGGGACCGCCACCTGACCACGAGGAGACCGGCAGCGAAGGCCAAGCCGAGGCCACTGGCCATCGGCTCCGGCACGGCCGCTGTGGCGGTGATGTTGTCGAGATACCAGCTGGCGGCCACCTCGTCGCCAATAAAGTTATTGGCGAAGTCGGGATCGATGCGGCGGCTCGTGTTGTTGAAGATCCGGAGTTCGGTGACGCCTGCCAGGGCGTTGGCCAGCGTGCCGAAGGAATGGTTTGTGGCGTTCTCGAATCCGGAGGGCGTGACATCGAAGGTATAGCGGCCCCAGCCGGAGGCTGCAGGGATGGCGGCCGACATCAGCGAGGCGTAGACATCGCCGGAGCCAGCGCTGCCGGCTCCGCCCGGCCCGGCGATCCCGATCCAGAGTTCGATCGGAAAGGGATTCGGATTGCGGGCGTCAAAGGCGATGCTGGCCACCCCGGCGGCCGTCCAATCGCCGGCCCACTGGGAACGATTGAGCGTGATCGAGCGCGAGCCCACACGGCCCTGATTGGGATCGCCGTGGCTCGTCACCCGGAGGGCGTAGTCGCCCGCCCCGAGCGGCCCGGCATCGGCCACCACCGAGGCCACCGCGGCAAAGTCAGGACCCCAGCTGTCTACCGAGGCCGATTCAAAGGTATCGACCTGGTCGATGACGATCGCCTGGGCCGGGGTGGCCAGGCCGAGGCTCAGAAGCAGGAGCGCGGGAAGCCATCGGAGTGGGGTCGATGCGGGCATGAGTGGAGCTCTCGTGGTCAGAATGCATGACTCCCGAGAGCAATCGCCGTGCCAAACTGCCGGCCTGTGAGAAGAATGAGCTTCGGCCGAGTGATCACCGCATTCTGGCGGCCTTGGCGGCGGGAAAGGGACCTGGAAGCCGCCGGGTGACATCACGACCCTGGTGACCGGCCATCACGATGTTGTGGTACCCGGTGCTCACCCACCCAGCACGGGGGACACGTCCAGGGCTGGGCGTCGGGCAGGGCGTCGAGTCAGGCTCAACGGCGGAGTCGCCGCCCCAGGGCGGCCAGGCCGGCCGCTGCGAGCCAGGTGAGCGAGTTGGGCTCCGGCACGGCTGCCGGGCTGGCGGCTGCGACGGCCGCGGCTGGAAGATAGGAGCCCTGGCCGTAGGCGCCGCCGCCGTTGACGTTCACGAGGTCGAACACGTTGGTGACGCCGTCGTAGTTGAAATCGCCTCGCGCCCAGTCGGCTGAACCTCCGGTTCCATAGGCACCGGCGCCGTTGATACTGACGAGGTCGAAGACGTCGGTCTTGCCGTCCAAGTCGGTGTCGCCCGGAGCGGCGAACGACACCCGGATCGTTCCATCGCCGCTCAGCACATAGCCCACACTCCGGCTGCCTCCCGAGGCGGCTGCAGCCGACGACACGATGCCGGAGGCCCCGTTCCAGCCGCCGCCGTTTCGGCCGGCGATCAGATCGTCGCGGAGGTCGGCTGCCGAGATGCCGCCGGCCGCCACGGCCACCTGACCGGCTCCCAGGTCGAGTCGGCCACCGAGCGCTGTTTCATCCACCGTCAATCGTGACAGGCCGACGGTCAGCCGCCCCTCGGCTGGGAAAATCACGCGGCCCCCGCCTCCGACCGTCAACTGGGCGGTGCCTGTGATGGTGCCGGCCCGGATCGTCAGCGAGCCGATGC
>CAMDDJ010000015.1 GCA_945891385.1 Candidatus Kuenenia stuttgartensis | reverse complement strand
CATCGGGGTCGGCCGCGTTCAGAAACGCTGTGTACTGACCAATTGTCACGCTATACGTGCCGATCTGGTAGGCGTAGTCCACGCGGCCAAAGCCAGCAGTGTCTGGGCGGCCGCTCGTGTCGGTGCCATTGCCCGGATTGCCGACCGTCACCATGTCAATCGTGATCGGTGTGGCATGGGCAGGGCTGACGGCAAGACCTGCGAGCATCCATGCGATCAGAGCAGCGATGGAGCGGAGTCTCGCGATCCCGACCCGGGCGCGGATTGAGGGGCAGGCCATGGTGCACGTTCTCTTGGGCGATTGGTTCGATGAGGCAGATCACCTTCCGCCTTAAGCCCGCAACTCTCGTGCCGCGTGGGGCTCATGCACCAATCAGCGGTTTCGTGCACCAAATGACCATTTCGGCCCTAAACAGCCGCACGGGCCATGGGCACGTGGGGCAAATCGCTCCACCCACTGGGGCAAATCGCTCCACCCACGGGGCAAATCGCTCCACCCATTGCGTCGGGGCGGCCAAACTTGCGGTTTCCCGCGTAGGCACGGCAACTGGCCTGTGCCCGGAAACTGTTCTGCTCCTCATCCGCGGCTGGCGGCCACTTGTCTGCCCGGTATTCTGGCGGGCTGTGCCTGGCGGCAGTTTGGCTCCCGCCGTGTCGGCCCGTTGATGCTCGCGAGCGTGTGGTCGGCAGGCCGGTGCGACTCGCGCTGCACCAATCGGCATCCTCGAAAGGGTGTGAGGGTTGCCCGTGATCCCACAGTTCTCCGTCTGCATCCCCGCCTATCGCAACCCGGAAGCCCTCGAGGCCAGCCTGCGCACGGTTCTGGAGCAGCCGGGGGACGACTTCGAGATCCTGGTCTCAGACGACCATGGCCCACCCGGAATCAGGGCGGTCGTCGAGCGGCTGGGCCAGCCTGGCCGCCTGCGCTACCTCCGCACGCCGCAGAGATTGGGGCTGCGAGGCAATTTCGAACACTGCGTGACTGCCAGCCGCGGCCGCTATGTCTCGATCCTCGGTGACGACGACGGACTGTGCCGGAATGCCCTCGAGGTAGCCCGAACCCTTCTGGCCTCCGCCCAGCCCGAGGTGTTCTTCTGGTTTCCGCACATCTACTGGTGGCCCGATGCGTTGCTACCGCACAAGCGGCAGATGGTCTATGTCCGTGCCAATCCGAAGACGGCGAGGAGGGTCAACGCCAGGGAGTATGTCGACCGCTTCTTCGATGAACCGCGAAACCTGTGGCTATTCGAGCGGCTTCCCTCGATCTACAACGGGTTCGTCGCTCGGAGCCTGCTCGAGCGGGTCAGACATCGGACCGGTAGCTACTTCTGCGACGAGGTGGCAGACGTCTCCTCGGGGATCGTCACCGGCATCATGGCGACGTCGGCTGTGCTGGTCGAGCGGCCCCTCTCGATCCGAGGGCTCTCCGCCTCGAGTTCCGGTGTTTCGTTCCGCAGCAAGCAGGCCGGCCGGCAGCTTTCCGAGGATTTTCTCCGGGGCATGCGGCGCCCCCTTGCCGAACCTGAACTGGGCGACTCGACGGCCCTTGCGATCCATCTCGCGTCGGTGCGGCTCCGGGCCACCCGTCAGTTTGCGGAGCTTGCAACCAAGCCGATTCATGTGGCGGACGTCGTGCACGGCATTCTCGGGGAGCTCAACGAAGATCCGGCGCGATACGACGACCTCGTAGCCGACGCGCAGCGGCTCGTCGACCGCTATGGGCTCGACGGCGGACAGTTCGTCGTGCCGCCGCGGTTCAGCGGCGAACACCGGAAACTCACGGGAGTCGAGGTTCTCGAGGATGGCGGGGTGTTCCTTGCCTTCGACGGCGCGGCCCTAGGCATCAACGATGTCCATCGGGCCGCCGTACTCGTTGATGCCCTCCTACGCTGAGAAGGTCAGCCCTGCGCGGCAACCGCCTGCGGCAGCAGGTTTCTCACCGCCATCCAGGCGATCCGACCGGCAACGGTGGAGACAGCCAAACGCACCGCCGAAACCCAGTCGGCCTCGCCCACCAAGACCGCCCAGGCGGCCGACTGCTCAGTCTGGTGTCCGGCGAGGTGCAGTTTCAAAGCCTGCGGCCACCAGGCAGCCCGCTCCGCGACCGCGACGAGAACCTGTCCGTCAGCGCTTCCTGACACGCGGGACTCCCGCCAGCGGGCCGAAAAATGGAGCCCGGTGGCCACCGGCACAAACACGGCCTTGCCTGCGGAAGCCCTGAGCATCCGCTGCCACAGCCGCCAATCGGCCGCCTCGGCAACGTCCTCCGGCCAATACCCCACCTGCTCCAGCAGCCGCCGGGTGTGTACCACGCACTGCGCCGGGATCGTGTTGGAGTTGGTCATGAAGAGCTGAAACTCGTCGGCGAGCCCCAGATTCGTGAAGTATGGGAGGACATACCCATCAGTCGAAACCCAGAGTGGCTGGCTGTAGCCCCACTCAGCACCCGTGCGGTCAAGGGTTCCACCGAGGACGGCGAGGTGATCAGGAAACCAAAGGTCGTCGTGGGCTGCGAAGGCCACATAATGGCCCCGGGCCTCCCGGAGGGCGAGGTTGCGGTTCGCATAGCCGAAGCCCGCCGCCTTCGGCAGGTCGAACAGGCGAATCCGCGGATCGGCACGCCCGGCAACGACTGCCAGGGTGTCATCGGTGCACCCGTCTGCGACGATGAGGAGCTCGAAGTCGGTCTCGGTCTGCCGCAGGACCGAGTCGATCGAAAGCCCCAGCACGTCGCACCGATTATGCGTCGGCAGGAGAATCGAAAACTTCGGCCGCGTGACGGTCATCCGCCCCGCACACCCGGGGGAAACGAATACGGTATGAGCGGGGTATCGATGGGCAGCCGCCACTTGTCGGGATCGGCATGGTCGTAGGGAGTGGTGGGAAAGTTCGCCACGATCAGGTCCTCGGAGCCGACGTTGAAGTCTGCATGCCAGACGTTGATCGGCACCGTCACTAAGACACGGCTGCTCTCCGAGACTCGGATCACGCAGATCTCCTTGTAGGTCGGGCTCCCCTCCCGAGAGTCGTACAGCACGAGTTCCAGCTCTCCCTTGATGAGCGCATACCGATCCTCGTGCCGCTGGTGGAGATTCCAGCCCTTGACGAACCCTGGGCGGATCGTGAAGCAATAGGCGAACACCAGGGGGTCCGGGTGGAAGTTCCAGCGAGGGTCGTAGAGTTCCGTTACGGATCCCCGCTGGTCGAAATGGGTGGGGAGGGGGCGGATCCTGACACCGTCAGTGAGCCGCCGCATGGGCTGGCCGGCTGCAGTGACGGTCGGACGATCCTGGATTGCCGCTCGCAGGAGCGAGTCGTGATGAGTGTCGACGTTCATGGGCACGGCATCCGACGTTGCGGAAAGGAATGATCGACACAGGCAGTTTCTACCGCGTGTTCCCGGCCGGCACAGTGTAGCGCAGCCGTTCACACGTTTCATCAACGTCTAGAGCAACTCGCTGGCCAGATCGGCCAGGGCCGACCGCTCACCTTTCTCGAGCGTGATGTGCGCGTAGATCGGCTGTCCCATCATCCTGTGAATCAGGTAGGAGAGGCCGTTGGAGAGCGCGTCGAGGTAGGGCTGGTCGATCTGGGCCACGTCGCCGGTGAACACGATCTTCGTTCCCTCACCGGCCCTGGTGATGATCGTCTTGACCTCGTGGGGCGTGAGATTCTGGGCCTCGTCCACGATGAAGAACATCCGTTGCAGGCTGCGGCCGCGGATGTAGGCGAGGGGGGTGATCATCAGCTTCTCCGACTCCCGCATTTCGACGATCCGCTTCGCGGCCTGCGTCTCCTCGCCGCACTGGTGCCGAATCACCGTCAGGTTGTCGTACAGCGGCTGCATGTAGGGGTCGAGTTTGTCGGTGATGTCGCCCGGCAGAAAGCCAAGGTCGCGGTTGGAGAGCGGCACCACGGGACGTGCGAGCAGGATCTGACGGTACTGCTGCCGCCGCTCGAGGGCCGCAGCGAGCGCGAGGAGTGTCTTGCCGGTTCCGGCCGTGCCCGAGAGCGTGACGAGCTTGATGTCGTCGTCCATCAGGGCCTTGAGGGCGAATGACTGCTCGGCATTGCGGGGCGTGATCCCGTAGCAGGTCTGCTTCTCGATGCGGTGAAAGGAGCCGTCCGCACGCCGGAAGGTGGCCAGGGCTGACTTGCTGCCGTTGCGGAGCACGAAGTTCTCGTTGGGAAGCGGCGGAGGCTCGAGCGACAGTCTGTCGGCCGACAGCACGCCGCCGCTCGCGTAGAACTCGTCAATAACCTCCGATGCGATGCCTTCGACCGTGCGCCTGCCCGTGTAGAGCTTCTCGATGCCCTGCACCTTGTCGGAGGTGTAGTCCTGGGCGCGAAGGCCGAGCGACTTGGCCTTCATCCGCAAGTTCGTGTCTTTGGAGACGAGAATCACCGCCCGCGGGGCGAGTTCCTGCTGGAGCGCGAGCGTGGTCCGCAGAATCCGGTGGTCGGGCGTGTCTTGCAGAAACGACTCGTGGAGCAGATCGCGGGCAGACCCGCCGAGCACCACGCGGATCGATCCGAGCCCCGGGCCGAGGGGGCTGCCTGCCGCGGAGAGCACGTCGCCGGTGAGGGCATCGATCCGCCGCAGAAACTCCCGCGCCTGGAAGTGGATGTCTTCGTTGCCCCGCTTGAATTGGTCGAGTTCCTCGAGCACCGTGATCGGGATCGCGATGTCGTTTTCCTCGAAATTCCGAATGCAGCCGCTGTCGTGCAGGATCACGTTCGTGTCGAGCACGAACAGCTTGGGGCGGGCTTCCGACATGCGGACCTCCTGGCAGCTGCGGCCGGTCGGCATCCCTGCCGAACCTGTGGAAAAGATAGCCTTGTGGCCCGCGTTTCCACAAGCGAACAGTACGCGATGGCGAGACCCCGGGCGATCAGCAATGTCACAGGGCTCTGGCCGGGCCGGTTATGCGGCCTAAACTTCCTCACATGAAGTTCATGATCGTTTCGAGCCGTTGTTATGGCTACCCGCGCCTCTTGCAGTCCAATGCCCCGCCACAACCTTGACCACGACAAGCTCAATGAGATCGCACGCCTGTGCCAGCAGGCGGTGCAGGAGCAGCGGGCCCGCGAGCAGGGTCCCGGCTACGGTCTCGACGACTACACCGAGGGGCGTATCGTCGGAGGAGCCAATCTCGCCCGCAAGATTCTCCGCACGCTGATCGGCGAGGCCACCCGCGGCCCGACGACCGGTGGCAGCGGCCGCCGATCCATGGCCGGCTGAGCTGCCCGAAGCTCCGCGACTCGAGTCTGCCTGGCCCGGTGCGTTCAGTGTGCGAGCGTTCCTCGGCGGCTGGATGCCCGAGGCAGTTCGGTGACCACGGCATCTGGGGGAAACCAGCCGAAGTTGTGCTGGATCGCGTATTTCGACATCCGTAGCAGGGTGTCTCGGTCAAGGGCAGGGCAGGGCAGGTCGGCCGCGATCGTGGAAGTGTTGGGGTGATCGAAGCTGGGGTCGGTGCGAAAGTACCGCTGGTAGAGATCGAGTTGCACTCGCAGGTGATCGGCAAACCACTGCTCATCACAGAGGTCCGGAGCATCTGGTGCCGCGGCCACCGAATAGGACTCCACGGCCTCCTGGATCACCTCCGCCACGAACTCCATCGCCAGCGGCTCGGGATGCGTGAGGTGGTAGGTGCGTCCTCGGGCCGAGTGGCTGGCGATGCCCCGGGCGATCACGGCGGAGACCCAGTCCACGGGCACGAAGTTCTTGCGGGAGTCGGCATCGATCCCGAGGAGGGTGAGCAGCGCCCGGCCGCTGGTCGACCCCAGTGAGACGCGGGTCAGCAGCGTGTGACCAAGCCGCAGGGCCGCGTAGTAGCCGTGGTAGGTCGAGGTATACCCGGTGGCAGAATCACCTACGATGATCGAAGGACGGTAGATCGTCGCCGTGTCGAGGTGCGGAGCGGCCCGTACCAGGAGCTCAGCCTCGGCCTTGCTGGCCTCGTAGTCGTTGCCGAATTCTTGGCCGACGTTTCCGTCGTCCTCCAAAACAATGCCGGTGCGGAGGCCCGCCACGTAGGCGGTCGAGACATGATGGACATGCCGGATTCCTGCCGCCTCGGCCAGCGCGAGCATGGTGACCGTGCCGCCGACGTTCGTCTTCCACGGTTCGGCATCGCGGTCGACGCCCCGAAACGTCAGGCTGGCGGCATTGTTCACGATCTGCTCACAGTGCTCTCGCACCCAGCCGAGATCGGCACCGCCCAGTCCGCACAGGGGGCGGTCGAGGTCGCCGACGAGCACGACCGGTCGTGGCAGGCCGATTCCGAGCGACGACTCCCAGCCGCGAACGAGCGTCTCAATCCGCTCATGGGCCGACGCTCGACGGGTGGGCCGGGCGATCACCGCGACCGACCGCTCCGCGAAGAGAAGGTCGCGAAGCAGATAGGAGCCGAGCAGTCCGGTGGCCCCAGTGAGCAGCGTCGTGCGGTCGGAATTCAAGAGTTTCGTACCTGGCGGGAGTCGCGACGGTGCCGGGGGCGGTTCCCCGGAGGCCGATCGGACGGTCGAGGGAACATAGCCCCCGCCACATTCTCACCGCAATCCGCGGCCGTCTCCGCCGGACGGGGCGGCTCTTTCGCCGCCGGGCTGCCGCGGTCGTGGGCTCACTCGGCTTCGCCTGCCGACGGAGACGGCTCGGGAGCCGCGTCGGCCTCCGTCTTTAAGTCGATCGTCCACTTCTGACTGCCGGGCTTCACGGTGATCCGCAGCGGCGAGGTGCTGACATCCGCATATTGTGGCGGCGTCATCAGCGGCCGGATCGCGGGCGCGGCACCGTTCTCTGACTCGGGCTGGTCGGGGCCGGGTGCGTTGGCGGCAACCGTCACCACGTATTCGCCGGGTTCGAGCCCCTTCTCGGAACCCGTCTTGAGTTCGTAACTGCCGTCTGGCCTGATCTCGGCATAAGCAGAGGGCCCAGTGCGAGCCGGGGAGAGCATGATGACGCCGGTCGTGAGTGGCTTGCCGTCGAGCACCACCTCTCCCGTGAGCTTGGACGGATGACGGCTGCATCCGCTTGCAGCGAGAATCGTCGTCAGGACGACCAGTGCGAGACTGCTGGAAGCGAGGCAGCACGAGTGGCACCCAATCGGCATCGAGGAGAGAACCAGGACAGGTCGAAGCATCGAACATCCGAGCCCAAGGGCTCGCTCCAAGCAGTGAGGGAGCGTTCAGGGCGAACGTCAGGGTGTGTCGGCGACGTCACCCCGATTGCGGGTCGCCATGGCCATGTAGGGAGTCATGTCGATCGTTTCGTTGACGAACGACACCGAGCCGTCGGCCCGGGCAAAGTGGGCTCCGCCCTGGTGGAGGCTGCGAAATCCGCGCACGTTCCACCAATTCTGGGGCTGAGGCGGCGTCGGTAGGTAGTTGAGCGGCAGGTTGCAGCTCGCCCAGTCGCCGTCGGCGTAGAAGGCCGCCGAGTGCCAGTCGTGCTTGGCGACCGACTCGCCCATCAGAAAGGTCTTGCTCGTGCCGTCGGCGATGCTCGAGAGCCGGACCGGGTAGATGTAGGTATGCCGCCAGAAGATCCCCTTGCAGGGCAACTGACGGGTGTTGTTGTGGCAGTCGACGGCCGCTCCGGGCTCGTCGTCATGCCGCGGCCAGATGCTGCCGTAACTTCCCCCGACTTTGGTCGCGCCGAGTACACCCTTGTAGCTGGTAACAGTCACCGGGATGTTTCGCCAGTTGAACATCTCCATGCTCGGGATGGCTGCATCGGGGTCGCTGGGACAGGCCAGCATCGCGAGCGGCGCTTTGAGGAGCGACCGCACCGCGGCCACCTTGAGCCCGCCGCGGTCGTAGTCATTGCCCTTGAGCGATGGAGCGAAGGATTCGTAGAGCGAGCCCTCCTCGATAAAGGGCAACGTCTCGAGGATCCAGCCCCGGCCGGTGCAGGTGCTCGTTCGGTCGCAGGCGCCAGGGCCGCCCGCTGGCTCGGCCCAGGGCGGCCGGCTCTGGGGAAACTTCTTCTTCGCGCTCTCGTAGGTCAACGTGCCAAGTGAGAGCTGCCGGAGTTTGTTGCTGCACGAGGTGCGGCGGGCGGACTCCCGAGCGCTCTGCACGGCTGGCAGCAACAAGCCGATGAGCGTGGCGATGATCGCGATCACCACCAACAACTCGACGAGTGTGAAACCATCGCGGCCGGAGGACGCTTGTAGGGATTTGCCCGCGAGCGGGACACGACACGCCAGGCTGGGATGACCTTGGTTCATGGCGATATTCCTTATCCGGATCACAAATCTTCCCCCCGCATACCGTCAGTCTGACCTCGTCACCTCCTCGGGGGCAAACTGCCCTGCCGCCTGCGGAGCCGCCTTCGCGAGGAACGCCGCCCAGGTCGAGCCGACCGCGTTCCCCTGGCCGAGTTTCTTTCACCTTCTCTGTGAAGGTGATTACCCGGTTTTTGGGAAAGAGCCGGCATCCGCCCGCCAGGATTTCACCGAGAAAGTGAAAATGCTGGACTGCCCCCGGCAGGGGATGCGGATTGAAGATGCGTGCGCAAGGCATTGCTCAGAAAGAACTTGCGCGCAGGCGCCGTTTCCTCAAATGAGCCGAACATCAGATGGCACACGGTTTGCTTTTGATTCCCCAGGGGTTTCCCACTGTTGTTCGATCCCACAACTCAAACCCAACACATTTTTGAGGTTGCACCCATGCGACGTTCCACGCTTCTTGCCTTGTGCTGTCTCATCTGGGGCTGCGTCCCGTTCGCGTTCGGGGCGGAAGGTACGACGTCGCCCTATACCGATGCGATTGGCGACATCGATGCCGGTATTTCGACCGCCAACGGGACGATCGACATCACCGGGATGGAGGTGTCGAACACCACGACCGACATCAACTTCAAGCTGACCGTCAATGGCGATGTGGCCACGACCGACTGGGGCAAGTTCATGGTCGGAATCGCCACCGGCAAGACCGAAGGCGCGTTCAACGGCAACGGCTGGGGCCGACCGATCAATCTCTCGTATGACAATGATCCCTTCGCCACTCAGATCATCGGAATGAACCATTGGATCGGCACCTGGGTAGATGGCGGTGGTGGCGCTCAATTCTGGACCTATGACAACGGCTCATCAACCTGGGCTGGTCCCTCGGCTCTCACCAGCTTCAGCTTCACGGGTGGCACGACGAGCGAGATCAACATGACGGTGCCGCTCGCCTCGATGAACCTGATTCCCGGCGACGTGATCTACTTCGACGCGTATTCCTCCGGCGGAGGCGGCGGCGACAGTGCCGTTGATTCGCTGGCCAATCCGAACGTGGCGATTACGAGTTGGGGCGGGCCCTACACGTCGTACGCGACGGTCGCTGGGGGGCCGGGCCTCAATGCCTATACGGTCGCTGTGCCCGAGCCAGGCACGTTCGCCATGGTCGCGATCGTGACGACCGGCGGCCTCGAACTGGTTCGCCGGCGGCGGAAGCGGCAGGCTGCCTGAGCCGCCCGAGGATCAACTCTCGATTTCGGTGTGGGTGGGGAAGAGTCCGTGCATCACCCTGGTTTGGTCGCCCGGCCGAACCAGGGTGATTGCCTTTTCGTGCGGGCCGCGACGTGAACATCCTCGGCATCTCCGCCTTCTTCCACGATAGCGCCGCAGCGATCGTCCAGGACGGCACCATCCTGGCCGCCTCTGAAGAAGAGCGGTTCACCCGCCGTAAGCACGACGACTCGTTTCCCGCTCGGGCCGCAGCTTTCTGCCTGGCCGAGGCCGGCATCACGGCGGCCGAACTCGATGCCGTCGTGTTCTATGAGAAGCCGCTCCTGAAATTCGAGCGGCTGCTCGAGACGGCGCTGGCGTTCGCGCCGCGGGGATTCCGGGCCTTTCTCACGGCCATGCCCCGCTGGCTTCAGACCAAGCTCCATCTGCCCCGCGAGATCGATCGGGGCCTCGGCGGCGATTACGACGGGCCGATTTTCTTCACGACGCATCACGAGTCGCACGCGGCATCGGCCTTCTATCCCAGCCCCTTCGACGAGGCGGCGATCCTCACACTCGACGGGGTGGGCGAGTGGAGCACCGCCGCCTGGGGCAGGGGACAGGGCCACTCGATCCGCCTGGAGGCCGACCTCCAATTTCCACACTCCCTGGGTCTGCTCTATTCCGCATTCACCCTGTTCTGCGGCTTTCGGGTCAACTCGGGTGAGTACAAACTGATGGGGCTGGCCCCCTATGGCGAGCCACGGTATGCCGAGACGATCCTCCGCGAGATCGTTTGCCTGCGGCCGGATGGCTCCTTTTGGCTCGACCAGTCATTCTTCGACTACTGCGTTGGCCTGCGGATGACGGGCCGACGCTTCGAGCGGCTCTTCGGCGGCTCGGGCCGCCGTCCCGATGGGCAGCTCACCGATCGGGAACTCGACATCGCCGCGAGCATCCAGCAGGTGACCGAGGAGATCGTGCTGCGGATGGGCCGCCATGTCCATGCTCAGACCGGCCTGACGAACCTCTGCCTTGCCGGGGGCGTGGCCCTGAACTGCGTGGCCAACGGTCGGCTGCTGCGGGAGGGGCCCTTCGAGCGGCTCTGGATCCAGCCGGCGTCCGGCGATGCCGGCGGGGCCCTCGGTGCCGCGCTCCTGCACTGGCACGGCCATCTCGGCCGGCCACGGCATGCGGCCGCAGATGCAATGCATGGTTCCTACCTGGGACCAGAATACGACGATGTCACCGCCACGGCCGCGATCGCCGACCTGGGAGGAATCGGTGAGGCGTTTCCCGACGAGGAATCGCTCGTGGCGGCAGTGGCAGAGGGCCTCGCGGCCGGTCGGATCGTGGGCCACTTTCACGGCCGGGCTGAGTTCGGGCCGCGGGCGCTGGGGCACCGCTCGATCCTCGCGGATCCTCGCCGGCCCGAGATGCAGCGGCGGCTCAACCTGGCGATCAAGTTTCGGGAGTCGTTTCGACCCTTCGCCCCGGCCGTGCTCGCCGGCCGGCAGCACGAGTCCTTCGAGTTGGAGTGCGACAGCCCCTTCATGCTGCTTGTGGCTCCCGTTCGCCAGGCCGGGGCGGCCGCCGGCCGCGGTCTCGAACGGCTCCGGGCCGTCGGCGGTCCGCTGCCGGCCGTGACCCACGTCGACGGCTCGGCCCGGATCCAGACCGTTGACGCCGGCCAGTCGCCGCGGTTTCATGCCATCCTTACGGAGTTCGACCGGCTGACAGGATGCCCGGTGCTCGCCAACACGAGCTTCAATATCCGGGGTGAGCCGATCGTTCACGAACCGGCCGACGCCTACCGCTGCTTCATGTATACCGACATGGATTCGCTCGTCGTGGGCCGCCACCTGTATCGGAAGGAACGCCAACCTCCGCTGGCGGGCGCGGAGGCGTACCGGCGATCTTTCCGGCCGGACTGACTCATCACGCCACGTCGGGAGACACCATCATGCGGCGTCGCTCCTTTCTGACCGAACTCTACGACTATGTGCTCACCAACAGGGCCTGGATGCTCGCGCCGATCATCGTCGTCCTGCTCCTGGCTGGCGTGCTCATCATCCTGGGTGGAACCCAGGCCGCACCGCTGATCTACACGCTCTTCTGATGGCCGACCCTGCTGCTCGGTTCCCGCGGGGGTAACTGCTTTTCATGATCACGATCGACTGGCACCCCGAACCCGCCCACCTGCGGCGGTGGGCTCTCACCGTCGCATCCGGGCTGGCCGTGTCGGGGTCGCTGTTTCAATTCGTGGACTGGGGCATCTTTCGCGCGGGCCATGCGATCGCTCCCTGGCTCTGGGGCTTCGGCGTCGTCGCGCTCGTCACCGGCGGCACCGGCACCCGGATCGGCCTGCCCGCCTACTGGCTGTGGATGGCGATCGTCTGGCTGATCGGCACCACGATCGGCACCTTGGCCCTGGCCGCCGTGTTCTACCTGGTCGTAACGCCGCTGGGCATGGTGGCTCGGCTCGTGGGCCGCGATCGGCTCAGGCTGGGTCGGCCACCAGCCGACGTTTCGCTGTGGCAATCGTTGCCGCAGACGTCCCACGACCCGAGCCGTCCTTTTTAGCCGTCCCTCGTTTCGAGAAGGTTGTCGGTGACAATGAACCAGCACGTCGCACCGCTGCCCCGCTGGAAGCGGGCCATCTTTATGGTGGTCACGCTCGCCTTACCGCTGGTGGCGCTCGGCCTCGTCGAGGGGGGCCTGCGGCTGGCCGGCTGGGGTGGCTACCCTCCCTTTCTGCGGATCGCCGGCAGCCTGCCGTCGGGTCAGCAGGTCGCTCTGGTCGAGCCGGCGGCCTCGAAGCCCTACTTCTTCGCCAACCCCACGCGGCCGGGCTACGCCGAGGAGACCAACTTCCTCATGCCCAAGCCGCCGGGCACCGTGCGGGTGTTCATCGTGGGCGAGTCGGCCGCCAAGGGGTATCCCCAGCCGCGAAATCTCTCGCTGGCTGCCTTCCTCCAGGCGATGCTCTCCGACGTCTGGCCCGATCGCCGCGTGGAAGTGATCAGCCTGGGTACGACGGCGGTGGCGAGTTTTCCGCTCGTTTATCTCGTCCGCGACGCCGTGCGGTTCGAGCCCGACCTCGTCGTGTTCTATGTGGGAAACAACGAGTTCTTCGGAGCCTACGGCGTGGCTTCGATCAACGCCTCGGGCACAACGCCGACCTGGGCTCTGCCGCTGATGCGTCAGGCCCGCGGGCTGGCGATCGTCCAGGCACTCGAGGGCCTTGTCCACCGCAAGGCCGATGAGAGCCGCACGCTGATGGAGCAGATGGTCGGCCAAACGATGATCCCGGCCGACTCACCGCTCCGGGCGGCAGCCGCGCGAAACCTCGAAACCCATCTGACGCAGATGCTTGCCACGGTCGCCAAGGCGGGCGTGCCGGCAGTTGTCTGCACGACTGCGAGCAACGAGGCCGGACTCCATCCGCTCGGTGAGGGCGGTCCGGCTGCCGAGGCTTTCGCGCGGGCCGAAGCAGCCGCCGCCGCCGGCGATCGCACAGCTGCCCGGGCCGCGTTCCTCGCGGCCCGGGATCAGGACACGATGCCCTGGCGGCCGACGTCGGCCACGGAGGAGGCGATCCGCCGAGCCGCTGCCGGAACCAGAGCGACGCTCTGCGACGTGGCGGAGCGGTTTCGTAGCCTGTCGACCGAGGCTGCCACGAGTTGGGACCTCCTCGACGACCACGTGCACCTCTCGCTCCGCGGCCAGGCCGAGGTAGCCCGGGCGGTCGTCGAGGCGATGGAGGAGCTTCCAGCGGAGGTGCGGGTCGAGGCCGACCGAGTAGCGGGCCTCGCTGACTGGCAGGCCTACGCTGAGCAACTCGGCAGCAACGACTACGACGCCTACCGCGTGCACCACACGCTCCGCACGCTGTTCAGCGTGCCGTTCATGAAGCGGTCAAACCCGGAAGCCTTCCGCCGATTTCAGGCCGAGTGCGAGCGGGCCGAGCGGGCGATGCCGCCGGCGATTCTGGAGGCTGCCCGCGAGTGGCAGACCTTCCGCCCGCACGCCGGCGGCCTGCGGCCGCTCACGGGCATGGTGGCGCGGGTGTTGCTCCGCGAGAACAAGCCCGCCGATGCCGAGCCGCTCTACGAGCTCGCTCAGCGGCAGGTGCCCGACTACACATCCTGGTACCTCGAATATGTGTACTTCACGCTCGCCTGCCGGGAACGAATCCACAGCACGCTCACCGAGGCGGATCGGGACGACGCCGCTGCCGCGATCGCCCAGGGGGAGTTTCTTCTCCAGCGAGGGTTCTCCGAGACCGGACTCACGGAGCGATATGTCGGCCGACTCCACCAGCTCCGCGGGGAGTGGCAGGCCTCGCTCCGGCCGCTCATGGCCGCCCGCTCGCGGTTGCAAGGATCCGACCTGGTGGCCTGCGAGCAGGCGCTTTTCGAGGCGTATCGTCGCACGGGCGACCTGACCGCGGCCCGCGGCATCGTCGAGCAGGGCCTCAGGCACGCCGGCCAGTTCAAGCCCGCCTATCAGGCGATGGCCGCCGCGCTCGAGCAAATCCCCTACTTCCAGGCGGCCCCGGTTCCGGCTCAGTGAGGGTACCCTCTTGCGGACGTGATAGCTTGGGTGACGTCACGCTCCCGAAGACTCAGGCCTCACCGGTTGACGGCCAGCCGCCCAGCCCTGGAAAATAGTCGGAGTCGATGGGGGGAACGTCGCGGGCCTAGCAGCCTCCGAGAGTTCTTCGGCCCACCGCTGCTCCTCTTTCCCTCGGGAGGTCTTGCCATGTTCCGCCGACGGACACTCTTTCAGCCCGCGACGTTCCGCAGTCGGATCATGCCGCTGCTTGTCACCATCGCGACCGGTGGCCTGCCGATCGGTGGGTCCGCGGCCGAGATCTCCTGGATCGCCACGACCGGGTCGTTCGTCGACGGCGCCAACTGGAGCGGCGGCATCGTGCCGACGGTGGGCGACGTCGCCGTGATCGCCAATGGCGGCCAGGCTGATCTGACGCTCGCCGGCGGCGCGGCCGTTGAGGGACCACAGATCGCGATTGGTCGCGATGGCACCGGCTCGCTCGCGGTGGCGGGCTCAGGATCGGCGACTGTCGCCGGGCCGGCCTTCGTCGGCTACACGACGGCCGGCAGTGTGACACCCGGCGCCGGCACGCTCTCGATCGGAGGCGGCACCACCCTCACGCTGGCAGGCGGTGGTGACGCGCTGGTCGGCGGTGGGGCCGATGCCGTCGGCGGTGATGGCCGAGTCGCGATCGCAGCCGGCGGCGAACTCGTCTTCAACGCCACTGGCCGAAAGCTGATCGTCGGCCAGACGATCGCCGGCAGCACGTCGACCGGCACGATCGACGTCGCCGGCACGCTCACCGTCTCGGCCGGCGAAATGGAAATCGGCCGCGGTCAGGGGGGAGGGGGCACCGGCACCGGCACGCTCACGCTCGTCGACGGCGGCGTCGTCACGACCAACGACTGGACCAAATTCGGCGGCAAGCCCTTCGGCGGCGACGGCGGCGGCGGGCTGGGCCGGCTCGTGATCTCAGGCGGCACCTTCAACAAACTCGGCGGTGGCCGGCTGGTGTTCGGTGACTACCAGGCCACGGGCGAAGCCGTGCAGACCGGCGGGCTCGTCAACGTGTCGGGCGGCGAAGGCGTGAACGTCGGGGCGTTCGGGGTCGACGGAATCGGCAGCTACACGATCTCGGCCGGCACGCTCTCCGTCGACGGAGGCGCGCTCTCGATCGGCCGGCAGAATGGCCAGGGAACGTTCACCATGACCGGCGGCCTCGTGCAAAAGACCGGCACCGGCGATATCGAGATCGGTGAGGGCGGCCAGGGTGTGGGCACGATGTCGGTCACGGGCGGGCTCGTGGAGATCACGGGGGGTGACCTGGCCGTGGGTAAGTACGGCGGCACCGGCACGCTCTCGATCGGCGGCACGGGGGTGGTGCGGGCCGGTCCCGTGGTGATGTCGAAGTTGGGGGCGAGCCTCGCCGCCACGATCAACCTCGACGCCGGCGGACGGCTCGAGGCCGCCCGGGTGACCGCTGCCGATATTTTCGCGTACACGGAATTCAACTTTAACGGCGGCCGGCTAGTGGCCGCCGGCAACTCGACCGCCTTCATGAGCGGGGTGACCGCCGTCAATTTGAATGACACGGCGGTGATCGACTCCCAGGCGTTCTCGCTCGCAATGCCGCAGGCACTGGCCGGTACGGGCGGACTCACCAAGGAAGGCACCGGCTCGCTTGCCCTGACCGGTCCAGGGAGCTTCACCGGCCCGATCCAGATCGCGGCCGGCACGCTCTCCCTGAGCACGGCCCATGCCGGTGGCGGCAGCATCGGAATCGCCGCCGATGCGACGCTCGGGGTGAGCCTCGCGGCACCGCTCACCCAGCTGACGACGTCCGCCCTCTCCGTCGGCCAAGGATCGGCGATCACGATCGACCTGGGCTCGTTCGGCAACCCCGACCCGGGCTACGCCCCGCTCAATGTGGTCGGTGCCCTGACGACCGGAGGTGCGGCGGCCACGATCAACTTCGCCACGCTGGCGCCGGCCGCGGGCACGATTCCGCTCGTCAAGTATGGCAGCCTCGATGCCTACACCTTCACGCTCGGCACCCTTCCGGCCGGGATGCAGGCCACGCTGGTCAACAACGCCGCCGCCAACCAGATCGACCTGCTCGTGTCGAGCGTGCCGGTGCGGCGGTGGCAGGGCGGTGCGAGCGCCGCCTGGAACACGACGGCTGCCAACTGGCTCGACTCGTTCAGTGGCCCGGGCGCGACGGTGACATTCGCCAACGGCGACGGGCCGGTGATCTTCAACGACACTGCGACTGGTCCCACGGCCGTCACGCTCGACGTGGCGGTCGCGCCGGTGACGACCCAGTTCTCCAACGATGTCCTCGCCTACAGTCTCACAGGCACTGGCTCGATCGGCGGCAGCGGCGGCCTCACGAAATCCGGTGCTGGCACGGTGACCATCGCCACGGCCAACACCTTCACCGGGGCCGTCCGCCTGGCCGGCGGCACGACGAGCATCGCCACGATCACCAATGGCGGCGTGGCCGGCCCCCTGGGCGCCGCCTCCTCGGATCCGACGAACCTCGTGTTCGCCGGAGGCACGCTCGCCTACACCGGCGGCAATGCCACCACCAATCGTGGCCTGTCGCTCGCCGGCCCCGGCGGTGGGATCGAGGTCGCAGGCCCGACGACCACCCTCTCCTTCAACGCCCGTGTGACCGCCGAGTCGGGCGGCTTCCGCAAGAGCGGCCCGGGCCACCTCCGGTTTCTCGGCACGAACGCTACCAACGTGATCGCGGCGGTCGAGGAGGGGCCCGGATTCATCGTTGAGGCCGGCACGATGACCTTCGCGGGCGGCACGACCGTGCCGACCTCGCTCGTGAACACGATGACAGGCGACTTCCGGCTCGGCAACGTGCCGGAGCAGGGGGCCACGCTCAACGTCACCAATGCCACCCTGACCCTCGATGGCTGGATGTCGCTGGGCCATCAGACCGGCGCGGCCGCCACCACGGCTACCTTCACCCGGGCGGCGGTCAACGCCGGCAACTTCCGGATGGGCTACGGGGATGTCGATAACTCCGGAACCCACACCCTCACGCTGAACAATTCGGCGGTGAGCATCACGGGTGAGACACTGATCGGCAACATCGGCCCCTCGGTGGCGAATGTGACGGTCGGCGGGTCGTCGTCGTTCCGATCGGGCGGCGACTTCAACATCGGCAATTCGTCCGGCACCCAGGGCACCGTCACCGTGAGCGGCACCGGCACCCTCACGGCGGTGGGGCGGCTGCGGGTCGGTGACGGGGGCACAGGCAACCTGACGGCAACCGACACCTCGAGGCTGGTGGTCGATCAGGTCCAGATCGGCAACCAACTGCTCGGCGCCGGCACGCTCACCATGCAGTCGGGGAGCAGCATGACGGCGACCGGCTACATCGCCGTCGGCAACTCGGGCACCGGCACGCTCGCGATGAACGGAACGGCCGCGATGAGCGTGCAGTACGACTTCAACGTAGGCGACCTGGGCGGTTCCACCGGCACGGTGACGTTGGCCGATCAGGCGACCGTCTCCGCCGGCTCATTCTTCGTCGCCAAAGGCGACGCGAGCGTGGGCAGTATGACCTTGTCAGGTGGAACGTTCTCCCAGACGAGCACCGACGGCAACTTCATCGTCGGCCGAGACGGCACGGCCACGCTCACGATCGGCGGCACCGGCCGGGTGGTCGGTGCCGCGACCGCCGGCATGGTGCTCGGGGCGACCGAATTCTCCCAGTCGGCGGCGGTCAATCTCGACGGCGGCGTGCTCGAGGTCGCAAAGGTCACGAAGGGCACGGGCACGAACACGGCGCTCGTCTTCAACGGCGGCACGCTCAAGGCCCGCCCAACCTCGAGCGGCAGTTTCGTCGGCGGGCTCGACAGCCTGCTCGTGCTTCCCGGCGGGGCCACGGTCGACTCCAATGGGGCGACGATCTCGATCGACCAATCGTTTGCCGACGGCGGCGGCGGCGGACTCACCAAGGCGGGAAGCGGAAAACTCACGCTCTCCGCGGCGAACTTCTACACCGGCCCGACCGCGGTGGCGGCGGGCACGCTCCAGGTCGACGGCGACAACTCCCTGGCCACCGGAGCGGTGACGGTGCAGGCTGGCGGCACCCTCGCCGGCGTCGGCACGGTCGGTGGCGGCACGACGCTCTCGGCCGACGCGACCTTGTCGCCCGGGGCGAGTCCGGGCACCCTCTCGTTTTCGCAGGGCATGACCTGGGCCGGGGGCGCGAACTACAACTGGCAACTCCTCGACGCCAGCGGCACCGCCGGCAGCGGCTGGGACCTCGCGAGCATCGGGGGCGGCCTGGTGATCACGGCCACCTCTGCCGCACCGGTCGAGATCAGCCTCTGGACGCTCTCCTCGACCGGCCCCGACGTGAGCGGACCGGCGGCGAATTTCAGCTCCACGACGGCCGCCTCCTGGACGATCGCCACGGCCAGCGGCGGGATCACGGGCTTCGCCGCCGATGCCTTCTCCGTGGTCACGGGGCCGAACAACGGCACCGCCGGCTTTGCCAACGACTTCGGTTCCGGATCGTTCAGTGTCGCCCAGGCGGGCAACGACCTGAAGCTCGTGTTCACGCCCGGCAGCGGACCGGCGGCGATCGTGATCGACGTGCCCTCCGGCACGCAGACCCAGGCGCAGGCCGGGTATCCGACGATCGGGTCGGCCCTCTCGGTCACCAAGACGGGAGCCGGCACGGTCGTGTTCGACGCGGTGAACGCCTACACCGGGCCCACGACGATTTCGGCCGGCACCCTCCAGGTGGCCAACGCGGCCGGGCTCCAGGCGACGAGCGTCACGGTCGATACCGGGGCCACACTGGCCGCAGCCTCCGGCACCACCATGCGGGCGCCGGCGGTGATCGTGGATGGGGGCACGCTGTCGGCCGCGAGCCTCGCCGTCAACAACACGACCGGCATCACGTCGCTGGCAATCAACGCCGGCACGATCTCCGGGGCACCGGTGGTGACGGTGGGGGCAGGGGGCCAGATGTCGCTCGTGCAGGATGCCCGTGTGACGGTGAGCGTCGGCGGGCTCTCGGTCGATCAGGCCGGGGGCGGTGGCCGGCTCGACCTCGGCGCGGGGCAGGTCTCGATCGCAGCCGGCGGGATCTCGGCGGCCGATCTCCGGGCCGACATCATCGCCGGCCGTAACGGCGGGGCCTGGAACGGCGCTGCCGGCATCACCTCGAGCACGGCGGCGGCCAGCGGCGGCACGCGGGCGGTCGGATATGTCGTGGCCGGCGACGGCTCGGCGAAAGTCTCGTTTGCCGCCTCCGGTGACGTCGATCTGAGCGGCGCTGTCAACGTGTTCGACCTCGTGAGCATCAATAGTTCGGGCAAGTACGGCACCGGCCAGGCGAGCGTCTGGAACCAGGGCGACTTCAATTACGACGGATCGACGAACGTCTTCGATCTGGTGAGCGTCAACACGGCGGGTGTCTATGGGCAGGGCAATTACTTCCCGGCCTCGCCCTCTGCTGGCAGCCTGGGAAGCGTGGCGGCGGTCCCCGAGCCTGCGTCGTTCGCGCTCGTGGCGGCAGCGGCGGTTGCCGGTGCCTGGGCAAGCCGGCGGCGGCGGGCCGGTTGACGGCGCTGTGATACGATCCCGGGCATGACGCCCGTTTCGATCTCACGCTGGCTGGCCCGCGAGGTGGAGCGGCTCGAGTTCGGGCCGCCCACCGCGTGTGTTTACAACCCGCTCGCCTACGCCCGGCGGCCGCACGAGGCCTATCTCCGCGAGCACGCCCGCCAGGACGTGGATGCGATCCTGGTGGGCATGAACCCGGGGCCCTGGGGCATGGCCCAGACGGGAGTACCCTTCGGCGAGGTAAGCCTGGTTCGCGAGTTCCTCGGGATCGTCGCTCGCGTGGATCAGCCACCGATCCTCCATCCGAAGCGGCCGATCGAGGGCTTCGCCTGCGGTCGCAGCGAGGTGAGCGGCCAGCGGTTCTGGGGCTGGGCCAGAGCGCGGTTTGGCACGGCCGAGCGGTTCAGCCGGCAGTTTCTCGTCATCAATTACTGTCCGCTCGTGTTCATGGAAGAGTCGGGCCGAAACCGTACGCCCGACAAGCTGCCGGCCCGGGAGCAGGAGCCGCTGTTCCGCGTTTGCGACGAGGCGCTGCGGCGGCTCGTGCGATGGTGCGGCCCGAGGCGGGTGATCGGGGTCGGGGCGTTTGCCGCCGCCCGGGCGGCCAAGGCGCTGGGCGTCTCTGGTCCGCCCATCGGAACGATCCTCCATCCAAGCCCGGCCAGCCCCGCGGCCAACCGCGGCTGGGCCGGTCAGGTCGAGCGGCAGTTGCAGGCTCAGGGAATCAGGCTCCCGCCGCGTCGAGCGTCTTCGGGTTCTCGATAGCACCGGCTCGGGGGCGGCAAAAGTCGCGTCGCGGGCGAGGACACGCCCCAATTGCTCCGCGAGCGTTCGCCGACCCCCGAGCCTCCGTCAAACGGTACGCACCGGCTCGGGGGCGGCAAAAGTCGCGTTGCGGGCGAGGATACGCCCCGATTGCTCCGCGAGCGTTCGCCGACCCCCGAGCCTCGGGTCAACTCTGGCTGCACTGGCTCGGTGCGGGCCTGGGCATCATCCGAGCCGCTGGCCGGCCTCATCGGCCGCGAACAGGTGGATGCCGCCGGGTCTCACGGCGAGCGGCAGCCGGTCGCCCGGCCGGGCTCCCACGTCTCCGGAAAGCCGGACCACGTGGTCGTCGCCGGCGAGCATGAAGTGGGCGAAGGTCTCGTGGCCCGTCTGCTCGACCACGTCCACCGGAACGGTCGCGACGGCGGCCGCCTCGCCGGCCAGCACGAGGTCTTCCGGGCGGATGCCGAGCACCGCCGGCCCGGCTGGCAACCCGGTGGCCTCGCCGTCGAGCGGGACGCGGACCTCGGTGCCGGCCACGGCGAAGGCCCCAGCCTCGATCCGACCGGGAAAGAAGTTCATCGTGGGGCTGCCGATGAAGGCGGCCACGAACCGGTTCGCCGGCCGCCGATAGATGGCCAGCGGTGCGTCGGCCTGCTGGATCACCCCATGGTTCATCAGCACGATCCGGTCGCCGAGCGTCATCGCCTCGACCTGGTCGTGCGTGACATAGACCACGGTCGTGCGGAGACGGCGGTGCAGCCGGGCGAGCTCGGCCCGCATCTGCACCCGCAATTTGGCGTCGAGGTTGGAGAGCGGCTCGTCGAAGAGAAACACGGCCGGCTCGCGGACGATCGCCCGGCCGAGCGCCACCCGCTGCCGTTGCCCTCCGGAGAGTTCCCGGGGCCGGCGGGCGAGCAGCCCCTCGATCGAGAGCGACTCCGCCGCGGCCTGCACCCGCCGGTCGATCTCGGGTCGGGGCGTGCCCCGCATCCTCAGGCCGAAGGCCATGTTGTCGCGGACCGTGAGGTGAGGATAGAGCGCGTAGTTCTGGAACACCATCGCGATGTCGCGGTCGCCGGGGGCGACGTCGTTGACCACCCGGTCACCGATCCGAACGTCCCCTTCGGTCACTTCCTCGAGCCCGGCGAGCATCCGGAGCGTGGTGGACTTGCCGCAGCCCGACGGGCCGACGAGCACGAGAAACTCGCCGTCTGGAATCTCGAGCGAGATGCCGCGGACGGCGTGAAAGCCCGAGTCGTACCGCTTGTGGAGGTTCCGCAGGGAGACGCTGGCCATGACGGGTGTCACTCCTTGACCGAGCCGACGGTCAGCCCGTTGACGAGATAGCGGGAGAGCGCGAGGAACACGACCACCACCGGCAGGCTCACGAGGATCGACGCGGCCGCGTACAGGCCCCACTGCGAGGAGAGCGTGGCCTGAAAGCCCTTGATGCCCAGGGGCAGCGTGAACATCCGCTCATCCTGCATCACCTGGGCCGCCACGATGTATTCGCTCCAGGCGGTCATGAAGCTGAATAACGCCGTGATGACGAGCCCCGGGGTGGCGAGCGGCAGGACCACATGCCAGAAGGCCTGAAACCGGCTGCAGCCGTCGATCCGGGCGGCCTCCTCGAGCGACGGCGAGATCGTGTCGTAGAAGCCCTTCATCTGCCAGACGCAGAACGGCAGGGCGGTTGCCGTGTAGAAGACCATGAGGCCGAGCCAGGTGTCGATCAGCCCGAGGGCCGCGATCAAGACATACAGCGGCAGTAGGAGCATGGTGGCGGGAAACATCTGAGTCGTGAGAATCGCGAGCATCGTGGCCTTGCGGCCCACGAAGTGAAACCGGCTGAAGGCGTAGCCGGCCGTCGAAGCGAGCGTCACGCCGGTGAGGGTCACTCCGGCCGACACCACGAGGGAGTTGCCCAGCCAACGGAGAAAAGGCTGCTCCGTGAAGAGCTTCACGTAGCTTGCGAGGGTCCAGTCGGTGGGAATGACCGCGAGGTCGGTGGAGCGGAGCCGGTCTCCAGGACGGAGCGAGATCGACACCACGTTGAGCACCGGGTAGATCGCGACTGCCACAAACACAAGCAGCACGGCGTGCCGCAGGAGCGTGATGCGGATGGGTTCTTTCATAGCGCAATCCGTCAGCCGTAGACGTTTTCCGTGGCCTTGCCCCGCCGCAACAACGCCAGGGAGGCCCCGAGCAGGATCAGGAACATCACCATCGAGAGGGCTGCGCCGTAGCCGTAGCGGTAGAGATTGAAGACCGACTTGTAAACGTAGGAGACCAGAATGTGGGTGGAGTCTTGTGGCTCGCCGCCGTTTGAGACCAGCCAGATGACGTTTAGGTTGTTGAAGGTCCAGATCGCTCCGAGCGTGGCGGCCGGGAGCAGGACGGGCTTGAGCAGCGGAAGCGTGATGTGCCAGAACTGCTGCCACCGGCCAGCCCGGTCGATCCGAGCCGCCTCATAGAGTTCCTGGGGAATTCCCTGAAGCCCACCCAGGGCGATCACCATCATGAAGGGAAATCCGAGCCAGACGTTTGTGATCACGCAGGCCTCGAAGGCCCGCAGCGGCTCGCCCAGCCAATTGACCGGCGCGAGCCCGAGCCACCGACCGAGCACGAGATTGATGGCGCCGTACTCATAGTCAAACATGCCCCGCCAGGTGAGGGCTGTGATGTACGCGGGCACGGCCCAGGGAATGATCAGGAGCAGGCGGTAGATCGACTTGCCCCGCACAGGCCCGTTGAGCGTCACAGCGAGCATCACACCGATCGCGACATGGAGCGTCACGTTGACGACCGTCCAGAGGATCGTCTTGAGAAATACCCCGCTGAGTCCCCAGAGCCGTGGGTCGGTGAGCACCTCGGCGTAGTTCTGAAAGCCGACGATCCGCCAGTCACGAAACCTGGTCAGCGACATGTCGGAAAGCGAGAGCACGATGTTCCAGACGAAGGGAAATACGATCACTGCGAAAATCATGGCTACGGCCGGAAAGGCGAAGAGGTAGGCGGTCGGGTTCGCCCGCAGATCGGCCAGGAGGCGAGCGCACGCCGGCAGCTGCCAGACGAGCAGACCGAGCAAACCGAGTCCTGCGACGGCCGGCAGCCACGTCGCAGCCGGACTGGGCTCGATCCGCCGGTGCATCGTGGCGATGAACCCTTCGGCGTCTGCCTGCATCCGCCCGGCCGCGGCGGCGGGCGTGAGGCTGCCCCCGAGCACCGCCTGATAGCCCGGCCGCATGCCATCCCAGATGGCTCGCAGCTCCGTAACGACCGGCATCAGCCGGCCGTTCTCCAGCTGCCGCTGGGAGGCGGCGAGCGTTGGATCGGACTGAAACAGCGGGTCGGCTTGGATGCTGCGGCGGACGGGCAGCATCCGGAGCCGCTCCACGAGCCGACGCTGGGTGTCGGCTGCCGTCATGTGTCGGACGAACGCCATGGCGGCGTCCGCCGCCGGCCCCGCGGCGTTGACGTTGAGCGAATATCCCTTCGGAGCGATCATCGGCCGCATCGGCTGGCCCGTCGATGACACCACCGGCAGCACCGCGACGGCGGCATCGAGCTCCGGCTCGGCCAGATAGTCGGACCAACTCCAATCGCCGTTGACGATCATCGCCGCCCGACCCGACTTGAAGAGCGAGTCGGCCAACTCGTAGTCGCAGTTGGCCGGCGAGACACCGTGCACCTCCCGGAGATCGCGGATGAAGCCGAGCGCCTCCCGCATGGCCGGTGTGTCGAGGGCGGGCTTTGGAGATCGAGACTCCGGCACTGAGGATCGAGACTCACCTTCTTGGAAGACCCAGCCCCCGAAGCCGGTGATGAACGGGATGGCGAAGAATGGCTCCGTGTAGTTCCAGACCAGGCCGTAGCGATCGATTCGGCCGTCGCCGTCCTGATCGACCGTTTGCTCGAGGGCAAGGCGGATGAGTTCGTCGGTCGTCTCGGGCGGGGATGGCAGCAGCCGCCGGTTGTAGACCAGGGCGAGATGATTCCCGAACCGGTCGCCGATCTGCACGAGTTCCTCGCGGGCGGGATCGTCGCGAGCGGGCAGGCTCGTGAGGGAGCCGGCCACGAAGTCCGCCCGCTCGTCCGGCGGAAGCCACCTTCCCAGGTCTTGGATCAGACCCATCGTGTGGAAGGTGTCGAGCACGTCGGACGGACCGTAGACGAGCTCCGGGCCGGCACCGGTCAGGGCCGCGGCCTGGAAGCCGCTGCGGAGCTCTTCGGTCTCCTTGTAGAGCGGCCGGACTCGCACCCCGGGATTCTGGTTCTCGAACCGGGCGATCTCGTCCGCAAGAAACTCCCGCTCGTTGGGCCGTGACTGGTGCCAGATCGTGATGGTCGTGCGGCTGTCGCCGCCGCTGCAGCCGAAGCCGACCACCAGAAGGGCCGTGAGAACCGAAGCGCGAGCGAGCAACGCGGCCATCTGCCGTCCCCCGCCGTCACTCGGCCCGCGTGACACGAAGCACCACCGCTTCGAGCGGCGGCAGGCTCACGGTCGCCGTGTCACCGTGCGGCACGATCCGCACCTTGCCCACATCGCCCGAGGCCGTGACGAGCTGCTCGACCTTCGCACCGGCAGGCGTCGGCACCTGCCAGGCATGCTCGGCGCCGCCGCGATTGAAGCCCACGAGGAGACGCTCGTCGTCGAGCGTGCGGGCGTAGGCGAGAAACTCGGCTGCATCGTCGGTGGGAAGGAACTCGACCTCGCCGCGACGCAGGCTGGCGTGCCGCCGGCGAAGCTCGATCAGCGCCCGATAGAAGGCGAACAAGGACTGGTCGAATGCGACCGGCTGCGGCTCCCGCGCCCGGCCCCGCGGGTCGGCCTGCTGCGATTCGAACCGCATGCCCGGCCAGACCATCGGCATCCGATCGCAGGGGTCGTCGGCCCCCCACATGCCGGTTTCCGTGCCGTAGTAGATCATCGGTGCGCCGACGAACGTCTGCTGCATCACCGCCACCATCCGCTGGATTCTTCGCTCGCGGGCGTTCGGCTGGCGGAGGTCGTAGTCGGCATGATGCCGCGGGGAGACCGCGATGTCGAAGTCATAGCGGTTCGGCTGCTCGTAGGGACGGCGGGCCGCGTTGACGATCATCGAGGCGACCCGATCGGTGTCGTGGCCGTCGATCAGGTTGAGCATCGCATACCGCCGGGAGCGGGGATGGGCGGCCAGCCGCTCCTCGAACGCGGCCACGGCCTTGGAAGCGGGCAGCGTGCCATCGATGAGAAAACCCTTGACGGGAAAGGAGAACCCGAAGTAGTTCATCGTGGCATCGAAATCGGCCGCATTGAGAAAGCCACTCGCCTCGTCCCACTCTTCGGCCACGGTGTACGCCTCGGGATTGAGCCGCTGCACGAGGGAATGCCAGTCTCGCCAGAAGGCGGTCGGCACCTCGCGGGCCACGTCCAGCCGCCAGCCGTCGATGCCGTCCGCCGGATCACCGTCGCCGTCGGGATCCATCCAGCGGCGGGTGATCGCCATGATGTAGTCCTTCGGGCCGGACCCGAGATCCTTGCCGTCGGGCGTATCGGCGAACTCGGGCAGCGTGTCGATGCCCCACCAGCACTGATAGCGAAACTCGTTTTCTGGCGTGACGGGGTCGTCCTCGGCGTGGATCGTGTACCAGTTCGCATAGGGCGATGTTCGGCCCAGACGCCGGACGTCGGCAAACGCGAAGAAGTCGCGGCCCGTGTGGTTGAAGACGCCATCGATCACGACCCGCAGGCCCCGGGCATGGGCCTCCCGCAACAGTTCGAGGAAGAGTTTGTCGGCGGCAGTCCACTTCCAGGTCGCCGGGTCGGCCGTCTCTTCGGCCATCAGAGCCAGGTCACCGGCAGGATCCGGCCCGAAGTGCCGATCCACATGGTGGAAGGAGTTACCGTCGTACTTATGCAGGGAGCGGGCCTCGAAGACCGGATTGAGATAGAGCGCGGTGACGCCCAGATCCTGGAGGTAATCGAGCCGGTCGATCACGCCCTGCAGATCGCCGCCGTAGCGGCGGTGAAACACCCCATGCTCGAAAAAGTCAGGGCCAAGTTCCCGCTCCCACTCGGCGCGGGCATACCAGTCGCCCGTCCAGGGCGAGATCTGCCACGATTCGGGCACGTCGGACTCGAGCGTGTCTCGCCTGGGGTCGTTCGTCGGGTCGCCGTTGGCAAACCGCTCAGGAAACACCTGGTAGAAGACCGCATCTTCAACCCAGTTGGGGACGAGGAGTTCCGCCTGTTCGTCCGCACGGCAGGGTAGCGACGCGACTACCACGAGCAGGGCCGTCAACCAAGAATGTTGCACCGCGACAGCCCGAGATCCCACCTCAGTCCAACCACCGTGCATCGATTCATCCCCCGCAAAGGTCGCTGACACCACCGGTCATGGTACCACCCCTCAGCCCTTCTGCTTGCGGTCCCAGGTCTGGCCTGCCTTATACCGGGTAGCCCGGTCACGCAGTTCCGGGTTCTTCGAGGTGGCAAGCACCTTGTCGAGCGCGGCCATGAACTCGGCCTTGTGGGCGTCGCGAAGCGTCCGGTGGTGCGCGAGCTCGACCACGCTCCGGCAGGCCGCATCGGCCAGGGTCGGATCGTCGAGAAAGCCGGCGACGAAGCGAAACGCTTCGTAGGTGCGGATCGCATTGGCTCGCTCGATCACCCGGACCCGATCGTCGGCCCGGTCGCACAGGCCGAGCGTCGTTTCGAGCAGTGCGAGCCGGCCGGCGTCGTCGAGCCTGTTGTCGGGGAGCGGTGCGATCCGGATCAGGGCGTTGAGGATGAGCTGCTTCTCGTCGGCGTCATCAGTGGCGGTGTGGATGGCCAGCAGGCGATCCGTGACGGTGGCATCGGGCCACCGAGCGAGGGCCTCGAGCCCCCGCCGACGCGTGGTCGGGTCGGCCACCAGGCCGTCGACAATCGCCATGACGGCGGGGCCACCTACCCGGGCGAGGACGGGAAGCATCGCTTCCTGCCTTTCGGGATCGAGTTTCGCAAACCCCGCCACCAACGATTCAGCGGCAGTGCCCGCGTCGCTGCCTGTGGTGCAGACCGCGACGATGGCCGCCTCAGCGGCCTTCCGATCGTCGCCGGCGGTCTGAAAAAAGGGCCGGACGAGGGCGTCGAGCTCTCGGGCGGTTCCACACCGGGCCAAGGCCCCGACCGCCGCCGGACGGGCGGAGGGATCCCCATCGGCTGCGGCAGCGAAAATGGGCAATGCCTTCCGATCCCGGCGATCGGCGAGAACCTCGATCAGAACGGCCTGGGTGGGAGGGGGGGCGGTCGTGGCCGCGGCTCGCACGGCATCGGCTGCCGGGAACTCGATGAGCGCTCGCCGTGCCACCGCGGCGTCGCGGCCGCCACGAGCGAGGGCGGCGAGGAGAAACGGAAGGTCTTGGGGCTCACCCATCCTGCCGAAGAAGCCCACAGCCGCGAGCCGAACGTCGTCGTCGCTGGATGACGCGAGTGATCGGGCCGCGGGCAGCGCCGCGGGATCCCCGCGATCAGCCAAGGCCGCGAGGAGCCGGGCTTGTCGCGCCGGCGGCAGTCTCGGAAGGCATTCACCGGCCGCAGCGGTGAACCATGTGCCTCGTAGGCCATACCGCACCCGTTCGAGCGCCACAGCCTCCAGGTCGGCGTCGCCCGTGGCCATGAGTTCGAGAACGGTCGCTGCCGCCTGGCGGGCCGACGCGGTGGGTTCCGCCGCCACCGCCAGAGCCGAGAACAGACATGGGAGGAGCAGACATGCGAGCCCGAGGCCGCCCCCGGATATCGATCGACTCGTACAGCGTGTCGTCCTTGTCATGCCTCGGCGTCCCTCATCAAGAATCGGGTGAGCTGTCAGGGTGAGCAGGCCGCGGCGGCGGCGTCACGCGTTCTCCAAGCAGTCGAGCAGGCCGGTCTGGGCGGCAATGCGTAGGCCACGCGAGCGCCGGTTGGCTGCCGCCGGCCCCGTGGTCGCGGCAACAGCCTCGTAGAGGGCGGTCGCCGCAGTCCGGTCGCCGTCGGCAAGAAGTTGATCGGCGCAGTCGATTCGGGCAGTGGCCCAGGCGTCGGCGTACCGGGCCGAGGCGGCCGACGCGGCCGCCAACGATTTGGCGGCCGCCGGAGTGCCGATCCGCCCGAGCGCGAGCGCGGCTGCGACCGCGAGCGGCTCCGGTCCGCTCAGCAGCGCATCGAGGAGCGGCACCGCTGCCTCGTCCCTGCGGTTCGCGAGCGACGAAATCATGCCGAGCGCGAGCTCGTCTCCCACGCGGGGAACCGCCTCGCGGAGCGTCTGGCCCGCTTCGGGTCCATCGATCCGTTCAAGGGCGAAGCGGGCCATGTGCGACAACTCCGGATCGGCCAGCAGTCCGGCGAGCGCTGGCACCGAGCGAGCCGTCCCGATCAGACGCAATTGTCGGCAGGCAAAGGCCTTGGCCGCCAGCGGAGCCGAGGACGTGAGCAGTTCGGCGAACCGCGGCTCGAGTTCACCGGCCAGAGGCGGGGCAGCGGCCGCTTCCCTCACCCGCGACTCGAGGTCGGCCAGCGGCGTGGGATCGCCTCCCCAGTCGAAGGTCGCCAGGGCCGTGAAAGGGGCGTCGAGAGGATCGGTAGCCATGGAGCAATTCCTCCGAGTTCAGAGCATCCAGGGTTCGCGGCGGGCCCGGTCGAGCAGGCGATTGGCCGTCGGGTCGTCGTGAAACTGCTGCCGCGACCGATCCCAGGTGAGCGACCGCCGCAGCTGTCGCACGATGCCCAGAAGGTGGGCTGCGACCATCGTATTGATGGCGATGTCGAGATCGCGGAAGGGTCGTTCCCGCGACTTCACCGCTTCGACGAAGTCGCCGTGGAGGCCGCGGCTGCCGCGATACACCGGCACAGCCCGCGGAGGAACCGTTTGGCCGTCGCCTCGGAGGGTGATGCCTCGCTGGTGCGTCACCTGCGCCGGGGCGTCGTGCGGCCGGAGGGCAGCCGGACGATTGCAGTGGAGTTCGACACCGCTCGGAAACCGCAGCGTTGCGTAGCCGCCTCCGCGGTCATCGGAGTGCCAGGCGACCCGATCAGGCTGCAGGTCGCCGAGGCCTGCGGCGAACAGGCAGCCGCCGAAATTATGCGCGCCCCAATCGGTGAGGCTGCCACCCGAGTAGTCGACATACGACCGCCAGCTGTTACCCGCGGTGCCGAAATTCCCATCGCAGCGCCCCGGATGGTAGGGCTGCCACGGGGCGGGTCCCAGCCAGAGATCCCAGTCGATGTCGTTGGGCGGAGCGACGGCGGGGAGGTAGCACTCCATCGACGATGGACCGGCATCGATGTCGATCGAGGTGATGCGCCCCAGCTCGCCGGCCCAGACGGGCTCGACGAGGTCGCGATAGTCCTCCAGAACCCGTTGCGAGCCCCCCGAAACCACCCTTCCATACCGGCGGGCTGCTGCCAGCATGACGGGGCCCTCGGCGAGCGTGAGCGTCTCGGGCTTCTGGAGAAAGACGTCTTTGCCTGCCCGGCAGGCCGCCACGGTCATGATGGAATGCCAATGGTCGGGTGTGGCGATGTGAACCGCGTCGATATCGTCGCGGGCGAGCAGGTCGCGAAAATCGAGCAGAGCCTGGCAATCTTTGTTGCCGTACCGCTCGTTGGCCCGGCCGCGAGCCTCGTCCCGCCACTTGGTTCGCACATCGCAGACGGCCACGTATTGGACAGCGGGATTGTCCAGAAACCGCCGCTGATCGCCGGACCCCTGATTGCCGAGCCCGATTCCGGCCATCACGATCCGATCGCTGGCCGGCGGAATCTCTCCCACGCCGAGCGCCTTGGACGTGATCAGATACGGGGCTGCTGATAGGGCCCCCGCCGTCGCCGCCGCCGTCTTGAGAAAGGCCCTGCGGTTCGCTGACGTCATGGCTCGAATTCCCGGGTTGCCAGTTCACACGCCCTGATGCGGAGTCTACCCGGTCGACCTCGGGTGCAAGGACGATTCCCCAGATCATTCCCCAGGGGGGGTGGGGTGGGGCAAATCGCTCCACCCCTGGTCGCCAGCGACCACCCAAGTGGAGCGAATCGCTCCACCCCCGACTCGGTTTGCCCAGACGGCCGGCGTGGACGGCGGCAAAGAAAAAACGGTTTCACTCGCGGAATAGGCCCTTTCGGGGTGGAACCTTCGGTTGCCCAGCGTTTCTCACGCCTTTGGCACGCCGCTTGCTCTGTTTTCTCTTCAGCGGACGGCGGACTGGCGGGTGTCAGCCCCTGCCGCAGAGTGCGAGACAGGCCGGGCGGCAGCGCTCGGTGGGGCGTCGTCGTCAGCGGTGTGTGACGGCGGACGTTGCCTGACCCCACAAGAGACTTTGAGAGACCCTCTGAAAGGACGGTGCGTAATGCGTTTCAGTCATGGTGACAGCGGCTGGGATCTGACGCAGGGTGACCTGCTGCTCTGCTCCCTGCCGATCGCTCTGTTTTTGTCGATCGTGTCCCTGGTCTGAACCTGCAGCAGCGCTGCGGGGACGGCAGTCACTGGCAAACATGTTCCGAGACCGGCCCGACGGCGGCCTTTCTCCCTCACAATTCATCGCTCGCATTTCGAAGAGGTTTTCAGCCATGAACGCGTCCAATCAGCCCTCGCTCGCTCACGATTCCCTCCTCCCCACCGGTCGTCGCGCAACTGGAATCAAGGAAATCGTGATCGTCGATTCGGCATGCGAGAAATATTCCGACTTCATTGCGGCTGCGGAAGCCGGTGAGGTTGGGCTTCACTTCTGCGTCGACGGCACGTCAGCGGTCCGCCTCGCCCGGCGGTTCCGCGCTGATCTCTGGCTTGTGGCAGGAGATTTGCCTGACATGTCCGGCTTCGACCTGCTGGATATTCTGTTGCCCTATGTCGCTCAAGGGGCCGTCGACCCGCTGCTGGGCGGCGCTCCCATCTCGCTTGACCATGTGGGCGAGGGGATGCGATCGGGGGTATTCATGGTGGCCGACTCCTACCGAGTCGAGGAGGAGCAGCGGGCACTGGCTTCAGCCGCAGCGGGCTATTTCGTCGGACCAGTGACGATCGACATGCTCCGCACAGGCCGCAGCCGTCAGCAAGCCCAGGCGTCTGCCTGACCAGACCACCGCGAGCGTTGCCGCCCCTTTCGCCTACGTCTTGGGGAGCGGCGTGGTAGGCGTGCCGGCGAGTTCGTTGATCGCGTTTGACGCCGCCCGCTGCTCCGCTTCCTTTTTGTTGCGGCCCCATGCGGGGGAGTATCGGCGGCCGCCAATCTGGGCGGCGACGTGGAAATTTTTGCTGTGGTCTGGCCCCTCCTCGGCCAAGACCTCGTAGGTCGGCGTCAGGCCGAAATCTCTCTGAGCCAGTTGCTGGAGCACGGACTTATGATTCGAGCCGAGTTCCCCCGAAGCCACCTTGCCGATTTCAGGAGCCAGCAACCGCTCGACGAACGGGCGGGCGACATCCATGCCCCCGTCGAGATACAGGGCGGCGACCACGGCCTCGAACATGTCGGAAAGCACCGACTCCGGCACCGACTGACTCGACGCGAGCCCCTTGCCCACGATGACGAACTCGGCCAGTCCGAGTTGCCGTGCCAACCGACTGCACGTTTCACGACTGACAACCACCGATTTGATCTTGGTCAGGTCGCCCTCGAGCGATTCCGGAAACTCGCGAAAGAGCCATTCGCAGACAATGAAGCCCAGGATGGCGTCTCCCAGGAATTCCAGCCGCTCGTTCGAGGCCAGTCGATGCCGGGCTCCCGAGGCGTGGGTCATCGCCGCCACGAGTAGGCCGGGGGCGGAAAAATGGTGCCCAATCCGCCGCTCAGCTTCGGCGACGTCGATTTCCGCCCCGGTCGAAGCCGCGAAATCCTGGCTGGCCATGGCAAAAACCCTTGTGCATGGCACCCTACGGCCTGGCTGCCCGCGGTGTCAACGCGGGCGGTTCAGTTTTTGGTCGCTGAACCCTTCTCGGTGGTCCTGCGTATCACTGAGCATGAGGCCGCCGCGGCCTTCCGGCCGAAGGTCTGCCCACGAGCAGGCCAACGGGTACGGTTGCGGCGACGGGTATTCTCGGAATCTGACGCGTTCTCCAGCCCGAAGAGGTTTTTGTATGTTTTCGATGAATTCGTCCGTGACCGCTGCCAGCCGGCCTGCGACCGGTAGCAGCCGCCGGTTTTGCCTGCTCTGCACGGCCATGGCTGCGGCCTCGGCTGCCGCACTCGGAGCGTTCGTGGTGCCGTCGGCCAAGGCCGACGACTCGATCGCCACCGCCCAGGCGTTGATGCACGCCAATGCACTCTCCACCGCCTTTCGCAATGCGGCCGAGATCGCCACGCCCAGCGTGGTGGTGGTTCGCAGCGAGGTGAAGCCGAAGCGGGCCAGGGGCAAGCGACCCGAGGGCCGGGCAAATCCCTTCGAGGGGACGCCCTTCGAAGACATGTTTCCGGAGGGGTTGCCCGAGGGCTTCGAATTCAATCTGCCCGAGGGCCGGATGCCCGGGCGAGCCGGGGTCGGTTCTGGGGTGATCGTCTCTGACGACGGTCTCGTGATCACCAACAACCATGTGGTCGAGGGCGCTGACGAGGTTGTCGTCGAGCTCTCCGACGGCCGGGAGTTCCGGGCCATCGAAATCAAAACCGATCCCGACAGCGATCTTGCCGTCGTCAAGCTTGCCGATGCCCATGGTCTACCGGTCGCCAAGTTGGGCGATTCAGACAAGCTCTCGATCGGCGACTGGGTGATCGCGATCGGCAACCCCTTCGAGCTCGAGACCACGGTGAGCGCAGGGATCATCAGCGGCAAGGGCCGCGAGTTGGGCTCGATCCGCCGGGCCCAGTTCCTCCAGACCGACGCCGCCATCAACCCCGGAAACTCCGGAGGCCCACTGGTGAACTTGGCCGGGGAGGTCGTGGGGATCAATACGGCGATCGCCTCGAACAGCGGCGGATATCAGGGAATTGGATTCGCGATCCCCGTCAATCTCGCCAAATGGGTGACCGGCCAGTTGATCGACAAGGGCACGGTGGAGCGGGCCTTCATCGGCGTGCAGATGGGGCCACTGGATCGGCGCATGGCGGAGAAGCTCGGGGTCAAGGACCGGGGTGGTGTGCTCGTCAACGACGTTGTTCCTGATTCGCCGGCGGCGGCTGCCGGGGTGCAGCCCCTGGATGTGATCACGGGCTTCGACGATCACTCGATCAGCGGCACCCGGTCGCTCCAGGAGCTCGTCGAGCGGGCTGACCTCGGTCGGCCGCACAGCCTCACCGTGTATCGAGACGGGAAGCCGCTTACGCTCCGAGTGAGCGTGAAGCCACTGCCGACCGACCTTTCGGCCGGCCAGCCCCCGCAGCGACGGTCGCTGGAGGCGGGTGCGGAGACCTTCTACTCCGAGGAATTCGGCCTCGAGGTCCGCGACAAGGAGTCGCTGGCCGAGGATGCCTACGCTGATTTCGCGGGCGTGCTCGTCGATCGCGTCGATGACGACGGCCTCGCGGCAGAGGCGGGCATCGGCCCTGGGATGCTGATTCGCAAGGTCGGACGGACTGCCGTTGGGTCGATTGCGGAATTCGCCGCGGCAGTCGAGGGACAGTCAGCCGAGGAGGGGATTCTACTGCAGATCCGCACACCGAGCGGAAATCGCGTGGTGCTCTTGAAAAAGGACTGACGGTCCAGGCAGGCTTCTCATCATGGCGAGTCTCGGAGTCAACATCGATCACGTCGCCACCGTCCGGCAGGCTCGCCGGACGGTGGAGCCTGATCCGGTTTGGGCGGCGGCCGCCGCCGAACTCGGGGGTGCCGATGCGATCACGGTCCACCTCCGGGAGGACCGGCGGCACATTCAGGACCGTGATCTCGACGTGCTCCGCCGCACCGTCCAGGTGAAGCTCAACCTGGAGTGTGCGGTGGCCCCTGAGATGATCGGCATCGCCTGCCGGGTTCGCCCCGACCTCGTCACACTTGTGCCTGAGCGGCGGGAGGAAGTGACCACCGAGGGTGGCCTCGACGTGCTCTCGCACCGCGACACCGTGGCGGCCGCGATCACGCGGCTGCAGGAGGCGGGAATCGGCGTCTCGCTGTTTATCGATCCCTGCCCGCGGCAGATCGATGCGGCCGTGTCGCTCGGTGCCCATGCGGTCGAACTCCACACCGGCGGCTATGCCAACGCGACGGAGGCGGAGGACCGCCAGATCCGTCTCGTGGAGCTTGCCCGGGCGGGGCACATGACCCGGCAAGCTGGCCTGGAGTTGGCAGCCGGTCATGGCCTCACATACCGCAATGTGGTGCCTGTGGCGCGACTGGAGGGTATGGGCGAGCTCAACATCGGTCACTCGATCGTGGCCCGCTCGATTTTCGTCGGCCTCACGGAAGCCGTCCGTGAGATGAAGCGACTGATCTGCGGGTGATCGGGGACGCCTCGAGGCTCGCAGCGGAGGCCCTCACCCATGCCGATTCGACTGGCGGTGCATGTCGGTCCGCATAAGACGGGGAGCACGAGCCTGCAACGGGCGGTCGTGGCCCACCGCGACCAACTTGCCAAGGCCGGCGTCTGGTATCCCCGCAGCGTCCCAGCCGCCGAGTTCCCCGATCAGCATGCGGACGTCGCCACGCTCCTTGTCAGGGCCGGCCCAGAGGCTGTCCTCGACTGGGTGTTGGCCGCGCGAGCCGAGGCCGAGCGGCGATCCTGCGACACCCTCTTCCTTTCGAGTGAGAATTTCCGGGGACCGATGATCCGCCGCGCGCTCGTCGCCATGCTCCGTCGCTACCGTCGGGTGACGGGGAATGACACGAGGATGCTGTATGTCCTGCGGCGTCCGGCCGAACTCGCCCGCTCCTTGGTCCTGGCCCGGCTCGACGGCGAACTCGGGTTCTTCTTTCGCGAGCAATACGACCTGAGAACCTGGGCAGCCGACTTCCTCCACCAGCAGCGGAGCGAGGTGCGATTCTTCTCCCGACACGGGGCTCGGTTTCTCTCGCTCGAGGAGACCCGCCCCGAAGGCCTCGCCGCGGCGGTCCTTCGGCTGGCGACCGACCGTGACCTTGCGTTCGTGGAGACGGGCCGGGAGAACGTCACTTCGACCCGGCTCGCCGGTCCGCCGGCGGCGATGCAGGCGTATGGTCTGCGGGTGATGCAGAAAATCGTCCGGGGAAGCCCGATCGTTGGCACGAGCGCGGCCCAGGTCGTGTCGTCTCACGCGACGTCGCAGGCGGATGGCTATCCCGAACTCCTGGCTGCCTTCGAGTCCGCCGTGCGGGCGGCGATCGCGGCCGGCTTTTCCGCGGCGTCGCGGGAATCCATCTGGCACTACCGCTGGCGGTTGGTGCAACGCCACCTGGCCGAGATCCGCCGCGTCTGGTGAGCAGGGGCGTCAGCCGACTGGAGCGGCCGCCGCGTACGAGCCGAGGCAGACCACCCGCTTACACCGCTTCTCGAGGCTGGCGATGGCCCGCCGGACTCGGAGGTCGGCGCGGTGGCCTTCGAGTTCCACGAAGAAGATGTAGCCGCGGTCTTCCCCGGGCAGGGGAAACGACTCGATCCACGTGAGGTTCAGCTTTTGCCGCTTGGGAATCGCAAGGGCATCGGCCAGGCCGCCCGGGCGATGCTCGATCTCGAACATCAGCGAGGTCTTGTCCTTGCCGGTTCGCCCGGCGTCGGTGTGGCCGATGACGGCGAATCGGGTGGTGTTCCCGGCGACGTCCTCGATCTCCTCCGCCAACACGTCGAGGCCGTAGTGCACACCTGCCTGGCGGCTTGCGATTGCCGCCGCGTCGGACCGCTTCGCCGCCATCTCGGCAGCGGCGCTCGTGCTGGTCACCTCGACGAGTCGGGCCGAGGGCAGGTGGCGGGCGAGCCAATTCCGGCACTGCGAGAGGGCCTGCGGTCGGCTATACACCTCACGAATCGCCGAGCGATCACAGGTGGCGAGCAGAGTGTGGTGGATTCGCAGCGGCACCTCGGCACAGATCTTGACGGGAAGCCTCGAGAGGTTGTCGAGGGTGTCGGCGATTCGCCCGTCGGTTGAGTTCTCCAGCGGAACGACTCCGTAGTGGGAGTGCCCTGCGTTCACCTCCTCGAAGGCGGCCGAGATGCTGGCGACCGGTACGAAATCGACGGAGCTGCCGAATCGATGCACCGCGGCCAGGTGGCTGTAGGTCCAGGCCGGACCGAGGTGTGCCACCCGAAGGTGCTGCTCGATGGCCCGCGACCCCGAGATCAGTTCGCGAAAGATCGCCTTGAGACTGTCGTCGGACAGGGGCCCGGCGTTGGCCGCGGCAACCCGCTCGAGGACCGTCTCCTCCCGAGAGGGATCGTATGTCTGCTGGCCGGATGTCTGCTTGACGTGCCCAATCTCGCGGGCCACGCCGGCCCGATCATTCATCAGGGCGACGAGTTCCCTGTCGATCCGGTCGATGTGCGAACGGAGCGTGGCCAGCGAGGGCTTGCGTGGACTGTCGGATTTACGGGGCGAACCAGACGACGTCATCGGAGGGCCAAAACGAAAACGGCCAAAATGGCAGGCTAGGCCAGGCTGGGGAATGTACCCGAGCAGCGACCCCAAAACTCTACACTCGGGAAAAATCCCGACAATTGGGCCAATTGGGCAGTTCTTTTTCCCCCCTGGCGAGCCGCCGCGCTCAGACGCCCCCTCGCCGATGCAGTTGGCACGGTCTTTGCATCCCTCTCCCGGCATGCTCCGGGCAACGCACGAAATGGCGCCTCGGAGCCGTGAGGGCGACAGTTCATCACGCTGCCCGGCCATTCGGGCCGGCATCTGACACGGGAAAGGGCAACGAAATCATGGCGACAAAGCAGGGCGAAAAGATCATCGGCATCGACCTGGGTACGACCAACTCAGTCGTGGCCGTCATGGAGGGCAAGGAGCCCAAGGTGATCGCGAACAAGGAGGGCAATCGCCTCACGCCGAGCGTGGTCGCCTTCAACGACAAAGGCGAGACGCTCGTCGGCGACATCGCCCGGCGGCAGGCGGTGACGAACCCCAAGCGGACGATCTATTCGATCAAGCGATTCATGGGTCGGCGGCACAACGAGGTGGCCTCCGAGGAGAAGATGGTCCCGTACGAGGTCGTCGGCGGCCCCGACGATTACGTGAAGGTCAAGGCCGGCGACAAGGAGTTTACCCCGCCGGAGGTGTCGGCGAAGGTCCTGCGGGCGCTCAAGGAATCGGCGGAGAGCTACCTCGGCCACAAGGTCAACAAGGCGGTGATTACCGTCCCGGCCTACTTCAACGACGCCCAACGGCAGGCCACCAAGGACGCCGGTCAGATCGCCGGGCTCGAAGTGATGCGGATCGTGAACGAGCCGACGGCCGCCGCGCTCGCCTACGGCCTCGACAAGCAGAAGGACGAGAAGATCGTCGTATTCGACCTCGGCGGAGGCACCTTCGACGTCTCGGTGCTCGACGTCTCGAAGGACGGCGTCTTCCAGGTGATCAGCACCAATGGCGACACGCACCTCGGTGGCGATGATTTCGACCAGGCGCTGATCAACCACGTGGCCGACCAGTTTCAGCGAGAGCAGGGGATCGACCTGCGGAAGGACGCGATGGCGATGCAGCGGCTCCAGGAGGCCTGCGAGAAGGCCAAGAAGGAGCTGTCAACCGCCCAGAGCAGCGACATCAATCTGCCCTTCATCACGGCCGACGCGTCGGGGCCGAAGCACCTGCAGATCGCGATCACCCGGGCCCAATTCGAGCAGCTCACCGACAGCCTGATCGAACGGTGCCGAGGGCCGGTGATGAAGGCCCTCGAGGACGCCAAGCTGAAGCCGTCGCAGATCGACGAAGTCGTGCTCGTGGGCGGCTCGACCCGAATCCCGAAGGTCCAGGAACTCGTCAAGAAGATCTTCAGCAAGGAGCCCCACAAGGGTGTGAACCCTGACGAGGTGGTCGCCCTCGGTGCGGCGATCCAGGGCGGCGTGCTCGGCGGCGACGTGCAGGACGTGCTCTTGCTCGACGTCACTCCGCTCTCGCTCGGCATCGAGACGGAAGGGGGCATCTTCACGAAGCTCGTGGAGCGGAACACCACGATCCCGACCGACAAGAAGCAGGTGTTCAGCACCGCGGCCGACAACCAGACCGCCGTCACGGTCAGCGTGTACCAGGGCGAGCGGCCGATGGCACGGGACAACCGGCTGCTCGGCCAGTTCAACCTGGAGGGGATTCCGCCCTCGCCGCGGGGCACGCCCCAAATCGAAGTGAAGTTCGACATCGACGCCAACGGCATCCTGAATGTCACGGCCAAGGACCTCGGTTCCAACAAGGAGCAAACGGTCCGGATCGAGCAGTCGAGCGGACTCAACGAGACCGAGATTGAGCGGATGCGGAAGGATGCCGAAGAACATGCCGAGGAAGACAAGCGGAAGGCCCGCCTGGCTGAGGCCAGGAACCGTGCCGAGGCGCTCTGCTTCCAGACCGAGAAGCTGATCAAAGAGAACGACGGAAAGCTCTCGGGCTCGGACAAGGCTCCGCTGGAGGCGGCGATCACCAAGGCGCGCGAGCTGGCCAAGGGCGATGATGCCGACGCGATCCAGTCAGCCCACGATGCACTGGAGCAGGCCGCCCATGCTCTCTCGAAGGTGCTCTACGAGCAGGCCTCGGCCCAGCGCGGGGGGACCCCTGGCGCAGAGCAGACGGCCGGCTCCTCCGCCAGTCCAGGCGGGGACGATACCATCGACGCGGAATTCGAAGTGAAAAAGGACGGTTGACCGGCCCCGCCGACTTCAAGCCCGCCGGGGGCAGGTTGGCCAGCGGCTGACCTGCCCCCGAGCGTTTGCCGCCAGACACAATCCGGAGGTGAGACATGGCATTTCGATTCGACAAGTTCACGATCAAGGCCCAGGAGGCAGTCCAGGCCGCTGTGGAGCTCGCCGGCAGTCGCGGCAACCCACAGGTTTCGCCGGTGCATCTGCTCCAGGCGCTCGTCGCTGAGCGGGACGGAATTGTGCGCCCGCTGCTCGACAAGATCGGCGTCGAGCGAGCCCAGCTCGAGCGAATCATCGAGGCGGAACTCTCCCACCTGCCCAAGGTTTCGGGGGGATCCCAGCCACAGCCCGATCAGGACCTGATGAAGGTCTTCGAGGCGGCGACCGGAGAGTCGGCCGCGATGAAGGACGAGTTCGTGTCCACCGACCACCTGCTCTTGGCCCTGGCGAAGACGCCGTCGAAGGCCAAGAACGTGCTGCAGTTGGCGGCGGTGAGCGAGAAGGATCTGCTGGCCGGGCTCCAGGCCGTTCGTGGGCAGTCGCGGGTGACCGACCAGAATCCCGAGGAGAAATTTCAGGCTCTGGAGAAGTACGGGATCGATCTCACGCAGCGGGCCGGCCAGGGCAAGCTCGATCCGGTGATTGGCCGCGATTCCGAGATCCGCCGGGTGATTCAGGTGCTCTCGCGGCGGACCAAGAACAACCCCGTCCTGATCGGAGAGCCAGGCGTGGGCAAGACGGCGATCGCCGAGGGCTTGGCCCTACGGATCGTGCATTCGGATGTGCCCGAGACCCTTCGTGGCCGCCGGGTGGTATCGCTCGACCTCGGAGCCCTGATCGCCGGAACAAAATACCGCGGTGAGTTCGAGGATCGGCTCAAGGCCATTCTCCGGGAGGTCGAGGCGGCCGCCGGCAACGTGATCCTGTTCATCGACGAGTTGCACACGGTGATCGGCGCTGGCGCGGCCGAAGGAGGGTCTGACGCGGCCAACCTGCTCAAGCCGGCCCTCGCTCGAGGTGAGCTGCGGTGCATCGGCGCCACGACGCTGGACGAGTATCGCAAACACATCGAGAAAGACGCGGCCCTCGAGCGGCGATTTCAGCCGGTGTTCGTTGGTGAGCCCAGCGTGGAGGACACGATCGCCATCCTGCGCGGACTCAAGCCCCGATACGAGGCGCATCACAAAGGCGTGAAGATCAAGGATTCAGCCCTGGTCGCCGCCGCGGAGCTCTCCCAGCGGTACATCGCCGACCGGTTCCTGCCCGACAAGGCCATCGACCTGATGGACGAGGCCACGAGCCGGATCGCCATGGAGCTTCAGAGCGTACCCAGTGAGATCGACGAGGTGCAGCGGCGGCTTGTTCAGCTCGAGCTCGCTGGCCGGCAGCTCGCCGAGGAGACCGAGGAGCATGCCAAGGACCGGCTGGTGGAGATCGAAGCCGAGTCGGCGGAGCTCCGCAAGAAGCTCGCGAGCCTCCGCGAGCAGTGGGAGGCCGAGAAGAGCGGCGTCGGCAGCGTGCAGGAACTGCGACAGCAGCTTGACCAGGTCGAGCACGAGTTCGAGCGAGCGGGCACGCAGATCAAGGAGCGACAATCGGCCGGCCAGCCAGTGGAGGAATCACTCTTCCAGAAGCTGTACGAGCTCGACGTGAAGCGGAAACAACTCGCCCAGCGGCTCGAGCAGGAGGGGAGCGAGAAGGAGCCCCGGGGCGCACCCGGCAAGCCGGCCAAGCGACTGCTCCGCCGCGAGGTGGGACCGGAGGAGATCGCGGAGGTCGTGAGCGCCTGGACCGGGATTCCGGTCACCCGCCTCGTGGAGAGCGAGCGGGCCAAGCTGCTCGTGCTCGAGGAGCGGCTCCACCAGCGGGTCGTCGGCCAGGAGGAGGCGGTCGAGGCGGTCAGCGATGCCGTCCGAAGGAGTCGGGCCGGGCTCCAGGATCCCAATCGGCCGATCGGCTCGTTCCTGTTCCTCGGGCCAACTGGCGTCGGAAAGACCGAGCTCTGCAAGGCACTGGCGGAGGTGCTCTTCGACGACGAGAACGCGATGGTGCGGATCGACATGAGCGAGTTCATGGAGAAGCACACCGTCGCCCGGCTGATCGGGGCGCCTCCGGGCTACGTGGGCTACGAGGAGGGAGGGCTCCTGACCGAAGCCGTTCGGCGGCGGCCCTACTCGGTGGTGCTGCTGGATGAGATGGAAAAGGCCCACCGCGATGTGTTCAACGTGCTCCTCCAGGTGCTCGACGACGGCCGGCTGACGGACAGCCTGGGACACACCGTCGATTTCACGAACACGATCGTGGTGATGACGAGCAACGTCGGAAGCCAGGTGATCCAGGAAATCACCCGAGAAGGCGGAAACGAGCAGCAGATGCGGGATGCGGTCAAGGACGCGCTCTCGGCCCGCTTCCTACCGGAATTCCTCAATCGGATCGACGAGACGATCATTTTCCACCCGCTCGGCGAACGGCATATCCGCCGAATCGTCCAGATCCAGGTCGATCGCCTGGTCAAGCAGGCTGCCAAGGCAGGCATCACGCTGACCTGCACCGAGGCGACGCTCGACGAGATCGCCCGCTTGGGATATGACCCTGTCTACGGCGCGCGGCCGCTCAAGCGAGTGATCCAACAGCAACTCCAAAATGCGCTAGCCCGCGAACTCCTGGCAGGGCACTTTCCCGAGGGGAGCATCGTGCATGTCGACTTTGTGCAGGACGGATTTACGTTCGCAATGACGTAAAACCGCGGGCCGCGGTTGGCCTCACCGCTTGCGGTCTTCGAGCCCCATCCGCTCGATCAGGCCGTCGCAGCCGGGGGTCATCCTGCGGAGTTTCTCGGCGATCACCAGCTTCTCGCTTGCCGTCGCCTTCTTGAGTTTGGTCTCGAACTTGGCCAGCTTCTGCCGGCGATGCCGCCGCCGCTTGATCTCTTTCATCCGGTTGCTGATGCCGCCCATAGGATCCTTTCGTACGTGGTGTGGAAAGCCTGAAGATTAGGAAACGAGCCCCGCTCCGTCAAAGGCAGCAGCCCAGGGGCTCGTGAAACGGTCTCCCGCCTGCAGGGACGCCCGCTCGCGGGTTGCGGCTGCCCGTCGGCCAGGACGGTGTAGAATCGGCGGACGTCCCGATCCCAGTGATCCAAGGGGCGACTCCGGACGGGTGGCAGAGCGGTTGAATGCACCGGTCTTGAAAACCGGCAGTCGCGAAAGCGGCTCGTGGGTTCGAATCCCACCCCGTCCGCCTCGGCACGGCACGTCATCGAAACGAACCGGGCCAAGGACCGCTTTTCCGCGCGGACTCAGTACGTGCCGACCGAGTCACCGGCCGCGGCCGTACCCAATCCCTTCCAGGTCGCGTCGTCGATGTTGTCCGCAACCGCCCGAACAGAGCCGTCGCCCATCAATGCCTGCACGCCACTCGGGTGGCGGCTGCGGGCGGAGTGATAGATAAAGTTGCCGTGCGTGTTCTGCAGGCAGGGGAGATTCACCTGGGGCTGGCTGGCCGACGCGCCGCACTCTTCAGGCCGATCGACCGACGAGCTATTGGGCGGATAGGACGTGTGGAACGCGTAGCGGTTGCCCTTTTGGTTGAAGCCGTCGCCGCGGGAGTCAATCGCGGCCTGATCGGAGCCGTCCGAAGCCGGGAGCAACACCTCCGACATGCAGAGCGTCTTTGACAGGCCGTCGGAAATCGTGCCCGGCGTGAACGGCTTGGGGTCAGGGACCGACTTCGAGGTATTGTGGCTGAGAAACATTCCGCCGTAGAGGCCAATCCGCTGCTTCTTATCCGAGACTCCGAGGAAGGCACTCTGGGGATACTGGGCCTCGCTGACGGCGTAATTCAGTCTGGCCCGCCTGGTGTTGTCACCCATGTAGAACCGGGCGGGCCCAGAGTTGCCGGAGTCTGACGGACAGAAATACAGCGGCATCGGCTGCTGGCAGAGTTGGAGGTTTGGCCCGGTGCCCGAACCATTGCTGCCGTACCAGTTGACCGAGAAATCGTAGGCGTCGGAGAGGGCCTTGTTCTCCAGATACGGCCAGAGATTGATCACGAACGTCCGCTGACGGCTGTTCTGAGCACCGAACGGGAAATGGCCCCTCGCGCTCAGGTGGTTGTGCATCGCCAATCCCCATTGCTTGAGGTTGTTCTTGCACTGGGAGCCGCGAGCCGCTTCGCGGGCGCTCTGCACGGCCGGCAGCAGGAGGCCGACCCGCGTCGCGATGATGGCGATCACCACCAGCAGTTCAACGAGAGTAAAGCCGTGGCGCTCAGGCCGCTGGGCACGAAGATCACCGCCGGGAGACGAATCGGGCATGGCCTGGCACATCGTGGGGCTTGAAGGACCGTCTGAAATTTGTTCATCCGCCGACGCGACAGCTACTTCTTGCGGGGATCGGGGCCCTCGATCGTAAAGTCGTGGTTCGTGGTCGGGGCCGTGACCATGAGCGTGTGCTTTGAGTCGAGCCCCCACTCGGCCGGTAGGAGATCGCCGACAATCTCGAGTTCGCTGCCATCATCCCGCTTTTCTCGGCCGATCGGGTAGACCGCCATGATCTGGACCGTCTTCTCCCCGGGGAGGACTTCCTTGATCGTGAAAGCTCCGTTCTCAACGTTCCCACCGGCCGGCTGACCCTTGCCGTCGACTGGGATGAGCGTGAGAGAGCCCCGATTGACGGGCTCGCCGTTGAAGGTGACGCGCCCCGTGACCGTGGCATTGCCACTGCCGCAGCCAGCCAGGACGAGCCCGAGAACAGCCGTGGACCACTCGAGTGAACGATCTGACGGGCGTCGCAGCGGAGCCAGAGAATGATGTGCCATGGTCAGAACGCCCCCGGGTCGTCGCCAGCCGAACTTGTCCCCAAGGCCTTCCAGGCACCGGTGTCGATGTTGTCGGTGACGCCGCGGACCGATCCGTCTCCCATCAGAGACTGGACGCTCCCAGGATGCCGACTTCGGGCCGAATGTGCGATGAAGTTACTGCTCGGGTTCTGGATGCAGGGCATGTTGATCTGTGGCTGACTGGCCGAAGGCCCACAGAGCTCCGGGCGGTCGAGCGTGGACGTATTCGGCGGGTAGGACGTATGGAACGACCACCGCTCCCCCTTGGTGTCGAAGGCGTCGGCCCGGGAGTCCACGGCCTGAGCATTCACGCCGCTGTCGAGCGGAATCAGCACCTCCGACATGCAGAGCGTCTTGCTCAGGCCGTCGGAGACGTTCGACGGGGTGAAGGGCTTGGGATCGAAGGGCTTTGCCTTCTTGCTGTGCGAAAGAAACATGCCCGCGTAGAGAGTCCGCCGCTGGTTACGGTCCAACCCAAGCCGGCCGCTCTCCGTCCATTGCGCTGCACTGACGACGTAGTTCGACCGAGCCCGCTCCACCTTGTCGAGGTTCGCGATCTTCCCCGGCCCGCTCGCGTTGGCATCCGACGGGCAGTAGTAGAGGGGAACCGGCTGGCGGACGAGCGACTTGTTGGCATCGCTCAACTGCCAGTCCACGTTCATGTCGTAGGCGTCGAACAACGCCTTATTCTCCAGGTACGGCCAACAGGCGATCACGAAGGTGCGCCGCGGGCTCGACAACGCACCGAGCGGAAAATAGCGGAGCGCACTGAGGTGGTTGTGCATCCCCAGGCCCCACTGCTTGAGGTTGTTCTTGCACTGGGAGCCGCGAGCCGCTTCGCGGGCGCTCTGCACGGCCGGCAGAAGCAGCCCGATCAGCGTGGCGATGATGGCAATCACGACAAGCAGTTCCACCAGCGTGAAACCGCGAGATCTCTTCGACCACTGTCCAGTGGTGGGACGATCGTGCAAAGCCAGACCAACGCGATTCATGTTCCCTCCCGTGAGTCGAGCTGGACGACGGCCACACGCCAGCCACCCGAGCCTCCAACCCAATTCATGCTAGGGTAAAGTTTGCTGTCCATCACCACAAAAAACTTGCGCAATTAGCGCTGAGCGGCCGCTGCGGGGGCGTGGGCCTGATCGCCTTGCTGCCTGTCGGCTAGACTCCGCAGTCTCCTGGTCTTCTGCCATCCGGAACGTGCGGGCATGGTCACCAAACTCGGGCTCGTGCACACCTCGGCTACGCTCGTGCCGGTTTTCGCCGAGCTTTTGCTGCCCTTCGGGCCGCGGGTGAGCGGCTTCAACATTGTCGATGACAGCTTGATCAAGGATGTCATCCACGCGGGCTCCCTTACGCCTGCGGTCGCATCCCGCGTCGTTGATCAGGTTGGCCTCGCCGAGCGCGCCGGGGCCGACGCAATCCTCGTGACCTGCTCATCGATCGGGGAGGCGGTCGAACTGTCCGCCCGACTCTCGCGGGTGCCGGTTATTCGCGTCGATCAGGCGATGGCGGACCGTGCGGTCGGGATCGGGGGCCGGGTCGGCGTCCTCGCCACCCTTCCCACCACGCTCGGGCCAACCGAGAAGCTCGTCCGCCGACAGGCCGCAGAGGCCGACAAGGCCGTCACCGTGACGGCCCGCGTCTGCCCGGGCGCCTTCGAGGCCCTGATGGCCGGCGACGCCGCGACCCATGACGCCATCGTCGGGGCCGCGATTCGGGAGATGCAGCGGGGCTCGGACGTGGTGCTCCTGGCTCAGGCGTCGATGGCCCGGGTGGCCGAGGCGCTCCCGACAGACGATGCGACTGCCCCCGTGCTGGCGAGCCCGCCGCTCGCGGTGGCCAGCCTCGCGGCCCGCTTTGGCTGGTAGGGCCATGCAGATCGGACGACTCTACACCGCCGCAATCGTCGCGGCCGTCGCAGCCGCCCTGATCGCTCCAGAGGCCTTCGTACGGTGGGGCGGCATCGAGCTGCGGGATCCGCGGGTCGTGCTCGTCATCGTGCAACTGGTGATGTTCGGCATGGGCAGCCAGATGCGATTCGCCGATTTCGTGGGCGTGATCCGCGAGCCACGGGGCGTGCTCGTCGGCCTGGCGTGTCAGTTCACGATCATGCCGCTCCTGGGCTGGGCTCTCGCCCGGCTGTGTGGGTTTCCCGACGAGATCGCCGCCGGCGTCGTGCTGATCGGTTCCTGCTCGAGCGGGCTGGCGTCGAATGTGATGACCTACCTCGCCGGGGCGAACCTCACGCTCTCCGTCACCGTCACCGCCTGCGCTACGCTACTCTCGCCACTGGTCACTCCGCTCCTGATGAAGGCCCTGGCTGGCAGGCTCGTCGAGATGTCGATGGCCTCCATGATGCTGTCGATCGTGCAGATCGTGCTGGTGCCGGTCGGTGCTGCGTTTCTCCTGGAGGCGATCGTCGGGGCGGTGCCCCGGACGCGTCCGATCTGGGAGGCGATCCGGCGGGGCCTACCGTTCCTCTCGATGGCCGGCATCGTGTTCTTTACGGCCGTGACCACGGCCGCCGGCCGCGAGGAACTGCTCCGCGTGGGCCCGCTCCTGCTCCTGGCCTGCATCGTGCACAATTGCCTCGGCTACCTGCTCGGCTACGCCGGCAGCCGCCTGGCCGGGCTCGACATTCCCAGCGCCCGAGCGATGGCCCTGGAGGTCGGCCTGCAGAACGGCGGGATGGCCTCGGGCATCGCCGGTCAGATGGGGAAACTCGGCACGGTCGGCCTGGCTGCCGCGGTCTTCAGCCCCTGGATGAACATCTCGGGATCGGTGCTGGCCGGGTACTGGGCCCGCCGGCCTGTGAAGGACGAGCCACCGGCCGCGGATGAGTCCGCCCCGGAGCGACTCACGGCATCTCGATCACGGCCTTGACGACGCCCGAGGCGGGATCGATCAGTTCCGGGAACTCTCGGATGGTGTCGGCAAACGGCAGCCGGTGGGTGATCCAGGGCCTGGTGTCGATCGCCTTGGACTCGATCAGCCCGATGATTCGGGTGAAGTCGCGGGAGAGCGCGTTGCGGCTGGCCAGAAGCGAGAGTTCGCGGCGGTGCATCACCGGCGCGTGCGGAAACGAGATCGTCTGCTGGGTGATCCCGACGTAGACGAGCCGGCCCCCAAAACTGCAGAAACCCAGCGCCTGCCCCATGCTTTCCGGACTGCCGGTGGCGTCCACCACCACCTCCGCCATCCGGCCGTCCGTGAGGTGCCGCACCGCAGCCTCGTCGGCGGCGAAACTGGTCGCGGGAAGCGTGTCGGCGATGCCGAGCCGAGTTCGAACGAACTCGAGCCGCCCTGCCACCCGATCCATCACGATCACCCGGGCTCCCGTCAGGCGGGCAAACTCCACCGCGGCCAGCCCGATCGGTCCGGCCCCGATCACGAGCACCGTCTCGTTCCACGTGGGCTTGGCCCGGTCGATGGCGTGGCAGCCGATGGCCAGCGTCTCGACGAGGGCATTCTCGGCATTCGAGAGCGCGGGCGACAGATGGAGCTTTCGCGCCGGCAGCGTGAACAGCGGCCTCAAGCCCCCGTCGCAGTGCACTCCGAGCGTCTGATGATGCTCGCAGCAGTTGGTGAGCCCGCGGCGGCAGGAATGACAGTTTTGGCAGTTGATGTAGGGCTCGACGCAGCACCGGTCTCCCGGTCGGACGTTGGTCACGCCGTCCCCCACCACCGCCACCTCGACGCCGAGTTCGTGCCCGGGTATCCGCGGATAGCTGAAAAACGGCATCGTGCCGCGAAAGCCACCGTAGTCGGTGCCGCAGATGCCCACGCTTCTGACCCGCACAATCGCCTCGCCCGGCCCCGGCGGCTGCGGCTCGGGAACGTCGACGAACTCGAACCGGCCAGGTTCGCGGAGCAGCAGGGCATTCATGAGCATCGACTCACAGGAGAGGCTGATATGGGATCCGTCAATCAGACGTCGAGTCCGTAGAACCGGGCCGCCGTCCCGCCCATGATCGCCGCCTGCTCGCCGGCCGACAGGCTGGCGATGAAGTCGGTAACGATGCCCAGCGTGTCGGCGTAGTCGGCAGCCAGGAGGCAGACCGGCCAATCGCTCCCGATCATCAGCCGGTCGGCGCCGAAGGCGTCAAGAACGATCTCGAGGTAGGGGCGAAAATCAGCCCGTTGCCAGCCGCCCCGGGCGGCCTCGGTCACCATGCCGGAGAGCTTGCAGCAGACATTCTCCTGGGCGGCCAGGGCGGTGAGATCGGCCCGCCAGGGGTCGATTCGCTGCTCCTTGATCACCGGCTTGGCCAGATGATCGAGCACGTACGGCTGCTCGGGCGTGAGCCGGGCCAACTCGATGGCGGCCGGGAGCTGCGGTGGGTAGAGCAGGAGATCGTAGGTCAGCCCAAAGTCGTGCACGGCCCGCAGTCCCCGCCGAAAGTCGGCGCCGAGCACGAATCGCGTGTCGGGCTCATCCTGCACCACATGCCGCACACCGACGAACCGGGGATGTTCGGCAAACCTCCGAAGCTGGTCCGTGACATCGGTCGCCCGAAGATCGACCCAGCCGACCACGCCGCGGATGATGGGATGCCGATCCGCCAATTCCAACAGCCAGCGGGTCTCCTCGACCGTCTGCCGAGCCTGCACGGCCACGCAGCCATCGAGCCCAGCCGCGGCCAGGAGCGGCTCGAGGTCGCCTGGCAGGTACGTCTGGGCCAGCCGCTCCAGGCCCGGCCCGATCCAGGGGTACTCCTCCGGCGAGTAGACCCAGAAATGCTGATGGGCGTCGATCATCATGGATGGACTCAATTGTTCTCCGGGAGACCCTCGAGGTGCCCGATGTCATGCACCGGCTTGAAGATCGCCTGCACCTCGGCGAGGAGCGTCGCGTCGATGGGCTCGGCCGCCCAGTCGGCCCAGCCGCGGATGTTGGCCGGATTGGCACTGCCAGCCACGGTGGTGGCGATTGCGGGATTGGCGAGCGAGAACTGCAGGGCCAACTTGGCGATCGAGCTGCCGCGCCGGCGGCAGAGGTCGGCGGCCGCACGAGCCGCTGCCTTCACCGATTCCGGCTCCTTGAGCCAGGCGGGCAGCGGGGCGTCGGTCAGCAGGCGGGCGCTGAAGGGGCCGGCGTTCATCGCGCCGATGCCCTTGGCCGCAAGGTAGGGAATCGTCTCCTCGGCGAAGCGGGTGTTCTGGAGCGTGTATTGGTTGTAGTTGAGTACGCAATCGACATCGGACTGGTCGCAGATGACGCGGAAAATCTTCTGCGGATACCCACTGAAGCCGATGAACCGCACCCTGCCTGCGTCTTTGGCCCGCTGCAGCGCCGGCAGGGTTTCGTCGACGATTTGCTGCAAGGGCACGAACTCGATGTCGTGGCAGAGCACGATGTCGAGATAGTCGGTGCCCAGTCGATGGAGTGAGACGTCGATGCTCTCGGCCACCCGGCGGGCTGAGAAGTCGAAGTGGCCGAGGTCGTAGCGGCCGAGTTTCGTGCACAGGAGATAGTCACGTCGGGGAACCTCGCGGAGGGCCATTCCCAACAGGACCTCGCTCATGCCCCGCCCGTAGAAGGGGCTCGTGTCGATCAGGGACAGGCCGCAGTCGAGGGCCGTACGGACGCTCGCCAGAGCCTCGTCGAGCGTGATCCGGCGGAACTCCTGGCCGAGTGACGAGGCGCCGAACGACAGGATCGGCACGGCGAGGCCGGTGGAGCCCAGGATCCTCGTCTGCATGAAAACGAACTCCAGTTCGAGGGTCTAGAAGGTGCGACAGCCGAGCGAGAGCAGCAGGTTCGCCCACGGCTGGGTGTCGGCGGTCTGGATCGTGAGCACGTGGTCGGGCGACTCGACCGCCGCGTAGAAATCCCACTTCACGATCGGCACGAGCCCGCAGGAACTGCCGGCGGCTGTGAGGATCCGACGGTACTCGTCCCAGACGGGCGGGTCGCCCGGCGTCGCCGCGGCATAGGCGTCGTCGCGATCGATGCCCATGCAGTGCACCTCGTCGATCCGCACCGTCGCCAGGATCGCGGCCAGCACCTGCGCGACCGTGGGAATGCCGGGCGAGAGCTGGAGCGACACGAGTTCAGCCCGCGGGCCGCGTTTTGTACTGGCCGGATAATTGCCATCGGCGATCAGCACCCGGGCATGATGACCGGCCGCGGCGAGCACTCTGAGAATCTCGGGGTGCAGGAGGGACGTGTCGAGCATGGGAACCAGGCTTCCGGGAACGGGGTCAGGGAGTGGACGCGTGACGGCGGATACTCTCGATGCTGGCCCGGGCGGCGGCCGCGTCGGTCGGGAGCGGAAACACCTCGGCCGAAAGGTAGCCGCCGAAGCCGGTCGCCGCCAAGGCGGCCACGATCGGTCCGGGCTGGGTGTGCCCCAGCCCCATGGCGCGGCGATTGGAATCGGCCCAATGCACATGGCCCACCCGCGTCCCCAGGGAGGCGAGCGTGGCGGCGGGGTCTGCCTCCTCGATATTCATATGGAAGAGATCGCAGAGGAGCCTGACCTGGGCCAGCGACTCGGCCTCGAGGAAGGCGGCGGCCTCGGCCTGCCGATTGAAGAGATCGGTCTCGTAGCGGTTGAGCGGCTCGTAGAGGAGCGGCTGCCCGACCGCCGCGGCGGTCGCCGACAGGGTGCGGAGCGACTCGGCCAAATGCCCCAGGGCGGCCGGGCGGTCGCCGCCCGCTGCCGAACGCCCCTGCATCGAGCCGATGATCACCGGAGCGTCGCATTCCGCGGCCACGGCGATGATCCTGCGGACGAACTCGACCGCGGCAGCGCGACGCGCGTGATCGGGTTCGGTCAGCGAGAGGCCGTGTTTCAGCCAACCAGCCCCGGTTCCCACGGCGGCGACCGCCATCCCGTGTTTCTCGCACAGTGCCCGCAGCTCGGGCCGGGGAAAATGCTCAGCATCGGCGGCGAAGATCTCCACGGCGTCGAAACCGAGGTCGGCTGCGTCCCGGCAGGCCGTGGCCAACGAGAGCCCCGTTCCACCGGGACAGTGGAACACGAACGGCCCGCGGACGGCCTCGGGCACGAGGCTGATAGTGACGGCGGATTTCATACGAGGGTACAACGAAGGGCAGTGGCTCATCGTTCCCGCACTTTTGGCAATGAGCTTCGTCCTCGTTGTACCCCAACCCGTCCATGCCACCACCGCCGGAGCCGATCTGGGAGCAGCGCTGGCATCCGCTGCGCGAGGAATGGGTGCTGTTCACGGCCCATCGGGGCGGCCGGCCCTGGATCGGCGAGCTGAAGGCGGCCGATGTCGCCCCGGACTCCTACGATCCAACCTGCGCGCTCTGCCCGGGAAACCAGCGGCTTGGCGGCGTGAATCCGCCGTACCGGGGCGTCTACTGGTTCCCCAACGACCTGCCCTGTTTCGGCTCCGACGCGCCTGACTGGTCCGACAGTCAGACCGCGGACGACCTTTATCGCCGCCGGCCCGCGGTCGGAACCGCCGAGGTGGTCTGCTACCACCCCGACCACGCCAAGACGATGGCGGGGTTGACACCCGCCGAGGTGACCGCCGTGGTGGATCTCTGGGCCGAACGCACGGCCGCGCTCGCCGTCCGGCCCGACGTCAACCATGTGCTGATCTTCGAAAACAAGGGCTCGGCTGTGGGCACGAGCAATCCGCATCCGCACTGCCAGATCTATGCGGGCGGCCTCGTCTACGGCCATGCCGTCCGCGAGGTTGAGAGCAGCCGGCGGCATCAGGCCCGCACGGGCGAGTTCCTGGGCCAAGGGATCCTCGCCCGGGAGTTGGCCGGCCCCCGGGTGGTCGCCGAGAACGACGCGTTCGTCGCCTGCGTGCCCTGGTTTGCCCGATATGCCTACGAGGTGCTCGTGCTCCCGCGGCGGCAGCTGACGTCCCTCGTCGATCTGGCCGCATCCGAACGGGCAGCGCTTGCCAGCATGCTCCGGGAGGTGGCCATCCGCTACGACAATCTCTGGCGGATGCCGATGCCCTATGTGATGGCGATCCACCAGGCTCCGACCGATGGCGGTGATTACGCCGCCTTTCCCTTCCACGTCGAGTTTCATCCGCCGCTGCGTACCCCCGACACGCTCAAGTATCTGGCTGGTCCCGAAATCGGCGGCGGCTCGATGACCAACGAGTCGAATCCCGACGAGAAGGCGGCCGAACTCCGCGCCGCCGGCGGCCCGCACTACAAGCGACCGAGTCCGGACCCCGTCGCCACACCCACCGAACCCGCTCCATGACCGCACACCCGCTGGATCAATTCCGTTCACTTCTCTGTCAGCTCCAGGAGGCCGTGCGGGCGAAACTCGTCACCGCGCGGCACGAGCGATCGACCGACGACCTCGCGGCCGTCGCCGAGATCACCGTCGCCGACACGATCTATCAGATCGACAAGGTGAGCGAGGCGGTGATCCTCGAGTGGTTCGCGGCCTATTGGCCGGCCGACCATCCGGTGGAACTCGTGATGGAGGGGGCCGAGGGAGGCGATGCCCACACGTTCCCGCGGGGCACGGCGGCGGCGGCCTGCGAGTTTGTCTGCATCCTCGACCCGATCGACGGCACCCGCAACCTGATGTACGACAAGCGGTCGGCCTGGATGCTCGCCGGCCTGGCGCGGCGGCGAGCGGAGGGCACGCGGCTCGGCGACATCGTCGTGGCCGCGATGACGGAGTTGCCGACGACCAAGCAATGGGCGTCGGATCAGATCAGCGGGATCCGCGGCTGCGGCCCGCGCGGACTCGTCGCTGATCGGTGCGACGTCCGCAGCGGCCACCGCGAGCCGCTCGCCCTGCGGCCCTCGCAAGCCACCGACTTCCGCCACGGCTTTGCCTCGATCGCCAAATTCTTCCCCGAGGGCAAGACAACGCTCGCGCGGATCGAGGAGTCGCTCTGGGAGGCCCTGTACGGGCTGGGGCAGTCGGCCTCGCCGGTGGTCTTCGACGACCAGTACATGACCACCGGAGGGCAGCTTTACGAGTTGATGACCGGCCACGACCGGATGCTCGGCGACCTGCGGCCGCTGGTCCATGCCTGGCTCGGCCTCGAGTCGTCACTGGTCTGCCATCCCTATGACATCTGCACCTGCCTGCTGCTCGACGAATCGGGGGGCCTCGTCGAGGATCCCTTCGGCAGGCCCCTCGACGTGCCGCTCGACACCACGTCTCCGGTGTCCTGGATGGGCTACGGCAACGAGACGCTCGCGGCCCAGGTGCGGCCGATCCTTCAGCGGCTGATCCGTGAAGAGCTCGCCCAGAACGACCCCGCTCCGGAGCAGCCGTCATGAGCCGGGGCGATCCCGGGCGTGGAGTCGTGGTCGGCGAGGCCCCGGGCCGGCTCGACGTGCTCGGCGGGGTGGCCGACTACAGCGGCTCCCTCGTGCTGCAGACGCCGCTCGCTGCCACCACCCGGGTGCGGATCTCTGACAGCGACGAGCCTGTGCTGCGACTCACGAGCGGCCATGCCGGTGAGGCCCGATCGGTCGTGGTGCAGGCTCCCGCATGGGCGACGCTGATGACTGCCGCCGATCCTGCCTCGGTGGGCCGCGCATGGCTCGACGAACAGGGCGTTCCCGCCTGGGCCCGGTATCCGCTCGGCTGCCTCGTGCTCTATGCCCACCACGCCGCCTGGCAGCCGACAAGCGGGCTCATGTTCGACGTCGCTTCGGACGTCCCGGTGTCGATGGGCGTCAGCTCGAGCGCTGCCCTCGAGGTCGCCACGCTCCGCGCGCTCGAGCAGTGGGCCGGCTTCCATTTTTCGGGCACCGAGTTGGCCCGGCTGGCCCAGCGGGCGGAGAACGAGATCGTGGGGGCGCCCTGCGGCCTGATGGATCAACTGGCATCCGCCCACGGCCGGCCGGGGATGCTGCTCCCGATTCGGTGCCGGCCCGACCTCCTCGGCGAAGCGCTGCCGCTGCCGTCCGGGGTGGTCGCGGCGGGTTGGCCGAGCGGCGTCGCCCACGCCGTCAGCGGATCGCCGTACCGCACGGCCCGAACCGCGGCCTTCATGGCCAAGCAGATCCTCGCGGCAACCATGGGAGTGCCCCTTGAATACCTCACCGACGTGGCCCCGTCGGCTCTGTCCGGCATCGGCCACGACGTCCTGCCGGATGCGATGCCGGGCCATGCATTTCTCGAGCAGCACGGCAGCGTCGCGGATGCGGTCTCAGCGATCGAGGCAGGGCTGACGTACCCGGTGCGGGCTGCGGCGGCCTTTGCCGTGGGCGAGAACGCCCGGGCGACGGTCGCTGCGGACCTGCTCCGTCGCGGAGCCGACTCCACCGACTCGGCGCGGGACATCCCACGGATGCTGGGCGAGTTGCTCTGCGAATCTCATCGGGGCTACTCATCCATCGGGCTGGGAACCTCGGAGACCGATGCGATGGTCGCAGCGGTGCAATCGCTCGGCCCCGCCGCGGGCTTCTACGGCGCCCGGGTCAGCGGCGGCGGCTGCGGCGGTACGGTCGTCGTCCTGCTCGACGAGGCGGTCTTGCCGCGGCTCGGTCAGCTCGCGGGGGACTCGACCGGCACGGCCCTCATCCGCTGATCCAACGCGGCCTGGTTTGACCGCGTGGGGCGTGTCCCGCAGGATGGCAGCTATGCCAGCCTCTCCCGAGTCCGTCGCTCCTCTGAGACCGCTTGCCCGCGGCGCCGTGCTGGCGGCCGCGTTTCTCGGCCTGCTCTTCGACGGCGTCGAGCTCGGGCTGATGCCGGTCGCCTCGCTGTCGGTCTCGCAGAGCCTGCTGGGGGATGCCTATACGAAGGAACTCGGTGGCCAGTGGTTTGCCTGGTTCACCGCGGCCCTGATGCTCGGGGCGGCGGTGGGCGGCGTGGTGCTCGGCAACCTGGGCGATCGCATCGGCCGCAGCCGGGCCATGGGCGTCAGCATCCTCTTTTACTCCGTGTGCGCGGCCCTCGGCGGCTTCGTCACATCCCAGGAGCAGATGCTGGCGCTGCGGTTTCTCGTCGGCCTCGGCGTGGGGGGCATGTGGCCCAACGGCATCGCCCTGGTGGCCGAGAGTTGGCCGAACGCGTCGAAGCCCACCGTGTCTGGGGTGATGGCGGCCGGGCTCAACACGGGCATTCTGCTGCTCGCCCAACTGGCCCGGATCTGGCCGCTGACGCCCGACTCCTGGCGGTGGGTGTTTCAACTGGCCGGAGCCCCTGCCCTGTTGGGCGTGATCGTGCTCCTGGCGCTGCCCGAGTCACCGCAGTGGCTGGCCATGCACCGCCGGCGGCTCGCCGGCGGTGCGTCGACCCGAGCCCACGCGCCGATTCGCTCGCTATTCTCGGCCGGGCTCATCGGGATCACGCTGGCAGCGATCCTCGTAAGCGGCATTCCGATGGTCGGAGCCTGGTCCGCCAGCAAGTGGATGGTGCCCTGGGCCGACAAGGTGGGCGGGGGCACCCACGCGGCCTACAAGGCGATCACCCAGGGCTGGTGGGCCGCCGGCTCGATCATCGGCAGCTTCATCGGCGCCCAGCTCGCCGGCTGGCTCGGCCGACGGCGGAGCTATTTCCTGATCAGCGTCGGAGCGACCCTCGCGACCCTCGCGATGTTCACGCTCACCGCCCCGCTCGAGGCGACGTTTCTCCCGGTCGTATTCGTGCAGGGCGTCATCTCCACGCTGTTCTTCGGCTGGCTCGCTGTCTACCTCCCGGAGCTCTTCCCGGTGACCATGAGGGCGACCGGCGCGGGCCTTGCCTACAACGCGGGACGGTTTCTCACCGCGGCCGGCGTGCTCGCCTCCGGCTGGCTGTTCACCGCCTTCGGTGCCGACTACGCCCGAGTCGGGGCCGTGCTCTCGCTGGTCTACGCCTTGGGCATGGTGGTCATCTGGTTCGCCCCGGCCCAGGAACGAGCCGACTGAGGTCGTGCAACGGGTGGCCGCAGTTGCGCCAATCCAGAGGGCCGGGCGGGAATCTCGATCAGGTACTGTCGATGCTTGATTCGTACGCGGGTGAGACCCGGCAGTAGACCGTTGACTGTGCAGACCAGAGAGCGGCGACGATGGGATGGAACCTCGATCAGCCCCGATCGGCTCCGACGAGGCGGGACTTCCTCCGCGGAGTCTCCGCGACCGCGACTCTGGCACTCGGAGCGGCTCCTGCCGCGAGCCGAGCCACCAACCTCGAGCCCCTGCGGGTCGGCCTGATCGGCTGCGGCCGGCAGGGCCGGAGCGTGGCCAAGGCGATGGCGGCCGTTCCAGGCGTCAGCATCTCGGCCGTCTGCGACCCCGACGCCACGCGGGCTGATGCTGCGGCTGTCGAGTGCGGGGCAGGGGAGTCCGTGGCCGACTTTCGCTGGCTGCTGGACCGCCCAGACCTCGCCGCCGTGATCATCGCCACCCCTGACCACTGGCACGCCCCGGCCGCCCTGCTGGCCCTCGCGGCCGGGAAGCACGTCTACCTGGAAAAACCGTGCAGCCACACCTTCCAGGAGGCCGAATTCCTTCGCTCCGCCGCCCGCCAGAGCGGCCTCGTCGTGCAGCATGGCACCCAGAGCCGATCCAATCCGCTGATCGCCCACGCGGTCCATCTGCTCCGTGACGGGGTGATCGGCGACGTGCTCGTGGCAAAGGCGTGGAATATTCAACGCCGGGAGAGCATCGGCCACGACCAGCCGTCGTCACCGCCGCCAGGCGTCGACTACGACCTCTGGGTCGGCCCCGCACCCCTGGTGCCGTTCCAAGCAAATCGCTTTCATTACCACTGGCGGTGGTGGCACATCTTCGGCTGCGGTGACATCGGCAACGACGGCACCCACGAACTCGACTATGCCCGCTGGGGCCTCGGCGTCGACAGCCTGCCTGCTCGTGTGGCGGGCCTCGGGGGAAAGTACCACTTCGATGACGACCAGGAGTTTCCCGACACTGCCAGCCTCGCCTTCGAGTTTCCCGCCGATCGGCCCGGCGGGCACCCCCGGCAGCTGCTCTTCGAAATGCGGCTCTGGTCGGGCAACTACCCGCACAACTGCGACAGCGGGGTGGAGTTCCAGGGCACCGACGGCATGCTGTTCGTGAGCAAGCGGGGGAAGCTTGAACTCCTCGACGGCAGGAACAAGCGGCAGGAGGTGCCGGCCCCGGGTACGCCATCCCTCGAGGGCAGCCATCAGGCCGACTTCGTAGCGGCCATCCGCGACCGCCGCGAACCCCGGGCCGACATGGACGAGGCCTTTCTCTCGGTGGCTCTGGTGCACTACGGCAACATCGCCGTCCGGCTGGGCCGCAGCCTCACGATCGATACCCCGACCGGGCTGATCGCAGGCGATGCGGAGGCGACCGCCTTGCTCGGCCGCGAGTATCGCACTGGCCACTGGGCTAGGCCCCTTGCGGAACCGTGAGGTGCATTTTGTTGCGCACATCGTTGCATCGGGAAATTCTGCCGTCTAGCATCGAAATCATGGAATCCACGGAGGTCACGATTCGGGATGTTGCAGCCCGAGCGGGGGTATCCCCGGGCACGGCGAGCCGCGCGCTGCGGGGGCATCCGCAGATCAGCGAGGCGTGCATCGCTCGCGTCAAAGAAGCGGCCGAGTCGCTGTCCTACAAGCCACTGCGAGATCGATCCGGGCGGCGGCGGCGGGCCCCGCTCGTCGGAAAGCGGATCGCGCTGGTGATGCTCGGGATCGACCGCACCCTTGCCGGGTTACCCGCAGTCGCGGAGGCGATCCACGGCGCTGAAGAGGCGCTTGCGGCCGCCGGTGCCCATCCCACGCTTATCAACGTGCCCGATCCCACCTCGCCGCCGCGGGCGCTCCGGCGGGTGCGGTTCGACGGCATTCTCGCCAAAGCCGCCCTGCAGGGCGACATCGCCGACGCCATCGGGTCGAAGTTCCGGTCGGTGATCGAGTCCAACGCCCTGGTCTGGATGCTCGGCCGGCCCTTGGGCATGAAAGGCGACGCCGTGGGCCCCGACAACGTCGCCATGGGCCGCCTTGCCGCCGAGGCACTCGTCGCCCACGGGCACTCCCGGCTCGCGATCGTCAACCCGAAGGCCGACCACGGCATGTTCTCCCTGCGGCAGCAGGGCTTCACGGCGACGGCGACCGAGCTGGGCGCGACAGTTGCATCCTTCACGAGCCGGCGGAATCGCCCCCGGGATTTTCCCCTGGAGCCGATCGTCGACGTGGCTTCCGTGCTGCCGCTGGTGGAGGCGCTCCTACGGGAGCGGCCCAGACCCACGGCCGTATTCGTGCCGGCAGACAGCATCGCGGCCCTGCTCTATCGCGCGCTCTCATCCTGTGGCGTCAAGCCGGGCGAGGAGATCGCGATCGTCTCCTGCAACAACGAGCGGAGCCTGGTCGCGGGGCTCTGGCCCGCGCTCACAACGATCGATGCCCACCTCCGTCGGGTGGGCCAGCTGGCCGTCGAGCAACTCACCCGCCGCATCACCGGCGTGTTCGACGGGGTCGCGGTCGACATCAACGTCACCCCGACGCTCATTCCCGAGGCCTCCCTCGCGCCGCACGCCGCCACCGCCGCCGTTCGGCCGCGGTGATTCCCCGCACACTCTGGAGTTTTGCATGTCTGCCATTTCATCGAAGCCCGCCCAGGCCTGGCGCGACCGCCCGTGGAGCGGCGTCTTCCCCGCGACCCTCTGCCCGTTTCATGAGGACGAGTCGATCGACGAGGAGGGCCTCCGCTCTTACATCCTCGACGTGGCGATGGTCCCGGGGGTCGAGGGCGTCGTCTGCAATGGCCACACCGGCGAAATCATGTCGCTGCGGCCAGCCGAGCGGGCTCGCGTGATGGAGATCGTGGCCGAGGCGGTTCGCGAGGCCAACGCCGCGACCGGCCGGAGCGTCAAGGCGATCACCGGGGTCTCCGCCGAGGGGAGCCACGAGGCGGTCGACCATGCGATCGCCGCCCGCGAGGCCGGGGCCGACGCGATTCTCCTGATGCCACCCCACCACTGGCTGCGGTTCGGCCGCTCCGCCGCAACAGCCGTCGGCTTCATCGCCGACGTGGCCGCCACCGGCGTGCCGATCATCATCCACCAATATCCGGCCTGGACGAAGGCGGGATACACGCTCGCCGAGATGACCGAGATGGTGAAATTGCCGGAAGTCGTGATGGTGAAGATGGGCACCCGTGACATGGCTCGGTGGCGGTGGGACTACGAGCAGCTCAAGGCCGTGGCACCCCATGTCTCGATCGTCACCTGCCACGACGAATTCCTGCTGCCAACGCTGCTCGAGGGCGCTGACGGAGCCCTGATCGGGTTCGCCGGCTTCGCGCCGGAGTTGATGGTCGAACTCGTTCATGCAGCCCTCGATGGCGACCTGCCGCGGGCCCGAAAGGCAGGGGATCTCGTGGCGCCGCTGGCGCGGATCGTCTACGCCTTCGGGGAGCCGGGCTGCGGGGCGCATCAGCGGATGAAGGCCGCCCGCTGGCTGCTGGGCAAATTTCCCAGCCCCACCTTCCGCAAACCGGTGCGGCCGCTGGCCAGCGAGGATCTCGCGCGGATTCGCCAGGGTCTTGAGGCCCTGGGCCTGGAGTGCGTGACCGAGCGGCCTGCCACCAACGGGCACGCCAGCCGGCGTCCCGTGCGGGTCTGATTCCAGCGGGTTTACGAAGGGGCGGCAGGGTTGCCCGTGCCATCTCGCCGGACGTTCGCTGCGGTCATCCGGACCTCCGCTCACTCGGAGGAAACCTCGCTTCGCCGTCGTGGCTCCGCTCGGTTTCCTACGCCGCTCAATTGGCACGGGCAACTCCTCCTCCTCAGGCAATTTCCGCAAGCATCATGAAGGGCCGCTCGTACCCGCCGGAATCGCTGACGACGATCGACCCGGGGTCGGGCCGGTCGGTGCGGCAGGTGACATCGCATCGATCGATCCATCACCACCCCTTCTATTATCTGCCGGCCTACGACGACGCCATGCAATGGCTCGTGTTCGTCTCGCATCGCAGCGGCCGGCCGGCGATCTTCGCCGAGGAGCGTTCGAGCGGCAGGCTCGTGCAGTTGACCGATCGCGCCGACCTCAACGAGTGGAGCGTGCATCCCTCGCACGACGGCCGATGGGTCTACTTCACCGCCGGCTGCGGCGGCTGGCGGGTGTCGACCGCCCCGGGCTTCCACGAGGAGTGCCTCGCCGATTTCGGCGACGTCCCGATGATCCCGCCGGGAATGGTGGGCGACGCGATGGGCACGACCTCGCTCTCCCGCGACGACCGGTGGTGGATCGTTCCGGTGAAGACCGGCGCGGTCGCCCGGCTGCATGCGATCGACACGGCGTCGGGCAGCATGGCCGTGGTCTGCGAACACGACTCGATCGGCCACCCCGAGGTGCATCCCGATGACTCCTCGCTGATCCGATTCGCCGGTCGCTTCACCGACCGCATCCATGTCGTCCGCCGCGACGGAAGCAACCACCGGCTGGCGTATCAACGAGACACCGCCGCCCGGGAATGGGTGGTCCATGAGACGTGGATGCCCCGAGCGGCCGTGGGAGGCCGCAACGAGATCGTGACCGTGATCTGGCCCCACGGCATGATCGGGATCGACGTCGACTCCGGTACCCTCCGGCGGGTGACCGGCTTTCCCGCGTGGCACCCGATGGTTCGCCGCGACGGCCGCTCCTGCGTCGCCGACACGACCTTTCCCGACCGTGGGCTGTTCACCTTCGATCCTTCCCGCGGCCCCGATGCGGCGGTCACCCCGCTCGTGGGGAGCCGGTCGAGCAACGCGGGTAGCCATTGGAACGTGGATCACTGCCCCTACGACGACGGTCCCGTGCAGGTCTACGCCCCCCAGCACACCCATCCTCACCCGTCGTTTTCCCCGGATGGCTCCCGAGTGGTCTTCACGAGCGACCAGAGCGGCGTCGCGCAACTCTACGAGGTCGCCCTGGCATGATCCGCTGCTTCTGGCTTGTGGTGGCAATCCTCCTGGCAGCCGGGCCGGCGGCGGCAGACTTCCGCGGCCGGCGGCTCCCCGACCGCCTGACGATCGAGACCGACTCGGGCCGGCCCGTCGCCGACTACGTGTTCGCCGACCCGCAGATCGGCAGGCCCGCGCTCCGCGATCTCCATACTCCGGCCGGCTGCCTCGTGACCCGGCCCTGCCCGCCGCGGGACGGCATCGACCCGCCCGACCACCCCACGATGCATCCCGGTGTCATGCTCTGCTTTAGCGATCTCTCGGGACATGATCCCTGGCGGCACAAGGCCGCCGTGCGGTGGGTGGGCTTCGAGGGAGAGCCGACCGTCAAGCATGGCCGGTTCGCGTTCACGGCGGTCAGCGAGTATCTCGCCGGCCCGCAGGACGAAGCCGACACGCCCGTTCTCTGCCGGGAGGCATCGACGCTCGCATTCCACTCGCAACGCCTGGGCGGCGAGGATGTCTGGATCTTGGAGTGGCAGGCGGTGCTCACGGCCGGTGCGATGCCGCTGACCTTCGCCGACGTCCAGGAGATGGGGTTCGGCATCCGCCTGGCCAAGGAACTCGCGCCGAAATGGGGCGGCCGCACCCTGGCGAGCCACGGCGGCCGAAACGAGAAGGGCGTGTTCGGTCGGCAGGCGGCCTGGTGCGACGCGACTGGAACGATCGACGGTCGAGCCTGCGGCGTGCTCTTCATGGATGGCGTTGGCAACCCGCGGCAGCCGTTCTTTCATGCCCGGGACTCCGGCTGGCTCCTGATGAATCACTTCGGCACGAAGACGTACGCGGGCGGCGATTCGGGCGCGATCGTGCTCGAGCCGGGAGGCACGTTGCGGCTGGCAGCCGTGATCGCGGTGCACGACGAGCTGACCGATGAGCAGCTGGCGGAGGTGGCGGCAGACATCCAGTTGGAGGGCGAGGCGAACGCTCCCAGCGAGACGACCCAAACCGACGCGGTCGAACGGCTGATTCCAGCCGCCGTGATCGAGCAGCATGTGGCCGCCTTCAACCGGCTCGATCCCGAGGACGTCGTGGGAGCAGTTCCCAACGCCGAGGCAGCCGCCTGGCTCGAGACCCATTGTCCGCGGTTCGATTGCCCGGATGCCGACCTCGTCGAACTCTGGTACTTCCGCTGGTGGGCGTTTCGCAAGCACCTGCGGCGGGATGCCGCCGGCCGCTGGGTCTTCACCGAGTTCATCACCCGACCGGAGCCGGTCAGTTCCGCCCTCGGGCACCACTTGATGGAAGGCCGCTGGCTCCGCGACCCGCAGTTCCTCGATGGCTACGTCGATTTCTGGCTGGCTCCAGAGCAACGGGCTCGGCTTCACAAATACAGCCAGTGGCTCCCCTACGCCCTCTGGCAACGCTCTCTCGTGACCGGTGACACGGCATTCGTGACCGCTCGTCTCGACCAACTGATTGCCGACCACGCCGCCTGGGCCGCCGAGCGACGCCGGCCCGACGGGCTCTACTGGCAATACGACGTCCGCGACGCGATGGAGGAATCGATCAGCGGCAGCCGGACGGCGAAGAACATCCGGCCCACGCTCAACTCCTACATGGCCGCCAGCACTCTGGCCCTGGCGGAAATCGCCCGCACAGCCGGCCGCTTTGCCGAGGCCGACCAGTTGGACGCGGAGGGGGAGTCGCTCCGTCAGCAGCTGCTCACCACGCTCTGGAATCCCGCGCAGACCTTCTTCGAGGTGGTTCGCGAGGACGGCTCGTTTGCCGGCGTCCGGGAGGCGATCGGATTCATCCCCTGGTACTTCTCGCTCCCACCGGCCGGCCTGGGCTACGAGGCGGCCTGGCTGCAGTTCACGGACCCGGCCGGATTCAAGGCACCGTTCGGGATGACCACGGCCGAGCGCCGCCATCCCGAGTTTCGTTCCCATGGCGTGGGCACCTGCGAGTGGGACGGGGCGGTGTGGCCCTTCGCCACCTCGCAGACGCTGACGGCCCTCGCGAACGTGCTGCGAGCGGGCCACGAGGTGCCGGTGACCAACCGCGACTTCACCGAGGCGCTGCTCACGTATGCCCGCAGCCAGCGCTGGGATGGCGAGCCGTACATCGGCGAATACCTCGACGAGACGACAGGGGCCTGGCTCAAGGGCCCGGATCCCCGCAGCCGCTGGTACAACCATTCCACGTTCGCCGACCTGGTGATCACAGGTCTCGTCGGCCTCGTTCCCCGCGGGGACGACCGGCTCGAACTCCACCCGCTCCTGCCGCCGGACGAATGGGATTGGTTCTGCCTCGAGGGCATCCGCTACCGCGGTCACGAACTCACGATCGTCTGGGACCGCGACGGCACGCACTACGATCGCGGCCGGGGCCTCACCGTCTGGGTGGACGGCCGGCGCAGGGCCACCTCTCCGACGCTGGGGGCTCTCTGCGAGCCGCTGGACGAGCCGTGACGGCCAAGGGATGACGTTTTGCGATGCCCCGACAACACCCCTGATCCGGTGAATTTCACCATTCTGGGGAACTGAGTTTCCCTAGGGGCGTGAAACGGGTCACGCTCTGTGCTCTGGTCGCGGCGAACTCTCCGACGGCCCTCCCGCGGTGGGAAAGCCGTCTCTGGCCCGGGAAAAAGCGGGCCAGCGATGCCCGTTCATGCTCGGGAGGACTGGCCAGGCTGACTTTTTCAGCAGTTTTGGCATGCCGCTTGCCTTCTCCCGAATCCGCGGGGGTGATTTTCTTCTGATTGAAGGGGCCCGCGTTTCGAGGGGAGGACTCGGTGATGCTGGCGAACGTGGTGAGGCGTCTCTCTCGCGGTGCTGCGGTTGGGATTGCCTGTGGTCTGGCGGTGGTCGCGCCGGGCCTCGCAGGCGCTCAGGCCGTTTCGACCTACACGATTGCAGGCGACGTCGGCAACGCCGGCACGCTTCTGTCGGCCGATGGCTGGGCGAACACCAACGACCTCTGGGTGTCCAATTCATACAGCGGCGGCCTCTACGCCCGAAACAATACCGGGGGGGACAGTTCTGTAACCCGGGCCAATGATGCCGGCTTTTCGTACTCGATCCCTGCCGGCACCACGTCGCTTCGCCTGGACATCACCTCACGGTCACCGAGTTTCTGGCAGGCGGGCCTGGCGCAGGGAACGACCCAGCGGCTTGGAATCGGCTACGACTTCGGCAACAACGACCTCTTCTATATCTTCGACAATGGCACTCGTCGAAGCGGGACGGGTACCTTCACAGGCGACGTCTATCGCACCGTGCGGCTGGATTTCGACATGGTGGCCCGAACGGCCGACCTGATTCTCGATCCCGAAGGCACTCCGACCCTCCTGCTGGACAATCAGCCGCTCACGATCCCCAACACGACGGTGGAGGCGACCAACGCGCTCTTCTTCCGGTCGAACTCCGCCTTCGCCGGGCCGACGACGCTGACGATCACGTCGGTTCCGGAACCGAGTGGCCTCACGCTCCTGGCCCTCGGTGGGTTGGCCGGCGGAACGCTCGTGCGACGTCGCCGTCTGTAATCGCCCACACCAACGGTCTGCTCATCAAGAGGAGTCGCGAGCGTGCGTACGCACCCCCACACCGGCAGCAGAGCCCCAGCCGGAGACGCTCCAAGCGGGTTCACCTTGGTGGAACTCCTGGTCGTCATCGCGATCATCGCGACGCTGATCGGGCTGTTGCTCCCGGCGGTGCAGTCGGCACGGGAGTCGGCCCGCCGCTCGCTCTGCTCGAGCAACCTCCGTCAGATCGGCCTCGGCGTGTTGGGCTACACGAATGCGAAGAAAAATGTCCTGCCATACGGATCTTTCTATTCGAGCAACAACCCCGACGGCCGGCGTGGCTCCGGCCTGTTGCTTGTGCTTCCCTGGATGGAGCAAGGACAGTTGTTCGATGCGGTCGATCTCGACAACTTCGCGATCGCCGTCGACGACATGAAAATTCCGGGGACGAACCAGCTGATTCGCAGCGTGTCGATTCCGGTCATGATCTGCCCCAGCGACGATCGCCCGCTCGTCGACACCGCCACGCAGACGGCGGCGACGAACTACTCCGCGAGCAGTGGGCCCACGGGCCACTACGACAGCCCAAACTGCTCCTGCCCGGAGGCGATGGCCCTCAACGCCTACCAGATTCCTAAGTATCCCCCGTCGCTCTACGGCAAGCCCGAGCAGCACTCAGGGCCATTCAACCGCCGCGGAATCCCCTTCAAGGTCGCGACGATCACCGACGGCCTCTCCAAGACGATTTTCTTCGGGGAGATGCGGCCAAAGTGCTCGAATCACCACAATCGGGGCTGGCTGCCATCGAACAGCGGCCAGGGGCTGACCAGCACGTTGGTGCCGATCAACACCGACACCTGCAATCCCGGCGCGGCGAATCCCTGCAAGCGGCCCTGCAACTGGAACTACGAACTCGGCTTCCGCTCGTCCCACCCCGGCGGCGCGCTCTTCCTGCTGGGCGACGGCTCGGTGCACTTCTTTCCCGAGGCGATCGATCACTCGCTCTACCAACTGCTCGGTGCGAAGGCCGATGGCCAGGCGGTGAGGATGCCATGATGCAGACTCCAGACAGTCGGCCGGTGGCCGCCCGGCGGGCGGCCACCG
>CAMDDJ010000014.1 GCA_945891385.1 Candidatus Kuenenia stuttgartensis | reverse complement strand
GAAGCAAGGATTGCGCAGCGACGTCTGCATCCGAGTGAGCGGAGGGCACGGATGCCCGAAGCGAACGTCCGGCGACAGGGCATGGGCAATCCCGACTCGCCGGGTGACGGCGCCTCCGCCCCTCCATGCGGCAACGTCCGGCGACAGGGCATGGCCAATCCCGACTGGCCCCTCCACGAGTCTTTCGACACCCGGGGCGAGCGTGTGATGCAACCGAAGCCGCATGGGGTACGATAAGAGACCGTGGTACCGTAGGTGAGGCAGGTGCATGATGCTCAAGTGGCTCGGTGGATTCGGTCCCGGCTCGCGGCCGGCCATCACAGCGGCCACCCGGAAGATCGTCCGTGAGATCAATGGCCTGGCCGCCTCGATGGAGGCCCTCGACGACGTCCAGCTCCGCCGCCTCGGCCGCTCGCTCTCGTACCGGGCCAAGGCGGGCGAACCACCCGAGTCGCTGATCGTCGAGAGTTTCGCGGCCACCCGGGAGGCAGGCCGGCGACGGCTGGGTATGCGTCACTACGACGTGCAACTGCTCGCCGGAGCGGCGCTCGTGAAGGGCGCGATCCTCGAGATGCAGACCGGAGAAGGCAAGACGCTCGTCGCGACACTCCCACTCGTCTTGTATTCGCTCGCCGGCAAGGGCGCGCACCTCGCCACGGTCAACGACTACCTGGCTCGTCGTGACGCCGAATGGATGGAGCCGATCTACGAAGCCCTGGGGCTGAAAGTCGGCATCATCGAGTCGCAGATGGACTTCGACAGCCGACGCAAGGCGTATGCCTGTGACGTCACCTATGGAACAGCGAAGGAGTTTGGCTTTGATTTCCTGAAGGACCGCCTGATGAGTCGGGAAATCAATGAGGGCCGTGGCGATCTCGGCGCGATCCTGACCGGCAAGGCAGCCGGCGCGGCGTCGCGGCTGCTCCAGCGGCCGTTTTGGTTCGTCCTCGTCGACGAAGCCGACAACGTTCTGATTGACGAGGCTCGCACGCCGCTGATCATTTCCACGCCCCAGGACGACTCTGCGCGGAGCGGATCCGACGCGTCGAAGAAGGCGCTGTTCCAGTTCGCCGCTGCCGTTGCCGATACGCTCGTGCCCGACGAGGATTTCGAGCAGGACATTCGCAAGCACTCCTGCGAGTTGCTCGGCCGGGGCCGCAGCCGTGTGCGGGCCTTCCGCCGACCGCCCGAGCTCGACACGACGAGCCTCCTGGATCTCTACGACGCTGTGGAACGAGCCTGCAAGGCAAAGCTCTTTTACCTGCGTGATCGGCAGTACGTCATTCGTGACGGCAAGATCGTGATCATCGACGAATTCACGGGCCGCGTCGCGGAAGGTCGCAGTTGGCGGGACGGAATCCACCAGGCCGTCGAGGCCAAGGAAGCGTTGGAGTTGGAGGCGACCAAGTCGGACGAGACGGTCGAAGTCACGGGCGGCGGCGGCCACGCGGCCCGAATCACGATCCAAGACCTGTTTGCCCGATGGCCTCATCTCGCCGGCATGACGGGAACGATTGCGACCAGCCACGGTGAGCTTGGCCGAACCTATGCTGTCGCGATCGACGTGGTCCCCACGAACCGGCCCGCGATCCGCAAGCGGCTCCCGGCGATCGTCGCGGCCGACTACCAGGAGAAACTCCGCCTGATCGTCGCCGAAGTCGAGGAGATGCATGCCCTCGGCCGGCCGGTCCTGATCGGCACGCGATCGATCGACAAATCCGAAGACCTCTCGCGCCTGCTCGATGCCGCCGGGCTGACGCACACCGTTCTCAACGCCCGGCACGTTGCCCAGGAGGCGGACATCGTGAGCAGGGCCGGACAACGAGGGGAAATCACCGTATCGACCAACATGGCGGGCCGAGGAACCGACATCAAGCTCGGGGAGGGCGTCGAAGAACTCGGTGGGCTCCACGTCATCTGCACCGAGCTCCATGACTCGGCGCGGATCGACCGCCAGCTCGTCGGCCGCTGCGGGCGGCAGGGTGATCCGGGAACCTGGCGGCAGTACGTGGCCCTCGACGACGAAATCCTCACGACGGCCTACGGTGACAAGCGGGCCGCGCGGATTGCAGCGGGACTCCGCCGAAGGATCGGTGGGAATCCGGAACGGCTCCTGGCCGTGTTCAAGCGGGCCCAGCGGAGCGTCGAGGCTCGACACCGCCGGCAGCGGCGAGTGCTGGAGTATGTCGAACGCCAACGCGCCGAAGCTCACATTCAAATGAGCCAGGACCCCTATCTCGACAGCGCGAGCTAGCAGACCATGGAACGCATCGTGCCAGAGGTTGCCATGCGGGGATTCTGCACGGTCGTGATGGCGGTGGCCGCGAGCCTCGGCCCATCGGCGACCGGATGGGCCGACGAGTCGGTGCCGACCGCCGACTCCCGGCCGGCCGATTCGGCAGCGGTGGCGGAGCCAGCGGGCGACGCCCGGACATCGGAGGCCGATGCAGTCGCTCCTAGCGTGTCCGCCGACGGCACGACCTCGGTGGTGGTGCCGGCGGTTGAGCCCGCCGCGCCGCTCGGTCCACTCCCGGCCGAGCGGGCCGCGCCTCCCGCCCAACCCAGCACGATGCCGGCGAGTCCCTACGGCGCCGTCGCGGCACCTCCGGCAGCGGCTCCTCAGACGGCCGCCTCGGGGTCGCCGGCAGGTCTTCAGCAAGCCCCGCCGCCCCCTCCCGCCGCGTCGAGCAGCGCGGCCACCTTGTTGGCGTCGCTCCTCGAGCCGGTCGCCGGGCCACCCGGAGCCGCCGCGTACGCTCGGCCGCTCCCCTTGCTGGAGGCGCTCGTACGGTCGGGCGATCGCTCACGACGGCTGTGGATCGTGCAGGCTTATTGGAAAGTGGCCACCGCGTACGCGGGGGTGCGGTGCGCCGCCGCAGCGGTCGAACGGCTGGAGCTCGTCGCGCCCGGCGGAGACCCGCACGATCGGGCCACGCTCGACGTTGCCACGGCGGCGGCCCGCGCCGACCTGGCAGACGCCTCTGCCCGGCTCGGCGTGGCCCAGCAGGAACTCGTCGACCTGGCGCGGCTGCCCTTCGGCGAGCCGGCCCCCTGGCCGATCGATCGACCGCTCGCCGATCCGTACCAGACCCGGTTCGAGGAGATCTTCGCCACGCGAATCGCCACCGGCCGCGTCCGAGCGATCGTGCGGACGCTGCCGGCCCGCCACGAGGCCCTCGCCGCCAGGGCCGTCGCCGTCACGGCTGCCGACCATGCGATGTTGCAGGCCGAGGCCGACCATGCCAAAGCCAATCGGCCGATCGAGGCCGTGATCGCCGCCCACACGGCGGTCATCGACCAGCAGGCGGCTTTCCTCGACGCGGTGCGGTCCTACAACCTCGAGATCGCCGAGTATGCGATGGCGGTTGCCGACCTCTCGCTGCCCGACGACCAGTTTGTGTCGATGCTGATCGCAAGTCCCGTGACGTGGCAGCCCCCGCCCGTTGAATCAGCGGCCCCTGCCCCGCCCGGCGGTCTGGCTCCGGTGGCGGTGCCCGCCCCGCCCGCCTCCATCCCAGCCGCCTCGATCATCCAGGTCGAGTGACCCAGACCAGCCGCTGCCGTTGGTACGATACCTGGGATGATCTTGTCTTCTCCGCACGCGTTCCCGGCCATCGAGCCGCTCCGGATCGGCCCGGTCGTGGTCGATCCGCCGATCCTCCAGGCCCCGATGGCCGGGTACACCAACTTCGCCTACCGCCAGGTGGTTCGGGAGTTCGGCGGTGCGGGGCTGTTGGCCACCGAGATGATCGCCGCTCGCAGCGCGATCTGGTTGGAGTCGGCCCGCGGCGAACATCCCGACCGGCTCTGGGGCATCCGCGACGAGCCCCGCCCGTTGGCCGTGCAGATGTGGGACAACGACCCCGACAACCTCGCCGCCGTCGGCAAGCGGCTGGCCCATGACTTTCGCGTCAGCGTCGTCGACCTCAACTTCGGCTGCCCGGTACGGCAAGTGACCGAGAAGGCCCACAGCGGATCATGGCTGCTGCGGGATCCCGACCGGGTCGGCACGATCGTCCGCCGCGTGGTCGAAGCCTGCGGCAACGTGCCGGTCACCGCCAAGATCCGCCTGGGATGCAGCGACGCCTGTCAGACGGCGATCGAGGTGGCCCAGCGGGTCGAGGAGGCTGGCGCCGCCTGCCTGACGGTTCACGGCCGGGTAGCGGCCCAATTCTTCACCGGCGAGGCCAACTGGGAGGCGATCGCCGCGGTGAAGCGGAGCGTGTCGCGGATGCCGGTGGTGGGCAATGGCGACATCGATTCAGCCGAGACCGCGGTCCGCCGGCTGCGGGAGCATGGCGTCGACGGCGTGATGATCGCCCGCGAGGCGCTCGCCAAGCCCTGGATCTTCGCTCAGGCGGCTGCCCTGCTCCGCGGCGAACCGCCACCGCCCGACCCCACGCTCGCCGAGCAGCGGGAGATCGTGCTGCATCATTACGACCTCGTCTGCCGCCGGTTCGGCGTCGAACGGGGTACGCTCCTGATGAGAAAGTTCGCCTGCGCCTACGCTCAGGGCCTCCCCGGCGCCCGCGACTTCCGTGGCCGTGTTTCCCGGGTGATCACCCGAGACGAGTTCCTAGACGTCGTCCGAGACTTCTTCCCCCGCGATCCGTGACCGGCAACCGGCTCACCGATTTCGCCCCCAAAGGCCTGCGCGGGGTTGCCCGTGCCCTGTCCCCGGCGGAGGGAACCAGCGCAGCCAGGATGGCGAAGCATCCAACGACACCCCACCCAATGGCCTGCGAGGGGTTGCCCGTGCCCTGTCGCCGGCGTAGGGAACCAGCGCAGCCAGGATGGCGAAGCGCAGGTTCCCTCCGAGTGAGCGAAGCCCAGGATGGGCGTAGCGAACGTCCGGCGACAGGGCACGGGCAACCCCGAGCCCCGCGCGCGCAAGGCTCACGCCATGCCCGGCCATCGAGCCTGCACGTCGTGACCGGCGTAGAGCGCCCCGTCGCCGAGCGACTCCTGGATCCGGAGCAACTGGTTGTACTTCGCGATCCGGTCGCTGCGGGAGGCGCTGCCGGTCTTGATCTGGCCCGTCGAGAGGCCGACGGCGAGGTCGGCGATCGTGGCGTCTTCCGTCTCGCCGCTGCGATGGCTGGCGACCGAGGTATAGCCCGAACGATGGGCCAGTTGCACCGCGGCGATCGTCTCGGTGAGCGTGCCGATCTGATTGACCTTCACGAGGATCGAGTTGGCCACGCCCTCGGCGATGCCGCGGCCCAGCCGCTCCGAATTCGTGACGAACAGGTCGTCGCCCACGAGCTGCACCCGGGCCCCGAGCTTCTCGGTGATCAGCTTCCAGCCCGTCCAGTCGTCTTCCGAGCAGCCGTCTTCGATCGACACGATCGGATACTTGCCCGCCAGGTCGGCCAGGAACTCGACCATGCCGCGCGAATCGAGCGACTTGCCCTCGATGGCGTACGTGCCGGCCTTGGAGTCGTAAAACTCGGTGGCCGCCACGTCGAGGCCGATCGCGATCTCGCTGCCGGGCTTGTAGCCCGCGTTGCCGATCGCGGCCAGGATCACCTCCAGGGCCTCGGCGCAGCTGCCGATGTGGGGCGCAAAGCCGCCCTCGTCACCGACGCTCGTGGCGAGCTTTTTGTCCTTGAGCACCTTCTTGAGGGCGTGGAAGGTCTCGACGCCGGCCCGCAGCGCCGAGTCGAAGGTGTCGAAGCCCAGGGGCAGGATCATGAATTCCTGAACATCGAGCGGATTGTCGGCGTGGGCTCCGCCGTTGATGATGTTCATCATCGGCGCCGGCAAGAGGCGGGCAGCGGCGCCGCCGAGGTAGCGGTAGAGCGGAATGCCGCAGTGCTCAGCGGCGGCATGGGCCACGGCCATCGAGACGCCGAGGATCGCGTTGGCACCGAGTTCCTTCTTGTTGGGCGTGCCGTCGAGTTCGAGCATGATTTCGTCGATCGACGTCTGATCGAGGGCATCGCAGCCCTCCAGTTCCTCGGCGATCCGGGTGTTGACGTTCTCCACGGCGGTCATCACGCCCTTGCCGAGATAGACGCCCTTGTCGTCGTCCCGCTTCTCCCAGGCCTCGTGGGCGCCGGTGCTCGCGCCGGAAGGCACAGCCGCCCGGCCGAAGGCGCCGTCGGCCAGGGTCACGTCCACTTCGATCGTGGGATTGCCGCGGCTGTCGAGAATCTGGCGGGCGTGGACGTCGACGATCGTGGACATGGAACCTCCGAAGGGGCGTGGGGGCGGAATGCGGAATGCCGGAGGCGGGAGCCTTCGGCGGCGTTGATTGTGCCTCTGGGGCCGCGCCATGCAAGCCGACTTGGAGGCAGGCATGGCCGGAGCCGAAAAGCAGGGTATTCTGCCGGGGCTCGTCTCCGCGGGAGACGTCGGCGACCAGCTTCCATTCGCTTCACGGATCCGCTCGATGTTCACCGGTCTCGTCGAATCGTCGGGGCGGGTCGTGGCCGCGACGCCCGAGCCGCCAGGCCTGCGGCTTTCGGTCGCGGCCGGGGCCGTGGCGACGGGAATCGCGATCGGCGACAGCGTCTGCATCAGCGGCTGCTGCCTCTCGGTCGTGCGACAGGACGGCGACGTGCTCGACTTCCAACTCGGCCCCGAAACCCTGGCCCGCACCACCCTTGGCAGGCTCGGCGTCGGCTCGCGCGTCAACCTGGAGCGGTCCCTCCGGCTCTCCGACCGTCTCGGCGGCCACCTCGTGACCGGCCACGTCGACGGCATGGGCTCCCTTGCCTCACGGCTCGACGAGGGCGATTGGACCACCTGCCGGTTCGCCGCCCCGCCCGCGTTGCTCGGGCAGATGGCGGGCAAGGGCTCGGTGGCGATCGACGGCGTGAGCCTGACGGTGGTCGACGTCGATGCGACGACGTTCGGCGTGGCCCTGATCCCGCACACCCTCGCCTGTACCACGCTCGGCGGGCTCGCCGTGGGGGACGGCGTGAACCTCGAGACCGATCTCATCTTCAAGTATGTGGCTCGGTGGCTTGCCGCCCGCGACTCGGGGGCGGCATGAGCATCGACCCGCTCTCGACGAACAATCCTCCGCCCCGGCAGACGACGGCCTACCTCAAGCAGCTCTTCGAGCAGGTCGGTTTCACGATCGACGCCCGTCGCGGGCAGAACTTCCTGGTCGATCTGAACCTGCTCGACCTCCTGGCCCGAGCGGCCGAGATTCGCCCCGACGACGTCGTGCTGGAGGTCGGCACGGGCACGGCGGCCCTCACGGAGCGGCTGGCGGCGGCCGCGGCCCGCGTGGTGACCGTCGAGATCGACCCCCGGCTCGCGCAGCTCGCCCGCGACCGGCTCGTCGATCGCGACAACGTGACGCTCGTCGAGGGCGATGCCCTGGCGGCCAAGCACCGCTTCCGGCCGGAGGTGTTGGATGCGATCGAGACGGCTCGGGCTGCCTCCCCGGGCGGCCGATTCATGCTGGTGGCCAACCTGCCGTACTGCGTGGCCACGCCCGTGATTTCGAACCTGCTCGCCCTGCACCGACCCTTCGACGTGGCGGTGGTGACCGTGCAGCGGGAGATGGCCGAACGAATGACGGCCCCGGCGGGCACGCATGCTTACAACGCGCTGTCCGTCTGGGTGGGCGCCCAGTGCCGCGGCGAGATCGTGCGGATCCTGCCGCCGAGCGTGTTCTGGCCGAGGCCGAAGGTCGATTCCGCGATCGTGCGACTCGACCTCGAGCCCGATCGGCGGGTCGCGATCGGCGACCTCCACCGATTCCACGCCTTCGTGCGCGACGTCTTCTGCCACCGCCGCAAACTGCTCCGCGGTGTTCTGCTCCGCCTGGCGGGCGGCAAGGGGAGCGACGCCGCCAAGGCCCGCGTCGCCGCCGCCTACGCCGCCCTCGGCCTGGGCCCCGATGCCCGCGCCGAAGAAATTTCCCCCGACCGGTTCGTGGAACTCGACCGCGTGTTCCACGCGAGTTGATCGGCGGATCAGAAAGGGACGAGGCGACCGGGGGCGTACGAGGCGTGGTCGCACGAGGACGGGTTCGATCCTCGCCCTGGGGAAGGATCGATGCCACATTCGGGCAGGCTACAAGCCTGCCCCCACGGGCCAACTGGAACACAGGCTTCCGAGGCACTTCCAGGGCACTTCCAGGGCACTTCGAAAACGGCTCACCGTGTCGGGGTTGCCCATGCCCCGAGAGCCGGCCTAGGAAACCAGCGGAGCCAGGATGGCGAAGCGCAGTTTCCTCGGAGTGAGCGGAGGGCATGGATGCCCGTAGCGAACGTCCGGCGACGGGGCATGGGCAACTCCGACCCACAAGTCGGCATAGCCTCCGCCCCTTCATACGACCCGACAGCGAACGTCCGGCGACGGGGCACGGGCAACCCCGACCTACCAGTTGACGCCCCATCCGGCCTATTCAGAGCGGGAAAAACCAGCGGGGTTCCGCTGGTTCCGGTTGTGCCGGCGGGACGGCTAGAATGTGACCGAGCGGGGCGGATTCTGCCGAATCCACCCGACGGTCCCCGGATTGCCGCGACCGCGGCGCCACGGCGGGGGTGGAGGCAGCCAGCGCGTGATTCCAAATCCGACAACAGAAGCCTCGTTCGCCCCGACGATCGTCGATCTGCTTCGGCAGCGGGCCGCCTATCGGCCGCATGACCGGGCGTTCACGTTCCTGGTGGACGGCGAGCACGACGAGCTCAACATCACCTACGCCGAACTCGACCGGAAGGCCCGAGCCCTAGGCTCGTGGCTGATCGAGCGGGGCATGACGGGGAAGCGAGCCCTGCTGCTCTACCCCTCGGGCCTCGACTTCATCGCTGCCTTCATGGGCTGCCTCTACGGCGGGGCGATCGCCGTGCCGGCCTATCCGCCCCGGAAGAACCGGTCGGTCGAACGGATCGAGGCGATCGCGGCCGACGCCGATGCCTCGGTGGCCCTCACCACCCGCGACGTGGTTGATCGGCTGGAGAACCTCGGAGCCGCGGCGCCGAGCCTCGAGCACCTGACCTGGCTGGTCGACGCCGAACTCGACCCGGCCCTGGCCGACCGGTGGGACCGGCCCGACATCGACGGCGACACCCTCGCCTTCCTGCAGTACACGAGCGGTTCGACCGGCACGCCCAAGGGGGTGATGCTCTCGCACGAGAATCTGCTGCACAACTCCCTGCGGATCATGCAGGCCTTCGAGATCACCCGCAGCCAGTCGGGGGTGTTCTGGCTGCCGAGCTTCCACGATATGGGGCTGATCGGCGGGATTCTCGTGCCGCTCTACGGCGGCAAATTCAACGTGATCATGTCGCCGGTCGCGTTTCTGCAGAAGCCGCTACGGTGGCTGCAGGCGATCTCTCGCTATCGGGCCACGATCAGCGGCGGCCCCAACTTCGCCTACGAGCTCTGCGTGCGGAAGACCACACCGGAGCAACGGGCCGCCCTCGACCTCTCGAGCTGGTCGTTGGCCTTCAACGGGGCGGAGCCCGTTCGCGCCGAGACGATCGACGCCTTCTGCGAGGCCTTCGCGGTGAGCGGCTTCCGCCGCGAGGCCTTCTACCCGTGCTACGGCCTGGCCGAGAGCACCCTGATGGTGACCGGCGGCATGAAGTTCGAGCAGCCGGTGATCCGCTCCTTCGACGCCGGGGCGATCGAGACGGGTGCTGCCGTGGTCCTGCCGCAGGGCCAGGCTGGGAGGCGGATGGTGGGCAGCGGGCGGGAACTCGATGGCCAGGATGTGCTGATCGTCGATCCGCATTCTTGCGAGCCGCTGCCGCCAGGCCGGGTGGGCGAGATTTGGGTAAGCGGGCCGAGCGTGGCCCAGGGCTATTGGAATCGGCCCGAGGAGAGCCAGGCGACGTTCGGGGCGATGCTTGCCCAGCCCGACCCGGCGGCCCCGGCCCAGGTGGTGGCCCGGTGGCGTCCTAATCCCGGGCCCTACCTCCGCACCGGCGACCTCGGCTTCTTCGACAATGGCGAACTATTCGTCACCGGCCGGCTCAAAGACCTGATCATCATCCGCGGCCGCAACCATTATCCGCAGGATCTGGAACTCTCGGTCGAGCAGGCTACGTCGCTCGTGCGGGCGGGGTCGCTGGCGGCCTTTGCCGTCGACGTCGAGGACCGGGAACGGGTGGTCATCGTGGCAGAGCTCGAACGGGGCCGGCACGACGAGACCGAGATCGCAACGGCCTTCGAGGCGATCCGCAGCCGGCTGGCTCGGGAACACGAGGTGGCAGCCGAGGCGATCGTGCTCGTGCGGCCCAACAGCGTGCCCAAGACCTCCAGCGGCAAGATCCAGCGGCACGCCTGCCGAAAGCAGTTTCTGGAAGGCTCGCTCGACGTCGTGGAGCAGCACATCTCCTGGCTCGCGCCGCCGGCCCAGCCGGAACGCCCCGCCGTCGAGATGCCCCGCCTGGCTCGGCAGCGGCCGCTCGGCGAGGCGGCCCGGCCGCTCCGGCCCGATCGCGAACTACCCCAAGAGATCGTCCAGACGGTCTTCGATCATGTCCGCCGGATCGCCAAGGAACGGGCGACGAACCTCACGCTCGACACCAACATCGTCGAGCTCGGACTCGACTCGCTCGAACGGATGGAGATCGTGGCCAGCCTCGAAGAAGCGTTCGGGGCCCGGTTCCCCGAGCAGGTCCTGCCGCTGATCGAGACCTGCCGCGAGGTGACCGAGGCGATCATCGACCACATGCCGGCTGAGAGCCGCGAGAAGGTCGAGCGGGTCCAGGGCACGATCGAGATCCCGTCGGATGCCTGGAAGATCGACGAGTTTCCCGAAGTTCGGGCGCTCGAGCAAAACTTCGCCGCCGTGGCCGCGGCCGGCCTCGAGAATCCGTACTTCAGCGTCCACGAGGGGCTTACCAACGACCGCACCGTGATCGGCGGCCGGGAATTGATCAGCTGGGCTACGTACAACTACCTGAGCATGTCAGGCGAGCCCCGGGTGACGGCGGCGTCGAAGGCTGCCCTCGACCGCTTCGGAACGAGCGTGTCAGCCAGCCGGCTGGTCTCGGGCGAGAAGACGATCCACCAGGATCTCGAGCGGACAATCGCCCGTGTCGTCGGCACCGAAGACGCCGTCACCTTCGTCGGCGGCCATGCGACCAACGAAACCGTGATTGGCCACGTCGTCGGTCCAGGTGACCTCGTGCTCCACGACGCCCTGGCCCACAACAGCCTGCTCCAGGGCGCGATCCTCTCCGGGGCCCGCCGCCGCCCCTTCCCCCACAACGACTATGAGGCCGCTGGGCGGCTGCTTGATCAGATGCGGAGCCAGTACCGCCGGGTGCTGATCGTGATCGAGGGCATCTACAGCATGGACGGAGACTTCTCCGACGTGCCGCAGTTCATCGCCGTGGCCAAGCGGCACCGGGCCCTGTTGATGGTGGACGAAGCCCATTCGATCGGCGTGATGGGCCGCAAGGGCCACGGCATCGGCGAGCACTTCGGCATCAATCCAGCCGACGTCGACATCTGGATGGGCACGCTCTCCAAGGCGCTCGGCAGCTGCGGCGGCTACATCGCCGGCTCGGCCACCTTCATCCGCTGGCTCAAATACACCGTGCCCGGCTTCGTCTACAGCGTGGGGCTCCCCCCGGCGGCAGCCGGCGCGGCCCTCGGGGCCTTCGCCGTGCTCGAGCAGGAGCCCGAGCGGGTGGCCCGGCTGCACGACAACGCCCGGCTGTTCCTCACGCTCGCGGCCGAAGCCGGGCTCGATACCGGCCCCTCGGGCGGCTCGGCCATCGTGCCGGTGATCCTCGGCAACTCGATGAACGCCCTGCGGCTGTCCCGGGCACTCTTCGCCCGTGGCATCAGCGTGCAGCCGATCCTGTACCCGGCCGTGGAAGAGCGAGCCGCCCGGCTCCGCTTCTTCATCACCTCGAGCCACACGTCTGACCAGATCCGTAAGACGGTGGCCGCGATGCAGGAAGAACTCGCCAAGATCGACCCCGGCTACGCCCGCCGGGCGGGCTAGTTCAGCGGATGGCACGGTGCGCGACGCTGCTCCTCCAAGGTCAAAGGCCAAAAACGCGGTTTCGGACCCTTCAAACGCGTTGGCGGTCGGGGTTGCCTGCGGCCCGAGAGCCGGCCTAGGAAACCAGCGCAGCCAGGATGGCACAGCTGAGTTTCCTCGGAGTGAGCGGAGGCCACGATGGCCGCAGCGAACGTCCGGCGACGGGGCACAGGCAATCCCGACGCTCAGTTGACGCTGCCTCCGCCCCTTCATGCGGCACCCATCCCGCCTCTCTATCCGCTTTCAAGCGCAGCCCGGTATAACCCTGGCCCCATGACCGCGACTGAAACGACTTCCCACCGGCTCGTGCTGCCGGCCGACGCCAACCACTACGGCACGCTCTACGCCGGGAGCCTGCTCCGCTACGCCCTGGAAATCGCCTACGCCACCGCCTGCCGGGCCGCGGGGGCCGAGAGCAATCTGATGCTTCGGCGGGTGCTCTCGCTCGAATGCCGTCGGAGCGTGCCGGTGGGGACGCTCGTGGAACTCCGCGGCGCGGTGCTCCAGGCCAAGCAGGGCTACCTCGTGGCCGGCGTCGTGGGCATGCCGCTCGAGGGCCACACGCTGCCCTGGATGGACGGCCTGTTCGGCTTTGCCCAGGTGGATGCGGCGGGCCTGCCCGTCGCCCTGCCCTCCCCCGTCGAGATCGCCGCCGAAAGCCCGCTCTGGCAGCCGCTCGTCAAGCGGCTCGACCAGCTGGCCTCGATCCGCGGCGCCACCGCCGACTGGATGGCGGCCCTCGAAGGGCCCTGAGCCACCCGGCCGCTTGTCGGCTCAGTATTTCACCTCGATGCCGAAGTCGATGCCGTTGGTGAAGACATAGTCTTGGATCGACGTCGGCGCCGGTCCGATTCGGGAGTATTCGACCGGCACGTCTTGGACGACCGTGATCGGGTTGTCACCGCCATCGGGAAGATTGGGGTCGTAGTTCGGATTCGGCACAGACTTTCGCACGGTGTCGGTCGTCGTGATATAGGCCGTGTTGGACGATGCCCGGGCGATCTGTCCCATCCACATGCCCGTGTAGCCGGCCCGCAGGAGAATAGCTTGGCTGACGCGAAACTCGGTACCGAGCCGCCATTCACCGATCGGCGTGAAGGTGAACTGATGCTCGGCTGAGTTCGTGGCGTTCTTCTGACCTGCCCCGTACACCTGCACGTAGAGCGGCGCACCCTGCACGGTTACCGGCTGACCGTTGACCGACGCAGTCTGCGTCAGAACCTGGGCCGTGACGAACTCCGTCCGGAAGTAGTCGGCAGACAGGGTGGCAGGGAAATTCGAGCCGCGATAGAGCATGTTCTGCCAGTTCATGCCGGCGGTGAACTTGAGCTCGGAGAGTAACTTCCAACGACCACTGCTGGATTCGAGGAGCATGGAGAATTCTGGGCCGACAACGTTGTTCGAGGTGTAGGTCTCCCAGGCACCGTCCTGCAGTTTCGAACCCTGACCCTGCCCGGTGAGCGTGACGACGTCGCCCTGCTGGTTGAGAATGCCGCCCGCCCCGGTCGTCACACTGTTGCCGACGTCACCCACGCCACCCAGGCCCGACGTACCGGCGGTTCCATCGCCGGTGTCGGAGGCCCCAGAGCCCGCGTTGAAAGCGTATTGGTAGCTCTGATACCCGATGTCGTAGCGGTCCGCGAGTTGGACAAACCGCGGGCCGAGCCCGAGCCGAACGGTCGAACCGCTTCCGCGGCGTCCCAGGGCCCGGCGCACGATCCATGCAGCCGAACCACTCTGAAGCCTGGTTTGATTGTGCTGCGTGAAGTTCTGCACGATCAAGTGGTCGGGAGGCGGGGACGTGCTCTCGATCGTTGTCGTGATGATCGGCACGGCGATGCCGCCGATCGTCGACTCGCTGGTCGCAGTCTCCTGATCGAAGGTCTGCTCGGGGCTATTGAGCGCATATTCGTTGATGGTGGTGAAGGACTGATCCTGCGGCCCGGAGTCCCAGTAGGAGAACAGCATGCCGTAGTCGTCGTAGATCCAACCGCCCTCGTAACGGTTGCCCCAGGTCATCTTGGTCCGGAGCCAGGTGGTGTTGAGGTCCAGGTTCATCTGGTCGGTGCCGTAAATCACCACACCCGCGAAGCCGCCGTTGGCAGTGTTGAGCTGCTGGGCCACGTCGGCGTTGAGCGGTTCGACGGGCCAGAAGACCGTGTTGCCCACCGGCACGAATCGCGGCGGCGTGATCCCCATATAGAGACGGTCGTAGCTGAAGAACAGGCCTTCGCTCGCCTCTTGGTAGATCCCGTACTCGTCCAGGTTCGGCGGGGCGAACAGCTGGAAGTCGTAGAAGTCCTGGTCGGGCAGGAGGGGCATCCAATTGCCGCCGGCCCTCGCGGTGTGGCCGGCCGCCAGGCCCGCCGCCGCGAGAATCGTCGCCAGGAACCGCCTGAATCCCAGTTTCGTAGCCATCTTCGAGTGTCCTGTGGTGCAGGAGCCGGTCGTCCGCCAATGCGGATTGCTCTTTGGGTATCGGTCGTGCAGGTCGATCGGGTTGACGAAACTTGGGAAACTCTGCCGGTTCTGCCGGCGAAGCCTCGCAAAGCACGGGGCGGATCCTCGCCCGCGAAGCGACTTTCGCCGCCCCCGAGCCGACGTGGCGAGGGTCGGGTATTCTGCGGAAACGGGGCCGACCGGCGGCCCCATGCCGAACGGATGAGGTTTTTTGCCATGACCGCTCAGTCCCGCCCTTCCCTGACGCCCCTCTTTGCCCTGATTGCCGTCGTTGCCGGCGGCGGGGCGGTTCCAGCCCGGGAGTCCGGCGGCCGAGCGGCCGTGGCCGAACAGGTTGAATTCCTCCGGCTCACGCGGGATGAGGCCGGCCAGCCGTTGGCGCTCGAGACCTCGATTGTCGAATACGTTGGCCAGGTCGAGCGGAACGGCCGCTCCGAACCGGTTCAGGTCGATCTCGTCGCGGCCGTCCACCTCGGCGGCGGCAGCTATTACAAGACCCTCGACCGCCTGTTCGCCGACTACGACTCCGTACTCTATGAATTGGTGGCCCCGCCCAACGCCCGCGTGCCCAAACCCGGCCGCAAGCCCTCGGGGGCGATTGGTTCGGCTCAGCAGGGCCTCACTCGGCTCCTCGGCCTCGAGTTTCAGCTGGAGAGCATCGACTACGCAGCCCCCAACTTCGTCCACGCCGACCTCTCGCCGAAGGAGTTCGACGAGGCCATGCGGAAGCGGGGCGAGTCGTGGTGGAGCATGTTTACGAAGTTGATGCGCGAGGGAATGGCCCGCGCCGAGCGGGACGCTGCCTCGGCCCCGGATGTGAGCATGGGGGAACTCTTCGGCCTGCTGTTCGGTTCGGAGCAAGGTCGCCAGGTGAAACTCCGCCGGCTGATGGCCGAGCAGTTCACCGACATGGACGTGCTCACGGCCACCTTCGGTGGCGAGGAAGGATCGACCCTGATCACCGATCGGAACGCCGCGGCCCTCGACGTGCTCGGCAAGGAGATCGCCGCAGGTCGAAGGCGGATCGCGATCTTCTACGGCGCGGCGCACATGGACGACTTCGACGAGAAGCTGCGGGAAGACTTCTCGCTTCAGCCCCGCGACACGGTCTGGCTCGAGGCCTGGGATCTCCGGGATCCCGCCGCGGCGAAGTGAGGCTGCCGGAGGTACCGCGACCAGCCGCCCTGGCCCCGGCCATCGGCCGTGGCTGTCGGACAGAGGTTCCAGGCCTTCGCCACCCCGCACGTTGCGGCCAGAATCGCCTCGTATCCCAGCGATTCCACCCGCTCACCGACCGGATCGAATTCGAAATCGCCCCCGTAGCCGAGGTCGAGCAGGCGGCGAACAACCCTTTGCAGCGGGAGGTTGCCTGATCCGACGGGCAGCCGGTCACCCCCCACGGTCGGAGGCCCCGAGCGATCGGCCACCTGCACCAGGGCGGTGAGGCGGGCAAGGCGGGACAGAAGGGGCTGGGTTTCGGCGGCATCAGCCCACTGCCAGAGATCGAAGGCCAGCCGGATGGCCGGATCATCGAACCGTTCCACGAGTTCAACCGCCTCCTGCAACCGGGTCACGAAATTGCAGTCGGCCGCCGCCGCAGGGTGCATTGGCCGAATCGCCAAGGCCACGCCGGCAGCGGTCGCCCGCGGGGCGAGTTGCTCGAGGGCCTGGGCCAACAGCCGAGCGGCGTGGGATCGAGTGTGGCCGCCGCGACAGCCACTGTGTACCACGACGGTGCCGGCTCCCAGGGCCTCGGCCGTGTCAATCGCCTCGACGGCGTCGGCAACGCTCTCGTCGAACGACCGACCGTCACCGCCCGTAAAGCCCCCCGCCCAGAGCACGCTGACGGCCTGCATCCCGGCCTGCGTCAGCATGGCAGCCGTCACCGCCACACCGAGGTCTGACACCTTCGGTCGCCAGAGTGAGATCCCGTGAAAGCCATGGGCCGCAAGCCGCTCCAACTCCACCGGAAGTTCCCAGCGGGCCGTCGTCGTCTGGCTGATGGCGATCTGGAACATACTGGAGACGCTCCCGAGGAACCGGCGGGACAGCGGCGGTTGCCCGCCTGCCACGTGGGGGCAGAGTATGGAACGCTGCCGCGGAGACTGTCCAGAGAAGCGGCCTTGGCCGCACGAATTGAGAGTCTTGGATTGACCGGGCCCGGCGGCGAAAGCTGCCAGCACGTCTCGAAGATTCACCCTTGACAATCAGGCCGGGTTTTCTTTGACACCTGCCAGACGCCGTGGCCCCGATCGGGCATACTCGGGCCTGGTGTCCGACCGAAAGCAGAGGCATTCGCATGGCACGCACGCGGACCTTGAAGGTCGTGGCCGGCGGCAGGCAGATCGTGATCCCGACCGAGGGCCTGGACTGGCAGTTTGCCCGCTCGGCCGGCCCCGGCGGACAGCATGTGAACCGCACCTCCAGCAAGGCGGTTCTCCGCTTTCAGGCCCGCAGTTGCCCATTCCTGCCGGAGGATGTCCGGCAGCGGCTGCTGGTTCGCGAGCGGTCACGGCTCACGCTCGAGGGCGACCTCGTGATCACGAGCCAACGCCATCGCGAACAGCCGCGGAACATTGCCGACTGCCTGGCCAAACTGTCTGCAATCCTCGAGCGGGCCATGCTCCCACCAAAGGTCCGCCGTCCAACACGCATACCGCGGGCTGCCAAGGCGGCCCGTCTCGAGGCCAAAAAGCGGCGCGGCACCACGAAAAGCCTCCGCCGCACGCCGGTGGACTGAGCCGTCGTGGCCGGCCGGTCGCTGGTATAATCCGACGCACGGGTCATCACGCCCGCCGCCACCTTGGCGAAGGATTTGCCATGCCCAGCCCTCGCGACATCGACACGCTGCTCAAGAACTGGACCTTCCGGCCGGGTGAGGTGAATGCCCGGCTGATCAAGGCCCGCAACGGCCGCGACGTGCTCCAGATGCGGGTCGACATGGGCGTCGTCCAAATGGAGACGGAACTTCGGCCCGACGGCCTCAAGCCCAACGGAGCCGAAACCTACTACGACTACCTCGTGAGCGAGGCGATCCGCACCGGCGATGCCTTTCGGCTCACACAGGAACAGTGCACCGAGGCCGACCGGGAGTTCGTGCAGTACTACCAGCGGAGGCTCTGCTGGCTGTCGCTCCGGGAGTATCGCCGAGCCGCCCAGGATGCCGACCACAGCCTGGCCTTCATGGACTTCGTGCATCGGCACTCGCCCGATGAAGAATGGACGCTCTCTCACGAGCAATACCGCCCCTTCGTGCTCTTCCATCGGGTGCAGGCGGGAGCCCTCGCCGCCCTCCAGGAAAACGGCCCGGAAACGGCGATCAGCGAGATCAACACCGGGTTGGCCCGGTTCCGCGACCTCTTCGCGCGGTACGACGCGTCGGAGCAGTACGCCGACGACGAGTTGGTGCGACGGCTCGAGGAGATGCGGGAGAGCGTGCGGGAACGATACGAAGTGGGCCGCACGCTCGACGAGCAGTTGGCCGAGGCCGTCCGCGCCGAGGATTACGAACTTGCCGCCCGAATCCGCGATCAGATCAGAGGTGTTGCAACCACGGGGCGGACCGCCAAGGCGGCCAAGGCCGGCGGCGGGCGGCCGCGGCCCGGCAAGCCGGATCAAGCCGCTCCCGAGGCGTGATGCCGTATTCGGATGAGAGGGCGGCTCGGGATGCGATGCCGTGGCAGAGTTGTCTCTCACCGCCTGCAACTTTTTCAATCCGGTCCGACCATTTGCAGACCCTCCAGGCCGCCTGGACCAGCATGGTCTGCCCAGAGTGACGAGGGGCCCGGCAATCTGGGTCGTGTATGCCGGCCCCGCTGGCTCCCGCCAGGAACCATCCCGTTCGGCACGCCGTATGCAGTGCATTGGCAACGACGTCTGTTGCAGCTTCGAGCCTCGGAGAGGAGACCCACCATGCCAGCCCCCGCCCGTTCCGCCGAAACGTCGCTGCCCATTCGCCTCGCCATGCGGGTCGCCGACACCGAGTGCGTCGTGCGCGCGGCCCAAGTGTGGCCGATTGACGAGGTGCTCGATCTCGACGGGCAATTCGAACCCGGCTGCGACTCGACCTCGAGCGGCGTCGATGCCACCGTGATCGCCGATCACCTCGAGAGCCGAATGATCGCGCCGCCCCGGCTGCGGCGGCGGGGCGTGCGGGCGGTGAGTTCCCGGGCGGTGTTCTACGCGGGAATCGACGACTGACCGCCGGCCAGACGTCGGGCTGGTAGACTTCGCGGTCAAATCGCTCCGGAGTCTCCAGCCCGCCGATGAATGGTGCTTTCCCATTGCTCGATCCTGCGGCCTGTCGCGGCCGGCAGGCCAGGTTGCTCGCGACCATGGCCCAACGGGATCTTGATCTCGTGGTCGTGGTCAGCCCGGAACATGTCGAATACCTGACCGGCCACCGGTGGGACCACCGTTTTTCTCCGCTGGCGGCGGTCAGGGCCGATGGCCACTGCCTGCTCGTCTGCCCCGACAAGCCGGCCCACGAACCGGCCGCCGACGACCTCCGCACCTACGAGGCCAAGTGGCGTTCCACCCTGCGGAACGACCAGCGGGAGGCCGCGGCCGCCGTCTTCGGCGACTGGCTCGCCCCCCGTGGTGCCCGCCGCGTGGGCGTCGAGTTCTCGGCCTGTCCGCCCCACGTGACAAGTCACCTCGGTGGCGCCGAGGTGATCGACGTCGAGCCCGCCCTGCTCGCCATGCGGCGGCTCAAAGATCCCGACGAACTCCTGATCCTCCGCCAGGCGATCGCAGCCTGCGGCCGCATGTATGAGACGGCCCGAGGCCTGCTCGCGGCCGGAGTCAACGAACTCGACGTGTTCTCGGCGCTCCAGGCCGCCGCCGTGACGAGCTGCGGCGAGATGCTCACCGGCACTGGCAACGACTACGCCTGCGGCGTTCGGGGCGGTCCGCCCCGCAACCGAGTCTGCGAGGCGGGCGAGCTTTACATTCTCGACCTTGGTCCCGGCTACCGCGGCTACTTCGCCGATACCTCACGGGCGATCGCGGTCGACCATCGGCCCACTGACGAGCAACACGCGGCCTGCGAGCGGGTCTGCGAGGCCCTCGCGATCGTCGAACGGCTGGCAAAGCCCGGTGTCCGCTGCCGCGACATCTATGCCGCCGTGCAGGAGTGGCTGGCCGGCGCGGCGGTCGGTTCCTGGTCGAGCCATCTCGGCCACGGCATCGGTCTCTCGGTGCACGAGGCCCCCCACCTCAATCCCGCCTGGGACGACACGCTCCAGGAGGGCGAGGTGATCGCCGTCGAACCAGCCCTCTACGCCCCCGAGCTCCGCACCGGCCTCCGGATCGAAAACGACTACCTCGTCACCTCGACCGGGGTGGAATGCCTCAGCCCATTCCCCTTGGGGCTGGTGTAAGCAGCGGCGGCCATGGGCGAAAAACGCTTGCAAAGTCGGGGTTGACCTCGCCTCCGGCCGGCCCCTCGGCGAGGGTGTCGGAAACGGCTGGAATCGCGTACGCTTTGGCCGGAAACCCCAAGACGTTCCTCGCCCGAGAGTCTTCCGATGCACGTTGTCGCCCCCCCTGCCCCGTCCCGCTGGCACGCACTGGCCGACCGTGTGGTAGCCGGTGGGGCCATCACCCGCGACGAAGCGCGGGCGGTCCTGGCGTCGCCCGACACGGAGCTCCTCGATCTGTTGGCGGCCACCTACCGGGTGCGGCACCAGGCCTTCGGCAACACCGTGCAGCTGTTCTTTTTGATGAACGCCAAGAGTGGCCTCTGCCCGGAGGACTGCGGCTACTGCTCCCAGTCGAAGGTCTCTGAGGCGGAGATTCCCCGCTACAACCTGCTCTCCGCGCCGAAGTTGATGGACGCGGCCCGGCTCGCCGCCGAACGGCAGTCGAAGACCTTCTGCATCGTGATCTCCGCTCGGGGGCCGACCCAGCGGGAGATCGATTTCGTCTGCGAGATCACGCCGCGGATCAAGCAGGAATACGGCCTCAACATCTGCGCCTGCCTCGGGCTCCTCACGCCCGAGCAGGCCCGGCGGCTGGCCGAGGCCGGGGTGGACAAGGTCAACCACAACCTCAACACCAGCGAGCGGTATTACGGTGAGGTCTGCTCGACCCACACCTACGCCGACCGCGTGGCCACGCTCGCGGCCTGCCGCTCGGCTGGTCTCGAACTCTGCAGCGGCGGCATCATGGGGATGGGAGAGTCGGCCGACGACCTCGTCGACATGGCCTTCGAACTACGGGAACTCGAGGTCGAGTCGATTCCGCTCAACTTCCTCAATTCGATCGACGGCACGCCCCTGGAGCACGTCGATCGCCTGACGCCGCGGGACTGCCTCCGGGGTCTGGCGATGATGCGGCTGGTGAATCCCACGGCCGAGATTCGGATCGCCGGCGGCAGGGAGATTCATCTCGGCAGCCTGCAGCCGCTCGGACTCTACGCGGCCAACTCGATCTTCGTGGGAGACTACCTCACCACGAAGGGGCAGCTCCCCGAGGCCGACTACAAGATGATCGAAGAACTGGGCTTCACGATCACCCGTGGCTCCGAGGCCGCCGAGCCGGCGCCGGTGCTCGGCTGAGTCAGTCGCCGCCGAGGCTCATGAGGAGGTCCGACATCTCGGCTGCTGCGTGGGCATTGCCTTGCGCTCGGGCCGCCTCGATGCCTTCGCGAAGGGCGGCCTGGGCCTCCTCGATCCGACCGCGGGTGGCGAGGAACTGGCCGGCCATCTGGAGGGCCGGGACGTAGGCCGGCGTGGCGCGGCCCAGATCTTCGAGAATGTCGAGGCAGGCCTCCCACTCACCGGCCGACTCCATCTCCAGGGCCAGGCTGTAACGGAGGAAGACGTCGCTCGGATCGTCGCGGAGCAGGCCTTCGATCTTCTCGCGGCGGGTGAGGGTCATGGCGATGCGTCTCCGGATGATGCAGCGGGGATCGGCGGTAATGGATCGATGGCCAGGAGGGTGCCGGCCTCATCGGCCGCCAGCATGATAAGCCCACGGTCCGCCGCGGCGACGAGATCACAAACGGCGGGATGCGGAGCCACGAGCACCGGCCGCACGACCTGCCGCCCTTCGTGCATGGTCGCCTCCAGCCGCCAGACACCGGAGCGGCCATCCGCCAGCCCCTGCCCTGCGACGCAGAGGGCGGCTCCGCCGCGATCGAAGGTGATGGCCCGTAGCCGGGTCACACCCGCTTCGAACCGGGCTAGCTCTCGGCCGGAAAGCTCGTAGAAGCCAATCTCGGCGGACCGGCCGAGGCCGGGATTTACGGCTCGGTCAGTCGACTCGTCGCCAGGTGGGAGGGGCTCGACGGCGAGTACGAGTTCATCCCGAGGGCTGACGGTGGCGGCCACCGGGCGCCAGCCGGCGGGCAGGGACGGACACGAACGATCCGAGAGCGGACCGATCCGAACCCCGGCGACCGCGGCCCGCAGTATCGGCGGCAGCGGGGCCGGCAGGCCGGTGATCGCCAGCCAGCCGCGGGCCGTACCCACGACGATCTCGACCGACCCGCTGTCCGCGGCGGCACTGCCCAGCGAAACGTCCTGCAGCGGCGTGGCGGGGTCGGCCGTCGCCCCTGGCTCGATCCGGTAGGTCCGCAGCCACCATGCGTCGCCCTGCCGCACGACCGCCGCCACGACGTCGCCCGGCAGGGAGCCGATCGCCAGGCACGTGCCCTGAATTCCCGGTCCCACCACAATCCTTCGATCGGCCGGCTGGCTGGGGTCGAACGACGCGACCGCTCCCTGGGCAGCGAGGAGGCATCGCACCGCCTGTGCGTTGGCCGAAGCGGCCAGCCTCGTGCCGCCGGAAAGACTGCCCAGGACCTGTGTGCGAGTCGTGACGCTCGGCTCGGCAGGAGCGACTGGAACCTCGGCCCTGGTCGGCGGACCATGAAACGCCAGGATCGCGATCGCCGCCAGTGCAACCGCGGCTGGCCGCGTTCGTGACAGCGGGTCAGGCACCGACGGGCGGCAGGCCATGGGCTGCCTCCCAGGCGGAGATCGCATCGGCATGCCGCAGCGAAAGGGCGATGTCGTCGAGTCCCTCGAGGAGGCACTGCCGGCGGAATGGATCGACGGAAAAGCTTTGGGAAAAGCCCGCGTCATCGCTGACGGTGCACTCCCGCAGATCGACCCGCATCCGATACTGCGTGCCGGCGGCCGCGGCGGCGGCAGCCCGGCGGAAAAGCTCGTCCACGTCCGCCTCGGCGAGCTTTACCGGAACCATGCCGTTCTGGAAGCAATTATTGAAGAAGATGTCGGCAAACGTCGGGGCGATCACCGCCCGAAACCCGTAATCGGCGAGCGCCCACGGGGCATGCTCCCGGCTCGATCCGCAGCCGAAATTCCGCCGTGCCAGGAGGATCGTGGCCCCGGCAGCCTCGGGACGGTTGAGTTCGAACCCCGGATCGGCCGAGCCGTCGGGCAGGAACCGCCAGTCGAAGAACAGAAACTGGCCGAAGCCGGTCCGCTCGATCCGCTTGAGGAACTGCTTGGGGATGATCTGGTCGGTGTCGACGTTCGCCCTGTCGAGCGCCGCAACGGTGCCTTGGTGCGTGGTGAACGGTTCCATCTCGGCAGATCCTCCCTAGCGATAGTCCCAATCGCGGATGTCGACGAAGTGGCCGCGAACAGCCGCGGCCGCCGCCATCGCGGGCGACACGAGGTGGGTCCGGCCACCCTTCCCCTGCCGGCCCTCGAAGTTGCGGTTGCTGGTCGACGCGCACCGCTCCCCGGGAGCGAGCGTGTCGGGATTCATCCCGAGGCACATGCTGCAGCCGGCCTCCCGCCAGTCGAAACCAGCCTCGCGGAACACCCGGTCGAGGCCTTCCTCCTCCGCCTGCCGCTTGACCCGGCCGCTGCCGGGCACCACCATCGCCCGTACCGTGCCGGCCACGCGATGACCTTGGACCACGCGGGCAGCGGCCCGCAGGTCTTCGATCCGGCTGTTGGTGCAGGACCCGATGAACACGCGATCGATCGCGATCTCGGCGATCGGCGTTCCGCCGGCGAGCCCCATGTAGTCGAGCGCCCGGGCGGCGCTCGACCGCTCGTTGGGATCGGCAAACGCGTCGGGATCGGGCACCCTGGCATCCACGCCGACCACCTGGGCCGGATTGGTGCCCCAGGTGACCTGCGGCACCACCGCATCGGCGGCGAAGATTTCCACTCGGTCGTAGGTCGCGTTGGGATCGCTCGGCAGTTTTTCCCAGGCCGCAACGGCCCGGTCGAAGTCCCGCGGGGCGAAATCGCGGCCACGGATGTAGTCGAAGGTGGTGACGTCGGGCGCGATCATGCCCGCCCGGGCTCCAGCCTCGATCGACATGTTGCAGACGGTCATCCGCTCGGCCATGCCGAGGCCACGAATACCCTCGCCCGTGTACTCGATGACGAAGCCTGAGCCCCCCTCGGTTGAGAGCCGACCGATGATGTGGAGCACGAGATCCTTGGCCGTCACGCCCGGCAGAAGCCGGCCGTTGACCCGGACCTCGAGCGACCTGGGCTTGGCCTGACGGAGGGTCTGCGTGGCCAGCACGTGCTCCACCTCGCTCGTGCCGATCCCAAAGGCCAGCGCGCCGAGTGCGCCGTGCGTGGCGGTGTGACTGTCCCCGCAGACGACCGTCATGCCCGGCTGGGTGATGCCCAGTTCCGGACCGATCACGTGCACGATCCCCTGGTCGGCGTCGCCGAGGTCGAACAACCGCACGCCGAATTCGCGGCAGTTCGCCCGGAGCGTGTCGATCTGCTGCTTCGACACCGGATCGGCGATCGGCAGGCGGCGATCCGACGTGGGCACGTTGTGGTCGGGCGTGGCGAAGGTCGCCTCAGGCCGCCGGACTCGGCGGCCTGCGAGCCGCAGGCCCTCGAAGGCCTGCGGACTGGTCACCTCGTGGACAAGGTGCCGGTCGATGTAGAGGAGCGGCAATTCGCCGGAAGGCTCGCAGACGACGTGGTCGTCCCAGATCTTGTCGAGCAGCGTGCGCGGGGCAGACATGGACACCGGAGGATCAACGGGGCAAGGGAGGGAAGCCCCGATAATACCAGAGAAATCCACGGCGGCGACGCGGCGTGGTCAGCCCGCCCGACGGAGCACGGTCTGGGCCGCCAGTTCGTCGATCCGGGGCCGGGCGAGTTGCGCCCAGGCTGCTCCCTCGGCCGGCTGGAAAAACACGATGGTTTCGGCCGTGAGCATCCGCTGGATGAAGAACCAGGCCCGCTCCAGGTGCCGCTCGTCGTTGTCGCTCGAGACGATCACCAGGTCGAACTGTCCGAGCTGGTTACAGAGCCTGGCAAGAGACGTATCGACGTTGCCCGGCACGAGTTGGACGCGGCCGAGCGGATGGAGCCGGCGGTGGGCCTGCTTGAGCGACACCCCCGGCGGATCGCCTGGCCCACGGCCCTCGAAGCGATCAAGACCGACATACCGCACATCCTGCCCGCTCGCTCGGGCCGCCGCCATGAGCATCCGTTCGGTTCGCACGAGCGTGCCCAGGCCCAGTTCCAGGATCCGCCGTGGGGCCCGAGAGAGCACATGCCGATGGATCACGCGGTCATGCGCCGGCCGCGACAGCCGCGCCAGCCATACCGATCCTGCCCAGCCAAGCGTCGCCATGTCTCGTCCACCCCTCGCGGGCACGCAGCCGTGGCCAACCAGCCAGGTATGCCGCTCCCCACGAGGTGGAATCGGTCGCTCAGCGTGTCAAACTCCAAGCCAGGCTGGCCGTCCGTCAGACCTTACCCCGTCAGACCTGGCTGGCGTGCAGAGGCCCAGGGCCGGGAAACAGGCGACGATCCAGACGGGTGGAAGCGGCTACTTTCGGATCAGGCCGACTGCGGCCTCGGCAGCGGCCCGGACCTGACCGGAGGGATCGTCTTCAGCGAGCAACTCGAGCATCGGCAGGGCCGACGCAGCCGCTGGGCCGATTTCACCAAGGGCAATCGCGGCCTCCAGGCGGACCAATTCCCGCTCCTGCTGCAGCGCTCGCCGCAGTTTGGGGACGGCCGCCGCGAACAAATCCCTGTCGCCCGGCTTGATCTGCAGCGAGGCCCAGGCGCAGACGGTCGCCAGCAGGTCGTCTTCAGACTCGACGAGCTTCCGCAATTCCGGCTCGGCCGACAGAGCCGCCGAACCGATTTTGCCGAGCGCGTACGCAACCGTGTATTTCACGGAGGCATCGGCCGATTCGTCGGCCAGGATCCGCTCCAGTGCGGGCACGGCCGTCTTCGCCTCGGGACCGATCGAGGCGATTGCAAAGGCGGCGTCCGACTGGGAGACGGGATCGGAATCTGCGAGCGACTTGATCATGTCGTCGAGCGCTGGCGCAGCCGCCGATCCGATCTCCGCAAGGATTTCCAGGGCGTCGTTCCGCATCGCCTTCTGCTCGAGCGCGGCCTGCAACGCAGCCACGGCATCGCCCTTGAGCCGGATCAGGCCGCCACCGGCGGCCAACCCGACGGCCGGCACCGGATCGTCGAGCAGTTCGACCAGAGACGCAGAGAGCGACTGGCGGTCGACGGCCGAAAACTGCGGCGCCAGATCCGACAACCCTTCCACGGAGGCGTTGCGAACAGCCGGTGACTCGTCGGCCAGCCCTGCCCGCAATTTCTCGGCGGCGGCGGCGACGAGTTCGGCGTCGTCACGATGAACCGCGGCCCTGGCCCAACTGGCCAGAGCGGCCAAGAACGGGTCGTCCGACGCCGCGGCCGTGGCCAAGGATTCGTCAGCTTCGTTCGAGCCGATCTTCCCGAGCGCGAAGGCGGCGACATAGCGGAGCGAGGCGTCGGAGGATCCGAGGGCCTCGACAACGGTGGCCACCGCGGGGGCTGCGGGCGGACCGATCTCGGCGAGCGCCAGGATTGCCTGCATCCGCTCGGCGATCTCGCCCTCCTGAGCCAGTTGCGTGAGCCGACCCACGGCCGGTGCCGCGGCCGGACCGATCTCCGCGAGCACGACCTCAGACCAGTAGCGACTCGCCGGATCGTCGAGCGACTCGAGCAAGAACGGCACGGCGTCGCCGCCCATGTCGGCCAGGGTGTGCAAAGCCGGCATCACGGCGATCGGATCGGCATCTGCAAGCTGCTTCCGCACGGTCTTCGCGAGTTCTTCCCGCGACGTGCTCACGCGGCGGAGCGTGCGAACCGCCGCCCGCCTCGCCCGGGGGTCGGGATGCACGAGCGTCGCCACCAGCGGCTCGACCGTCGACGCGTAGGCATTGGCATCGGCTTCTGGGATCGCGTCGCGATCATCGTCGCCGCGGATCATGCCGATGGCGGCAGCCGCCTGGGTCACGACCACGGGGTCGGCGTCAGCAAGGAGCCGGAGGAGGCCCGGCATGGCCGGAATGGCATCCCGGCCGATCAGCCCCACCGCGCGGGCGGCATGCCAACGCACGGCCGGCTCGTCATCCGCGAACGCGGCGCCGAGCGGCTCGACCGCCGGACTGGCATCAGCCCCGAGTTCGGCGAGATCGTCGATGGCCTCGATGCGGGCCTTCGCGTCGGCCGTCGGCGACCTCAGGGCGGTGAGCAATTCGTCGACCCGTTGCGGCGAGAGCGATGGGGCGACCGACTCGACCGCCTCCTCGATCACGAGCGTCTCGGACTCAGGCGATCCGTTCGGCCCAGCCGGCTCCGGCGCGGCGGTCTCCACCACCTCCTCCTCGTCGACGACGACGACCGCGGCTGGAACTGGCTTCGGCGCGGAAGCAGCCGGAGGCGTCGGCTCGGAACAGCCGAACAGCAAAACAGACAGCGGCACCAAGGCGGAGACCCGGCCGAGGACAACGGGAGAAGACATCGGTGGAACGACTCCAAGTTGAAAGAATGCGTACTGGCGGGCAGCCGGGGCCGCTCCGGAAACGGACATGCCGGACGAATGCACGGCGTCCGGGGGCCTTCCCCCGGCACGGACCGCTGTCGCCCTTGGAAAGCTCGCCGAGTATACTCCTGCCGACGGATGCGCCATGGCCATTTTGGGAACGGCGGATCCAACCCGCCACCTCAGATCGACGCCCCGGATGGTCAACGTGGCCCTCCATTCGTGTCAGTCGTGCCGTCAAGGAGCATCCATGGCCTCCGCCTCTTGTCCCTCCGTCGTCCGCTCGTTCGATCGCCTCCGCGTGACCCGCCGGCTGGGGGCGATGGTGCTCCTCGCAGTCGGGCTGTCCGCCGCGTGGCAGCAGCCTGCGGCTGCCCAGTGGGGCGGCGGCTGGGGCGGCGGCATGGGTTGGGGAAATTGGGCCTCCACGGCCCAGCAGGGTGCTCAGATGGGGCTCGCGGCGGTCGTCCGATCCCAGGGCTACGCCAATCTCCAAAATTCCGAGGCGGCCAAGAACTGGGAGCAGGCCAAGACGCTCGACATGCAGAACCGGGCCCAGTGGACCGAGACCTATTTTGAGATGCGGAAGACCAACAAAGCCGAGCGGGCCGCCGCTGCCGGCCCGCCGATCACGCAGGAACAAGCCGTGCGGATGGCGAAGATGGCCGCACCGTCGAGGCTCGGCGCGACGCAACTCGACCCCGTGACTGGCCACATCGAGTATCCGCTGATCCTGACGGCCGACATCTATCGCGAATATCGATCTCGGCTCGACTCGCTGTTCGCCCGGCGGGCGGCTTCGGGAGGCAGCCTGCGCTACGACGATTTCGTGGCGATTCAGGATGCCGTCGGGCAATTCACCGACGCTCTCAAGGCACACATCAGCGAATATGCCGCCGGGGACTACGGTCGGGCCCGCAATTTTCTCGACAGCCTCGTGCACGAAGCCCGCAGGCCGGGCGGCTGACCAGCATCACGCTGCTTTGGCAAGGATCGCCGCCAGGGCCTGGTCGATCTTCGGATACTCGAAGCGGAATCCGCTCTCAGCTGCCACCTGCGGAATTACCCGCTGGGAGGCAAACAGCACCTGGGCAAATTCGCCGAAGGCAAGCCGGAGGGCGAGATAGGGCGCCGGCATGAAGGCAGGCCGATGCACCGCCCGGCCGAGGGCCTTGGTGAACTCACTGTTGCGAACCGGATGTGGGCCGACCGCATTCATGGGGCCGCGGATCGTCGAGGTGTCGGCGGCATGGAGATACAGCCGCGCAAGATCAGCGACATGAATCCAGGGCATCCACTGCTTGCCGTTGCCCAAAGGACCGCCGGCCCCGAGCCTGAAGGGCGTCAACATCTTCGCGAGCGCCCCCCCCTGCCCCAGCACGATGCCAGTGCGGGCGAGCACGACCCGCAGCCCGAGCGAATCGGCGGCCAGGGCCTCACGCTCCCATGCCTGGCAGACCTCGGCCAGGAAGTCATGCCCCGGGGCCGACGCCTCAGTCAGTTCCTCCTCGCCCCGGTCGCCGTAGTAGCCGACCGCTGAGGCCGAGACCAGCGCCCGGGGCCGTGACTCGGCGCTCGCGATGCCCGCGACGAGATTTCGCGTGCCGATGACGCGGCTGTCCCGGATCCGCGCTTTCTGGGCGGTCGTCCAGCGGCCCTCCGCAACCGACTCACCCGCAAGATGGAAAACCACATCAACCCCGGCGAAAGCCTCGGCCGGCGGAGGCCCGGCGAGTGGATCCCAGCCGATGACTCGGCCCGCCGCGGATCCAAGAGCCCGCTGGGCCCGTCCGACGTCCCGCGAGAGGACCGTCGGCCGATCGAGCAGGCCCAGCAACTGCCGTCCCACGAACCCGGTTCCGCCGGTAACCAACGCCTGCATCAGATGCTCCTCGCGAAAAGCCGGCCGCTCGGGCCACGGCTGCGCCGCCGACTGTACCGATCGGGCCGGGAGAGTATAGACATGGAGTCCTTCCGCGGCCTTGGAGTCGCCCCCCGGCCCCCTTGTTTTCCCACTGGTTTCCCCCACGCGGCAGCCTCCGCCGCGATCTCGTTTTCAGCACCGCCGACGCCGTCGCCTACAGCGTGATGGTTGGCTGCGGTGAGACCTACCTGCCGGCGTTCGCCCTGGCCCTGGGCCTCGGTCCGCTCGTGGCCGGCATGATGGCCAGCCTGCCCATCTTGGTCGGCGCCACCCTGCAGCTTTTTGCGCCGCTGGCGATCGCACGCGTTGGCGGCAACCGGCGTTGGGTGATGCTGACCACGATCGTGCAGGGTTTCAGCTTCATTCCGTTCGTGATCTGGGCCGTCCACGGCCATGCCGAGGCCTGGCAACTGCTGCTGGCTGCCAGCGTCTACTGGGCGGCAGGCATGGCCGGCGTTCCCGCCTGGACCGCCTGGACCGCGGGCTTCGTGCCGCTCCGGATCCGCACCGGCTACTTCGCCCAGCGGAACCGGCTCGCACAGCTGGCCGTCTTCGCAGCGTTCGTGCTGGCCGGGCTCGTGCTCCAGGCCGAGGACACACGGGACGCCACGCTGACCGGCTTCGCCGTGTTGTTCGCCGTGGCCGGGGTTGCAAGGCTCGTCTCGACTGCCTGCCTCTCCGTCTGCCAGGAACGCATGCGGCCCCGCGAGCGATCCGCCGAGCCGCCCACGGTGCGGCGGCGGCTCCTGGCCGCCGTGCACGATCTGCAGGAAGGTGCAGCCGGGCCGCTCGTTCTCTTCCTCTGCTGCTTCGCCTTCGGATCGCAATTCGCGGCGCCCTACTTCACGCCCTACATGCTCGAGGCGCTCGAGTTCAGCTACTGGCAATACCTGGTGGTGTTCGGTGCGGGATTCCTGGTGAAGGCGTTACTCCTGCCGACGATCGGCCGGTATGGATCACGGCTCGGCCCCTGGCGGCTCCTGGCTCAGGCGAGCGTGGCGATCGTGCCGCTGGCGCTCCTCTGGCTCCCGAGCCGCGCCATCGGCTGGCTCGTGATGGTGCAATTCGTTGCCGGCACCTGCTGGGCGGCCTACGAGCTGTCCGTATCGCTGCTGCTCTTCCAGATCGCGGGCGACCGCGACCGCAGCGGGATCGTGACGGCCTACAGCCTGGGCATCGCCGTGGCCACGGTAGGCGGCGCCGCCTGCGGTGGCCTGTTGCTGCGATCACTCGGGGAAACGCCCCAGGCCTACGCCGCCGTTTTCGCCGCCTCGAGCCTCCTCCGGGCGATCGCCCTGCCGCTGCTCCGCCGCATCGAGCGTGCAGCGTGACGGCGAAGCCGCCCAACGTGACCGAGATTCTCAACCAGGCGACCCGCTCCGCTCGAGCCGATCGCGAACGGCTGCCCAGCCGGCCTCTGCGGGGGGCGAATCGACGATGATCCGGTCGAGTTGCCGCTGGTCGAGGGCATGCAGCGAGGCATAGAGCTGCCGGGCATAAGCCTCGGGCTCGGTCGGCATCGGCACGGCCACCAGTTCTCGCGAGGCGGCCAGGCCCCGGGCCGCCTCGAGCGTTGTCAGCACGAGCCAGCCCACCCGCTTGCCGGCAGCCAGCAATTCGGCCACGCGACCGGCCGGATCGTTGGGCAGTTCCAGCGGGGTCGTCGGCGCGTAGTGCCGCCTCCCCTGACCGGGCGACCGCTCGATCACCGGCCGGTCGCCGCCGCCCTGCTCCGGCCAAGCGACCGGCCCGCCCAACGCCGCCTCGACCGCGCTGCGGGCGAGCGGACCAGGCCGGAGAATCCGCGGGGGCGTGACCGTGCAATCGATCACCGTGGATTCGATGCCGCGATCACAACTGCCGGCGTCGAGGATGAGATCGATGCGGTTGCCGAGGCTCGTGAGAACATGCTGGGCCGTCGTGGGCGAGACCCCTTCGGAGCGGTTCGCGCTCGGAGCCGCCAACGGGATGCCCGCCCGCTCGATCAGGAGCCGGGCGACCGGATGGGCCGGGCACCGCACCGCGACGGTCGGTCCGCCGGCGGTGACGATATCAGGCACGGCGGCAGCCTTGGGGACCACGAGCGAGACTGGGCCGGGCCAGATCGCCGCTGCGAGCGTCGCCGCTGCCGGCGGCCAGGCGGCGGCCAGCCTCCGGGCCTGAGGCTCGTCGGCCACATGCACGATCAAGGGGTTGCCAGTGGGGCGTTTCTTCGCCCGAAAGATTCCCGCTACCGCGTCGGGATCGAGCGCATTTGCAGCCAGCCCGTAGACCGTCTCGGTCGGGACCGCCACGAGACCGCCTTCCCGCAGAACGGCCGCCGCCCGATCGACCGCGGCCAGCACCGCAGCCGACGGCTCGGCCCCGGTCGTCCAATCAATCCGCAGGATGTCGGGCAACGGGCGGGCCATGACGATAGGTTGCATCGAACGGGTGTCACGAGCAAGATACGGCAGCAGTCCGCGGTGAATTCATCGACGCCGCGGTGTGGTCGGTCGTCGTCCCGGAACTCCGTCGTGGCCTCCTCGTCCAGCGCTCCAGTCGTCGGTGTCGTGATGGGGAGCCGCTCCGACTGGGCGACGATGGAGCGGGCCGCCGCGGTGCTTGAACAGTTCGAGGTACCGCACGCCTGCGAGGTGGTATCGGCCCACCGCACGCCCGAGAAACTCGCCGAGTATGCCCGTTCGGCGGCCGACCGAGGGCTCAAACTGATCATCGCCGGAGCCGGGGGCGCCGCCCATCTGCCTGGCATGCTGGCAGCCCAGACCCATCTGCCGGTGCTCGGCGTGCCGGTGGAATCGGCGATGCTTCGCGGCGTCGATTCACTGCTCTCGATCGTGCAAATGCCGGCCGGCATTCCCGTGGGCACGCTGGCGATCGGCCCGGCCGGCGCGGCCAACGCGGCGCTCTTCGCCGTGTCGATTCTCGCCCTCGAGGATGCGTCGCTTCGCGGGCGGCTCCTTGCCTATCGGGCGGAGCAGACCGCGCGGGTGCTTCGCGACGACCTCGCAGGAGAATCGACTGCGTGGTCCGAACGCTCGTCGGAGCGGTGAGCATGCCCCGCGACTCGGAGCGGCACGCTGCCGACGGCCCCATCCTGCCTGGCGGCACGCTCGGCATCCTCGGCGGCGGCCAACTCGGCAGCATGTTCGCCATGGCTGCCCGACGGATGGGTTACCGGGTGGAGGCGATCGCAGACTCCGCCGACTGCCCGGCCGCTCGATTCTCTGACCGGCTCCACGTCGGAGGCTACGAGGATCCTGCGTTTCTCGCCGCGGCGGCCCTCGGCCTCGACGCGGTGACCTTCGAGTTTGAGAACGTGCCCGCGGCGGCCGGCGAGGCCCTCGCGGCGGCGGTTCCGGTACGTCCTGACCCGGCGGTGCTGTTCATCACGCAGGACAGAGCCCGCGAAAAGGCGTTTCTGACCCGCCACGGCTTCGAATGCGTCCCGCACCGCGTCGTGCGATCGCGGTCTGAACTGGTCGATGCCTGCGCGGTGCTGGGGCTCCCTGCGGTGCTGAAGACAGCCGCCTTTGGCTACGACGGCAAGGGGCAGCGCCGACTGAAAGTGGGCGACGACCCGACCTCGGCGTGGCGTGAACTCGGCGGCGATGCCGCCGGGGGGCCCCGAGAGTTCGTGCTGGAAGCGTGGGTCGATTTCATCTGCGAGTGTTCCGTGGTGGTCGCCCGCGGCCAGGACGGCACGACGGCCGCGTTTCCCCCGCTGCGAAACGCCCATGCCAACCACATCCTGGACCTCTCGAGCCTGCCCGCCGAGCTTCCGCCCGAGGTCGAGGCCGAGGCAAGCCGGATCGCCATCGGCATTCTCGAGTCGCTCGGTGTCGTCGGTGTGGCCTGCGTCGAATTCTTCGTGACGGCCGCCGGCAGGGTGCTCGTCAACGAGATCGCCCCACGCACCCACAACTCGGGCCATCTCACGATCGAAGCCTGCGAGACGAGCCAGTTCGAACAACAGGTGCGAGCGGTCTGCGGCCTGCCGCTCGGCTCGACGCGGGTCGTGACGCCCGCCGCGATGGCCAACCTTCTCGGCGACTGCTGGTTCGACGACATGGGCAACCGACGCGAGCCCGATTGGGCCGCGGCCCTGAGCGTGCCAGGTGTCTCGCTCCATCTCTACGGCAAGTCGGAGCCCCGCCGCGGCCGCAAGCTGGGCCACCTCACCGCCGTCGGACCGACCGTGGCCGAAGCCGTCACGCGGGTCACCCTGGCCCGCCGCCTCGCGTGCGGCCACGACGCGTAGCTCGAATCCGAGATTGCTGGCGTGACGAATGACCACGCTGGGAGCGGAGGCGCGGGGTTCGGCGAACCCGCGCGGAGCAATCAGGGCCTATCCTTGTCCGTGACGTGACGTTTGCCGCCGCCGAGCCGGTGGTGTGCATGCGTGGCTCACTGCGGGGCCAAGAAGCGGCCCCGCCAACTCGTGCGGAAGCCGAGGGCTTTGCGAACCAGGGCGGACCACTGGATCAGGAGAAACACGGCCACGGCCAGCGGCTGAAAGAGAACGCTCGTCAGCGGCAGCCGAAACCGGATGGCCTCCACGAGCCGGGTGCCGAGCCCGAAAGCGAGGGCCAGTCCCACAGCCGCCAGGCTCCCGCGGTGCCAACCGCCGAATCGACTCGCCAGTCCTTGGCCAAGCAGCACCGCGGGGGCCACCTGGCCGAGACCGAGCAGGAGGGTGAAGGGCAGGATCGTGGCCGCGGAGCCGATCCCCTCGGTGGCGTTCTTCGAGAGCCCCCGCCAGACATCGAGCGAGCGGGCATACATTCGGCAGGACGCGATCTCCGTGGCGTCGAAGACGTCGGTCGTGAGGCCTGCTCGTCGGTAGGCCCGTGGCAGCTTCACGCCGTCGTGGAGCGAGGCCGCGATCGCCGCGTGGCCGCCGGCCTGCCTGTAGGCAGCCCGGCGGGTCACGAACCATTGCCCGCAGCCGGCCGCCAGACTTTGGTCATTCACCTGCCGTGCCCGACCGAGCGGCAGAAAGCCGAGCAGTACGAAGTGAATGAGCGGCAGCAGCAGCCATTCCAGGAACGAACCGGTCAGCTGGCGGGGAAAGCCGCTCGCGAGTGCCACACCGCTGGCATCGAGAAAGGCGATCGACCGCGCAATCGCGTCTGGCCGCGGCGACACGTCTACATCGAGGAAGAGCCAGGTGTCGTGGCGGGCCGCCCCGGCCAGTTGCCAGCAGGCGTGCTGCTTGCCGCACCAGCCCGCCGGCAGAGGGCGGCCGGGCACGAGCCGCACTCGCGGATCGCGGGCGGCCCGCTCCGCCACGATCGCGGCCGTGGCATCCTCGCTGGAGTCGTCGAGGATCACGACTTCGAGATCCACGCCTTCGCTGGCCAGCACGTCGTCGATCAGCCGGCCGATCGCCGCCGCCTCGTTGCGGGCGGGCACGAGCACGGAGACCCGAGGCTCGGAGCCGGATGCCGCCGCCGGCGGCTGGGCAAACAGCCGCAGGTTGACGAGCGTGAGCACGGCCGGCAGTGCCGCCAGGGCGAGGCACACGCACGCGGAAATCGCGACCAGCAGGGAAAGACTCATGCCTCGCCTTCCGCCTGTTCGCCCCGCGCGTGTGCTTCCATCACGCCGCCATGCGAGGCGTCGAACTGCTCGCCCCGCCACCAGGCCTTGAGTCGCCGAATGCCGTCATAGGCCAGACCGACGCCAACCTTCCCGGAGAGCAACGTCGTAAATGCGGAGGGCTGCCGGGCGATCGCGGCCGCAGCCAGCCGATCCTGGGTGGCCGCGAGCGCGTCGGCCAGCGCGGCGGTCCAGGCCTCGGCCGAACGTCCAGGGTACTCGGCGATGCGGATCGCAGGGCCGAAGGCGACCAAGGCCTCAGGGCACCGCTCGCTCCAGAAGGGATACTCCACCGCCAGCGGCACCACGATCCCGCCGCCGGCCGCCGCCACGGCATGTCCGACCCCGGGCCGGATCACCACGGGGCGGACTCGCGGATCGGCGAACTCCCCCTGCGCAGTCGTCCAGAAGAGGACATCGGTCCGCGCGAATGCCGCCTTTGCCATCCGCAGGTAGCGGGCCGCCCCCTGCCAGGAATGCGGATCGATGCCAATGAAGCCGATTCGCTCGAGGAACCGGTATTTGCCCAACGCCTCCGCGTCGATCGGGCCGTAGTTCATCCGTTCGGGATAGAGCCGGGCCCCCACGAACAAGAACACGAGCGGGTCCCACCAGCCCGGATGGTTCGTGTAGATCAGCACCGGCTCCCCGGCGATGGCCGGGTGGCCCGGGCGGCCGGATTCGCCGTGCAAAAGCCGAAGGGCGTGAAAATGCCGGCGGAGGTAGCCCCGCACATACCACATGAACCAGCCGTTGATCGGGTGCGAAAACGGCGGCAGTTCGTGCTCGTGCGGTCGGGCCACGAGGTCACACGCCGGCGGTGGCCGCGGCGCGGGCAGGCGCGACCACGCGGTCTTGGTCAAGGGTGTCGGCCGCAATCCAGCCCGACATCAGCACCATCGGCATACCCGGACCAGGATGAGCCGAGCCCCCCGCGAGGTAGAGTCCTTCGACGTCGGGCGACCGGTTCGCCGGTTTGAACGCGCCGAAATAGCGGCCGTGGCTGGCCAGGCCGTAGATCGCGCCGTCGAGCACGTGGTAGCGGTCATTGATGTCCTGCGGCGTGAGGGCTCGCTCCACGACGATGTGCCGCTCGAGATCCTTCATGCCTGCCGTCTCTTCGAGTTTGCGAATGATTCGGTTTCGGTAGTCGGGCAGCATCCGCGACCAATCGTGATGGGGCCGCAGGTAGGGTGCGTGGACGAGCACATAGAGAGCCTCGCCTCCCGGGGGCGCGACCCCCGGTTCCGTAATCGCCGGCGCGCAGACGTAGCAGGTGGGATCCGGAGCTGGTTCGCCGCGGCGGTAGATCGCCTCGAACTCCTCGTGGGGATCCTCCGAAAAGACGAAATTGTGGTGGATGAGTTGCTCGTACCGCGTGTCGAGACCGAGGTAGAGAACCACGCCCGAGCAGGCCGGCTCGTACTTCCGCCGCTTGAGAAACCGCTTCTGTGGCTGGCCGCTGACGAGCTCGCGATGGGTGCGGACCGAGTCGGAGTTGCTGACCACGGCATCGGCTCGGATCACTTCTCCTGCGGCCGTCTCGACGCCCCGCACCCGGCCGCCCTCCACGAGAATTCGGGCGACGGGCGTATTGGTGCGGATCTCCACCCCCAGGTCGACCGCAAGGCTGGCCAGAGCCCGGGGCACAGCCCCGGTGCCCCCCATCGGATACCAGACGCCGTCGTGCGACTGCATGTGAGCGATCCCGCAGAGCACGGCGGGCGAGGCTTCCGGTGAACTTCCCACATATTGTGTGAAGTGGTCGAGCATCTGGGCGGCCCGCTTGTCCGGCACGAACTCTCGCACCGTGCCGGCTACGCTATGACCCATTCGCATACCGAGGATGTCACGGAGGAACGAGAACGATACGCTCTGCCGCGGGTTGAACATGTCCCGCATCCCCCCGACGCTCCGCCAGAAGAAGAAGTCGTCGGAGAGACGATGCAGCCGCTTCGAGAGGTCCATGAAGCGGCCGTAGCCGTCACCGGAGCCGCTGCCAGGCGCAAACTCGTCGAGCACGGCCCGCATCTGCGGCACGTCGGCCACCAGATCGAGCGTGGTGCCGTCGGTGAAAAAGCTCCGCCATTGGGGATCGAGCGGCACCAGTTCGAGGGCTGACTCGAGGTCGCGTCCCGCCTCGGCCCAGATCCGCTTGAGCACCCGCGGGATCGTGAGGATCGTGGGGCCCATGTCAAAGCGGTAGCCCGCTTCCTCGAGCACAGCGGCCTTGCCGCCGGCCCAGGCATTCCGCTCGCAGAGGGTGACCGAATATCCGCGGGCGGCGAGCGTGCAGGCTGCGGCCAGGCCGCCAAGGCCACCGCCAACCACTACCACCCGTTGTGAACCCGCCCCCCCTGAATCGTCGCCCCTTGAACTGGCTCCGTTGTGCATGCTGCTCTCTGCCTCGCGTCGCGCTCTGGTGATCGATCGGGGGGATGTGCTGGGCTTACTGGGGCCCGGATGTCGCGGTTGTCGTGACGGTTGTCAGGGTTGTCATCGTCAGATCGCTGCCGCCGGCGTCTTGCCAGCCGATCGCCGGGCGGGCCGTTCTGACCGCACCTTCGGCAGCCCAAGATCCTCGAGCAACAAATCAGACGTAATTCGGGCCGACGAGTAGATCACAGGCAGCCCGCTGCCGGGATGGGTGCCACCACCGACGAGATACATTCCCTCGACGTCTTCGAATCGGTTATGAGGCCGCATGTGCAGCATCTGCCCGAGGTCGTGGGCCAGGTTGAACGTGGCCCCTCGGTAGATCTCGTAATCGTCCTGCCAGTCGTCGGGCGTGAGCATCTTCTCGAATCGAATCCGGTCACGAACACCGCGAATCCCGATGCGTTCCAACTGATCGAGCGCGACGTCCCGATACCGCCCACCTTCCCGCCGCCAGTCGATGTTCGGGTGACGGTGGGTCACCGGGATCAAGAGGTAGAGCGTGCTCATCCCGGGCGGGGCCAGCGTGGGATCCGTGACGCACGCGTTTTGCACGTACATCGACGGATCGGCGGAGAGCACATGCCGGTGCTCGATGTCGGCGAGGTTTTGCCGGTAGTCCTCTGAGAGATAGATGTTGTGGTGGGCGACGTCGTCGTAGCGACCGTCGATGCCGAGGTAGAGCATGAACGTCGAGCAGGAGAACCGCCGCGAGGCGATCTTGCGGTCGTTCCACCGGCGGCGAATCCCATCGGGCACGAGCCGAGTCATGCTGCGGGCGAAGTCGGCGTTGACGACCGTGGCCTCGGCAGCATGCCGTCCGGAGGCGGTCTGAACCGCCGTGATCCGCCGGCCGGCGAAGTCCAGGGACTCGACGGCCTCGTCGTAGTGGATCTCAACCCCCATCTCCTCGGCGATCCGCGCCATCGCCGCCGAGACGGCCCCGCAGCCGCCGACGGGGTGATAGACCCCATGTTCGTATTCGAGGAACGAGAGGATCGAGAACAGGCTCGGGCACTTGAAGGGCGACATCCCGAGGTACTTCGACTGGAATGTGAAGGCCAACCGAATCCGCTCATCGCTGAAAAAGGTGCCGAGTTCCGCGTCGAGGCTCCGCCACGGTTTGAGCATCGGCATCAACTTGATCAGTTCAGGGCTGGCAAGATCGAGCCAGCTCTCAAAGGGCTGCTCGAGAAAAGGAGCGAACCGCTCGAACTTGCCGCGGTTGCTCTCCATGAACCGCGAAAACGCCCCCGCGTCGGCGGGCGAGAGCCGGGCGACCTCGGCCTCCATCCGCGGGATGTCGGGCGTGGCAAGGAGTTCGCCGCCGGCCCCGAAGATGAGCCGATACTGCGGATCGAGGCGGATCATTTCCACCTCCTGCCGCAGGTCGCGGCCACACACGGCGAAGATCTCTTCGAGAACCCGCGGGTAGAGAAAGAACGTCGGCCCGAGGTCGAAACGGAATCCTTCGGGGGTGGAGATCGTGCTTGTGCGGCCGCCAGGCACTGGCAACCGCTCGAACACTTTGACGCGGATGCCTGAGCCAGCCAGGAGCATGGCACAGGCAAGCCCGCCTGGCCCCGCTCCGATAATGTTGACCGTCCGCGACATCCGCAGCTTTCCGCCGCCGCCTCCCCGGAAGAACGTTGGTTCGGGGGGCAGGAACCGCCCGTACTATAGGCTGACGTCCCGACCGGTCAAGAAATGCAGCTTTTCACCGGCCGACCCGGCTCCCCTGGTGAGGGCCGGCGTGAGGCCCGTCCAAGGACGGTTCGCCCGGGCCGCGATCTCAGTAGGAAATGTAATAGGCGTTTCGCACCGGTCGCAGGGCACCGAACAACCCGCGGCGATACATCGGTGCGACAACGGCAGTGGGGGCGTAGTAGGCCGTCACGGGAGCCGCCACGACCGGGGCGGCCGAAACCACTGGCGAGTAAGCCACGGTGGGAGCAGCGTAGTAGGAGGTGACGGGCAGCGGGGCTGCCGCAGGCGCGTAAAACGACGTGACGGCGACGGGCGGAGCGACCGGAGCATACGACGATGTCACCGCCACCGCGGACGGCGAGACCATGACGGGAGGCGAGTACGCCGTGACGGCTGCGTAGTTGCCAGCTGGGGTGTAGTTGGCCACGTAGGCGGGGGCGACGGGGGCGGCGACTACCGGAGCCGCCACGACGGGTCGCAGCGCCGAGTAGTAGACGACCTGAGCATCGGCCGCAGATGCGAGGCCCACGACGACGAAGGCGGCCGAGAGCAGCCGAACCAAGAGTCGAGTGACGAGCGTGTTCATCGCGTCCTTTCAGGAAGGGTTCCGGTCGCGTTGTCACGAACCGGCGATCGATGGTAGCTGGCGGCCCGGCACACGCGAGGAATTCGCATGAAACCGCCCTGGAGGAGGATACGCACGCTTGGCAGTCGTTTCAAACAGCCGCTACAGTCTGCCAAACCCGGGCCGGAAGCTGGGCGAAGGCGGGGGAATCGATGCCATTCTCCCCCTGTTTTCAGCGTCCGGCGGCCATGGATTCCTGCCTCCTGAGCGAGCGACACCTTGAACGACACCGAGGCTGCGGACCGTCCGCGGCGGCCCCACGCCGCGACTGCAGGTTTTCCGGTTCTCTTGGTCGTGCGGGTTTTGACGGTCCTGAACGACAACCTCGCTCGCTGGCTGGTGATCGGCCTAGGCAAGCGGGCGGCAGCCTCCGCCGGCGCGAGTGAGGCCGCGGTGCTCGCGGCCGGCACCGTTTTCTACGTCCTGCCCTTCATCCTGTTCGCGTGGCTGGCAGGCTGGTTGGCCGACCGCTTCGCCAAACGAACGGTCGTGGTCCAAGGCAAGTTCGCCGAGGTGATGATCGGGGTCGCGACCGTGGCTGCGGTCGGCTGGGGAGCGTCGACAGGACCTGTGCTCGGTGGCCTGCCGCTCGGCCTCTGGTTGCTGCTGGGCACGATCGGGCTCTTCGCTCTCCAGACGACGCTGCTGAATCCGAGCCTGCTGGGGATGATTCCCGAGACCGTGGCAAAGCCGCGGCTGTCGGCCGCCAACGGCGTGTTCGCCCTGGTGTCGCTGGCGGCCACGCTCGTCGGGATGGCGGCGGGCAATGGACTGGCTGACGCCACCTGGCTGACGCCCATCCCCGACCCGGCCCGACCGCTGCCGGCGTGGCTCGCCACCGTGCCGTGGGGCCATGTCGGCCTCGCCGCCGCAGGGCTGCTCAGCGTCGCGGTGGTCGGCTGGCTCGCGGCGCTCGCCCTGCCCCAACTGCCCGCGGCCGATCCCGAGGCTGCTTTTCCCCGCAACGCTGTCGCGGCGACCTTCCGCGACATCGCCCTCCTCGCGAAGACCCCGCGGCTGGCCGGAGCGGCCCTGGGAATCGTCTTCTTCTGGGCGATCGGGGCGGTCGTCCAGTTGAACGTCGATCAATACGCCTTCGAGAGCGGCGCCCGTTCCCAGAGCGAGGTGGTGCCGCTGCTCTTCGCGCTGGTCTGCGGCATCGGCGCCGGCAGCATGCTCGCCGGGCGGCTTTCCCGGCGGGGCATCGACGCCGGCTCCAAGGTGGATCTCGGGCTCGTGCCGCTTGGGGGACTTGTGATGTCCGTGGCCTGTGGAGCGCTCGCCCTGTCGGCCCGCGAGATCTTCGGGATGGAAGGGTCTTCGACGCTGCGGCTGGTGGCGCCCGTCGCGTGGCTGGCGGTGCTCGGCATCGGGGCGGGGCTCTTCGATGTGCCGCTGGAGGCCTACCTCCAGGAGCAGAGCCCGCCTGAGAAACGGGGCACGGTGCTGGCCTCGACGAATCTGCTGGTGTTCACCGGCATGCTGTTGGCATCCGTCGGCTATTACGCCCTGCGGATTCCCGTCGGAACCGCTCCGGCCGCCCATCCACTGCTCTCGGCCCGCAGCATCTTCGGTGTGTTTGCGATCCTGTCGTTGACCGCGACCGGGGTGGCGATCTGGGCCGCCCCCCGGGCCACGCTCAGGATCTTCGTGGGCGGCATCGTGCAAGGTATCTGGCGGTTTCAGACCCGGCACGAGGAGCGGGTGCCGCTCGACGGGCCGCTCGTGATCGCGGCCAACCATCTCTCGTGGCTCGACGGGTTTCTGCTCCCACTCACCACCCCTCGGCCGGTACGGATGGTGGTCTACGGGCCGAACATCCAAGGCCGGTTCCTCAACATGCTCGCCGACCAGTGGCGGTTTGTTCTCTTCGACCCCAAGCCCAAGTCGATCGGCCGCGCGCTCAAGTCGATTCAGGGCGGCCTGGCCGACGGCGACTGCATCGGCATCTTCTGCGAAGGCGGGATCTCCCGCACGGGCCAGATCATGGGCTTCAAGCGGGGGCTCGAATGGCTCCTCGAACGGGTCGAGTCGCCGATCCTCCCCGCGTCGATCGACGGAATGTGGGGCAGCCTCCTGAGCTATTCGGAAGGGCGGTTCTTCTCCAAGTGGCCGCGGGGCCTGCGGCGGCAGGTGACCCTCACCTTCGGCACACCGCTGCCAGTGGGCACCTCGACCGATCAGGCGCGGTTGGCACTCCAGGAACTCTCAGCCGAGGTGGTCCGGGCCAGGATGGCCGAACGCCGGCCGCCGGCGGGGTTCACGGGCGATTGGGCGGCGGCCGCCGCCGAAGCCGAGGCCTTCGATGGGGCCTGCCTCCTCCGCCGCACCGATCGGCTGCTTGCCTCGCTCGCTGTCGGCGACCCGCTCCACGGCACGCTGGGGACTCAGGCCCAGCGACTGCTCGGCATCCCCTGCGAGGTTCTGCCAGCTGCGACCCCGGCGGCCGACGCGGCACGCGCGATCGTCGCCGGCCGCAGCACGCTCTGGCTGGCCCGAATCGACCAGGTCGAAGCGGTGGCCCGCGAGTCGCTCGCCGGTCATTCGCTGGTTGGCGTCGTGATGCCGATCGGTTCCGCCGTCGACCTCGCCTGGGCGCGCCACGCGGCCGACCGCTTCGCCGCGGCCCACGGCGTGGAACCGGTCGTGGCCTACGCGCCGCCGGAGGCCGGCGGCCTGATCGCGATGAACACGCCCCCGGCCCGCTCAGCCGGTGACTTCGAGGTGACCCACAAGCCCGACTCGCTTGGACGCGTGCTCAACGGCTGCGTTGTCTGGCCACAGGCCAGTGATCGGCCGCCGCTGAACCTGCCGTCCATCGCGGCGTCAGGGATCCCCGACGACTCCCCTGCCACGCTCGTCATCGCCGCCACGCTCCCCTGCCCCGCCAGCCAATCGGCGGCCGCCCACCCCCGAGCCGCTCTGCTTCGCGACACCCTGGACGTCGACAAAGAAGGCTTCCTCGTCCCTCGGGATGGCTCCCCGAGCCCGCCCGCGGTATGATCAACGGCATGCACCCCTAGCTCAATTGGATAGAGCATCGGTCTACGGAACCGAAGGTTGCTGGTTCGAGCCCAGCGGGGTGTAGTAGTTGACGGCCCCTCCATGCGGCAGCGAACGTCCGGCGACGGGGCACGGGCAATCCCGACCTACCACAGGACGCCGCCTCCGCCCCGCCACACGCCCCGCCAGCGCACGTGCGGCGATCGGCCCCCGACTGGCCTTGGGGGTTTCGGCCCGGGGCCGGTAGGCTCCCGGCATGGAACGGGCGTCCACCATCCACCGCGTCGTTGGCTTCGACCCCGGACTCAACGTGACCGGCTACGGCATCGTCGAGTGCCGGAGCGGGAGCGTGCGACTCGTCGAAGCCGGCACCGTGCGGTCCCGCGGCGACACGCTCGAGACCCGGCTGGCCACGATCCACGCGGGCGTTCGCGAGGTGCTCGAGGCCTTCGGCCCGTCGGCCATGGCAATCGAGCAGGTCTTCGCCCACGCCCGCTTCCCCAAGGCAGCAATCCTGCTCGGACATGCCCGGGGCGTAATCTGCCTGGCGGGAGCCCAGGCGGGCCTCGCCGTTCATCATTATCTTCCGAACCGCGTGAAGGGCACGCTCACCGGCAGTGGCCACGCCGGGAAGGCCCAGATCCAGGCGGCAGTGCAACGCGAACTCGGTCTCACCGCGAAGCCCGAACCGGCCGACGCCGCCGATGCCCTGGCCGTGGCGCTGACAGACTGGCACCTGCGGCTGCGGCCGCTCTTCCTCGGAACGGGCACCGTACGAATCAGGAGCGGGCGAGCATGATCACGCGGGTTTCAGGAACCCTTGAACGGGTCGAGCCAACGGCAGTCGAGATCGCCGTCGGGCCAGTGGTCCACGAGGTGCTCGTGACCGAACTCGTCCGCCGCAGCCTCCAGACCAAACTCGGTCAGCCGATCGTGCTCCACACGCTGGAGTATCTCGAAGGCAACCCGACCCGGGGCAACCTCGTGCCCAGGCTGGTCGGCTTTCTCTCCGAGGTCGAGCGGGAATTCTTCGAACTGATCTGCGAGGTCGATGGCGTCGGGGTGCGAAAGGCGTTGCGGGCCATCATTCGGCCAGTCGGCGAGATCGCCGCCGCGATCGAGGAGCAGGACGCCAAAGCACTCTCGGGCCTGCCGGGCATCGGCGGCGCCACCGCCGAACGGATGATCGCAAAGCTCCGCCGCCGGATGCCAAAATTCGCCCTCCTCGTCGCCCGCGAAGCGCCCGGCGAGGCCGGGGCTGCGGCCGACGTGCTGGGCGAGACCTTCGACGTGCTGCGGTCGCTCGGCCACTCCGATGCCGACGCCCGCCGGCTCGTCGACGCCCTGCGGCAGGAGAAAAAGAAGCCGAAGGACGTCCAGGAGGCGCTCGAAGCCATCTACCGGCAGATGCACAAGCCTCGGTGAGACGGGTAGGCTCTGGTCATGTCATCCTTTCGCGAACCGTCGATCCAGGCTCCTGCGGATCCACTGCCGGAAGACCGCGCGCTGCGGCCGCAACGGATGGCCGAGATGATCGGCCAGCGCGGCGTCTACGAGCGGCTCGAGATCGCGATCGACGCGGCCCGGAAGCGCGGCGAGTCACTCGGCCACATCCTGCTCGACGGCCCGCCCGGCCTCGGCAAGACGACCTTCGCCACCTGCATCCCCAACGAACTGGGCACCACGCTCCAGATCGCCAGCGGCGCTGCCCTGGCCGCCCCCAAGGACCTGCTGCCCTACCTCACGAATGCGGCGGAAGGCTCGGTGCTGTTCATCGACGAAATCCACCGGCTGCCGATCGCCGTCGAGGAGTTCCTCTACCCGGCGATGGAAGACTTTCGGATCGACATCACCCTCGGCGACGGCGTGGCGGCCCGCACGATCAACATGCCGTTGCGGCCCTTCACGCTCGTCGGGGCGACGACCCGGGCCGGCCTGATCTCGGCGCCACTCCGGGACCGGTTCGTGATCCGGGAGCATCTCGACTACTACTCGCCCGCGGAATTGGCCGAGATCGTGCACCGCTCGGCCGGCAAGCTTCAGATGCCGATGGACGACGAGACGGCCGACGAAATTGCTCACCGCAGCCGCGGCACGCCCCGGCTGGCCAACAACCGACTCCGCTGGATCCGCGACTACTCGACCAGCCGCGCCGAAAGCCGGCTCGACCTCGAGATCGCCCGCGCCGCGCTCGCGATGCAGGGAATCGACGAGCTCGGCCTCGACAGCTTCGACCGCCGCTATCTGGAAACGATCCAACGGGTCTTCCACGGGGGTCCGGTGGGCATCGAGGCGATCGCCCACACGATGAGTTCCGCTCCCGACACCCTCGAAGACGACGTCGAGCCGTTCCTGCTGCGCTGTGAACTCGTGATCCGCACGCCCCGCGGCCGCAAGATCACCCCCAAGGGCGACGACCACATCGGCGGCCGACCGGCGGCCCGTGGGCGGCTGTTTTAGCGCCCGCCGGGCCATCCATGGCCCCGGCGGGCTTGCCGGGCCTCCGCCCGGCCGGCCGCCTTCCGGGCGGCCGATGGCGTGCGGCTGTTGCGGAGTGCTGGCCCTGTCTGCGCGGATTGGCGTCGAGGCGGGGCGACGCGGGGGCACGCGGCGCGGGCTGCGCCCGCTGCGTGCCGGGGTGGAAGGCCGAGGAGGGGAGGCGCGGAGGCACGCGGCGCGGGCTGCGCCCGCTGCGTGCCTGAGAGTTGGAGTGGCTTCAGGCATTTCCTCACCGTATTCGGGTCGGGGTTGCCCGTGCCTCGAGAGCCGGCCTAGGAAACCAGCGAAGCCATGGATGGCGAAGCGCAGTTTCCTCGGAGTGAGCGCAGGCCCGGAGGGCCGCAGCGAACGTCCGGCGACGGGGCATGGGCAACCCCGACCCACCAGTGGACGTCGCCTCCGCCCCTTCATACGCCCGCCAGCGAACGTCCGGCGACGGGGCACGGGCAATCCCGACCCACCCGGTGACGCTGCCTCCGCCCCGCCATCCGGCACCAATGTTCCCAGCAAATCGGGCTGTTTTTTGGCCTCCGTTTGACCCCCGGCCTGGTCAGACGCTACGCTCTGGGGCTCCCCGAAAGGTAGTTGTATGGCCGTTCCAAAGCGACGACAGTCAAACCAGAAGACCCGCTCCCGGCGGGCCCACGATTTCCTCACTCCTCGTCAGTTGACCTTTTGCCCGACCTGCGGCAAGGCCGTGCCGACGCACCGCGTCTGCGGCAGTTGCGGCCATTATATGGGTCGTGCCGTCGTGAAGTCCGAGGACTAGTTCCTTGGATACGTCTCCCGCGGGCGGTCCAGGCACTGCGATTCTGTTTCCTGGTCAGGGAGCCCAGACCGTCGGCATGGCGGCTGACTGGGTCGATGCACATCCCCCGGCCGCCGAGTTGTTCGTCCGTGGGTCGTCTCTCTTGGGATATGACCTGCTCGAGATCTGTCGCAACGGACCGACCGACCGGCTCAACACGACGGCCGTCAGTCAGCCGGCGATTCTTGTGACCAGCCTCGCGGCTCTGGAAGTGCTCAGAGCCCGCGATCCCGCGCCGCTCGAATCCGCCACACTCACGGCCGGCCTCTCGCTCGGAGAGTACACGGCGCTCGTGTTTGCCGGAGCGCTCGGTTTCGACGACGCCGTGCGGATCGTGGCCGAGCGCGGGCGAGCCATGCAGGACTGTGCAGAGGCGACACCGAGCGGCATGGTCGCCGTACTGGGGCTTGAACGCGATGCGGTGGTCGCCCTCTGCGACGCCTGTCGCGGTGAAGGCGTGCTGCAGGTGGCCAACGTGCTCTGCCCGGGCAACATCGTCGTCTCGGGCGACCGGAACGCCTGCGACCGCCTCGAAGCAGCGGCCCCGGAGGCCGGCGCGATGAAGTGCGTGCGGCTCGAGGTGGCGGGAGCGTTCCACACCTCGCTCATGCAGCCTGCGGTGGAACGGCTCTCGGCGGCGCTCGCCCGGGCGGAGTTTCGCTGCCCCCGGATCCCGGTGGTCAGCAACGTCGACGCCCGACCCCATACCGACCCCGACGAGATCCGCGGTCTGCTGGCACGGCAGGTCGTTGGAGTTGTCGAATGGCAGGCCTCCGTGGCATACATCCTCTCCGCAGGCGTTCGTTCCGTGTGGGAAATCGGCCCCGGCCGGGTCCTTCGCGGCTTGATGAAGCGGATCGACCGCTCCGTGGCCACGAGCGGCGTTTTTGACTGACGGCTCGTTTCCAGGAGGCTTCGGAATCATGGCGGATGCAGGCAGCGGCTCGAAAAAGGCGGCGGCCCCAACGGCGCGGATCGCGGTCGATCTAACTGGCCAGGTTGCGTTGGTCACCGGGGCGTCTCAGGGCCTGGGTCGGTCGATCGCCGAAGCCCTGGCGGCCAACGGGGCCACCGTGGCCCTCGTCGCCCGCTCGGCCGACAAACTGGCCCAAGTGGCCGCAGGCATCGTGGGTGGCGGCGGCAAGGCCGAGGCCTTTCCTTGCGACGTGATGAGCCCCGATGCGATCCAGCAGGCGGTGGATTCCGTCGTGGAAAAGCTCGGGCGGCTCGACATCCTCGTCAACAACGCCGGCGTGACCCGCGACACGCTGCTGCCACGGATGAGTGACGAGGAGTGGGACACCGTGCTGGCCACGAACCTCCGTGGACCGTTCCTCTTCATGCGGGCGGCAAGCCGGCCGATGATGCAGCAGCGGTATGGTCGGATCGTGAATGTGGCCAGTGTTTCGGGACTGATCGGCAACCCGGGCCAGGCAAACTATTCTGCGTCGAAGGCCGGCCTCGTGGGACTCACGAAGACGGTGGCCAAGGAACTTGCCGGCCGGAAGATCACCGTCAACGCCGTGGCGCCCGGTTTCATCGCCAGCGACATGACGGCCGCCCTGGGCGACGTGCTGCTCGACGAGGTGAAGAAGCGGGTGCCAGCCAAGCGACTGGGCGAGGCGACCGAGATCGCCGACGCCGTGCTCTTTCTTGCCTCGCCCTCGGCAGGCTACATCACGGCCCAGACACTCGTCGTCGACGGCGGCCTGATTGGTTGAGCCGCCCGCGGGAGGCCCCACCTTCGCGCCGCAGTTGTCCAGCTTTTTCGGCCGTGTGACCGGTAGTTTTGGGTCCGATTTTCACGGTCTGGACATGTTCGGGGCCGAGCGGGTATATCTTCGCCGAGAACGCGGGCAAGATGCGTAGCCTCCGGAGGCTGGCGCCGTTCCGCGAGGTTTTTGGCTCCGGCCCGTGGAGGATTCACAGGTGGCATCCGTTCTAGATCGAGTGATTGAAATCGTGGCGCAGCAGCTCGGAGTGAGCAAGGATCAGATCACTCCCGAAACGTCGTTCATCAACGACCTCGGCGCCGACTCGCTCGATACGGTCGAATTGGTGATGGAACTCGAAGAGGAATTCGAGATCAACATCCCCGACGACGCCGCCGAGAAAATTCAGACGGTCGGTCAGGCGGTGGAGTTCATCGAGAAGCATCAGGCTTCCGGAGCGTCGGGCGCGAACTGAGTGGGTTCGAGGCGAGCCCACGGATCGCTGCCACTCCCCGCGCGGGCGTTGGCAGGACGAACGGCCCGGGCCTGACATGGACCGGTTCCGTTCGGGTGTTCGCGATGGTGGAGTCCTCTCCGAGAAGGATGGCCGAGGGGTTGGAGACGCGATGAAGCGACGGGTGGTGCTGACGGGCCTCGGATTGGTCACGTCGCTCGGAAGATCGGTCGACGTGTTCTGGGATCGTGTCGTGCGCGGCGAGAGCGGCGTAGGGCCGATCACGCTGTTCGACGTCGCCGGCTACCGAGTGCAATTCGGCGGCCAGGTTCCCTGGGAACCGGAGGGCGAGGACATCGCGCCCCCCAAGGAACTGAAGCGGCTCGACCGCTTCACGCAGTTCGCGATCGCCGCCTCCAAGGATGCCGTGGCCGACTCCGGACTCGACTTTCAGGCCGAGGATCCGTTCCGCTGCGGCGTCGTGATCGGGTCGGGGATCGGCGGCCTCTGGGAGTTCGAGGTGCAGGAGGAACGTCTTCTCCACAAGGGCATCGACAAGGTCTCCCCATTCACGATCCCGAAGCTGATGGTGAATTCCGCGAGCGGCCACGTTTCCAGCCTGTATGGGATCAAGGGGCCGAACTTCGCCGTCGCGACGGCCTGTGCGAGCGCGGCCAACTCGATCGGCTCCGCCCTCCGTGCGATCCAATACGGTGACGCCGACGTGATGGTGACGGGGGGCAGCGAGGCTGCCCTCACCCCGATCGGTTTGGCGAGCTTCCAAAACATGCGGGCGCTCTCCTTCCGGAGCGATGCTCCGCAGGCGGCCAGCCGACCGTTCGATGCTGATCGCGACGGCTTCGTGCTCGCCGAGGGTGCCGGCGTCATCGTGATCGAGGAACTCGAGCACGCCCGCCGACGGGGCGCGCGGATCTACGCAGAAATCAAGGGCTACGGCGCCAGCGGGGATGCCGGCCACATCACGCAGCCCGACGACGAAGGCCGCGGGGCCGGACGGGCGATGGAGATGGCCCTGGCTGACGCCGGTCTCGGGGTCGATGCGGTTCACTACATCAATGCCCACGGCACGAGCACCCCGTTGGGAGACAAAGCGGAGACGGCCGCAATCAAGCGGGTCTTCGGCCCCCACGCCAAGAAGTTGGCCGTTTCGAGCACCAAGAGCCACCTGGGCCACACGCTCGGGGCCAGCGGCGGCATCGAAGCGGTGGTGTGTGGCCTTTCGATCGCCCGCAACGTGATCACGCCCACGATCAATTACCACACGCCCGATCCGGCCTGCGACCTCGACTACACGCCGAACCAGGCCCGGGAGGCCCGAGTAGACGTGGCAATGAGCAACAGCTTCGGGTTCGGCGGCCACAACGCGAGCCTTGTGCTTGCGCGGCTGTCCTGACCCGGTTGGCAGGCCGGTTTCGTTCCCGGAGGACCGGCGATGAGGCATGCGTGGCGACGCGGCCCAGAGCGAACTCGGGGTGTTTGGTGCGTCGGCTGGGTGCGAGCGTTCGCCGACCCCCTCGCCTCGCGTCATGCGTTGCTCACCGGCTCGGGGGCGGCAAAAGTCGCGTCGCGGGCGAGGATACGCCCCAGTGCTCCGCGAGCGTTCGCCGACCCCCTCGCCTCGCGTCATGCGTTGCTCGCCGGTCGCTGCGGCACGTTGAGCCGCGGCCTGGCATCGATCGCCACATGCCTGGCGGCACTGGCAGCAGCCTCGGCAGGCGGTCAGATTCCTGCCGACGTCGGCCAGGTCTGGAAGACCTACGACCTCGGCCCGTTCGTGGAGACGGTGGGACCGGAGAGCGAGAAGCACGTGGTCGATTGGATCTTGCAAGAGACCGGCTATCCAGCCTGGCACGGAGCGAACCCTGCGTCGCTCTCGGCGGCCGACGGCACACTCGCCTGCTTCCACACGCCCGAGATGCAGGCGCGGGTCGCCGACATCGTCGACAGGTTCGTGGCCGAGGCCGACAAGCCCCATCGGTTCAGTGTCAGGGTGTTGGGACTCGACGGCCCGGCCTGGCGAGCGGAGGCGCGGCCGGCTCTGCAGCCGATTCCCACCGCCACTCCAGGCGTGCAGGCCTGGATCCTGCCACGGGAAGATGCCGTCGCCGTGGTGGCCCGCCTGCGGAGCCGCAGCGATGCCACGGAACTCCCCACCGGCCCGGTCCAGGCGGGCAACGGGCTACCGGCCGTGCTGACGGGCGGTCGAAAGCAGGAGTATGTGCAGGATTACGCCGCAACGCCGGTCGCCTGGCCGGGATGGCAGCCCCAGCGGGCCGCGTGCGACGAGGGGCTCTCGATCGAATTCCATCCGCTCGTCTCCGGAGACGGCTCGGTGATCGATGCCGTGTTCAAATGTCGGATCGACCAGATCGAACGCATGGCGCAGGTTGCACTTCCCGCCCCGGCCGGAGGTCCGCCGATTGCAGCGCAGGTACCGCAGGTCGCGGCCGTGCGAATCGGCGAGCGATTTCGCTGGCCGTCCAGCCACTCGCTCGTGGTCGCACTCGGCTTGGTGCCCTGGCCGGTTCCGGTGCAGAATGGGGTGGTCGCGGCCTTGATGCCGGACGTGGAACGACGGGACGTGGTGGTGGTGGTCGAGCCTCGGCTCAGTGGCCCCTGACGCTCCAGATTCCATGACCAGACGACCGAGACAGTGCCCGTGGATGGCCTCCTGCCTTTGTGGATGAATGCCTGCATGAGTGACCGAAGAGTTGTCGTGACCGGGATCGGCGTGGTCTGCCCGCTTGGCCTCACCCCCGAGGATCTCTGGACCGGACTGGTCGAGGGCCGCAGCGGCGTGGGGCCGATCGGTCTGTTTTCGCCCGCCGGTCTGCCGCTTCACGATGCTGCTGAAGCACGCTGCTTCACCGGTGCCATCGATGAGTTTGGCTGCCTCGACGGGGAGCGAAAGAAGGCCATTCGCAAGGGCCTCAAGGTGATGTGCCGGGAGAGCCAGATGGCGGTGGCGGCCGCCCAGCGGGCTCTCCACGACGCGGGTGACACGGCTGGGTTTCATGCCCCCGAGCGGTTCGGCTGCGTGTTCGGGTCGGACTACATGCTCACGCTTCCGGAGGACTTCACCGCCGGCGTGGCTGCCTGCCGCGCGGCCGACGGGGCGTTCGACTTCGATCGCTGGGCTCCCGACGGGATGCCGCTGCTCAACCCGCTCTGGCTGCTCAAGTATCTGCCCAACATGCCGGCCAGCCACATCGCGATCTACAACGACCTGCGGGGGCCGAGCAATTCCCTCACGCTCCGCGAGGCTGCCGGACACCTCGCGGTCGGCGAGGCATGCGTCACGATTCAGCGTGGCATGGCCGATATCATGGTGGCCGGCGCCACTGGCACCCGGGTGCATCCGATGAAGACGGTGCACGCCTTGCAGACCGAACAGGTCGCGCTGCCGAACGGCCAGGCCGACGATCCTGCCTCGTGGAGCCGTCCATTTGATCGCGGGCGGCGTGGCATGGTTCTCGGTGAGGGCGCGGCCGTGCTGATCCTCGAAGAGCTTTCCCATGCCGAGCGGCGTGGTGCCCGAATCCGGGCCGAACTCGTGGGCCACGCGGCCGTCGCGGCCGTGGATCGTGGCGGCATCGGAAGGAGGCAGACCGCTCTGCGGCACGCCTTCGGCGCGGCCTTGAGGTCTGGGGGTATCGATCCCGCATCGGTCGGGCACGTCCATGCCCACGGCCTCAGCACCGTGACTGGCGACCGGGAAGAGGCGGCAGCGCTTGCGGAGGTGTTTGGGGCGGCGTTGCCACGGATTCCCGTCGTGGCCGCCAAGAGCCATTTTGGAAACCTCGGTGCGGGCAGCGGCCTGGTCGAGTGCATCGCCAGCATCCTGGCCTGTGAACGGGGCGAGCTCTTCCCCCTCCTCAACTACGAGACGGTCGACGAAACCTGCCCGATCCGAGCTGCGCAGCCGGGAACTCCGGCGGGCCAGTGTTTTGTCTCGGCAGCCGTCACACCCCAAGGACAGGCGGGGGGACTCGCGTTCCGCGGCTGGCGGGCCGAACCGGCGGCTGCTTGACAGTGGCAGGCCCGTGGCCTAGTCTCTGCGGGTTGTTCCTCGCGAGGAAGACTGCTGGTTCGCGGATTCGCTTCCAGGCGTTCCCGGGCAGCTGACGGGCATCGATCCATCGGATGATCGTCCCACTCAGCTCGGAAACGTCTCGGCGCCCATGTCGTGTTATGGCGTCGGCCGTGCCGGCGGCGTCATATCGCGAAGGGGCTGCTGAGACCGTTATGAAGCCTGAAGAAATTCTCCGGATCGTTGACGCGATCCACCGCGACAAAAATATCGACAAGGAGATCGTGTTCCAGGCCATCGAGGCGGCCTTGGTCACGGCCCTGGCTCGGCAGTACGGCGAAACCTCCGAGATCGTCATTGCGATCAATCGGACCGACGGGTCCATCTCAGGATCGCATGACGGTCAACCGATTGAATCGGCCGAACTGGCTGGCCGGATCGGCGCCCAGACCGCCAAGCAGGTGATCATCCAGAAGATCCGCGAGGCCGAGCGCGACGCCATCCACGACGAGTTCGAAGAGCAGGTCGGGCACATGGTTTCCGGCGTCGTGACCCGGTTCGAGGGTGCCACGGCCACGGTGGCCCTGGGGAGCCAGGAAGCGATCCTCCCCCGCAGCGAGCAGATTCCGGGCGAGAGTTTCCATGCCAACGAACGGATTCGCGCCACGATCTTCGAGGTTCGGAAGGTCGGCAGCCGGGTGAAGATCATCCTGTCGCGAATTCGGCCGCAGTTGGTCCAGCGGTTGTTCGAGCAGGAGATCCCCGAGATCGCCGACGGTGTGATCGAGATCCGGGCCATTGCCCGCGAGCCCGGCTACCGCAGCAAGGTTGCCGTGATCAGCTCCGACAACCGAATCGACTGCGTCGGAGCCTGCGTCGGCGTCCGGGGAAACCGCATCAAAAACATTGTTGAAGAGCTTGGCGGCGAGCGAATCGACATCGTCCGCTGGAGCGACGATCTCCAGGTGCTCGTGCCCAACGCCCTGCAGCCGGCCGAGGTCGACGAGGTCATCCTCTGCCAGATGCTCGGCCGCGGAATCGTGTTGGTGCGTGAAGATCAACTCTCCCTGGCCATCGGCCGCCGCGGACAGAATGTGCGGCTGGCCAGCAAGCTCTGTGGCTGGGACATCGAAATCATGACCCAGGAAGAACTCGACCAGCAGATTGAGCGGGCCACGGCGGGCTTCGCCTCGATCGCCGGCATCGACGATTCGCTCGCGGAAAGGCTGGTCGGCGAGGGATTCCTTTCCTACGACGACTTGTCTGTGATCGAGCCCGACGACCTGATGGAAATGGGCGGCTTGTCCGCAGAGCAGGTCGATGCAATCGTTGAGGAAGCTGAGCAGCGGGCCCAGTTGGCCGAGGTTGCCGCCGCCGACGAGCGGCGGAAGCAGCGAGAGCAGGAACGGATCGCCAAGGCTACCGCCGATGCCGAAGCCGCAGACGCGGCCGAAGCAGCGGCTCAGCCGACCGAGGCGGCCCTGGCTGGCGGTGGCTCGGAGGGCGAGGCAGAGGCTCCCGATGGGGTGTCCGACGCTTCCGGCGAGTCGTCGTGATGGTCGGAACGTGCGGCATGGCGGAGTTCGGAGTCGAAGGGAACGAGGCGGTGACGAGCAACCGGCGGCAGCCGGTGGAGAGAGGCGCGAGTGGCAGTTCGGATCTACACGCTGGCAAAGGAACTCAAGCTCGACAGCAAGGAGCTGGTCGAGTTGTGCAACCGCGCCGGCATCCAAGACAAGGGCTCGGCGCTGGCGAGCCTGACTGACGAGGAAGTCTCCAAGCTCAAGGAATTCATCTCGAGCAAGTCGCGGCCGGTCGAACGGCCCGCGGCGGCACCCGTGCGGCCTGCAGCGGCACCGGTGCGGCCCGCAGCGGCGCCCGTGCGGCCGGCGGCGGCACCCGTGCGGCCCGCGGCCCCTCCAGCTCCCGTCAAGCGGGAGGACTACATCGCGCCGGCTGGCGTCTCGAAGGGCAAGCCGCCGGAAATTCCACCAAAGCCGGCCGAGAGTAAGCCGCGGCCGGGTTCAGGCCGCAGCGAAGGCAAGCCAATGCCCCGGCCGGCCTTCAAATTGGCACCCCTGCCGGCTGCTGGCCGAGCCGCACCGCCGCCCGCTCGTAGTTCGCAGGAGCCGGTGGCCCAGAAGCCGGACGTGAAGCTGCCCCTCGACGCCATCCGAAGCGCGAAAGCCGGCGGCGCCAAGCCTCTGGCCGACCACATGCGGAAGGCCGAACAGCGGCAGGCCGTCGAGGGAAGCAAGGCAAAGGCTGCGGGGCTCCTGCGAGGCGCCGGAGCGCCCCCCGCTCCGCCCCCGCTGCAGCCTGGCGTGCGACCTCGGCGGACTCCCGCCAAGCCCGGCGCTGGTGGAGACGACCTGCTGGGTGGGCGTGAGCTCCGGCAGCTTCATCGCAAGAAACTCCCCGATCGTCGGGGCGGCGAAGACGACGAGAGCGGGATGCGGCGGCGGCGGCGGCTCCCGAGAAAGAGTTCAGGCGTTTCGACCGCGGCTCCCCGAAAGACCAACGCTTCGATCCAGGTTCCCTGCACCGTGCGCGCATTCTCCGAGGCGATCGGTCTCGGGGCCAGTGAAGTGCTCAAGAAGCTCCTGACGTTTGGCCTCGAAACGATGCCCAACATGAGCTCGATGCTCGACCGAGACACCGTCGAACTGCTAGCCGCCGAACTCGGTGTTCAGCTCGACATCAAGACGGCCGAGGATCTCGAGAAGGAGCTCCTCGCCGGATTCGACGCGGTCGACGAAGACCCCGGCCTGCGGGAGCCGCGGGCGCCGGTGGTGACCTTCCTCGGACATGTCGATCACGGCAAGACGTCGCTGCTCGACAAGATTCTGGGCATCGATGTGGCTGCTCGAGAGAGCGGCGGCATCACCCAGCACATCCGCGCCTACACGATCAATCGCAACGACCACCCGATCACCTTCGTCGACACGCCAGGTCACGAGGCATTCACCCAGATGCGGGCCCGTGGTGCGAACGTGACCGACTGCGCGGTAATCGTCGTGGCCGCGGACGACGGCATCATGCCCCAGACCGAAGAAGCGATCAGTCACGCCCGGGCCGCCGGCGTGCCGATCGTGGCCTGCATCAACAAGATCGACCTGCCGGGCGCCGACGTGCAGAAGGTCTACCAACAGTTGGCGGCCAACGAACTGCTCCCGACCGAGTGGGGCGGTGAGACCGAAGTGGTCAAAACAAGTGCCGTGACGGGTGAGGGAGTGGACTCTCTGCTCGACATGCTGCTGACGATCGCCGAACTCCACGACCTACGGGCCAATCCCGATCGGTTGTCAGCCGGCGTCTGCCTCGATGCCTCGATTCACGAGGGCCGTGGTGTCGTCGCATGCCTGATGGTGCAGAAGGGCACGCTCCGTGTCGGCGATGCGATCGTCTGCGGCGAGGCTGCAGGCAACGTCAAGGCGATGATGAACACGCTCAATCGGCGGAAGATGACGGAGGCTGGGCCCTCGACCGCCGTCTTCGTGACAGGCCTCGACGTGGCGCCTGGGGCAGGCGAGCGATTTCAGGTGGTCGATTCGATCGCGATGGCCCGCGAGGTCGCGGCCAAGCGAAGTGACCTCCGTCGCCACAGCACCCTTGTCAGCGCGCCGGTGCACGTCACGCTCGAAAACCTCGCCGACCGCCTCGGCACCCAGAAGGCGCCCACCCTCAACCTCATCCTGAGAGCCGACGTCCGGGGTTCCATCGAGGCGATCCTCAAGGAACTCCAGAAACTCGACCATCCGGAGGTGAAGATCCGCGTGCTTCAGGCGACGGTCGGCGGCGTGACGGAAGCCGACGTGGCGCTTGCCGATGCGTCGGACGCGGTGATCATCGCGTTCAACGTCGTGCCCGACGAGCGGGCGCGCTCGGCAGCCGAGGACCGGGGCGTGCAGGTCCGTCGGTATGACATCATCTACCAGGTCACCGACGATCTGCGCAAGGCGCTCGAAGGGATGCTCGCGCCGGAGAAGCGGGAGAACGAATTGGGCCGTGCGCTCGTGCAGCGAACCTTCAGCATCAGCCGGCTCGGCGTGATCGCCGGCTGCCGGGTGATCTCGGGCGTCATCGCCCGCAACGCGCGGCTGCGTGTCATCCGCGACAGTCGGGTGCTGGGCGATTACGGAATCGAGTCGCTCAAGCGTGAGAAGGACGATGCCCGCGAGGTGCGGGATGGCCTGGAGTGCGGCATCAAGCTCGCCGGATTCAACGATGTCAAGGAGGGTGACATCCTCGAGTGCTACCGGATCGAGGAAGTCGCCCGAACTCTCTCGTGAGCACACGCAGACTCCTCAAGGCGGCCGAGGCGGTGCGGGAGGTGGTCAGCATGGCCATCCTCACGGAGGTTCGCGATCCGCGGGTACGCGATGTCACCGTGACGCGGGTCGAGATGGCGCCCGACATGCGATCGGCACTCGTCCATGTGTCGGTGATGGGCAACTCCGCGAAGGAGCAACTCGCCCTGCGCGGCCTGGCCAACGCGGCCGGCTTTCTCCAGTCGCGGATCGCCGACCGGATCGACACCCGCTACACACCCCGCCTGCGGTTTGAGCTCGACGCCGGCGTGAAACATTCGCTGGAGATCTCCCGCGTTCTCGATGACGTCTTGCCTGCTGCGGACACCGAGCCGGCCGCCGCGGCCCCACCCGATCAGCCCGACGACCCCACCCAGGACGACTCATGACTGCACGCAAGCGTTCCACGCCCGACAAGTCGAAGCCCGTCGCCAAGCCGGCCAAGGCCAACCCGAAGCCTGCGGCGAAGCCCGCATCCAAGGCGATTGCCAAAGGGCCGACCAAGGCGGCCCCCAAGCCGGTCGCGAAAGCGGTCGCCAAACCTGAAAAGCCGGCTCCCGAGCCCAAGCCCGTCGTGGAGAAGACACCCCCGCGTGGGCAACTCATGCCCAAACTCCACAAGGCGCTCAAGGCCCACTACAAGCCTTTCACCACCGACACCTCTCGGCCGCTGCTGCACCAGGTCCTGCTCGCCTGCTGCCTGGAAAATGCACCGGTGGATGCAGCAGAACGAGCCTTCGAGCGGCTCATGGAAGCCTATTTTGACCTCAACGAAGTCCGGGTGACGACGGTGGCCGAACTGGCCGAAACCCTCCACGACCTGCCCGATCCTGGTCGAGCAGCCCTCTCGCTGCGACGGGCCTTGCAGGGCGTCTTTGAGTCCACCTACAGTTTCTCGCTCGAGCATGCCAAGAAGCACTCGTTGTCACACGGTCTCAAGGTGCTCGAAGGGCTCCATGGAGTGCCTCCGTTCGTGACCCAGCATGTGGCTTCGACCGCGCTCGGAGGTCACCTGATCCCGCTGGACAAGGCAGCGTTGTCGGGCCTTTGGCTCTGTGGGCTGATCACCCAGCAGGAATACGACTCGGGAAAGGTTGCGGGCTTGGAACGGACGATCGGCAAGAAAGCCGGGCTCGAATTCAGTGCCCTGCTCCACCAGTTTGGCCTCGACGTGCTCACGAATCTCCATGGGGTCACCGTGCGGAAGGTGGTGCTGGCAGTGAATCCAGCCGCCAAGGATCGCTTCCCGAAACGGGGCGAATCGATCCCCGAGCCGGTCCCCCCGCCGGTGACCGACAAGGCCGGCCTGAAGGCCGCCGACGCCGCCCGCGCCGCTGCGGAGGAACTCAGGCCTGCTGGCCCTCAGGCGGCGGCCCGGCCTGCGGGCAAGACGCCCCTCCCTCCCCCCGGCTCGGGCCCCAAGAAGAACGACGGGAAAGGCAAGAGCGGGCCCAAGCCCTTCGTGGTGAAGCCGCTGACGATCAAGCCGCAGACAGCCCCGCCCCCCCCGGAACCGGTCAGCCCGCCGCCGGCCGCGAAGAAGGCAGCGGCCAAGCCGACCGCGGACAAGCATTCGTCGAACCTGAGCAAGCGCAAGCCCCGCTGATCGATCGGTACGCGGACAGGAGGAGGAGTCATGGCAGGTCATTCCCACTGGGCCAACATCGCCCGCAAGAAGGCCGTGGTCGACGCGAAGCGGGGCAAGCTGTGGAGCAAACTCGCCAAGGCGATCATCGTGGCCGCGAAGCATGGCGGACCCGATCCCGACGCGAATCTCCGGCTCCGCTACGCGATCGATGCCGCCAAGGCCGTCAGCATGCCCAAGGACAACATCCAGCGGGCGATCAAGACCGGCACGGGTGAGCTCAAAGGGGGCAACCTCGAGGAATCGATGTACGAGGGCTACGCCGCCGGCGGCGTGGCCGTGATGTGTGAGATCCTGACCGACAACAAGAACCGCACGGCACCCGAAATCCGCAAGATCTTCGAGTTGTGCGACGGCAAGCTCGGCGGCACGGGCTGTGTCGCGTATCTCTTCGAGCGGAAGGGGCTCGTGCGGCTGCCCCAGGCGGCCTGCGACGAAGATCGGATCATGGAGGTGGCGCTCGAAGCGGGCGCCGAAGACGTCAAGGCTGTTGACGATCGCTGGGAGATCATGTGCGACCCCGCGACGATGACCGACGTGATCGACGCCCTGAAGGCCGCCGGCCTCGAGCCTGAGTCGAGCGAGATGACCCGGATCCCGACCAGCACCGTCGAGGTGGACGACGTCGACACGGCCCGCCGCGTGCTGACCCTGATGGAGCGGCTCGACGACCATGACGACGTCCAGAGCGTGGCCGCCAACTTCAGCATCCCCGACGAAGCCCTCGCCCAACTGGAGTAAGGCGGAACGCCGCCAGGTCGAAGGGCACCAAGGCGACGTCAACTGGAAGGTCGGGATTGCCCGTGCCCTGCCGCCGGGCATTCGCTGCGCCCATCCTGGGCTTCGCTCATTCCGAGGAAACTGCGCTCTGCCATCCATGGCTCCGCTGGTTTCCTAGGCCGGCGACAGGGCACGGGCAACCCCGACCCAACAACCGTCATGAAGTACCTGAAGCCGAGTCGACTTCCCGACTCTCGGCACGCAGCGAGGCAAAGCCTCGCGCAGCGTGCCATCCGCGTCGCCCCGCCTCGACGAACATCCGTCAAGACAAGGCCGTCACCCCATAGCGACCACACGCCATCGGTCGCCAGGAGGGCGGCCGGCCGGGCGGAGGCCCGGCGAGGCTTCGTGGGCCATGGATGGCCACGAATCCGTGAAGTCAGTGCTCGACCACGGGCCAGTATTCGTCGAAGTCGAAGTGTGGGCTGTTGTCGAGGTCGTGGCACTCGAGGCAGTTGTTGACCACCTTCTCCCGGTCGGCCGGAGTGTCGAGGGAGAGCACGAGTTCGGACCGAAGCCGATCGCGTTCGGCCGTGCTGGCCCGCACGTCGCCGCGTTCGACGGCCGTATGGGCGGCGGCCGGACCGTGGCAGTTCTCGCAGCCCTGATGGGCCAATTGCGGCGTCTTGTCCATCCCCATGAAGCCGCCCTCGAAAGGCTCGAACCGCTGAGGAGCCCAGCCGACGACGTGGCAGGACAGGCACTCCGGATCGCCGTCGCGACGGGGGACGGCCTCTTCCAGCGTCGTGAGCGCCGTCGCATGCCCGGAACTCTCCCAGACCTCGAAGGCGTCGGCATGGCACTCGGCGCAGGCCGCGCTGCCGGCAAATCGCCGGCCGCTCGGATGGCGGATCGGCACGAGTCCCAGGCCCTCCAGGCCGAGCGTCTCCAGTTTCTGCTGGTAGGTGGCCAGGATGGCGATCATGTCGTCTGCCTCGCCCCAGCGGGCGTCGAGCGGCACCCGCTGAGAGCGGATCGGCCTCGCTGCGTCGGGGAAGAACCCGATCGCCACCGCATACATGCCTTTGTGGCCAAGTTCGACGAGCCGGCCGCCACCGGGGAGTTGCGGGAGCTCGAAGGGAGGCTCATCGGCACCGCCAGCCGTCACGACGATGTCGAATTGAGGAAAGGCGGCGGCGAGTCGCTTCGTCTCCTCGGGGGTCGCCCAGGCAAGGAGCACCTGATGGTCACAGCCCGCAGCCGTCAACTGAGGTGCCACGGCCGCGATGGCTTCAGCCGCGGGCAGCACCTCGACGTCGTCGTTGCGGACCCGGGAGGCCTCTTCGTCGCCAAGGACCGCGGTGATTCCGATCTTCAGCCCGCCGGCCTCGACCACTCTGAATCGGGGCGTGATGTTGGCGTCGAGACCCAGGAGGCCGACATTCGCGCTCAGATAGGGCGTCGGCTCGTCTCCGATCGGGGCCACCGCCGCCACGAGCTCCTCGGCCGGCAGCCGCAGGTCCCCGGGGCCGAAGCCCACCGCGGCGTATCGCATGCCCCGTAGGCCGTCCACGATCGACTGGAACTTCTGCTCGGTCTGCCGGCCAAACCGCTTCACCTGTCCGCCGAGATCGACCGGCACGGCCTCCCAACCGGCATCACGCACCGCCCGGAGAAAATTCTGCCGCCGGCTGAGGCCGCCTTTCTGGTTCTCCTTCCCGGTGCAGCCGCACGGTTCGATGTAGCCGTCGAGTTCACCGGTCAGCACCAGGAGCGCCTGAGGCGTGGGCCAGTCGGCGAACACCGCCCCGTTCCGCTCGCGAAACGTCGCGACGATGCCGTCGTCCATGCCCGCCCCCCGCTCGGGCCCGCCGGCCAAGACGGCCGCCGTGACCGACAGTGCGGCAAAGCCAAAGAAGACAGACCGGGTGAGAACCATCACCATGCGATGCTCCGCGAAGGATGAAGGATTTCAGGGGCCGATGACCACGCAGACGGGGATCGAGAGCGTCGGCGTGTCAGGATGGCCGGTGGCGAGCACGATCCGGCCGGCCGGTGCCTGCTCCGAACAGATGTGGTTGACGGGCCGGCTGCCGGCGGGAATCACGATCTCGAGCGGGATTCGCACGACGCCGCCCGAACCGATCGGCTTGGCTTCACCCACGGTGACCTCGAGCGTGTCAGGCACCGTCTCGACCACCCGCGGCCGCACGGCCTCCCGGTGCGGTCCCTTGGCGGTCAGAAACAGCGTGGTCTTCAGCCCCGTGCGGCCGGAAACGGTTCCCAGCCGAAGAGCCTGCCGCGAGGAATCCCATCCTTGCCCGGCCAGCACAAGATCACCCCCGACACTTCCTTCGAACAGCAGTTCCGCGGTGACGGGTTCCGGCATCCGAAACCGTGCCGTAAGGACCTGCTTCACCGCTCCCAGTGGAAGCCCAGGATGAACGGTGACGTCGATGCGAAATCCGCCCGTCGCAGCCGGCTCGGACGCCAGGTCTTCGGGGGACAAGGGGGCCGAGGAAAGGGAGAAGAACTGGGAGGCCTGGGGGTGGTCGATCGCCAGCGACTCGACGACCGGGGCCTCTTCGCCGTACGTGAAGATCGTCGTGGCAGCCCGCTCGCTCGCCGAGGCCGTCAGCCGTGGCAGCGCGATCGTCGGCGGGACGGCCTTCCAACTCGGCAACACCGTGCCTTCGACCACGAAGACGATCTCGGGCCGCCGCGGGTCGTCGGTCAGGACCGTGACCTGCTGCCGAAAGGGCCCACCCGGCGGCTTGCCCTTCCACTGCACCGTGACAAAGGTACTGCCTTCGGGCGGCACCTCTCGCTTTGGCTCCCCGCCTTCGCCAGCCTCCTGGTCGAAGTCGCTGACGGTGCAGCTGCAACTCGAACTTCCCTTGCGAAGCGTAAGCGGGCCCAGGCCGACGTTCCGCACCTCAAACCGGTGGCTGCCCGTCTCACCTGTGCCGACCGTCCCAAAGGCGTGGGTCGTCTCTGCCACCTCGACCCGTGGCGCGTCAGGAGCAACCGGGCCGTCCGCCGGCACCACATCTCCGACCTGCCAGGGAATCAACATCGCCTTGAGCGCGGAGCCTGCTGCCCCGACGAGGCTGCCGACCACCACCGCCACGGCCGCGACCGTCCATGCTCCTGGCAACCGCACTGCCATCTGCCGCCGACTCCTCCGCAGACCTCGAACCCGCTCGAGACCCTGCAGGTCGAGTCTACCCCAGAAGGATAGGCGTGGATGATCGGGCGAGCAGTCCTCCGACGTTCTGGCGAGCGAATCTCCGATCGCGGACCGTCAGGGGGGCGGATCGGCCCCCAGAAAACCGCCGGGATCGAAGTCGGCGACATCCCGCCAGGCGGGGAGGTCCAGAAGCGACGAGGCCACCATCACGACCCCGGAGCGAACCTCGCGGTCGATGTCATCGAACAGCGGCAGTTGCTCGATCAGGCTGGTTTCCTCCGCTCCGCTGAACTCCAGCGGAAGAGGATTTTCGAGGAGGCGACCAGCTGCCACCGATTCGATTCCGCCGCGCCGGACCTGCCCCGGCGGGAATCCGATGGCGAGCACCAACGCCACACCGCTGCCAATCACCAGCGCAACGCCACAAGCCGACTGCGAAACGCGTCTGCCGCCGCAGGATGCGGCGACTGGCGGCGACCGCAGCCCGCGTGGCTGCCGTCGCCGGGCCCCGGCCGGCACCTCGGCCCTTACTCGGTGCATGAGCGCGGCCTGGAAGCCCGACGAGAAAGCCGGCCGCTCCCAGGCCGCCTCTTCCGCCAGGCATGCCGCCAACGCGGTGAACTCGACGTCGCTGGTCGGATCACCATCACCGCTTCGCCACATCGTCATTCACTCCACGCTGCCAGATCCCTCATCAACGGCTCGAGCCGCTGCCGAGCCCGAAACAGAATCACCTTGACGGTCGCCACTGGCTTCCCCAACACGACCGCGATTTCCGCCACGGGCTTGTCCTCCACGTAGCGAAGCCAGGTGGCCGTGAACTCCCGCTCGGAGAGCCGGGCCGCCGCCACGTCCCAGAGGAGCGAAGCCTGCTCGGTGGCGATCAGGGCGGCAGGCGGTCCGACTTCTCCCACGCTCAGCCTCACGGCCGCCGCGACCGTCTCCCGATGTCGCCGCCGCTGCCGCCCGCGTTCCTGATTCAGCCAGGCCCGGCGGGCGATCGTGAACAACCAGGTCGAGAAGGCCCAGTGGCGGTCATACTCGCCAATCTGTTGCCAGGCCTTGAGAAACGCCTCCTGCACCACGTCGTCGGCATCGCCCTGCCCCGTCCTCCGCGCCAGCCGATGCACATAGTGCCTCACGCCCGCCTGATGCCGCCGCGCGAGCCTGGCGAAACTCTCCTCGCATCCAGCCGCCGCCTGGTGCGCGAGTGTCGCATCGTGCTGTCCAGACGTTTCGACCACACTCAGCCCCCAGATCCTTCGCCCGCCTCCGAGGGGCGGGCCCCGGACGGATTTCCCGGGGTGAATCAGAACTCATCATCCTCGAACGGCCGCCGAGCCTCGGACTCCGTCCCGGCAGCCGCATCCCGCTCGAGCGGGCACGTGCCAGACTCGCAGGCCGAGCAGCCGTCCTTGCCGCAGTCCTTGCAGCCCTTCTTGCCGCAGGTCTGGCCGTCGCACGCGGCACAGCGACACGCGCCGCAGCCGCAGCCAGCCTTCCGCTTGGCGGCCATCTTGGCCTCGATCTTCTCGGCCAGCGCATCCGCCATCTCCCAGACGTCGTCGGCCCGGGCGTCCCAGGCGATCAGACAGGTCTTGCCGCGGGTCGTCGTCTCCAGGCCCTCGACGAGCTTCATCACGCCCTTCTCCTTGCCCAGCCCGAGCGCGACGGTGGCCGCAAGTCCCTCCGCCGCGTCTTCGGCCAGCCCGGCCGCCGCGTCCGATTCCATGTCGAGCCGGGCCCGGTAGAACGACTCGCCGTCGCTCTCACCCATTGCCACCCTGAAGCCCTCGCCCTGCCGGAGCACGGGGCACTTCGTATCGGGATCGACCTTGGAGGCACGGGCCACGAGGATCGATCCGGGGCGAGTGCGGCCCGCCAACGGGCTCTCCTTGCCCGCCGCCGGGGCCTCGCCGGCGAGCACATCGAGCGCCTGCTCCACCTGGCCGGCGGTGCGGGCGAAAACCATCAGGTTGTCCTTGAAGAAGGCGGCCACAACCTTCTCGCCTTTGTGCCCCTTCCAGCCCTTGTGCGTCCAGGCATGCAGCACGTAGCCACGATGCTTCATTGTCTCGTGATCGCGGGCCTTCTCGACCATCTTCTCCAGGAACGCGCGATTGGCGTCGGCGTGGACGACCATGACCGCGTTTTTCTTGTCGGTGTCGAGCCCGTAGACCGTCACGTCGTGGAGGTCCTTCCGCGGATCCATGCCCGAGAGCCCGGTAGCCATCCCCATCATGTTCTCGACCTCGGGATGCTTCCGCACGACACGCTCGTACATCCGCTGCATGACGGTCGATTCCCGGGCGGCGTCCATGTCGGCATGCATCAACCAGACGGCGGCAGCCGGCACCCTCGCGAGGTCGAGCGGCTCTGCGTTGGTGGACCGGGCCGCGGCGAACGCGGCACAAGCAGCAAGCAGGACGAGGAAGGCAGGGCGAGACAGCGGCATGGCGGAGCTCCGGAATGGCATGTCGATCGAACGCGGTCGTTCCTTGCTCTGTATACCCCGCCCGAGGGCCGCAGGTTTCAGCCGACCCAGGTTTTGGAACGCTCCCCGGGGACTTCCCGGACGAGCCGGGGCACTGCGTAGCCTGGGAGAGATTCCCGGACGTGCCGGTGCAACGCCACCGCCTCGGCCTCGGGCACCTCGAAGTGGGCGGCTCCGCGGACGCGGTCGAGCAGGTGGAGGTAGTACGGCATCACGCCGATCTCGATCAGCCGCTCGGAGAGCGACCGCAAGACCTCGCCGCAGTCGTTCACGCCCCGAAGCAGGACGGCCTGGTTCAAGAGGAGGATCGCCGGCAGGGAACCCAATCTCTCGATCGCCTCGGCGACGGAACCGTCGAGCTCGGCCGGATGGTTGGCATGAATGACGACGGTTTTGGCCAGCCGCGTCGACGCGAGCACTCCGAGCAGCGACCGGTCGACCCGGCTCGGCAGCACGACCGGCAGCCGCGAGTGAATCCGGAGTCGCCGCAGATGCGGCACGGCGTCGAGCCGCGCAACGATCGTTTCCAACATCGAGTCGTCGGCGAGCAGCGGATCACCACCGGACAGGATCACTTCTGTCAGCGAGGGATCGGCCTCGATCGCGGCCAGCGCCTGGTCGATCCCGCGCCGACTCACGCCCCGCTCGGCGTAGGGAAAGTCGCGACGGAAGCAGTACCGGCAATTGACCGCACAGCCGCCGGTGACGAGCAGCAGCGCCCGCCCGGCGTATTTCTGCACGAGCCCAGGCCCTGCCTGAAAGCGGCCTTCATCAAGTGGATCGGCCGTGAAGCCCGCCACGCCCTCGATCTCTGCCGCAACCGGCAGCACCTGCCGCAGGAGCGGATCGGCGGGATCGCCGCGGCGCATCCGGGCAGCGAAGCCCCGGGGCACGAGGAAGGGAAACCCCGCCAGCGACCGCTCCGCCTCCTCGGCGACCGTCCACTCGAGCCCGAGAAACCGGCAGAGCTCGGCCGGATCGCGGAACGCCTCCGCCAGTTCCCTCCGCCAGGCCGCGCCGGCTCCGCGATCGGCAGCGACGACGGAAGGCGGGAGGAGCACGGAGGGCGGCGTCACGATGGATCGCTCCGGGAGAGACTGGCGGAAACCGGCTCTGGGATCACGGCGTTGACAGCCGCGGCCCACATGACCAACCTTTGGGGGCTTTCCACGACCCGGCTTCCCCGAGCATACGGCCCGTCGCCGCGGTTCGCCAAAGACCGCCCCGGCCTCCGGGGCCTCGCCGTCATATCCCCAAGGAGTTCCCCGTGCCCGCCTACAACACCAGCGAATTCAAGAAGGGCCTCAAGGTTCAGATCGACGGCGATCCCTACATCATGATCGAGTGCAATTTCGTGAAGCCTGGCAAGGGGCAGGCGCTCTACAAGTGCAAGCTGCGGAACCTGCTGCGGAACACGGTCCTCGACCGCACCTACAAGAGTGGCGACTCGCTCGATGCCGCCGACATCACCACGATCGACGCCCAGTTCCTCTACAAGCAGGGCGAGGCGTTCGTATTCATGGACCAGGAGAGTTACGAGCAATACGAGTTGTCGAAGGAACAGGTGGACGACTCCTGGAAGTGGATCAAGGAAGGCACCGTCTGCTCGATGCTGCTCTACAACGGCAATCCGATCTCCATGGAGCCGCCCCAGCACATGGTTCTGCTCGTCGAATACGCCGAGCCCGCCGTCCGGGGCAACACGGCCACGAACCTCACGAAGCCCGTCAAGCTCGAGACCGGGGCCGAGATCATGGTGCCGGCATTCATCGAGCAGGGCGAGACCGTCAAGGTCGACACCCGCACCGGGGACTACCTGGAACGGGTCAAGGTCTGAGGCCATCCCGGGGTTCCAGTCGGCCGCTGATGAGCAGGCTCCAAACGGCGGGAGGCGGGCAGACCCGCCGCCCGCCCGCTCAGTAGGAGCGGGCCAGCACGCTCCGCCGAGGCACTTCGCGGCCGGTCACGACGCACACGCCGGGCTCGTCGGGCCCGTCCATCGGGACACACCGCACAGTCACCTTGAGCGGATCGAGCAGCGTTGCGATCGCCGGATCGTCGGCGACGTGCACGTGGGCGAAGCCGGCATCGTCACGGCCGAAATACTCCGTGACCTCGGCCGCCGACCCGAGGTGCACGCTGCGGGATTTCCGCAAGGCCAGCGCCCGGTCGAACAGCCCCCGCTGGATCTCCTCGAGCAGGCCCGGCAGCCGCTGCGGCAGTTCGGCCAGGGGAATCGCCTCCCGCTCCTTCGGACCACGATCCCGCCGCGTCACACTTGCCGCGCCGGCCGCCAGATCCCGCGGTCCGATCTCGATCCGCACCGGCACGCCCTGCTTGACGTGCTGCCAGACCTTGTCACCCCCGCGAAGGTCGCGGGCGTCAGTCTTCACCCGCACCGGGCCGCCGGCGAAGTTTGCCGCAGAGCATGCCGCCTCGAGCGAGCGACAGGCCTCCAGCACCGCGGCCCGTTCCTCGTCGGTCCGTGAGATCGGCAGGATCACGGCGTGCTGCGGTGCGATCCGCGGCGGCAGCACGAGCCCGTCGTCGTCGGAGTGAGTCATGATCACGGCACCGATGAGCCGCGTGGAGACGCCCCACGAGGTCGTCCAGCAGAATTCCTCGGTCCCCGACACGCCGGCGAACTTGATGTTCTGGGCCTTGGCGAAGTTCTGGCCGAGGAAGTGGGAGGTACCCGCCTGCAGGGCCTTGCCGTCCTGCATCATGGCCTCGATCGAGTAGGTGTCGACCGCCCCCGGAAACCGCTCGCCGGCCGGCTTCGGCCCCTTGATCACCGGTATCGCAAGGTCCCGCTCGGCGAACGTGGCATAGACGTCGAGCATCCGCAGCGTCTCCTCGACCGCCTCCTCCCGGCTGGCGTGGGCCGTATGCCCTTCCTGCCAGAGGAACTCGGCCGTCCGCAGAAACACCCGGGGCCGCATCTCCCAGCGGACCACGTTGGCCCACTGGTTGATCAAGACCGGGAGGTCCCGCCACGACTGGATCCACTTGGCGTAGGTGGCCCCGATGATCGTCTCGCTCGTGGGCCGCACGACGAGCGGCTCCTCGAGTTTGCCGGTCGGGATCAACTTGCCGTCGGGGCCGAGTTCCAGCCGGTGGTGGGTGACGACGGCACACTCCTTGGCGAAGCCCTCGACGTGCTTCGCCTCCTGCTCGAGGTAGGAGAGCGGAATGAAGAGCGGAAAGTAGGCGTTGACGTGGCCCGTGGCCTTGAACATCCCGTCGAGGATGCCCTGCATCCGCTCCCAGATGGCATAGCCGTGGGGCTTGATCACCATGCAGCCGCGGACCGCCGACTGCTCGGCGAGGTCGGCCGCCTTGACGACCTGCTGGTACCACTCGGGATAGTCTTCGGCACGGGTCGGGCTGATCGCGGTGGCCGGCATGAGATCCTCTTCGGGGGTGTGGCCGCGGATTGTAGCGGCAAGCCTGGCTCCATCGAGCAGTCCAAGGCCAGAGCCACCAGGACGAGGCTCGGGGGTCGGCGAACGCTCGCGGAGCATCGGGGCGTATCTTCGCCCGCGACGCGACTTTTGCCGCCCCCGAGCCGGTGATGCCACGTCCGACGCGAGGCGAGGGGGTCGGCGAATGCTCGCGGAGCAATTGGGCGTATCTTCGCCCGCGACGCGA
>CAMDDJ010000013.1 GCA_945891385.1 Candidatus Kuenenia stuttgartensis | reverse complement strand
CGATTTGGGCCGCGATTGGGACGGAGGTTGCCGATGTGACGAGCCGGCAATCTGGGAAGGGAGGCGAGCGGGTCGGCGAACGCCCGCGGAGCAACTGGGGCGTATCTTCGCCCGCGACGCGACTTTTGCCGCCCCCGAGCCGGTGCAGCAGATCAGAGGAGTAGGCGCTACACTCCTCGATCATGCGAGTGGTCGTGCAGCGGGTCAGTGAGGCGGCGGTGAGCATCTCCGGCCAGGAGGTCGGCCGGATCGGTCGCGGACTCATGGTGCTCGTTGGTGTCGAGACCGGTGACACGCCGGCGGACGGCAGTTGGCTGGCGGGCAAATTGGCCGCGCTCAGGATCTTCGCCGACGACGCGGGGAAGATGAACCTGAGCCTGCGCGAGATCGCCGGCGAGACGCTTGTCGTCAGCCAGTTCACCCTCCATGCCGCGACGGCGAAGGGTAACCGACCCGGCTTCACCCGGGCGGCCCGGCCTGACGAGGCGATTCCGCTCTACGAGGCGTTTTTGGGCGACCTGGAGCGGGAGATCGGCCGCCGACCCGAGCGGGGCGTGTTCGCCGCCGACATGCAGGTGAGCCTCGTCAACGACGGGCCGGTGACGATCCTGATCGACTCGCGGGCCCGGGAGTAAGCGTGTCGACTGCGGGGCGGGGACTGACCTCGGGGGAAATTCCTTCCCGCAGGACCGCTGGTCGGTCGCCAGGCAATAATGCGTGTGGGCGTCGTCTTTCCCGGAGAACCTGCCATGACATATCGACTCTGCCGATTGCCGCTCCAATCTCTGCTGGTCGGCTGCTGCTGCCTGCCCCTGACACTATCGGTCTGTTTCGGGGACGAATCTCATGAGTCGCCGATGCCCAGACCCCGAATGCATGCGATGCCGCCGGGAGGTCAGCACCACCAGCCGTTCGCGATGCCGGTGATGCAGGGGGGGCCACCCATGATGAATGTGCCGATGCCTGGAATGCCCGGCATGCCGATGATGCCGCCGATGGTCGGAATGCCGCACGCCGGTCACAACCAGCCGGCGTTCGGGATCATGACCGGACCGGTGGCGCCGCAGTTGCAGGCCCAGCTGAATCTCCCCGATGGCATGGGCCTGATCGTGGAACAGCTCGATCCCGCGGGAGCGGCTGCCGCGGCGGGCATTCAACGGTTTGACATTTTGCGGAAGTTCGACGATCAGATTCTCTGCAGTCCAGAGCAACTCGCAGCCTTGGCCAAGGCCGCTGGCAAGGGCAAGCAGGCGAACCTGACCGTGATTCGCGCCGCCCAAGAACAAGCGATCGCCGTGACCCTCGGGGATCCCGAGGCCACGGCCATTGCCATGGCGGCCGGCGGCCGAGCGCAGGCTCATGCTCGGGCCGAGGCGGGCGGTCGGGCGCACGCGGCCGGGCAGGCTGCGGGGCACGCTGGAGCTCAGCCGCGCGGGCCGGCGGGGCAGGGCGGCCATTGGCAGACGCACCACACCCAGCGGGCCGTGGCCGAGTCGAACGACCGGGGCACGGTGGAGATCCGGGAGACCGACGGTCGCCGGATGGTGCGGGTCAAGGATCCGACGGGCCGGGAGGTGCATGCCGGCTCGCTCGATACCGATGCCGACTGGGAGGCCGTGCCCGAAGCGTTTCGGGAGATGGTCCGCGACGTGGCCGGAAAACTCGGCAGCTGAGCGGCAGCCGCGGTGGCCCCAGGTGAGTTGGGGGCCGCCGCCGCTCTGCTATACTCCCGGCTGACTTGCTGCGGTGGCTGTAGCTCAGTTGGTTAGAGCATCGGTTTGTGGTACCGAGGGTCGCGGGTTCGAGTCCCGTCAGTCACCCCTTTCTCGTCCTTTCCGCCTGTTTTCTCTCTTCTTCCGCGGAGTGTTCGCACATGATCCTGGGAAAGCTCTGGAATGCCCTCGCCGCTCAGGTAAACAAGATCGCCAACTTCTTCTGGACGGCCGATCCGATCGCCCAGTTGCAGTACGAATACGACAAGGCGGTCGATCAGATGAAGGAAGGCCGTGAGGGGCTCGAGCAATATCGGGCCCTCGTCGAACGGGTGGCCCGCCAGGTCAATAACGACCGGCAGCACGTCGCCTCGCTCGAGGCGCGGGTGAAGGCGTACCTGAAGGCTGGTGAACGCGACACGGCCGCGAAGTTCGCCCTGGAACTCCAGAAGGCGAAGAAGGAGATGGCGGAGAACGAGGAACAGCTCAAGCTCCACGAGACGGCCTACAACAACAACGTCACGAAGGTGAAGCACGCCACCAAGAAGCTTGCTGATCTCAAGAACCGCATCCAGAAGTACGACGCCGAGTTGAAGCTCTCGCGGGCCGAGGCGGAGTTTGCCAAGCTCGCCAAGGACTTCAACTTCGACATCACAACCGACTTCGGCCAGATCGAGGACGTGATCCAGGACAAGATCGGCCTCAATCGGGCGAAGGTGCGGGTGGCCGCCGATCTCTCGGGCCAGGGCCTCGAGGAGATCAAGCGGGAAGAGGCGGTCGAGCAGGCGATGGCCGACGACGCCCTGCGTCAGTTTGAGATCGAGATGGGGATGGTGACGCCCGAGACGGCCGGCGTGAAGGCTGACGACAAGGAGTTGGGCTCGCAGAAGATCGAGCAGACCGCCGGCTGAGTGCCGTTTCCGGAATTCGTTCGTCGAGCCAATCGTCGCGCCGAGGTCGCTGCGTGAATCCCTCTTCGCCCCAGACAGAATCCCCCGTGGGAAAGCCGTCCGCTCGGCCGGATGACGCCGCGGTTGCTCCCTCTGCTGAATTGGGCAAGGTGCCCGGTGCTGCCGCGGGGAGTTCCTCGGCGCTACCAGCCTGGTGCCCTGCTTGGGCCGAGCGGGTGGGCGACGCCTACCTCTCCGGCACGAGCTGCGTGTTCCTTCTGTCCGGCAACGTCCGGGATCTTGTGCCCGTCGCGCCTCCGGTGGGCGGCGATCGGCCCGATCCAGTCGATGCCTGGGGCACGGTGCCCGATTTTCTGTCTCGGGAACTCTTCGGCCGCTGGGACATCGTGCTCACCTACGACGTCGGTCGGGGCCTGAGGCCGCTGGCCGGGCCGGATCCAAACCGGCTGCGGACGATGGCGCAGTGGCTGACCGAGCGGCTGGGCAACGCCGCCAACTGGCCGCGGGATCCCGATGCGGCGATCGGCGCCATCGACGCGATCCTCGAGCGAAACCTGATCGATCCGCCGGAGCAGCGGAAGCGGATCGCCGTGTTGCTCGACTATGCCCAGTATCTCGTCCCGGCCGGTGAGTCGGGGGCCCGATCGGCCGCGGCACGATTAGTGCGGATCCTCGGCTGGGCCACCAATCCGTTGCTGCGCCGCGTGAACGTGGCTGTGGTGCTCCTGGTCGACACGCTGGCCGAGGTGCATCCCCGGCTGGTGACCAGCAGTTCGGTCGTGGCGATCGACGTGCCGATGCCGGACCTCGCCCAGCGGGAGCGGTTTGCCGTGGCGACCGCCGCGGCGGCGGGCGTCTCGGCCGAGCATGCGGCCGCCGTCCGGCGGATGGCGGCGATCTCGGGCGGTCTCACGCTCGAAAGCCTGCGGAGCGTGATCACCCTGGCCGGCCGCGACGGTACGTCTCCCGACGGACCGGAGTTTGCGGCACGAAAGAAGGACCTCATCGAGCGGAGCTGCCACGGCCTCGTCGAGTTCATCGAGCCGCGGCTCACGCTCGACGCGGTCGCCGGTCACGAGGCCGCCAAGCACCGCCTTGAATCCGACGCCCGGGCCATCCGCCGCGGTCAACTCGAGAGCGCCCCGATGGGCTATCTCATCTGCGGCCCGGTGGGCACCGGCAAGAGTTTCATTTCCGAATGCTACGCGGGCACGGTCGGCATCCCCTGTGCGGTCCTCAAGAACTTCCGCAGCAAGTACGTGGGTGAGACGGAAGGCAATCTCGAGCATGCGTTGGGCGTGCTGCGGAGCCTGGGGCCGGTGGTGGTCGTGGTGGACGAGGCCGACGCAGCCCTGGGGAACCGCGAGAGCAGCGGCGACTCGGGGACGAGCGGCCGCGTCTTTTCGATGATCGCCCGGCAGATGGGCGACACCCGCTACCGCGGGAAGATCGTCTGGATGCTGCTCACGAGCCGGCCCGATCTCTTGCCGATCGACCTCAAGCGGCAGGGCCGGGCCGAGGTGCACATCCCGCTCTTCTATCCCCACGATCAGGCCGAACTCGAGGCGATGTTCGCCGCGATGGCAAGAAAGGCCCGCGTGAAGCTGGCTCCGGGGCTGCCCGGGCCGGTCGATCTCGACCTCGGCCTGTCTGGCGCCGATATCGAGAGCGTGGTGTTGGCGGCTCGCCGCAAGGGCCTCGAGCAGGCCGCCGAGGCAGGCGATCCTCCGCCGGCCGAGATCGCGGCCGACGATCTGCGGGCCGCGCTCGATGACTTCATGCCGAGCGCCCAGGGGCTCGAGAAAGAACTGCAGGAGATCGTGGCGGTGCTCGAGTGCACGGAGAAGCGGTTCCTGCCCGAGCATTGGCGGAAGCAGGTCGATGCCCCCGGCGGCCGTTCACGGCTGCAGGAGCGGGCCGCCGCCATCCGCGAGGTGATCAGTTCCTGAGGCCGCCCTGCCGGCGGCGGACACGACCGTCAAACCCGACTCCCTGTCGATCCGCGACGACCTGAACCGAGACCACCCCCGAGGAGATGACGATGGCAGCCAAGACACCCTGGTTCGACGACAAGACCGACGCTCCCCTGCTCGCCGAGTATGCCCGAAAGCTCGACTCCTTTTGCGACGCTGTGGCCGACGGCCGCGTCACCAGCGGCGAACTCGACGCCCAAGAGAAGCGGCTCGTGGGCCTGATGAAGGAACTCGAGCCGCTCCTCTCCGACGAGGCCCACGAGAAGGTGACGCAGCTCCTCTGCGAGGTCACCGCCTACGACCTGATGCAGGCGATGCATCTCGCCGGCCAGAGCCGTCCCAAGACCGTCTTTCGCGGCTGAGCGGCCCGCGGTCGGCGACTGATCAACGTTTCATTCCACTTCCAACCGTTCACGAGGCAGATGCGATGTCTGGACAGCCAAAGGGTTCTTTCTGGGTGGCCGTGTGGCTGGTGATCCTCAGCCTCGCCGCCTTCGCCGCGTGGAAGTGGGGGGCGTTCGAGGGCATGGGCGGGAAGCCGGCTGGCGGTGAACGGCAGATGGCCGGCGGTGGGAAGCCGGCTGATGGCGATGCCGGCGGAAGTGGTGGCGGCGGAAGTGGTGGCGGCGAGGCGGTGCAGACCGAAGCCCCCGACGAGACGGTGCCCACGACCGTGCAGGAGTATTCGTTCAAGCCCTTCGACCGGCTGCCGCCGGTGACCGGGATCGCCGGCTACAAGCCGCTCGAGGACGACACCGTTCGCTTCGCCCTCAACGTGTGGGCGGGCTGGGCTCCGATCATCTACGCCAACAACGGCTTCAAGGCCGGCAAGGAGTGGAAGACGCCCGACGGCAAGCCGTTCAAGCTCGAACTCGTGCTGATCGACAACCCGGTCACGATGCGGGATGCCTGGGCGGCGGGCGAAGTGCACATCGGTTGGGCCACGCTCGACATGGTGCCCTTGTTCCTCGAAGGTCTCGTCGATGCCCAGGGCAAGCCCAAGGACTCGCGGGCGATGCCCCGGATCTATCAGCAGGTGGACTTCTCCAACGGCGGTGACGGAATCGTCGTCCGCGACACGATCAAGACGGTCCGCGATCTGGCGGGCAAGAAGCTCGTGCTCGCCCAGAATTCGCCGAGTCAGTTCTTCGCCCTCAACATGCTCGTGGCCGGCGGCCTCCAGCCGGGGGACGTCGACATGATCTACACCGACGACGCCTTCCAGGCGGCGGCGGCCTTCAATGCCAACAAGGATCTGGCCGGCTGCGTCTCCTGGGCTCCGGACATCTACAACCTGGAAAAGGCCAAGGGCAACCGGATGCTCGTCACCACGCAGACGGCCAACCGGCTGATCGCCGACGTCTGGTTCGCCCGGGCGGACTTCGCCAAGGATCACCCCGACAAGATCGAAGCGATTGTTCGCGGCATCTTCGACGCCATGGAGGAACTCAAGACTGAGGGGGCGAAGGCGAAGGCCGCCGAGCTCATGTCGGACGGATACAACATCCCCGCGACCGACACCCTGGGCATGCTCGCCGATGCCCACGCCACCAACTGGGCCGAGAATTACCAGTTTTTCATCAACCGGAATAACCCGTCGAATTTCGAGCGGATCTGGAAGCAGGCCTACCGGCTCTATCGGAGCGTGGGGGCGATCTCGAACCCGCCCGTGCCGTTCGATCAGGTGATGGATTTCTCGGTGATCCAGAAGCTCGGGCAGGAGCCGAAATACGCCGAGTCGAAGGACGAATACGTCCGCACCCTCGCCCCGAAGGCGCTCTCCGCGATCCGGGCCGAGAACGAGGAGATCCTCACCAACACCGTCGTGATCCACTTCTTTCCCAACAGCGCCGACCTGCGGAAGACGATCATCCGCAAGCTCGACGGCAAGGAGGTGGAGGAGCCCTACGATCCGACGGTGGACCTGGTACTCGGCGAAGTCGCCGCCCTGGCCCAGCAGTTCGGCAACGCCCGGATCGTGATCGAGGGCCATACCGATTCGTCGATGCGCGGCAAGGTCCCCGCTGACCTCGTCAAGGAACTCTCGCTCGACCGGGCCGGCGCCGTGCAGGACGAACTGATCGCGAAGTTCGAGTTCGACCCGAACCGGTTCGCCGTGGACGGGCTGGGCTGGGAGCGGCCGGCAGACCCGGAGCGTCCCGACGAGCACAGCCTCAACCGCCGCGTCGAGATCAAGGTCTACTCCGCGGAGAAGGAGTGAACCGTGTCGCAGTCTGAGCCGGCAGCCGCCGCCTCGCGGCCGCCCGCGCGGCTGCGGGGTGCGATCTCGAGCGAGGCAGCCTTTCTTTGGGGCGTGGCGGCGATCCTGACGGTGCTGAGCGGCTGGTATCTGATCACCACCCCGCTCTTCCCGGTGCCCGTGGAGGCTGGAGCCGAACAGCCGACCGAGCGGGAGTATGTGCCGCTCGTGAGTCCGGTCATGCTGCCGGGGCCGGCCGCGGTGTTCGAGGCCGTCCCGGGGATCGTCACCCAGCGGAAGCTCGTAGCCAACACCCTCGTCACGCTCCGGCGGGTGGTGTTGGGATTCGGGCTGGCGGCGCTGGTGGGGGTGCCGGCGGGAATCGCCGCCGCCTGCTTTCCGGCCGTGCGGGCCTACCTCTATCCGATCACCATTTTCGGCCGCAACATTCCGGTCGCGGCCCTGATTCCGCTCACGTTCTTCCTGTTCGGAATCGGTGAGTTCCAGAAGGTGATGTTTCTGTTCATCGCAGCCGTCGCCTTCGTGGTCAGCGATGCGACGGCCGCCGTGCTCGAGGTGCCCGAGCGGTTCGTCGACACGGCGCGGACGCTCGGGGCCTCCCGCTGGCAGATCATCACCAAGGTGCTCGCCCCGCTGGCCGCTCCGGCGATCTTCAATTCGTTGCGGCTGCTGTTCGGCCTGGCCTTCGGCTACGTGATGCTGGCGGAATTGGTGAAGTTCGGCAGCGATTCCGGCGGCCTGGGCGATCTGATCAACGTCTCGCAGCGGCGGGGCGAACGGGAGCCGATCCTGGTCGTGCTCATCATGATCCCGCTGCTCGCCTACACGATCGACCGGGCGCTGTGGTGGCTGCAGTGCGACCTGTTCCCCTATCGCTATGGCGGCAAGGGGCGGCTCAAGGGGCTCTGGCAGCGGCTCTTCCATGCCGCGACGCCGCGGGCGGAGTTTCGGCCATGAGCACCCCAGGCGAGCGACAGGAGGAGGGCGGCGAGCCGTCGGCGGTCGAGTTTCGGGGCGTGACCAAGATCTATGCGCCGGGTACGCCCCGGGAGTACGTGGCGATCCGCGACGTGAACTTTCGGATCCCCGACCGCCCGCACCACGGTGAGATCTGCTCCTTTCTCGGACCGAGTGGCTGCGGCAAGAGCACGGTGCTCCGGCTGGTGGCCGGCCTCGAACCGCAGCATCCTCCCACGACCGGTAGCGTGCGGGTGCTCGGCCGGGAGATTCTCGGCCCCGGCGCCGACCGCGGCATGGTGTTTCAGGACTACACGAGCTTCGACAACCGCACCGTGCTCGACAACGTGGTCTTCGGGCTTGAATGTCGGGGGGTGCCGCGGCGACGACGGGAGGCCGAGGGGCGGGACTGGATCGAGCGGGTCGGACTCGACCCGGTGCGGGACGCCCGGAAGTATCCGCATGAACTCTCCGGCGGGATGCGGCAGCGGGTGGCGATCGCCCGCACGCTGATCCTGCGGCCGCGGGTGATCCTGATGGACGAGCCCTTCGGGGCCCTCGATCCGGCCACCCGGCTCGACATGCAAGACCTGCTGGTGCGGCTCTGGCGGGAGGCCGAGGCGACGGTCTTGTTCGTGACCCATTCCGTCGAGGAGGCTGTCTATCTCGGCGACCGCGTCTTCCTCATGGCCACTACGCCCGGCCGGATCGCGGAAGAGATTCGGCTCCCGGCTCCTTCGGCCCCGGCCCGCGAGGCCCAGTCGGAGCCGTGGTTCAACGAGCATGTGCGGCAGATCCACGAGCGGATCGAACGGATCGAGGCCGCCGCGAAGCCCCGGGAGTGAACCGGCCACTGGTCAATCCACGCGATGTTTGAACGAACTGGTCGGTATCTCCGTACGGCATTCACCTACCACTGGAACCTGCTCTATGTCGGGGCGGGCGCGGCGGTGGCCCTGATCAGTGGCCGTCCCGACGTGGTGCTTCCGCTGATCGCCGCCGGGGAGATCTTCTACCTGGCCAAGATGTACACCAACGACCGGTTCCGCGCGGCGGTCGATGCCCAGGACGCCAAGGCTCGCCGGGCGAACGAGACGGCCGACACCCGGGCCGCCTACGACCGGATCCGGGCCAGCCTGCCCAAGAACCTGTTGCGGCGGTTCGATCAGCTGCGGACCCACTGCCTCAAGCTGGTCGAACTCGCCGACAGCATGGGGGGGCCGAACGCGGCAGGGGGCGATCGCGGCTCGGTCGAGTCGCTCGAGCGATTGCTCTGGGGCTACCTCCGAATGATCTGGAACGCCGCCAAGCTCTCGGAGTTTCTCGACCACACCGACGACCAGGCGATCCGCCAGCGGATCGCCGACCTGGAGCGGCGGCTGGCGGAGTTACCGGCCGACGACTCGGCGGCGTCGCTGCGGGCGGCCCTCGAGGACAACCTCCACACCAGCCGGGAGCGGCTGGCGAACATCGAGGAGGCGCGGCGAAAGCTCGAGGTGGTGGCGGCCGACATCGAGCGATCGGAATCGAAGATCGCGGCCCTGGCCGAGGGTGCCGTGGCTCGGCGGGACGTGACCGACATCGCCCAGCGGGTGGACGAGGTGGCCGAGGGCATGCGTCAGACCGACGCGACGATGCGTCAGCTGCAGTTGCCCCCGGAGCTGGAAGACTTCGACGAACCGCCCGCGCTGCTGCGGGAGGAGGCGTAGAAGAGCGCACCACGGGATGACCGGAGGTTCGCTGGCGGATGACGGGGCGGAAGCAGCGTCACCTGGTAGGTCGGGATTGCCCATGCCCCGTCGCTGGACGTTCGCTGGCGGATGAAGTGGTTGAGGCAGCGTCACCTGGCGGGTCGGTGTTGCCCATGCCCCGCCGCCGGAGGTTCGCTGGCGGATGACGTGGCGGAAGCAGCGTCACCTGGTAGGTCGGGATTGCCCATGCCCCGTCGCCGGACGTTCGCTCCAGGCATCCTGCCCTGCGCTCCCTCGGAGGAAACCTTCGCTTCGCAATCCTTGCTGCGCTCGGTTTCCTACGCCGGCTCTCGGAGCACGGGCAACCCCGACCACAAGACGTCTTTAAAGTGCCCGAAGCAGGCCCCGCGGCCCCGCGTGGCCTTCACCCCTCTGGCACGCAGCGGGCGCAGCCCGCGCTGCGTGCCATGGAGTTGGAACCACTTGGCCTTCAGCCCTCCGGCACGCAGCGGGCGCAGCCCGCGCTGCGTGCCATCCGGGTCGCCCCGCCTCGACGCCCATTCGCGCAGACAGGGCCACCACTCCACGCAGGCCGCACGCTATCGGCCGCCCGGAAGGCGGCCGGCCGGGCGGAGGCCCGGCAAGCTCAGCGGGGCCAGGGATGGCCCGCTGAGCGCTGAAATGGATGGCCCGCTGAGCGCTGAAGTCAGTCCAGCCAGTCGGCCTCGGCCAGACGCTCGGGCGCGTAGGTTTCGGTGACGTAGCTGATGTCCTTCGAGATCAGGGCCTCGACTTCGAGCTTGAAGCCGTTGGAGAGCATGGTGGCGATCTCCTTCTGCCAGGCCTTCTTGCCAGCGAACCAGGGGTAGGCGGCGATCTGTTTGGCTCGCTTGACGTCGGAATCGGCCAGGGCGATCTGGACGCTCGGGTTGAGTTTGCACCGCTCGTAGTCGCGGCTGCGGAGGCCGAGGAACTTCGCCTCGGGGATCGCCATCCGCTTCGACTCGTAGGCCAGGTTGATCGAGCCCTGCTTGAGCACCGAGTAGATGTAATAGCCCCAGGGATCGTTGTCGAGCAGGCAGTAGATGGGCAGTTTGAGTTCGTGATGGAGTCGGTAGAGCATCCGGCGGACGCCCCGCGGGGGCTGGCCGCCGCCGTGGGTCAGCAGGCAGGAGTGCTTCCGCCAGAATTTGTCCTCGTTGAACCGCCGCCAGACGGTGTCCTTTTCGACATGGAGGATGAACTTCGCGTCGCAGGATTTGAACTTGATGATGTCTGCTTCGACGATCGAGGGGATCGAGTAGCCGCCAGATCCCATGCGGGAGCAGTCGATCTCGTCGCCCGAGTCGATGAGCGTGATCGGTCCCACCATGCCGCCGCGGTTGCTGGCGTAGACGTGGAGCTCCTCGCGGAGGCTTTCGAGCGTCACCTCCAGATCCTCGATGATCGGGTCGCACTCTTCCTGGGTGGCGAAGGTCTCTTCCCGGGTGCCCTCGATCGTGTGCTTGAGGAGGTAGTAGAGACCTCGGATGCTGGTGGTCTTCTGCTGCTCGATCAATTGCTTGCAGCCGGTGGCCACCAGCAGCGTCTGCATGTAGCTCTTGGCCTGGGAGAGGTTGAAGAGTTGGCGACGGTTCTTCTGGCCGCCCATCTCGACGATCTTCCGCGCCTTGTTGAAGCGGACGTTCGACAGGCTGCGGGTCGGAATGTCGAGCCAGAGATCCCGACGTCGCTCGGCCGCGGCGGCCACTTCGTCGGCGAGGGCCACGATCAGCTTGCGGGTCTTGAGATCGACGGCGGGGAGCTTCGCCGGTGTCGCCTTCGGGGCGGGCTTCGTCTTGGCGGCCATGGGATCCATACACGATGGGAACGGAAAAACCGTCCAAATCCTACCCCCGTGCAGCCCTGTCTGCAGAGACTGTCAATCAGCTTCTGACTTCGTCGGCCCGGCCGACCATGCGGCGGAGGAAGTGCGGTGCCGCGAGGGCCGGGAGCGCTGTGGCCGCCGCCTTCGGGGGTTTGGTCGTCGCGCTGAAGAACTCGGCGATTCGACCGACGACCGTCCGTTGCTCGGCTTCCGTGAGTTCGGGGAAGATTGGCAGGGCGAGCGTCTCTTCCGCCGCCCGTTCCGTCGCCGGGAGGTCGCCCTGGCTCCAGCCCAGATTGGTGAAGCACTTCTGCAGGTGGAGAGGAACTGGATAGTAGATCTCGGTGCCGACGTTGCAGGAGGCGAGGTGCTTCCGGAGCGCGTCTCGCTGCCCGTCGGCGACCCGAATCACGTATTGATTCCAGACATGGCGGCCGCGGGTCTCGTCGGTCGGCACCGTGATGTGCTCGGCGAGGTCATAGCTTGCAAAGAGCGCCGCGTAGCGGGCGGCATTCTCCTGCCGCTCGGTGGTCCAGCGGTCGAGGTGGGGCAACTTGACCCGCAGGACCGCCGCCTGAATCGAATCGAGGCGGCTGTTGATGCCCACGAGGTCGTGATAATACCGCGGCTCCATGCCATGCACCCGTAGGAGGCGGAGCGTCGCGGCCAGATCGTCGCGAGTCGTGGTGAGAAATCCACCGTCACCGGCGCCACCGAGGTTCTTGGTGGGATAGAAGCTGAAGCAGCCGATGTCGCCGAGGCGTCCGCTGCAGCGGCCGTGCCAGGTCGACAGGATCGACTGGGCGGCATCCTCGACGATCGGCACGCCAGCCGCCTCGGCGATCGGGAGCAGCGCGTCCATGTCGGCGGTGCGGCCGAAGAGATGGACCGGCACGATCGCCTTGCAGCGGCGGCTCACCTTGCGTCGGACGTCGGCCGGGTCGATCAGGTAGGTGGTGGGGTCGATGTCGGCGAAGATCGGCACCGCTCCCAGGCGGGTGACGGCGCTGGCCGTGGCGAAGAACGTGTAACTCGGCAGCACGACCTCGTCGCCGGAGCCGACTCCGAGCGCCATCAGGGCGAGCAGCAGCGCATCGCTGCCGGAGGCGCAGCTGATGGCATGGGGCACGTCGAGCGCGGCGGCCAGTTCCCGCTCAAGCTCGCTGACGTCGGGGCCGAGCACGAATCGCCCGGAGTCGCAGACCCGCTCGATGGCGACGCGAATCTCGTCGCGGAGCACCGCATACTGCCGATCGAGGGCCAGGAGCGGAACGCTCGGCAGGAGAGCGGAATTCGCGGTGGGGGGGGCAGGAACCGCGGGCGACGTGGCGCTGGTCATGGTGCTCGTGTGACTCCGGTTTTCATCGGGCCCGACGCGGCTCATTCGCCGGAGCGTCTCGACCCGTCAATCCTTTTCAATCGTCATGACCGCGGTTTCCGCTCCAGTCCAAACCGGCGGCAACGGCCTGGGCCCGGCAACGCGAGGGGATCGCAATCACCGCGGGGGAGATAGGCCTCCGCTCCGGACAGCGTCAAGGGCAGGCGCGAGGGAGGCGGACGTGTCAAAGTCGGCGAACTGGGGGGGCCGGAGGGACTTCGGCGGCGGCGTCGTTTGACAGCGTTGCGGGAAACACCCTAGATTCTCCGTTTCACAGCCCAGGTTTCTGTCGCCGACGACTCCGTGCAGGTCGTGGCGGGCAGGCCGGTGAGGAGAATGCTGCGGGTCGAACGTGCCAACGCGCGAGCGGCATCGCAAGTCGGATGGGATCCACGGCGATCACACCTGTCATCGATTTGGGACTCCTCGCCCGGCGGCTCGGCCTCCCTGTGGCGGGGGTGCAGGCCGTTGTCGAACTCCTCGACGCCGGCAACACGATTCCCTTCATCGCTCGCTTCCGCCGGGATCCGACCGGGGGCTTCGAAGAGGAAGCGTTGCGCCGGATTCAGCATGGGCTGGCTCGGGCCCGACAACTGGCAGACCGGAAGCAGACCGTGCTCCGGACGATCCAGGGCCAGGGCAAACTCGAGCCCGAACTCGAGGCGGCAATCGTTGCCGCCGAGAGCCTCAAGCAACTGGAAGATATCTATCTTCCCTTCAAGCCACGGAAGTTCTCCCTGGCCGAGGTAGCACGGCAGCGGCAACTGGAACCTCTCGCCCGGGAGATTCTGTCTGCTGATCCGGCGGCGGCCGACCTTGACCGCAGGGCGGCCGACTTCGTCTCGACCGAGGCCCAACTGGCCACCGCGGCGGAGGTGTTGCTCGGCGTAGGCCACATCATCGCCGATGAGTTCAGCGAGCGGGCCGATCTGCGGCAGCGGTTGCGGACGATCCTGCACCGGACGGGCCGGCTTTGCAGCCAGCGGGTCGAGACGGCCGGCAAGGCGCTTTCCAAAGACGAAAAGCACTACCGTGATTACTTCGACTACGGGGAGCGGATCGACCGGGTGCCGCCCCACCGGCTCCTTGCGATCAACCGCGGCGAGCGAGCCAAGCTGCTGAAGGTGCGGATCGAAGGGCCTCCGGAGGAGTTGCAGGCTGCGGCCGAACAGACGCTCGTGCCCGGGGATCATCCCCATGCAGAGTTTCTCCGGGGCTGCGCCCGGGATGCCCTCAACCGATTGGTCCTGCCCAGTCTCGAGCGGGAAATTCGTCGGGAGATGACCGACTTCTGCGAATCGCACGCGGTCGAGGTCTTTGCCCGCAACCTCCGCAACCTCCTGCTCCAGCCACCCGTTCGGGGTCGCCGCGTCTTAGCCCTGGATCCGGGATTCAAGAGCGGCTGTAAGGCCGTGGCGATCGACGAGCGAGGCACGCCGCTCGAGCACGCCGTGCTCCATGTCGTGGGCCAGCAGGAGAAGCGGGACGCCGCGGCCAAGCGAATCGTGGAACTCGTGCAGGCCCACGGCAGCACGGTGATCGCGGTCGGCAACGGTGCCGCAGCCCGCGAGACCGAGGCGATCGTGGCCGAATTGGTCGCCGGTGAACTGGCCGCGCTCGACGTCGGCTATGTAATCGTCAACGAGGCCGGAGCGAGTGTCTATTCGACGAGCCAGTACGGGCGGGAAGAACTCCCCGCGTACGAGGCGGCGATTCGAAGCGCGGTCTCGATCGGTCGCAGGCTCCAGGATCCGTTGTCGGAACTGGTAAAGATCGAGCCGGCCAACATCGGCGTGGGCCTCTATCAGCACGACGTCAAGGCCAAGCATCTGCGGGACTCGCTCGAGTCGGTGGTGGAGAGCTGCGTGAACTACGTGGGCGTCGACGTCAACACGGCGAGCCCGGCGTTGCTCCGGCATGTCTCGGGCCTGAATCAGACGACGGCCCGCAACCTTCACGAGTGGCGGACAACCCATGGTCCGTTCACGTCACGGCAGCAGTTTCTCGAGGTGCCTGGCTTCGGGGAGGCTTCCTATGTGCAGGCCGTGGGCTTCCTCAAGATCACCGACGGCACCAACCCGCTCGACGCGACCTGGATCCATCCGGAGAGCTACGAGGTGGCGACGAAGGTGCTCGAGCGGCTCGGCGGGAGCCCGGCAGACCTGACCTCGCGGCAGCAGGCGGCGGCGCTCGCTGACAAGGTGGCTGCCGTCGATCTCGCAGCGCTGGCCGGGGAATTGGGCGTTGGTCGGCTGCTCTTGGCCGATATCCTCGAGCAGCTTACCCGCCCCGGTCGCGACCCCCGCGAGGATCTGCCCGAGCCCTTCTTCAAGAAGGGGGTGCTCAAGCTCGAGGATCTCGAGCTGGGCATGGAACTCCATGGGGCCGTGCTCAACGTGGTTGATTTCGGCGCGTTCGTCGACATCGGGATGCACGACAGCGGTCTCGTGCACATCAGCCAGCTCTCGGGGCGATATGTCCGCGATCCGCACGACGTGGTCAGCGTGGGCGAGATCGTGAAGGTCTGGGTGCTCGAACTCGACAAGGCCCGGCGGCGGGTGGCCCTGACGATGCTCTCGCCGGCCGAGCGGCAGCGGCAGCAGGACGCTATGGAGCGGAGGAAGGAAGGCCGCAAGGAGACGGCGCGGGAGCCTCGCGGCCGACGGCCTGACAAGGCAGGCGAGCCGGGCCGTCAGCCTCAGCCTGCGGGGCCGCGAGCTGGCGGAGAGGGCCGGCCCGGATCGCAGCAGCGGCCGCCGCGTGGCCGAGGGCCGGGCCGAGGCCGCGAACGGCCGCCGCGCGAGCCGCAGCCGCGGGTCTACGAGGCGAAGCAGGTCAAGGAGTCGAAGCCCCTCTCGCCGGCGATGCGCGAGGGCCGCGAGCCCCTTCGCACCTTCGGGGATTTGAAGCGATTCTTCCAGCCCGAGCCGGAGCCTACCGTCGAGCCGCCGAAGAAGAAGAAGCGACGCCAGGAAGCGAAGCCCTCCTCGGAGGCCGGAGAGTCTGCGGCTGAGCCCACCACGGAAGCGATGGCCTCACAACCGACGCTAGCATCCGAGCCGGTCTCGATCGTGGGAAGTGAACCGCCCACCACCTCGGAGTCGCCTGCGACTCCCGTGGCAGACATGCCGGAGCGGCCGGCCGACGGAGACGGTGAGCCGCAGGGATAGCACCGGCTGAGCCACACCATCGGCCTGGCCCGTTGATGCCGTACGAACGGCTCGGAATCTTCAGCGTTCCCGGAAGGTGATCCGTCCCTTGGTGAGATCATAGGGAGAGAGTTCGACCTTCACCTTGTCGCCTGGAACGATTCGGATGAAGTTCTTCCGCATCCGGCCGGCGACGTGTGCGTTGACGATATGACCGCCCGTGATCTGCACGCGGAACCGCGTGTTGGCCAGGGCCTGGGTGACGACACCCTCGACTTCCAGTGCTTGTTCCTTCTCCGCCATGGGTTCTCCGGGGGGTGGTATTGCGTAGCCTTTTGAACGCCAAATCTAGCCCGGCGGGCTGGAACGGTCCAGCGAAGGCCCGGAATCTCAGTTGTCGTCGTCAGCGGCCGGAGCAGAACCGGCCGCCTTCCAGCGGAGAAACGCGTCGAAGAAGCCGTCGAGATTGCCGTCGAGCACGCTCTGGAAGCTGCCCACGTAGTGCCCGGTCCGTTGGTCCTTCACCCGCTGGTCGGGGTGGAGGAAGTAATTGCGAATCTGTGAGCCGAAGCCGGTCTTGGGCCGCTCCTTGTAGCGGGCGAGCTGCTCGGCTTCCCGCTGCTCTTCATGGAGGCGGGCGATCCGGGCGCGGAGCATCTTGATCGCCGTGGCCCGGTTCTTGTGCTGGCTTCGCTCGTTCTGGCACTGCACCACGATGCCCGTGGGGAAGTGGGTGAGCCGGATGGCGCTCGAGGTCTTGTTGACGTGCTGGCCGCCAGCCCCGCTGGCCCGGAAGACGTCCTCGCGGATGTCTTCGTCCTTGAGTTCCACCTCGGTGTCGTCGTCGGCGATCTCGGGCGAGACGTCGACGGCGGCGAAGCTCGTCTGCCGCTTGCCTTCGGAGTTGAAGGGGCTGATCCGCACGAGCCGATGGATGCCCGTTTCACCCTTGAGATACCCGTAGGCCCACGGCCCGCGGATCGCCACGGTGGCGCTCTGGATGCCGGCCACGTCGTCGTCCTGCCGATCGAGCAGCTCGATCGTGAGATCGTGTTTCGAGGCCCAGGCGGAATACATCCGCAGGAGCATCTCGGCCCAGTCGTTGGCGTCGGTGCCGCCGTCGCGGGCGTTGATCGACACGAGCGCATCGCAGGAGTCGTGCGGCCCCGAGAGGAGCGACGTCAGTTCCAGCGCGTCGAGCAGCTTCTCCAGGCGGTCGGTCTCGACGGTCAGCTCGGATTCGAGCGACTCGTCTTCACGGGCGAGCTCCTCGAGCGCCTCGAGATCCCGGCCCGCGGCGAGCGCCTCTTCGAGCGGCTTGAGGACGGAATTCACCCCTTTCAGCTCGGCCACGGTGGCCTGGGCCTTGTCGGAGTTGTTCCAGAAGTTGGCCTCGCTCATCGAGGCTTCGAGCCGGGCGGCAGACTGCTTGCGTCCGTCCCAGTCAAAGAGAGTCCCGCAGCTGGAGCAGTCGGGCCCTGAGCGCTTCGGCGCGGTGAAAGAGAGCTGTATCCATGAGCCGGATTTTACGGAGGAAGCGCCAGACGGAGAAGGGCGGATCGCGAACGACCCGTTTCAGCCGGGGATCATGTCCGGCCCACGCGGTTGCCGGGCAGCCGCCGGAGGATTCGCCGCATCTCCAAAACACCGATCGCCGCGAGCACCTGCGAGGCCGCCAGGCCTGATTCGGCGACCACGTCGTCGATGCTCGCGCTGCGAGCGGTGTTGGAAGGGTCGGCTGAGAGACCGTCGACCGCGGTGAGCACCGACTGTTCGAGATCGTCGAGCTGGAGCTCGGCCGGCGACCGCACCTCCCGGCCATCGGCCGCGATCGCGGTCTCAAACAGCGGCCCGAGTTCCTCGAGGATGTCGTCGACGCTCTCGACGAGCTTCGCCCCGTCGCGGATCAGCCCGTGGCAGCCCCGCGACATGCGGCTATCGATCGGCCCCGGCACCGCGAACACCTCGCGGCCCTGCTCGCCTGCCAGCCGGGCCGTAATCAGGGCCCCAGACCGGTCGGCGGCCTCCACGACGACCGTGCCCAGCCCGAGTCCCGACACGATCCGGTTGCGGCTGGGAAACGAGCCCCGCTGGGGAAAAGCCCGCGGCGGCGCTTCGCTCACGAGCGCCCCCTGACGGATCACCTCGGCTGCCAGACCGGCATGTTCAGGCGGGTAGACCTCGAGCACCCCTGAGCCGAGCACGGCGATCGTGCGGCCCCCTGCATCGAGGGCTCCGCGGTGGGCGGCGGCATCGATGCCCCGGGCCAGCCCGCTGACGACCGTGTAGCCAGCCCGGGCCAGACCGCCAGCCAACTGGCTGGCGATCCGCCGTCCGTAGGCGGTGGCATGCCTGGCGCCGACGATCGCCACCGCGAGTGCGTCGCACGGCTCGAAGCCTCCTCGCACGAACAACACACCCGGTGGATCGTGGATCCGGCCCAGGAGCCCGGGATAGTCGTCGTCGCCCTCGATGAGGATTTGCACACCCTCGGCCTGGCAGAGGGCGATCACCTCTTCGGCCATCGAAGACCGGGCCAACTCCGGAATCGCCTGGGCGATGCTCTGACCAATGCGACCGATCCCGGAGATCTCTTTCGAGCTGGCGGCAAACACGGCCTGGGGCGAACCGAACCGTTCCAGCAGCAACTGCCGCAGACGCCCTCCCACGCCCGGTACGCAGGCCAGCCGCACCTGGGCGAGGAAGGTCTCGTCGTGGCGGGCATCGGGGCGGGGTGGCATGAGTCGGCTCCGGAAGCGTCGCAATACTGTACGGACGTTCTGTGCGGCGTGCAAGTGCCTCGCCCCTGACGCGACTTTTGCCGCCCCCGAGCCAGGAAGCCAGTGCGAGGGGGTCGGCGAACGCTCGCGGAGCAAGTGGGGCGTATCCTCGCCCGCGACGCGACTTTTGCCGCACCCGAGCCGGTGCGAAAGCGTTGCCCCGAGCTGGTCAAAGCCGCTCTGGTCTGGCAGCGGGCGATCTGCGAACCTCCGGGCACCTCGGCCGGGCCTGTCGATGCTGATCTCCCACTCTCGCCGCTTCGCTTTTATCCACGTGCCCAAGACCGGGGGCAGCAGCGTGTTTCTCGCGCTCAAGCCTCATGCCGACGACGTGAACGGCTACTGGGCCAATCGCTGGCTCGCCGCGGCGGGAATCCACGTCAACCACCTCGCCCCCTGGCGCTCCAAGAAGTTTCGCCCGCACGTGGCCGCTCGGGTGCTCGAAGCCTGGCTGCCGGCCGATGTCTTCGCGGGGCTCTTCAAGTTTGCGTTTGTCCGCAACCCCTGGGATTTGCTCGTCTCTTCCTACCACTTTCTCAAGAGCAAGCCGGAGCACCGCCGCAGCCGGCGGGTCTCCCGCCTGCCGACGTTCGGCGACTACGTGGAATACGAAATCCGCCGGGCCCAGCTTCACCAGGTGGCGATGCTCTGCGATCGCAGGGGCCGGCTGCTCGTCGACTACGTCGGCCGGTATGAATCGCTGGTGACCGATTTCGCCTCCATCTGCGGCCGGATTGGGATCGAGGCGACCCTGCCCCGGGTCAACGCGACTGTCCGCGGCGACTATCGCGACCACTACACGCCCGCCCTCGCCGGCCGGGTGGCAGAGGCCTTCGCAGCCGACATCGAGCGGTTTGGCTACGCGTTCGAACCGCCCGCCACCCCCAGCCGCGCGGCCTGAGCCGGCCCCGGCCGCCGTGGTTTGGCCGGTCGGGATGCGGCGGCTACCATAAGAGAACTTCAGATCCCTTTCCCTCCCCGCCGATCACTCCCACCATGGCAAAAGCAGGTCCCCGCAAGAAGCTGCCCAAGGAACTCGCGGTCATCAATGCCGACAATTGCACCGGCTGCGAGAGTTGCCTCGAGGTCTGCCCCGTCGACTGCATCGTCAAGGTGCAACAGTACGACCAGTTTCACAATCTCCAGAGCTGGTGCGAGATCGACATCGAACGGTGCGTGGGCTGCGAGGTGTGCGTGCACATCCCGGGCAAGAAGTCGAATCCCTACGATCTGAAGGTCTGCCCCTGGGATGCGATCGAGATGGTGCCGACCGAGGATGTGGCCCAGGTGGTGGCCCAGATCGGAGGCCCACCGGAATACGTCGAGAAGAACTGGGAACGGCTGGTGAACACGGCCCAGCATCTCGCCGAACTCAAGGCCGCCGCAGGCTGAGGCCGGGCGGGATGGCGTCTGGGCCTGCTCGCGGCTACACGGTCTCGCCGCGGACGATGTCTTCGGGCGTCTGCCGGGCGCGGACGAGGCGGGCCGAGCCCCCGTCGATCAGCACCTCGGCAGGAAGCGGCTTCGAGTTGTAATTGCTCGCCATCACGAAGCCATACGCGCCGGCGATCTCGATCACGAGCAGGTCGCCCACCGACGCCGCGGGCAGCGGCCGAGTGGCCACGTAGCCGCCGTCGGACTGGGTGAAGATGTCTCCCGATTCGCACAACGGGCCCCCCACGGCGACCTCCTCGATCCCGTCGGGCTCGCCGCCGGCGGCCGGGCAGAGGCTCATCGGGTGGTAAGAGCCGTAGAGCACCGGCCGGGCGAGCGTGTTAAAGCCGGCATCGACGAGGATGTATTTTCGGGAGCCCTGCCGCTTCACGGCCCGCACCTCCGTCACCACCGAGCCCGCCTCGGCCGTGAGGTAGCGGCCCGGCTCGATCTCGAGCCGGAGGCGGTGGCCGAAGCGGTCTTCGAGCCGCTTGCGGGCGGCGTCCCAGAGCGTGAAGTAGCCGCCGAGGTCGGCATGCTGTTCATCGGGCTTGTAGGGTACGGGCAGCCCGCCACCGGCCGAGATCGTCGTCAGCGAGCGGCCGATCTCGTGGGCGATCCGTTCGAGGGCGCCGGCCACCTCGGCGAGGTGGGCGAGGTCGGCTCCGCTGCCGATGTGCATGTGGAGGCCGCTCACCGAGAGCCCCGCCCACTCGGCCCGGCGGAGTACTTCGGGGATCTCCTCGTGCCAGATGCCGTGTTTCGAGCCTTCGCCGCCGGTGTTGGTCTTCTGGCTGTGGCCGTGACCGAACCCGGGATTGACCCGGAGCGTGACGGCCGCGCCGGGCACCCGCTCGGCGAGCTGTTCGAGCATGTCGGCCGAGCCGCAGTTGACGTGGATTCCGAGCCGGGCGACCGCGTCAAGGGCCTCGCGGTCGAAGATGTCGGCGGTATAGACGATCGGATGGGCAGGGGGCAGGGTCTCGACCGACGCGGTGCCCGGAGCGGCATGCGGCTCGTAGCCGGCAACCAAGGCCCGATGGATCTCGCCGGTGCTCACTGCATCGACGAGCACCCCTTCGCGACGGATCAGATCGAGCACCGCCAGGTTGGAGCAGGCCTTTTGGGCGAACCGAATCGTGTCCCACGCCGCGAGGTCGCGGCACCGGCGGCGGATCATGTCGGCGTCGTAGACGTAGAGCGGAGTGCCGTGCTGGCGGGCTAAATCGGCCACGGAGACACCGGCAATCTCCCGGCGAACGAGCCGGGATGCGTCGAGCAGGGGTGTGGTCATGCGGAACGAAAGCCTTACGGGGCGAGGGCGGGAACGCCCGGGGGTAGGGCGCCCTCAAACTGCTGGGTCGTGATGCTCTGAGCCGTGACGGCCGACGAGAGTGCTTCGAGCGCTCCGGCATCGACCGCCAGCCGAATCGAACCGCCGCGTTCGATTGGCCGCACGAGCAGGGTGACGAGCGTGGCCGGCTTGTCGGCGACCTCGGCCGCAACCCGCGCCAGGGCTTCGCCGGCAGGGTCTGCGGGATTGAAGCGTTCGCTCATCCGGGCGGCATACCCGAGCAGGCTGGCGACCGAGAGGTCGATCCCGGCCAGCGGCTTGCTGGCGGCGGCCGGCTGCTTGCCGGCGGCGGTCGCGGCTACCAGCTGCTTCTTGGCATCGCCGCCGACGAGCAGATAGGCCCGGTCGTTGGCCACGGCGAGCGTGGCGACGAGCGTGTCGCCCAGCACCTGGGCCTGCGGCAGTCCCGAGATGTCGATCGCGATCTCATGGAGATTCGCCCCGGCCTCCTTGCCCACGTCGAACTTGGCGGTCGCCTCGCGGGGGAGCGAGCCCTCGCGGCCGAGTCGATTCTTCACCTGCTTTTCAAGCGCGGGGCCGTCCTTGATGTGAGCCGAAAGCGTGACGGCGGGCAGGGGATGGTCGCCGTCGGCCGCGCTCGTGTCGACGATCAGGCCGGCGTCGAGCCCGCCGGCGTCGAGCATCGCCCCCGCGAGATCCTGGACGATGCCAAAGAGAGAGTCGGTGATCGGGTCGCCGGTGCCCGCGGGCAGGAGCTGCACGAGCGTGGCTTCGATCGCCAGCCGATTGGCCTCGGCGATGTCTTGGGTGTAGTGGGCCCGCGCGGCGGCCGGCTTGCCGTCGGCGGCTGCTGGCAGCCCGAGGCCGGCATCGCTCTTGGCGGCGGCCGACCAGCCCGCTGCCGCCGGAGAGCCCGGCACCATCACCGTGCGGCTCTCGAGAAACACCTGCTCTTCAGGCTCGTCGATCGCCACGCCGAAGGTGATCGTCTCGACCGTTTCGAGACTCTTGAGTCCGAGCGCCAGGGCGGCCGGGTCGACCTGCTGCCCCTGCTCGGCGGCTCGCTCGACCGCCTCTTCGGCCATGCTTCGCACCCGCTCTCGCATGCCCTCGGGCATGGCCGACGGAAAGAGCCGCACGCCGATTGAGAAATCCTTCACCAGGTCGGCGATGATCTCCTCGGGAGCGGCCAGGCCGGCTGCGCTGCCCTGGGGGGCGAGCACCGCCCAGCCGTTGCGTTCGGCGATTTCCAGCCGCATGCCGTTGGGTAGCGCGAGCACCCGCTTGTCGCCGACCTGCTGCGTCGGGCCGGTCACGCCCTTGAACACGTCGAGCAGCTTGGCGAGATCCTTGACGGGCACATACATGTGGGCGACCGGCTCGTTCTCATCGGCCGGATTCGCCGACACGACCACGCCGAGCGGCCGGCCGGGATCGAGGCCGGCGAGGCCCTTGAACTCCGTGGCCATCATCACGAACGACTCGGCCAGGGCCGGGAGCTGCGGGCTGCCGACCTGGTTGCCCAGCCAGCCGAGCTGCTTCTTGATGTCGGCATAGCCATCGATGCCCACGGCGGCGACGACGGTGGGCTCGGCGGCGCGGAGCGGAGCCGGCGGAACGACCGCGGTGAACGCCACCAGGGCGGCGGAGACGGCGAGCAGGAGACGGCGAGCGGCGTGCATGGTCGCGGATTCCCTTGGGGGAGGTGAAAAGCGGCTGGAGTTTACCAGAACTGGAAGAAAGCCAGTATTCTGCGGACGTGCCGCCCATGAACCCTGCTTTCTCGCGCGACGAACCCGACCTGGAGACGCTTCTGCGCTCGCGGCCGCGGCCGCGGGTCAGGCTTCAGACGCTGCTCTACATCTTGACGGCGATCACCACCTTCGCGGCCGGCGCCGTCGGCTGGGAGCCGCTGCTCTTGGGTGTGGACGATGCCGACATCGCTTCGGCCGTGGCCGAGCACTGGAGCCGTGGGTTGCTCTATGCCGCGGCCGTGATGGCCGTGCTGACCGCCCACGAAGCAGGCCACTTCATCGCCGCGAAGCTCCACGGCATTCCGGCCACGCTGCCGTTCTTCATCCCGATGCCGATCCTACTCACCGGCACCCTTGGCGCCGTGATCGGCATGGAGGGCTCCCGTGCTGACCGTCGGCAGCTCTTCGACATCGCAATCGCCGGGCCGCTGGCTGGCCTGGTGGTGGCGATCCCGCTGTTGACGCTCGGGCTGATCGGCGGCACCGTGGGCGAGGCGAATCCCTTTGCGCTCGCGCCCCTGGCGGTCTGGATCCAGTCGCTCGTGCGGCCCGACCTGCCGACGGGCACGACGGTGACCCCCAATCCGCTCTTCATGGCGGGTTGGGTGGGGTTGCTCGTGACGGGGCTCAACATGATTCCCGTCAGCCAGCTCGATGGCGGCCATGTCTGCTATGCCGTGTTTGGCCGCAAGGGCAACTGGGTGGCCCGCACCGCCCTGATCGCCTCGATCCTGACGGTGATCATCAGCGGCCAGACAAACTGGGTGGCTCTGATCGTGATCGTGAGCTTCTTGGGGGTGGACCATCCCCCGATCCGCGAGGAGCGTCAGCCGCTCGACCCCTTCCGCACGGCCCTCGGCCTGGCCTGTTTTCTGATCCCGATCGTGACGTTCATGCCCGAGCCGCTGCGGATCGATTGAGCGGGAGCCGGGCTAGCTTCTGCGGCCGCCACGAGCGATTGTTGACGCTTCGGCAAGGGGGTTCCACAATCGACCGTTACGGGCGGTCCGGCAGGCCGGTTTTGAAGGTGCCGGTGTCCGTTTTCGCCCCAGGAGCCGTCCCCGTGAACATTCTCGAGCAGGAAGATCCCGAGGTCTGGTCGGCCGTCGCCGCCGAGCAGGAGCGGCAGGCGGAAGGTTTGGAGCTGATCGCCAGCGAAAACTTCACCAGCCCGGCCGTGATGCAGGCCGTGGGCAGCGTGCTCACGAACAAATACGCCGAGGGCTATCCCGGCCGCCGGTACTACGGCGGGTGCGAGTTCGTCGACCGAGTGGAAGACCTGGCCCGCGACCGGCTCAAGGCCCTCTTCGGAGCCGAGCATGTCAACGTGCAGCCCCACTCGGGCAGCCAGGCCAATGCGGCGGTGTACCTCGCCGCGATCCAGCCGGGCGACACCGTGCTCGCCTTCGACCTCGCCCATGGCGGCCATCTCACCCACGGGATGAAGCTCAATAGCTCGGGCATCTTTTACAAGTTTGTCCACTACGGCGTGCGGCGGGACACCTCGCTGCTCGACTTCGACCAGATCGCGAGCCTGGCCCGCGAGCACAAGCCGAAGCTGATCGTGGCCGGGGCGAGCGCCTATCCGCGGGAGATTCCCCACGGGAAGTTCGCCGAGATTGCCCGCGAGGTCGGCGCCAAGCTGCTCGTCGACATGGCCCACTACGCGGGCCTGGTCGCCGCCGGCATCCACGACAACCCCGTGCCCGTCGCCGACTTCGTCACGAGCACCACCCACAAGACCCTCCGCGGCCCCCGCGGCGGGATCGCGATGTGCCGGGCAGAGCATGCCAAGGATCTCGACCGCTCGGTGTTTCCTGGGCAGCAGGGTGGGCCGTTGATGCACGTGATCGCGGGCAAGGCGGTGGCCTTCGCCGAGGCCATCAAGCCCGACTTCAAGGCGTATGGCCGCCGCGTGGTCGACAACGCCCGGACGCTCGCCGCGGCGCTGGCGGCCGGCGGGGTGAAACTCGTCAGCGGCGGCACCGACAACCACCTGATGCTCGTCGATGTGACGCCGCTGGGCATCGGCGGCAAGCTCGCCGAGGAGACGCTCGACCGCTGCGGGATCACCTGCAACAAGAACATGATCCCCTACGACGAGCGGAAGCCGATGGATCCCTCCGGCATCCGCCTCGGCACGCCGGCGATCACCACGCGGGGGATGGGCACCGACGAGATGCGGCGGATCGCCGCCTGGATCCTCGAGGCCCTCAGGTCGCCCGACGACCCGGCCACGGTCGCGCGGGTCCGCGGCGAGGTGGCCGATCTGGCCGAGCAGTTCCCCGTGCCGGCTGCCCGGCTCCAGGCCGGTGCCGAGGCGGCTGTCTGAGCTTCGATGTCCGCGCAGGCCCGCGAGCCGGTGGCCGCGGGTGCTGCATCGCAGGCTCGACCGTCCCATAGCGGCGATATGATCAGGGAATCGTTGCACGCAAGTTCCCAAGTCTTGCCGGAGCGCCGGCCATGTCGCACGCCGTCACCGGTCACGTCCAGTCTGCCGTCGCGGTCGAGCGGTCGCTCGGCACACTGCGGGCGGCAGGTCTGGTGAGACTCGACGACGCCGAGGCTCTGGCGGTCGCGGCGGCTGTCGATGGGATCGTGGCGGATTCGGTCGAGCTGTTTGGCTCACGGACCGATCCGACCGGACGGGGCGGCGACATCGACCTGCTCATTGTCACGAGTGCACCGCGATTTGAGACGGCTCGCCGGGTGAGCAGTCGATTCTTCATGCGGTGCGAGGAGCGAATCGATGTCGTCGTGCTCGATCCGGAGCGACTCGGGCCCGCCGAGGAGGCGTTTCTGCAGTCGCTGCGACGCGTGAGGATCACATGACGGTCGAGCCGCTCCTCGTCGACTCCCAGGCCAAACTGCGGGCGGCTCTCGAACTCGTATTTGCTTCGGCGGCGAGCTTTCTGCCATTCGACCCGGACCGTATTTACTCGCCACGCGAGCGGGAGCCATTCGACGCGCTGAGCGACCGATTCTTGAGGGCTTTTGAATCGAGTCTCAAGTTTTTTCGCACCTGGGAGCGGGTTCGAGAAGCGAACGCATCGGAGACGTTTCGCGATCTGCTCCTGCGAATGGAGAAGCTCGGCCTGATCAGCGATCTTGCCACGTGCCATTGCCAAGCGGCTGCGGTGAGCCCGGAACCAGGGGGCTCACGGCATCTGATCGGATGGGAGCTCCTCGATCGGCGGGCGACTTGAGCCGTCACTTGACGCGAGGAGGATAACCTACTACGATGCGTAGTAGTTAAGGCGGTGGGTTCGGCACACTCGCACACGAGGCGTTGCGATGGCTCCGGGATCGCTCGATACGCTCGGCGCGCTCCAGCGGTCGGTGCTCGAGGTGCTCTGGGAACTCGGGGAGGGCACCGTCGCCGATGTCCGCTCCGGCCTCGGTCGCCGCAAGCAGCCGGCCTACACCACCGTGCTGTCGGTGATGCAGAAGCTCGAAAAGGCCGGCTGGCTCGACCATCGGGAGGCGGGCCGGGCCTATGTCTACTTCCCCACCTGCTCGCGTGACGAGGCCGGCCGCGGCAGCCTCCACGGCCTCGTCGATCGTGTCTTCGGCGGCGACCCACTCGCCGCGTTTCAGCATCTCTTGGACGACCGGCGAATCACCGCCGAGGAACTGGCCGAACTGGGAGCGTTGATCGCGAAGAAACGCAAGGAGCGGAAACAATGAGGGAACTCTTCTTCGAGTCCGCGATTTCCGCCGGCGGTCTGTGGGTCGTGGCCTGGCAGTCGAGTTGCTGGCTTGCGGCAGGACTCATCGCGAGCCGCATCTGGCGTTGCCGCCCGGCTCGGGCCCATCTTGCGGTCACGGTCGCCCTTGCGGCCGCGGTGGCGACGCCACTGCTCACGCTGGCCGCCGGATCGCTCCAGTTGGGGCTCCTTCCGCCGCGGGAAGTAGGTGCGATGCCAGCGAATCTTGAATCGCCGGTGATCCGCTTCGGGCCCGACGGCGATCACCCCGAATCACGGCCAGTGGTCAGCGACGAGGCCGACACGCTCATGGCCGAGAGGGCTGGTGCAGTCCGCACCGCCGCCGGTCCGAGGCCGCGGACCGGAATCGGAGACGCGGCATCCTGGAAAGGGCCGACGATCGCGGGATTTCAGCCGGTGGTTCTTCTGGCGATGTGGCTCACCGGAGCGTTCGCCGGGGCGGCTCGCATGCTGCACGGCCTCGTCGGAGGGATGCGGCTCGTCCGCCGAGCGGTGCCCGTTCACGACGGGGCACTGCAGGCGTCGCTCGGGCACGCGGCGCGGCGGATCGGGATCGCGCCGCCGCGTCTGGCCCGTTCGCCGGGGTGTCGCTGTCCGATGATCTGGTGCTGGGGCCGCCCGGTGGTGCTCGTGCCCGACGATGCCGGCCCGGATGCCTCGCTCGCCTGGGAAGCGGTGTTCTGCCACGAACTGGCCCACTTGGTCCGACGCGATCACCTGGCCGACCTGGCCGGAGACGTGGCGGCCACGCTGCTCTGGTGGAATCCGCTCGCCTGGCTCGGTCGCAGGCAGATGCGCACTCTGGCGGAGGAGGCCTGCGATGACTGGGCCGTGAACGCGGGCGGCGATCCTCTGGACTACGCTCATTCGCTCCTGGCGCTTGTGCCTCAACCGCCCGCAGCCATGTTCGCCGCGGTCACGCTCCGGTCGTCGCTCGCCGCGAGGGTGACACGCATCCTGACCGACCGAGCGGTGCGGCCCGAGCTCGGGCGTCGATTCGGGTGCGCCGTGGTGGCCGGAGCCATGCTCGTGGCCTGTGGTGCAGCGGTCGCACAGCGAAACGAGGCCGCGAACGAGACGCCGGCCACCCCATCCGAGCCGGATGCGTCCACTGGTACCGAGGCCGCTAAGACGGCGTTGCTCGCGGGCGTCGTCGTCGATGGAGCGGGAAACCCGGTGCCGCGCGGAATCGTGCGGGTGGCAGCCCTCTTCGGTATGAGCGATGCCGTGCCTCCGTTGAAGGCCGTCGCTGACGACGCCGGCGTGTTCTCGCTCGACCTGGGTATCCCGAACAAGACCCCGCCTGGTGTGTTGCATAACATCCGGATCTCGGCGACTTCGCCGGATCAATCACTGATCGGCTTGTACCGGGTCCCCGAGGGCGACTCGGCTCCCGAATCAGACGTCATCAGGATCGTGGCGGAGCCCGCGCGGCTGGCCCGGGTGCTCGTGGTGGATGGTGAAGGCCGCCCTGTCGAAGGAGCCGCAGTCGCGTTTCAGCTGAGGTGGCCGCTGAATTTCGGCCCCGTGCTCACGGCAGCCGACGGCCAGGCCAGCGTGGCCTTGCCGCAGTCGGAGACCGTCGAGGCGGTCGTCGCCTGGAAGGATCATCAGGGCCTCGATTACAAGCTCTACACGCTCCCGTGGGACCAGGCCGGTGACCGATTGACGAAGCCGGCCAGGTTTCCCGACGAGCCCGGCGAAACCCTGGTGCTCGACGGCGCCTCGCCCTTCAGCGTTCAGATCAAGGATTTCAAGGGTGAGCCGATCGCGACCGCCCGGTCCAATGTCTGGCTGGTCAAGAAGCCGGGTCGCGATGACCAGCTGAATCTGAGCCTGCTGCCTGCGATGGATCAGAGGAGCGACGAGCACGGGCTCGTTACCTTTGCCTGGTTTCCCGCGTGGCAGACGACTCTGACCACCGTCTGGTCGGGGGCGGAGGGATTCGTCGAGCGGCGGACGGAATACGAGCCGGGCCGCGACGCACACACGCTCGCCGTCCAGCTCGAGCGTTTTGTGACGCTTCGCGGCAGCGTTCGGTTTGCCGATGGCCGCCCGGCTGCCGGCATCAACGTGGTCGCGCACGGGGCCGGCCACTCGATGGACGACTTTCACCGCGGGGTTCAGACGGATGGGGCGGGCCGCTACGAGCTGCCGGTTGCGCCCCTCCAGGTGTACATGCTGACGATCGCCGACAAACAATGGTCGGCACCGGCGGTATCCGGCTTTGTCGTCCTGCCCGAGATGGCCGTCGAGGATCACGACTTCACGCTCGGTCCCGCGACGCGGGTGCACGGACGGCTGCTGAACAACGCCACGTCGGAGCCGGTGGCCGGGAAGTACGTCTATTTCACCCAGCAGGGCACGCCGCTCAATGAGCTTGGCGCAGACCTCCTTCCCAATCCCGAGGGATCGAAGATCTGGGTCTGCCCGAGGTATCAGCAGACCATCACGACCGGCGTCGATGGCGAATTCGAATTCATGGCTGGCGAGGGCACCTACGAGCTGTTCATCCCGATGGTGCCGGGCAAGAAAGTGACCGTCGGCGGCGAGCCCGAGATCGGCATCGATCTCGAGATCCCGGTCAAGGGCCGAAAGACGCTGACAGGGACAGTGGTGCGGGGTGACACCCGGGAACCAGTGGCGGCGGCCCGCGTGACGTTCTTCGGCAAAGGCGCGCTCTCAATTGACACGGCGAAGGCCGCGACGGCGGAAGATGGCCGATTCGAGGTCGAGGTGGTCTCTGAACCGGCGCTCGTGCATGTCTCGAGTGGCGACGACACTGCGGGCGGCATCGTTGCGGTGGAGGCGCCGGAGACCGCGCTGACGGTGCCCCTGAGCCCGCTGGGGAGCGCACGCGGTCGGCTGCTGAAGGAGGACGGATCGCAGGCGGCGGCCGGAGTCAGGCTGCGCTACGGGGTTCCGATCTCCCTTGGCGATCCCCGGTTTTCGACGACCTGCTTCGGCGGCGAGGTCACGACAGATGCGAAAGGGGAATTCACGCTCCCGAAGCTCGTGCCCGGCTGGAACTACAACTGCACGACCGAGGATGTCAGAAACGGCGCGGTTCTCACTGTGGCGAACGCCACCGTCGAGCCGGGCGAGGCGAAACAGCTGGGCGATGTGAGGATTCCGTCGGGCGATGTGAGGGTTCCAACAACCCCGAAGTTCCCGCCACCGTAGCTTCTGTCAGGCATTCGACGAGCGTGTAGACTCGCCGAGCGACGGGGCGTGAGGGCGAAAGGAGCAGGCCATGCGGGAGCGGGCGACTGTGCGGCCAGGGGTGTCGCTCGTAGAACTGCTTGTCTGCCTGGCGATCATCGCCACGCTCCTGACCCTGCTCATGCCCGCGATCCAGTCGGTGCGGGCGGGGATGGCGCGGTCGAAGTGTGCCGACCACAAGCGGCAGTTGGGCCTGGCCCTCCGCATGTACATGGAGGCCGCCCGTGGGCTGCCGCCGGCTCCGAATCCTCCCTATCCGGGCGGCTGGGCCCGGGAGGTGCTGCCCTTCATGGAGGAGAAGCCCCTCTTCGACGCCCTCGACCAGCGGCAGCCTCTAGCCGCTCCGCCGAATGCTGCTGCCGCGCGGAACCGTCCGCCGATGATGCAGTGCACCTTCGCGCCCTGGCGGGAGAGCACGGTGGCCGGCGTCGCCCCGAGCGATTTCTTGCTCGTCGTCTGGCCGCTGAAGCCCGACAGCCCCATGGCCCGTCGGCCCGGGCCGCGAAGCTCGAAAGACGTCGGCTTTTACCTGTACCACACGGCCCAGGACATCACCCAACCCTGGGCCGCATCGCCCGAGGTGGATCGGAGCCTCCTCCACGAACGGATGTCCGCGGGCAACTGGACCGTCTGGCATCCACCGGTGCCGAAGACCGGTCTCGGCTCGATCACCGACGACGGCCTCTGAACAAGCGCGACGACCGCCCCGCCTCCCCCGGCGACCTCAGCCGCCGCCCCTCGTCCACACTCGGACCCCCGGGGTATCCGAGAAGTGAGCGTCATCGGTGATCACAATGGCTCCGACTTCAAGAGCGTGGGCGCAGATCCAGACGTCGTTGGTGGGGATCGGGGTGCCAGCCTGTTTCAGCGCCTGCTTGACCGACGCGTAGACATCGGCAGTTTCAGGCGTCAGCGACAGCGTCCGAACCGTGGGCCGTTCGAGCAGTCGGTGAAGGGCTTCGCGATTCTCCCTCTCTCGCGAACCGCCTCTGAATCCCGCGTACAACTCCCCCAACACCACCACCGACATGTAGACGACGTCAGCTTCGGATATCCAGTCGAGCACCGCGGTGTCCCCACGGGCCAAGGCCGAGTAAGCATTGGTGTCGAGAAGCACCTTTTTCATCTCATCGCCACTCCTCTGGTTCCACGCGACTGTCGTCGGCGATTGCCTGCCGAAACTCCTCGTACTCTGGCTGTCCCCACATTCCGCAGAACTCCTCGAAGTCCTTGCGGTGCGGTTGTTGGCGGGGCCTCTGCACCCCCATTGCCTGCTCGAGGATGCCTTTGACCGTGGCGTTCACGCTGGCCCCCTGTTGTTTGGCCCGCTCCTTGAGCAAGGCCCAGACGGTGTCCTCAAGCCCGTGAATCGTGATTGCTTTCATCGAAAAATGCTCCGAACGCGATTCCGAACCAACATGTAGTTCGAATCTAAGTTTTTTGGTTCATCCAGATGAATCATAGTTTTTTACCGATAAATTCGCAAATAATCCTCAGGATGTCCCAACGCTTCCGGGGCCAGGCTCTGGGAGCCTGCGGCTACGGCCAGCGGGCGACGACTTCCCGGATTGCGGTGAAGTCGACGGTGCCGGCCTCGAGCAGGCCCCGTTCTGGATGCCGGAAGCCCACCCGGTGTTCGCCCCCGGTGACGGGAATCGTGACCGGTGTCGTGAGGGCGGTGCCGATGGCCTCGTCGATCACAGGCTGGCCGTCGATCAGCACGGCTGCGCCGAAGGGCTCCGTGATGAAGTTGACCGCGAGGTTCGGTGTCTGACTCGCCGGCAACGGAACATCGGGCCTCGCAGCGGGGGCGAGGGGCTCGGCTTCAGGGCCGCGAGTGACGACCGGCGGTCGCTCCCGCGAAAGCCCTCGGATCACCGCGGCTCCCGCGATGAGCAGTCCCACGATCACCGCCGCCGCGGCGACGGCCGCTGCCGGAACCTTGAGGCGGTCGATGCTTCGTGGCATGGCGGCCGGCGTCGCCTCGATGGCCGCCAGCAGTTCACCGGCATGGGCGGGCCGGGCGTGATGGTCACGGCTGGCGGCCTGGATCGCCATGCGGTTGAGGTGGGCGAGCCGTGGATCGGCCGCGATCTCCCGGGCTCGCTTCCCGAGCCGCGGAAAGGCCTCGGCCGGCAGGCCCGTCAGCATCTCGTAGATCACGAGCCCGGCGGCGTAGACGTCGGCCCGCAGATCCATCCGGCCGTCGGGCGGCATGTAGCGGACGGTGCCGAGCCGGGAGAGCTGCGGGGCCACGGGGGAAAGCAGGCCAAAGTCGGCGAGCTTGAGGTCGCGATTGACGAACAGGCAGTTCGACGGCTTGACGTCGCGATGGACCATCCCTGCCGCATGCAGGTGGGCGAGGCCGGCCACGAGCTGCCGCGCGCACCGCAGGCATTCGTCGGCCGCCAGCGGTCCCTGTTCGAGCCGCAATTCGAGGGTCGCCGGCCGGTAGGCGGGATCGTTGGCGGCCGGCCGCCCCGACACGTCGTCGGCGGGATCCATCAGGATGAAGAGCACGGCGCTCGTGCGACCGACATGCTGCACGTCGAGCAGATTCGGGTGACGGGCGATCCGCTGCGCCTCCAGCTGCGCGAGCGACACGACCTCGCGGCCGGCCGGATCGGCCGTGCGGCTGCCGTTGGCCAGCGGCACCACCTTCACTGCCTTGAGGCCGCCGGTGGCCCGATTGACACCGAGCCAGACCTCGCCGAAACCGCCGCGGCCGATCCGCCGCACGAGTTCGATGTCGGGAATGGCCGGCGGAGCCGCGTCGGAGGATCCGTCGCCGGCAGGAGGGGTGGTCATGAGTCGGCTCCGTGGCCGTCGGGCCGGGCCGCGAGGAGCGTCTGTTCCACGTGCAGGGTGACGGCTCGCTCGACCGCATGCCGCGGGGCGTCGTGCATCGCCTCCCGCAGTCGCGCCGTGAGCGAGGCGGCGGGCTCGGCATGGGCTCCGAGTTCCTTGAGGCGGGCGAGGATCCGTCGTCTCGCGAGATACACGGCGTTTCGCGACAGCCCCGTCACCCGTGCCACGTCGGCTCCCGGCAGTTCCTGGAGCACGGCGAGTTCGAATGCCTGAAAGGTCGCCGGGGCGACCTCGTGTCGCACGACGTCGAGGAGGGAGGCGAGCGTGGCAAGATCGAAGCCGCGTTCCCAGGCCGCGTCGGGCTCCGGGCCCGGATCGACCACGGCCGCGAGCGGGGCGTCGTCGGCCAACGGCTGCGGTCGGTCGGCGGGGGAGCGGCGCCGCGCGGCCACGGCGTTGCGCACGACGGTGCCGAGCCAGTCGCGAAACCGACCGCGGGAAGGGTCGTACCGAAAAGCATCCCGCCCTCGGAACACGGCGAGCATCGCCTCCTGCACGATCTCTTCGGAGGTGTGATCGGAGCAGCCGCGGCGACGAGCGGTCGAGAAGATCAGCCGCCAGTAGCGCTGGTAGAACTCATCCCAGGCGAGCGGGTCGGACCCCTCCCGGAGGCGTTCGAGGAGCGTGACCTGCGTCGGCGTGTTCATCGCTGCGGCGGCCGCTCCGGCCTCGATCCCCACATGGACGAGCCCAGGTGAAACCCTGGCCTCGCGTCCATCAGAATACCGGAATCGGTCGCCCGGGAGTGGAACCGCGACAGATTTCCAGGCGGTCGCGCATACCGTCTGATACGGGCTGAACAGTCCGTCTTGTCCTGGATGCCGCCATGCGTTGCTTCGTCAATTCGCTCGTGATCGCTGCGATGGTCTGGCCCTCCCTGGGGCTCATGACGCTCCAGGCCGCCGACGAGCAGCCGGGCCCGGGGGCGGTTGCGACCGCGCCGGCGGTCACGACCTCGCCGACGCCGACGACGCGGCTGTATGTGAAGACGGTACCCCCGGGTGCGGAGGTCACACTCGACGGCAAACCGTTGGGGCCGAGCGACGGGCTGTTCATCGTGCCGCCGGGTGTATCGAGCGTGAAGGTGGAGTTCAGCGGTCGGGAGCCGCGGGTGCAGCAGGTCGAGATCGCCGCGGGCAGGATCACCCGGCTGGAACTCGAGTTTGCCAAAGAGCCCGCGGGGGTTCCCGCCGTGAATGTCCCACCTGCGAGTTCGTCAGGCGGCCCTGCCTTGTCACTGCCGGTGCCCTACGAGCCGGAGTATGGGCCGTCCCTCCCGGGCGTTTTCAGTCGCGGTGTCGTGAGGCGGGTCGTGCGAATTCCGTCGCTCGACGACGTGCCGGCGATCGACGAGATTCCCCGGGCCTCGGAGATCGACGCGGCGCTCCTGCGTCCGCTCCCAGATTTGGTCCTCCACGACCAACCCCTGCGGGAGGTGCTGGATCGGATCGGGAAGGCGGCGGGAATCCCGATTTCGATCGACGAGCGGTTGATTCGTGAGGCGGGCATCGATCCCGAGTCGCCTTTTACGGCCCGGGTGGGCAACGTTCCGCTCGGCAGTGCGCTCAGCGGCATCATGCGAACGAAGCAGCTTCGTTGGATCCCCGAAGGCGCTGGAATCCAAGTCACGACGCCACTCGCCGACCAGATGATGATCGACCGAACCTACGGAGTAGCCGACCTGATTGACCCGAGTGATCCGGCCGGGAACGGATTGGCCCAGTTCCTCAGCGAAGCCAGCTGGCCGCTCGAGCCCCATCCGATCTCGGCCTACCGCGTGCTCACGGTCTTCGCGGAAGCGGCCAAACAAAGAGCGGCAGACTCGCCGCAGAACGCGGCCTGGCTCGATCGCTTCATGGTGCGGGCCGAGTGGTGGCGGCAGTGGCGGGTCGCGCGACTGTTGGCCCTTCTGCGGCAGCTTCGCTCGACGCCGGGGGTCGACCGTGTGCCGGTCTCAGCCGACGGGTATTGGAGCAATTCGGAATCGGCGCGGGAGGCCCGGGCCGCGCTCGACCGGCGGCTGACAAATCTCCCCCTCGATGGCATGCCGCTGGGCGACGCGATCGCGCGGCTTGCCGAGGCGACCCCGGCGATCATCGTCATCGATCCCTTGCAGCGCGACCGCTCGCCGCGGATGCAGCAGCCCGTTTCGGTCTTGCCGCCGACGAAGGGTGAGACCCTGGCGACCGTCCTGGAATGGATCCTCTCGGATGCCGGTCTCCGCTTCGAGGTGGCCAGGGACCAGCTGATCGTGACACCCGCCAGCTGGTCTGCGGCAGCCTACTATCCAGTCGACGACCTGCTGGCAGCGGGGCACACCTCCGACTCGCTGGTGCTCCGCATCCTGCAAGGAATGCAGGAGCCGCCGCAGGGGCGGTTCGCGGGCGAGCCTCCGATCTGGGTGTTCGAAGGGGGCGTCAGCTGCCTGGCGATCACCCACAACACGGCCGGGCATCGCCAGGTCGAGAAGATCCTCCGCTCGCTGCGGGCGCATGGACCGGTTTCCGCAGAGCGCACCGCCGAGTAGTGGGTGCGATCGATGATTCCAGAGTCAACAGGTATTACGGGATGTATTACGGTCTCACCGTCAACCTTCCGACGTGGCCGCCAGACCTGGGCCTGCTCTGGCAGGAGAGCCTTTGGTCCCATGGCCTGGTCGTCGAACTCGTTGCCGCCTGCGACCCGGCGGCCCATCCAGAAGGCCGCCTGGAATTCCGGCTGATGGTGGAGCCCGGGAGTTTTCCGGCGGCAGGCCGCTACGCAGCGTGGCCGATTCAGGCGGGCTTCGACGCGAGTTTTCAGCGGCTTAGTCCCGAGGACCATGCGATGCTCTCGACCGAATGCCCCGCATACGTGCGGGCTTTGCACAGGCGGTGTCCACTTGAGGCCCACTTTTCGACCGATCGTGGCCGGACGGTGGCCGATCACAGGCTCCAGTGCTTCGCGGCGGCTGCGCTGACGGTCGCGGGTGGCGGCATCATGCAAGACAGTCGATCTGGCGACTTCCTGGTGGGCACTGAAGCCTGGCGGCATGCCGCCCGCGCGGCGGATCGGTATGAGGCGATGGCTTCGAGCCCGAGCGACTGGTTTCTGGAGCCGTGCCAGGTCGCGTCACCGGAAAACCGGCGGGTCGAGGAGGCCCTTGCCGCAGGGTCGAGGGTCGTTCTTCGGGCATGCCGCCGTGAGGAATGATCGGGTTCGTGATCAAGAACCCAAGGGCCCACGCCCGGCAATTCGAGCAGGAACGATGGGAATCCTTGCGGCGCATGAGCGGGTAGGAGTCGATCGCGATCGGGGAGGCCCTCCTGACCTCCGAGTTGATGCGGCTGGCCGAGTTCCCTGACGACGACCGGCCCCGTAGCCTGGCCATTGCCCTCGGGCTGCGGCCGGGCGTGGCGGCACCGCCGGCAATGCGTGATCATGCGGCCGAGTGAATTCGACGAGTTCTGCCGGCTCGCATTCACGTTTCTGGAAAACCAGGGGCTGCGATATCTGGTCATGACGGTCGATGTCGATCTCGACCTTGCAGCCCGGTTGCGGGCAGCCCGCGTCGCGGAGTGAGGTGCGTTCGTTGCGTCCCCTGTTCAGGCCTGGAGTAGGATGGTGGCGTATGAACACCACATCCCGCGACCACCGTTCTAGGCCATCCACCACCGTCCGCATCGGCCTCGTGCAGTCGGCCTGCACGGGTGACCGTGAGGCCAATATTTCCCAGGCGCTTGCCGGCATCGCCGCGGCCGCGGGGCAGGGGGCGGAGGTGGTCTGCCTCCAGGAACTCTTCGCCGGGGAGTACCCCTGCCAGGCCGAAGACCATGGGAAGTTTGCCGAGGCCGAGACGGTGCCGGGGCCGCTCACCGACCGGCTGGCCGCTGCGGCCAAGGCACACGGCGTGGTGCTCGTCGGCAGTGTGTTCGAACGTCGTTCGGCCGGCCTCTTCCACAACACGGCCGTGATCTTCGAGGCCGACGGCTCCACGGCCGGCGTCTATCGCAAGATGCACATCCCCGACGACCCGCACTACTACGAGAAGTTCTACTTCGCGCCGGGCGATACCGGCTTCATGAGCGTGGCCACGAGCCGGCTTGCGGTGGGGCCGCTCGTCTGCTGGGATCAGTGGTATCCCGAGGCGGCGCGGCTGACGGCGCTCGCCGGAGCCCAGACGCTGTTCTACCCCACCGCGATCGGCTGGCTCGACGGCGAAGAGTCGCTCCACCGCGAGCAGTATGAATCCTGGGACACGATGCTCAGGAGCCATGCGATCGCCAACGGCGTGTTCGTGGTGGCGGTGAACCGCACCGGCCGCGAAGGACCGCTGCGGTTCTGGGGCGCGAGCGTGGTCTATGCCCCCAACGGCGACTGCCTCCTGAAGGCCTCGCACGACGAACCGCTCACGGCCGTGATCGAGTGCGACCTGGCTCGGATCGAGTGGTCGCGAACCCGCTGGCCCTTCTTCCGCGACCGGCGGATCGACGCCTATGGCGGCCTCCTGCAGCGGTGGGGTGGCTGAATGTCGCCGTCCGCCATCTCCACCCATCGGCTGCCGGCCGAGTGGGAGCCCCATGCCGCCACCTGGATCGCCTGGCCGCATCGGCGAGCCACCTTTCTCGGGCCTTTCGCCGAGATTCCCCCTGCCTACGAGCGGCTGGCCCGCGTGATCGCCCGGTACGAGCCGGTGCGGATCATCGGCTCGCCCGAGGTGCTGGCCGCGCCGCGGGCGGCGCTGGCCGATGCGGCCAACGTGTCGTTCGTCGAGATTCCGACGAGTGATTCCTGGATTCGTGACACCGGCCCCGTGTTTCTCGTGCCCCGTGCCGATGCCGCCGATGGCCGACCGCAGGCAGTCTGCTGGAACTGGAATGCCTGGGGAGGCAAGTATCCGCCCTGGGATGCCGACGCCGGCGTGTCTCGGGCGATCGCGCGGCAACTCGGACTCGACCCGATCGAGCCTGGGCTCGTGCTCGAAGGCGGCGCGATCGAGACCGACGGCGAAGCCACGCTCTTGGTCAACGAACGATGCGTGGTGGACGAGCGGCGAAACCCGGGCGTGGATCGCGCCGGAATGGAGCGGGCCTTCGAACACTGGCTGGGTGTGGAGCGGGTGCTCTGGCTCGGTGGTGAACTCGCCGGCGACGATACCGACGGCCACATCGATCAGCTGGCGAGGTTCGTGGCGCCGGGTCGCGTGGTGGCGGCCCGGCAGCCTGACCGCAGCGACCCCAATCACGCCTCGCTCGCGGCCAACCTCGACCTGCTGGCGGGCTTCACCGATGCCCATGGTCGCCGGCTGGAGGTGATCCCGATCGACATCCCGGCCCGGTTCGCATTCCAGGGCACCCAACTGCCGGCGAGCCACCTGAACTATCTCGTCGGCAACGGCTTCGTGGCCGTGCCGGTGTTTGGCGGCCCGACCGACGAGCCGGCCCTGCGGACGATCGAGGAATGCTTCCCCGACCGCCGGATCGAGCCGGTCGATTGCCGGGCCCTCGTCCGTGGCCGCGGAGCCGTGCACTGCGTCACCCGCGACGAGCCAGCAGCGGGTTGAACCGCCCGCTGATTCCGGCCTTGCCTCAGCCGCCCGGCTTCTCCATTATCCACCTGGCGGGATCGTGAGACCGAACGGCGGAGGACCAGACCATGGAACAATTCGCGACGGCGGTACAGGGGTTTGTGGCGCTGCTGGCCAGGCTCCTGTTGGCGACGATCTTTCTGGCGAGCGCGATCGGCAACAAGATTCCGCAGTTCTCGCAGACGGCCGAATACATGGCCACCGAGGGAGTGCCAAATCCGAAGTTCGCCCTATTCGGCGCGATCGGCCTGTTGCTCCTCGGCGGCCTGTCGGTGATCGCCGGGGCCTGGACCCGGCTGGGCGCGGGCTTCCTGTTCGTGTTCCTCGCCGCCGCCACCTACTACTTCCACGACTTCTGGACCGTCGCCGACGCCGGTGCGCGGCAACTGCAGACAATCCAATTCATGAAGAACCTGGCGATCGGCGGCGGTCTGCTTTCCCTGATGGCCTTCGGCGGCGGACCCTGGAGCGTGGATGGCTGGATCGCGCTCAAACGCGAGGAAGCCGAATCGACTCCCTCGAAGGGCCGGACCGCGACCAAGGCACAGCAGCCGGCCTCGTAACGGCCACGACTTTTGCCGTCCCCGAGCCGAAGCAGCAGAGCAGACCTGAGGCGAGGGGGTCGGCGAACGCTCGAGGAGCACAAGGGCGTATCCTCGCCCGCGACGAGACTTTTGCCGTCCCCGAGCCGGAGCAGCGGAGTAGACCTGAGGCGAGGGGGTCGGCGAACGCTCGAGGAGCATAAGGGCGTATCCTCGCCCGCGACGAGACTTTTGCCGCCCCCGAGCCGAAGCAGCAGAGCAGACCTGAGGCGAGGGGGTCGGCGAACGCTCGCGGAGCATAAGGGCGTATCCTCGCCCGCGACGAGACTTTTGCCGCCCCCGAGCCGATGCGCCAGGTTTGACGACGAGCTGCGGGGGTCGGTGCCCAGCCGGGCCCTGCGGTGGTATGATCTCGCCCTCGAATCAACGATTCCCGGGGGGATTCATCCATGCTCGTGCCGTTTGCTTTTCGCCGTCGTGATGGTGTGCCCTCCGCGGCTGCGTTGCTGACCGTCGCGTTCCTGTCTGTGGCCGCGTGCGCGGCCGGTCCTGCCAGTCCCGTCGCGGAGAAATCCATGCCCGCCACCGAGTTGAGCCCCGCCTTTGCCATGCCCACGGTCGAGCCCTTCGGGCGGCTCCCCGACGGCCGGGAGGCGCATCTCTACACGCTCGCAGTGCCCGGCGGCTGGAAGGCGACGATCACCGACTACGGGGCGATCCTCACGAGCTTCCTGGTGCCGCCGCGGGCCGACGATCCGGCCGGCAGGCCGACCGACGTGGTGCTCGGCTTCGATTCGCTCGACAGCTACCTCGCCGGCCATCCCTACTTCGGCGCGATCTGCGGCCGCTATTCCAACCGGATTGCCCGAGGGACGTTCGAGCTCGACGGCACGACGTATTCGCTTGCCACCAACAATGGCGAGAACCATCTCCACGGCGGCGTAGAGGGCTTCGACAAGAAGCTCTGGAAGGCCACGCCCCATGTCACCCCCAAGGGGCCGGCCGTGTCCTTCGAACACATCTCACCCGACGGCGAGGAGGGCTACCCCGGCACGCTCCATGCCAAGGCCACGTATACGCTCACGCCGAAGGGCGAATTGATCGTGGAGATGGAGGCCACCACCGACGCCCCCACGATCCTGAACATCGTCAACCATTCCTACTGGAACATGGCCGGCCACGAGTCGGGCTCGATCCGCGATCAGGAGCTGGCCGTCGAGGCCGACCGCTACGTGCCGGTCGACAAGGGCGCGATTCCCACCGGCAGCTTCGAACTCGTCGAAGGCACGAGCTTCGATTACCGGCCCGAGCGGCAGCCCTGGGGCCGCTGCGGCCCGGCGATCGACACGCTGCCGCCCGACGCCAAGCCCGGCGACCCGCTCGGCGTCGACCATGCCTACGTCCTCCGCGACTGGAAGCCCGATGGCGAACTGCGGAAGGCCGCCACGTTTCGCGATCCAAAGAGCGGCCGCACCCTCGAGGTCTTCTCCGACCAGCCGGCGGTGCAGGTCTACATGGGCGGCTTTCTCGACGGCACGCTCACGGGCAAGGGGGGCGCGGTCTACGTCCAGAACGGCGGGCTCTGCCTCGAGACGGAAACGTTTCCCGACAGCCCGAATCATCCCGAGTGGCCGAGCCCGCGGCTCGAGCCCGGCCAGACCTATCGCCACGTGATGGTCCACCGGTTCACGCCCTGAGCCCCAAGGGTCAGCGGCGAATCGTGACGCCCTCGGTCTGGAAGGCTTCCGCCGCCAGTGCCAGAAAGAGCTGCGACTGGCTCAGGTGCTGCGGAATGTCGGCACGTCCGAGCAGGCGAATCGCATCGGCGGCCTGCCGGGTTCCGGAGAGGCGGCTGAAGGAGAGCGTCAGTTCGTAGCCGCCGGTCGAGCCGGGACGGCTCTTGCGGGCCGCGTCGGGTTTGTAACCCGTATTCCCCGCGCCGGAGATCCCGACGAAGAACACGTTGGTGCGACGAGGTTTGAGGACCACACGGCTATCGTGGGACCCGGCGATGTTGTCATTGGCCCGCACCTGCCGGCCGGCGGTATTGAACACCCGCAGGTAACTATCGACGGGGGCGGCGTCACCGACCTTCAGGCCGGCTACGTCGATCACGAGCGTCTGGCCGGCCTGAACGCTCACCCGAACCATGTCGACATCGTGGCTGCCAAACCGGCTGTCACCGATGATTCCCGTGATGACCACGCTGCCTCCGGTGGGTGGAACTCGAAAGGCGCCGCGAGCAACCTGGCCGGCCTCCACCACGATCGGGGCCAGATCTTCAGCCGAGCCTGACGGCACGGGCAAGGGGGCACGAGCTGCTGTTCCCCGGATCGCCGCCACCGCGGCCGCTGCGTTTACGATCCCGCCCGCCGCCACTCTCCGAGCCAGGCTGCCGACAGGCGTGGCAGTTGCCAGGACGGCGGCCCGGATTTCGGGAGCCGAGGCAGACGGGTTCGCGGCGGCCACGAGGGCCACCACGCCCGTCACGTGGGGGGCGGCCATCGACGTGCCGCTGTAACTGGCCGTGGCGTCGCCGGGCACGGTGGAGACGATGCCCACGCCCGGAGCGGCGATGTCGACACTCGCCAGACCGAAATTCGAGAAACCGGCCAGGCGGTTGCTGTGGTCGGTGGCGGCAACGGCGATCACGGCCGGATCGGCGACGCTCGCAGGAAAGCTCGGGAGTGCATCGATGTTCGTGGCGTCATTGCCCGCGGCGGTCACGAACAGGATGCCCTGGCTGCCGCCGGCCGCGATCGCGTCGCGAAGCGCCTCCGACGGGCCGCTGCCTCCCCAGCTGTTGTTGGTGGCCACGATGTTGACGCCGAAATCCCGCTTCATCCGGGTGGCGTAGTTGATGGCGGCGATCGCTCCGCTCGTCGAACCCCGGCCCGAAGCGGAGAGAAACTTGAGCGGCAGCAGCGACACCTGCCAGTTCACGCCAGCCAGGCCCTGCCCGTCGTCTCCGACCGCGCCGATCGTGCCGGCCACGTGGGTGCCGTGGCCGTGGTCGTCCATCGGATCGGCATCGCGGTTGGCGAAGTCCCAGCCGACGATGTCGTCGATGAATCCATTGCCGTCGTTGTCGATGCCATCGCCGGGAATCTCGCCGGGGTTTCGCCAGATGTTGGCCGCGAGGTCTCGGTGCATCCAGTCGACTCCGGTGTCGATCACGGCCACGACCACGCCCCGCGAGCCGGTCGTCACGTCCCAGGCTTGGACCGCATCGATGTCGGCACCGGAAACGCCCCCGGACTGCCCGACGTTCTGCAGGCCCCAGAGCGAGCCGAAGGCGGGGTCGTTCGGCAGGCTGTCGGGGTTGATCACAAAGTCAGGCTCGATCGAGGCTACCGTCGGCCGCTGGGCCGCCCAGCCCAGCACCTCGGCCACCGACGCCCCCGGCGCTTCGAGGGAGAAGAAGCCCTCTCCCAGCGAGGACGTCGTCCAGCCTGCCGCTAGCTCAAGACCGGTGGCAGCGGTGGCACGGAGCACCCAGCCGCCGTCCCGCACGTCCACCCGGCGGCCCTGCCACTCAATCGTGCTCGCAGCCTCCGCCAGGCCGTCGGCCGCGAGCATGGCCCGTGTTTCGAGCTGCTCAGCGGCCAGTGAGACGGAGTGCCGATGGCGACATGGGTCGTGAGCAAGCGACGCCGAGCGGTCGCGGTTCTTCCGGAAGCCTCTGAACATAACTGCGCACCGCCCCGCGGTTGCCAGCGGGGTTCCTGGCGGGTCAACCCTCGCTGTTTCTCGGTCGGCGGACTGAGGGTTCGCCCTGGTAGACGGTGGCGGCTATTCTGGCCGACACGACCGCTACCGATTCCGCGGCATTTCGGCACTCCGGGTAAAGACCGATGGTTTTTCCGATTGGCGACGACAACTCCGATCGCGCGACCTTTCCCCTGGTCACGATCCTCTTGATCGTGGCCAATGTGTTCGTCTTCGCCGTGCTCCAAAAGGGGTTCAACCCGCAGGGCATCGACGAGAACTTCACGATGGCCTACGTGCAGGTTCCGGCCGAGATCATCTCGGGCAAGGACGTCGTGACGGAGGACGAGGTGCGGGCGGTGCCCACGCCCAATGGCCTCGTGCAGGTGCCGGTGCCCGGGCTGCGAGAGACCCCGATCCCGGTCTGGCTCACGCTCCTCACGGCGATCTTCATGCACGGCAGCGTGATGCACCTCCTGGGCAACATGTGGTTTCTCTGGATCTTCGGCGACAACGTCGAGGACGACATGGGCCACTTCTCCTACCTGCTCTTCTACATCGCCTGCGGCGTGATCGCCTCGCTGGCCTTCGTGGCCTTGAATGCCTCGGGAGAGTCGGCGCTCACGCCCTGCCTTGGCGCCAGTGGAGCGATCTCGGGTGTGCTCGGGGCCTATCTCGTGCTCCATCCCAACCGGCGGGTGACCGTGCTCGCGGTCCGGATGATGATCGACGTGCCGGGCTACGTGGCCGTCGGGATCTGGTTTCTGTTTCAGGTGATCAGCGGCTTCTTCGATTCAAGTGGTGGGGGCGGAGGGGGCGTGGCCTACTCGGCCCACGTGGCCGGCTTCATCGCCGGGCTCGTGCTCGCCAAGCCGATGAGCCGCCGGGGTGTCCGCGACGCGGCTGACTCGCTCGTCACGATGCGCCGCCAGATCGGCTGACGCGAATCGGGGGATGTATTGCACCGGCTCGGGGGCGGCAAAAGTCGCGTCGCGGGCGAGGATACGCCCCGATTGCTCCGCGAGCGTTCGCCGACCCCCGAGCCTCCCGCTTTATAAGCCGCAGGAAGCGGCGACTGGCGACCCAGGAAACCCTTGGCGTTTCCTGCGGTCGCCGGAGTGGACAAAGGCCATGGAAGGCTTTGTCCACGGGACAGCAAGCTGCACCGGCTCGGGGGCGGCAAAAGTCGCGTCGCGGGCGAGGATACGCCCCAATTGCTCCGCGAGCGTTCGCCGACCCCCGAGCCTCCCGCGCTCATGTTCTTGGCTTCCATGTTCCGTTTGCCATGCAGGCGCGACGGGCTTAGAAAACCTGTGGGAGCCCCCGAGGGATTCTGATGCCCTGGCTAGTCATCCAGTTCGTCGCCCTGGCTGCTGCGGTGGCGACGGCCGGTACGTTCCTGGCCCGATCGTCCGATCGGATCGCCGAGGCAACGGGCCTGGGACGGCTGTTTGTGGGCAGTGTCCTGCTGGCGGCGGCGACCTCCTTACCGGAGCTTTCGGTTGATATCGCCGCAGTCCGCGGAGGCATGCCCGACCTGGCCGCCGGCGACCTGCTCGGCTCGAGCCTGATGAACCTCTTGATCTTGGCGGGCGTCGATCTGGCTCAGCGGTCGGGCCGGCGGATGCTGTCCCGGGAGGCCGCCTCCCACGCGCTCTCGGCCACGCTCTCGATCGCCCTGACGGCGCTCGTCGCGACGGCCGTGCTTACGGCGGGGAAACTGCCGCCGCTGACGGTGCTGGGGGTGGGGGGCTGGTCCTGGGCGATTCTGGTGGCCTGGATGCTCGGGGCCCGGATGCTGTTCATCGACCAGCGAATCTCGGTGCGGGCTGCCGTCGAGGCCGAGGCATCCACGCCCCGAGAGCCCGGGCCCCCGGCCGCGACGGGAAAGCGGCCGGGCCTCGTGCTGCCGATCGCGGTGTTTCTGGCAGCGGCGGTCGTGCTGCTCGTGACGGGGCCCAGGCTCGCGCATGTGGCCGACCGGCTGGCGACCGAGTCGGGCTGGGGGCGGACCTTCGTCGGCACGACGCTCGTGGCCGTCACCACCTCGCTGCCGGAACTCGTGGCCTCGATCGCGGCGGTGCGGATGGGTGCCTTCGATCTGGCCATCGGCAACACCTTCGGCAGCAACGCCTTCAACATGATCATGTTCGTGCCGCTCGACTTTCTTCATGCCGGGCCGCTGTTCGCGGCGGTGTCGCCGGTGCATGCCGTGACCGCCCTGGCCGTGATCGTGGCCACGGCGATCGCCGTGCTGGGGCAGCTGTATCATGAGGAGAAGCGGATTCCCGTCGTCGAACCCGACGCGTTGCTCGTGTTTCTCGTCGTGATCGGCGGCCTGGTGATGGTCTATCGGCTCTCGTGAACACCGTCTCTCCACCAACCGCCGCCGCCGAGCCGACGCAGCCCCCGTGGCACACGCTGGCGGCCGAGGCGGTGGTCGAACGCCTGGGCAGCGACGCCGATCGGGGGCTCTCCGTCCTCGAGGCGGAGCGGCGGCGGCGGGAACATGGCGACAACATTCTGCGGGAGCGGCCAGCCGAGGGCTGGTGGTGGAAGCTGCTGCGGCAGTTTCAGGAGCTCGTGATCTGGATCCTGATTGCGGCGGCCGTGATCGCCGGGGCGATGGGCGACTGGGCCGACACGGCGGCGATCGTGGCGATCGTGCTCGTCAACGCGATCATCGGCTTCCTCCAGGAGGAGCGGGCCCAGGCGGCCCTCGCGGCGCTCCAGCAGATGGCGGCTCCCTTGGCGAAGGTGATCCGGGACGGAGAGGCCCGGGCGATTCCGGCGCGGGAGGTGGTTCCGGGCGACCGGCTGGAGCTGGAGGCTGGCGATGCCGTGCCCGCTGATGCCAGGCTACTCGAATCGTTTTCGCTCAAGGTGCAGGAGTCGGCCCTCACGGGTGAGAGCGTGCCGGTGGAGAAGCAGGCCTCGGGCGAGGCCGCGGCGGGCGCGGCGATCGGCGACCGCCGCACGATGGTCCACGCCGGAACGGTGGTGGCGGCCGGCCATGCGACAGCGGTCGTGGTGGCAACTGGCATGGCGACCGAACTCGGGCGGATCGCCAGCCTGCTCGAGACGACAGGACCTGAAACGACACCGCTCCAACGGCGGCTGGCGGAACTCGGCCGGGTGTTGATCGTGGTCTGCCTGGCGGTCGTGGGCGTGATCTTCGCGCTCGAGGTCTGGCGGGGTGGAGGGCTGGCCGCGATGTGGGCTGGCGGCAAGTTTGGCGAGGTGCTCCTGCGGGCGGTGAGCCTGGCCGTCGCCGCGGTGCCCGAAGGGCTGCCTGCGGTGGTCACGGTCGTGCTGGCGATCGGGCTGCAGCGGATGGTCGGCCGCAACGCGCTGGTCCGTCGGCTGCCAAGCGTGGAGACCCTCGGGAGCGTGACCGTGATCTGCTCCGACAAGACCGGCACGCTCACTCGCAACGAGATGACCGTGCGCGAGATCGTGACCGCGGCCGGAAGCTGGCACGTGACCGGGGTCGGCTATGCGCCCCAGGGGCAGTTTCGGCCCGAGGAGGCGGCGGGAGGCGCGGCGAAAGTGACCGTGGCGCGGCCCGCCGACGAGCCCGACCTTCGGCGGCTGCTCCAGATCGCGGCCCGGTGCAACAACGCCGAGGTCCGGCCGGGCGAAGAAGGCGGCGGCTGGCAGGTGGTGGGCGATCCTACCGAGGGGGCGCTCGTGGTCGCGGCGCTCAAGGGGGGTGTGTCGCGGACTGAGCCTGCCGAGCCGGTCGTGTTCGAGATTCCGTTTGATTCCGACCGCAAGCGGATGAGCGTGGTGGTGCGGCTGACCGACGGCAGCCGGGTACTCGAAACGAAGGGAGCCACCGAGGCGGTGCTGCCGGGTTGCGTCGCCGAGCGGTGGAACGGCCGCGACGTGCCGCTCTCCGAGGAGCGGCGGCACGAGATCATGGCCACGGCGGAGGCGCTTGCCGATCGGGCGCTGCGGGTTCTGTCACTCGCCTGCCGTCCGCTCGGGGAGGGCGAGTCGGTGGAGCAGGCCGCTGATTCGGTGGAGCGGAATCTCGTGCACGTGGGCCTCGTGGGGATGATCGATCCGCCGCGAGAGGAGGTGAGGCGGGCCGTCGAAACCTGCCGCTCCGCCGGCATCCGGCCCGTGATGATCACAGGTGACCATCCGGCCACGGCCCTGGCGATCGGCCGCGAACTGGGGATGGTCGAGGCGGGCGGTCGGGCCGTGACCGGCGCGGAGCTCGAGCAGCTCGACGAGGCAGCGCTCGCCGCGCTCGTGCCCCATGTGGCCGTCTACGCGCGGGTATCAGCGGAGCACAAGCTCCGGGTGGTCAAGGCCTGGCAGGCCGACGGCGCCGTGGTGGCGATGACGGGTGACGGGGTCAACGACGCCCCAGCCGTGCGGGCGGCCGATATCGGGATCGCGATGGGGATCACCGGTACCGACGTCACGAAGGAAGCGTCCGACATGGTGCTCACCGACGACAACTTCACCTCGATCGTGGCCGCGGTCGAGGAGGGACGGGGCATCTACGACAACATCCAGAAGTTCATCCACTACCTGCTCTCGTGCAACGCCGGCGAGGTGCTCGTGATGTTCGTGGCGGCGCTGGCCGGCTGGCCGGCGCCGCTGGCGGCGATCCAGATCCTCTGGCTGAACCTCGTGACCGATGGGCTGCCAGCCCTGGCGCTGGGGCTCGAGTCTCCCGAGGCCGACATCATGGAGCGGTCGCCGCGGTCGCCACGAGCCCCGGTGATCGATTGGGCCCGGGGCGGGCTGATTCTGGTCCACGGGGTGATCGTGGCGGCGGTCGCGATCGTGGCCTTCCGCTGGACCTGGGGCGGCGATCCCGCCCGCCTGCCCCACGCCCGCACGGTCACGTTTTGCGTGGCGGCTTTTAGTCAGCTCTTCTTTGCGATCGGCTGCCGCAGCGACCGACGAACCGCGATCGACCTGGGCTTCTTCTCCAATCCCTGGCTGCTGGCTGCCGTCGCCCTGTCGGCCCTGCTGCAAGTGACCGTCGTCACGCTGCCCTATGCCCAGGACGTCTTCGAGGTCGGCTCGCAGCTCGGCCGCGACTGGCTGCTGGTGATCGGCCTGGCGCTGGTGCCCGTGACGGTGATCGAAGTGGCCAAGTGGGTCGTGTCTCTGGGTCGGCTCAGCGCCAGTCGTAGGCCGTGAGGCCCTGGAGGTCACGGACGTAGAGTTCCCGCCCTTCGACGGCCAGGTGGGCCCAGCTCTCCTCCTCCGCCACCTTCGCCTCACCGATCAGCTGAAACGACTCGGGCGCGGCCTGGATGAGCCGCAAGTCACCGGTCTCATCGAGCGCCAGGATCCGCTCGCCGTTGGCCACGAGACTCCAATACTTGCCGAACGGCTTCGTGATCCAGGCTTCTTTGCCGGTGGTCAGGTCGAGGCAGGCGAACCGCTGGTTGCGGAGGTGCACGTAGGCATGGTCGCCGATCACGATCGGGCTCGACATGTAGCCCTGTACCTTGTTTCGCCAGAGCTGCTCGACGGGCTTCTCCTCACGGGACCGATCCACCGCGAACAGAAACGAGCCGCCGCCGTAGCTCGTGGTGAACACGTGGCCCGCATGGACGGTGGGCGTGACGATGTTCATCCCGCGGAAGGCCTCGACCTCGGTCTTCCAGAGCACAGCGCCAGTCTCGGGATCGATTCCCGTGAGGTCGTTGCGGGTCTGCACGAGGATCTGCGGCACGCCGTCGAGTTCGACGGGATAGGGAGAGGAGAAGGCGCTACCCGACATGCCGCCACCGTCGTCGAGCACCCGCCAGACGATCTCACCGGTCGCCTTTGCGAGCTTGACGAAGCCGCCGCCGGCCTGCACGTAGACATGCCCGTCGATCACGAGCGGGCTCGAGACAAAGCCGAAGGCCGGTAGCGGGCTGTCGAGGGCCTCGACGAAGTCCACCCGCCAGAGTTCCTTGCCCGTCGCCGCGTCGAGGCAGACGAGCAGGTCGCGCATCCCGGCCACGAACACCCGGCCTTCGTCGACGCAGGGCGTCGCCCGAATCCAGGAGCCATTGGAGGCGGCAAAAAACGGCACGCTCATCGCCCCCTCCCACTCGACGTGCCACCGCTCCTCGCCCGTGGCCCGATCGAAGGCCCGGACATGCTCCGTCTTCTCCTCGCGGGTCTCGGTCACGATCACGAGGTCTCCCGCGAGCACGGGGCCCGAGTAGCTCGGCCCCAGTTCCACCCGCCACCGCTTCTCGAGCCGCTCGGGAGCGAGGCCATCGGGCCAGTCGCCGGCGGTCACGAAACCGTCGCGGGCCGGCCCCCGCCACTGCGTCCAGGCAGGGTCGGCGCCGATGGCGAGGGGGCTGCCGAGCAGGAGGGCGACTGCCAGCATGTGCCGGGCGTGTCCGCCCAAGCATTCTCGCGGCAGGCTCCGATCGAGCGATGAGTTCATGGCATGACCCTCCCAGGTGAAGCGGCGATGCCGTAGCATAGGGCATCTCACCCCGGGAGAGTCTCTGCATGTCCGAGCCAGTCAAGCGAATCCTCGTGGGCCTCGGCACGAGCCAGACAGCCACGAGCGTCACCGAACACGCGATCGCGATCGCCAAGCCGCGAGGGGCGGAACTCGTGGGCCTGGCTGTGACCGACCCGATCCGGCTGGAGTGGACCGGCCCCCGGCCGATGGGCATCGGGGTGGAGGAGGCGACGGCGGATCTGCGGCGGAACCGTTACGACCGGGCCCGGGCCGACATCCTGGCTGCCGAGGAGACCTTCGCCACCCGCTGCCGGGCGGCGGGCGTGGCCCATCGGATCAACGAAGAGACCGGTGATCCCTTCGAGGTGGCCGAGGATCTCGTCCGCTACCACGACATGTGCGTGTTCGGTTTGCGAGGCCTGTTCGAACACGACGTCGTGCCCGAGCCGATCGATGCCCTGGAGCGGCTCGTGTCCGGGGGCGTGCGGCCGATCCTGGCGGTGGCCGAGGAGTATCGGCCGGTGAAGCGGGTGCTCGTGGCCTACTCAGGCTCGATCGAGAGCGCCAAAACATTCAAGCATTTCGTGCAGTCGGGGCTGTTCGCCGACGCCGAGGTGCGGATCGTGCACTTCGGCAGCGATCAGGCGGCGGCTCAGCGGCGGCTCGACAAGGCGGCCGCCTATTTCCTGGCCCACGCCCGCCCGTCGAGCATCGACCACTGCCAGGGCGATCCCGAGCGGGAACTCATTCCCTACGCCCAGGCCTGGAGCGCCGACCTGATCGTGGCCGGCAACAGTTCCAAGAATCTGATCCTGAGGCGGCTGTTTGGTGAGACGGCCCTCAAGCTCCTGCGGGACAGCCCGCTGCCGTTGTATCTGGCGCAGTAGCGATCACGCTCTGCTGGCTGCGTTCGGTCGCGGCAGCGACACCTGCTGGGCGCCCAGGCCGGCGTAGTCCTCTGGCGTGCAGGAAAACACGATCACCTGGAGGCCGCGGTCGGCGGCGAGATCGAGCAGCCGCTGGAGTTTCAGCTGCCGCTTGGCGTCGCTGTTGGTGAAGGCGTCGTCGAAGATGATCGGGAGCGTGCCGTCGTGGGCCTCGGCCAAGATCTCGGCCATCGCTAGCCGGAAGGCCGCGCCGACCTGTTCTCGCGTGCCGCCGCTCAGGCTCGAAAAATCCCAGGTGACGTTGCCGAATTCGCCGCGGGCCACGGAAAGCCGCTCGAACCGGCCACCTGCGTAACCGAGGTCGACGGCGGTGTCGGGCCCCAGGATCGTGCGGAGGTAATCGGCCACGCGACTCGAAAGCGGTGCCACAAACTGCGATTCGACGTCGCGCTTCTTCTCGGCAAACAGATCCGCCAGCAGTCGCGTGGCATCGGCCTCGCGGCGGGCATTGGCGAGTCTGGCCGTGGCGAGCCGGCGACGGACGGTCGCCCGAGCCAGATCCTCGCGCGGGTCTTCGGTGCCCTCACGGCGGAGTTTCTCGCGAGCCACTTGACGGGCCGTCTCGGCCTCCTGTCGCTGCGAACGCAGGTTGGCGGTCGCGCGTTCAAGCCGGGTCTGCTCCCGGGCGAGGGAGTCGGGCGCGAGCCGCGTCAGCGAATCCTGCGTTGTCTTGGCTGCGGCAGCCGCCGCACCGGCCGCCGTCGTTCGCGCGGCGATCGTGGCAGCCCGGTCGCCTCCACACCGCTCGACGAGGATCGCCCGACGGGCCGTGAGGGAATCGATCGTGGCCTTGGTCGCCTGGATCGATTCGGCCACCTGGCGCCGGGTCGCGGCCGCCTCGTCGTGCCGCTTGCGGGCGGCGGCAGCGGCAGCGCTGGCCCGGGCGGCGTCTTTCGAGGCCTGGTCGCGTGACGTGTGGGCCTCCACGAGCCGAACATGAATGGCTGCCTTGAGGGACTCGGCCTGCCGCATGGCTGCTTCGGTCTGTCCGGCGTCGGAGCCGGCCGGCGGCTCGTGGCCCTCGCCAGGTTTGAGTTCGAAATCATCGCCGCCCCGGCGGAGGATCTCGGCCTCGACGCTCGTGATCTTGCCAACGAGGGCCTCGAACTCACGGCGGGCACCGTCGCCACCGAGTCCGTCGATCGCCCCCTCCTGGGCCGCGATCTCGGCCGCGATCGCCTGGAGGCGGGCCACGGCCCGTCGGGCCGTGGCCACGGATTCGATCTTGAGCCCGTCGAGGACTGCCGCGAGTTCTCGCTCGGCCGTCTGGCTGGCTCGGGTGGCGTCAGCCAGCGACCGACCACCGCCGGGGGCGATCCTCAGGATCGTTTCGCCGCCGGGCGGCCCGACGACGAGATCGCTCTCGGCGGTGATCGTGACGGCGGTGCCCGGCGTCAGTGACTCGCCCGCCAGCCGGGCAGGGCTGGGGCCGCTCACGAGTTCCACCTTCGTGGCGATCACATCGAGCGTGGTGGCCGCAGCGTCGCGAGTCCGCTCGAGCGCGTCGAGCCGGACCAGGTCGTCGGGCGTGATCGCGGGAAGCGATCGTCGTTCGGCTTCGAGGGCGGCCACCTTGCCGCGGAGGGCCTCGATCCGCCGGCAGCGGCCGCCGAGACCGTGCCGCTCGACCGTAAGCCGGGCCCGCTGCTCGCAGAGTTCGAGGAGGGCGACGGCGGTAGCTGCCTCCTGCTGGCGGGTGCTGGCCGAGTCGACCGCGGCAAACGCTTCGGTCACGGCCGTCGAGGCCGCGGTTTCCGTTGCGGCTAGCTCGGCCAGTCGCTTCGTGGCCGGTTCGATCGATTGCTCGAGTCCGGCCAGTCGCCCCTCACAGCTGTGGATCTCAGCATCGGCCTTGGTGATCTCATCCAGGGCGGCCGCGGCTTCCCGGGCCGAAGCCTCTTCTTCGGCAAGCCGGATTCGCAGGTCATTGACCGAGCGGAGCTTATCGGCCACGGCCTGGGCTTCGGCGGCATGAATCTCCAGATTGGCGTCGGTAAGGGCGATCGTGCGGTCGGCTGCGTCGATCGTAGCGACGGCCGCGTCGAGGCTGTCCACGAGCAGGGTGGCGGCGGCATACGCCGCCTCGGCGTCGGCGGTTTCGTCGCCGGCCCGAGCGAGGTCTGAGCCTGTTTTGATACCGCCGTTGTCACGAAAGATCGCCGCCTTGCGGGCGTCGAGCTCGCGGCTCGCCCGCGCGTCGAGCGACGATTCGAGCACGCCGCCGCCGCCCAGCCGGCCCAGCCGGCTGCGGAGCTGTTCGGACGCCTTCTCCATGTTGGCGTGGCTCACCGGATCGGCACCCGACGTGCCCTGCCAGACCCAGAGGTGCGACCACTGCATCTTGAGGCGGCTGTCCACCGTGCGGCTGCCGAGGTTCTCCGCCCGGAGCAGGTCGTGGATCCGGGCCTCGGCCTCGTCGCCGTGGAGCGTGCGGCCCCCCGCACTCCGGCCGGAGCCAGCAGCTGCGTCGGTGGCAGGCCCCTCGTCGGTGAGCATCGTGGCGGAGGCGGCGGCGTTGCCGGCAAACGTCTTCTTGATCGTGTACTTGCGGCCGCCGGTCTCGAAGGAGAGCGTGACGGCGGGATGGCCTGGATGGAGGTCGGACCGCATCGCCTTGTGCGGCCCGCCGGTGCCGCGGCTCTTCAGGAAGAAGGCGTTGTGGATCGCCTCGACGAGCGTGCTCTTGCCAAACTCCTGATCGCCGCCGACCACCGTGCGGGCCGGGTCGAAGGCCACGGTCGCGGTCTTCAAGACGCGGTAGTTTTCGACCGTCACAGCGAGGAGCTTCACGGGGCGGCTTCCTCGGCGGGGGCTGGGAGGGCGGCCGCCGGCTCGGCCGCGGTGCGGGCGTCGCAGGCCGGGGGCTGGGCCTCGGCCGGCTCGGTATCGGCGGCGGTCACGAGGGCGTGAAGAATGTGGACCGCGCGGCGGATGACGTCGGGCTCGGCCGCAGGGGCGGTGGCCGCGGCTGCCGCAGTGCCGTCGAGCATCGCGACGAGTTCGGTGGCCACCCGGGCGATGATCGGATCCCCTGGCCGCTCGGCGAGTTCACGGATCTCGTCGGCCGATGGCGCCAGAACGGTCTGGTCGTCGAGATCGAGCCGCAGGAGCCGGGCTGTCCACGACTCGACGATCCGGTCGAACTCGGCCCGCTGGGCCAGGGACACGCTGCCGCTCACCTCCAGTCGTGCCAGCGCCGCATCGAAGCCGGGCTCGCCGGGGGCGGTCGGCCGGGCGGCCTCGGCCAGCCAGTCGTCGAGCTGCCGGGGACCGTCGTCGCCGAGGTCAAACGCGTGAACGAGCCAGCGGAAACGGCCCGTGGCCACCGGCTCCACCCGCGGCTGGTCGCCCCGCGCCGCCGCGACCACGGCCACCTGGCCCGGCCGCTGGCCCGGCTTGGGAAACCGGTCGACCTCGGGAGCGCCGCTATAGAAGGCCTTGGGGCCGGCGGCGAGGAAGCCATGCCAGTCGCCGAGGGCCAGGTAGTCGAGCTCGTCGAGCGGCAGCCGATCGAGCGCGAGCGTGTTGATGCCTGCCGCGGTCGGCTCCTCGTCATCGGCCTGGCTCGTGCCGCCGGAGGCGAAGACAGTCGTGCTGCCGTGGGCGATCATGATTCGCGGCCGCTCGCCGAAGGGCGTGAAGTCGAGCGTGCGAATCCAGGCGGTGGGGTCGTCGGCCTCATGGCGGCGGCGCAAGGGGCAGGGGAGCAGCACGACGCTCGCAGGCTCGGCTGCACCGCCGGCGAGATCGACCACGACCGGCTCCGGTTCGAGCAGCAGGTGGAAGTTGGCCGCGAGCCGCCGATGCTCACTCTTGAAGAACGCCTGGTCCCAGAGACTGCCCGGGCCGCCGTGGTCGTGGTTGCCCGGGATGCAGTAGACCGGCACTTCGAGCGACGCGATTGCGTCGAGCGCCGCGGCGACGACGGCGTTGGTCGGCGTGGGCGAATCGAAGAGGTCGCCGGCCACGACCACGAAGGCCGCGCGGCGCTCGCGGACAACGCTGCCGATCCGACGGATGGCCTCGATCCGCTCCTGCTGCACCCGGGCCCGTTTGGCCGGGTCGGTGATCGAGGCAAACGGCTTGCCGATCTGCCAGTCGGCGGTGTGGACAAAGCTGATCACGGGCGGCTCCGATGCGGCCGAATCGAACGGCAGCCTCGGCAGTGTACGAAAGTTCAATCCCGAGTCAAGCGTGGTTCGCCGGCTCGCGGGCGGCGAAAAGAGCCCAATCTCGCCGGAGTTGCCCGCACCATCTCGCCGGACGTTCGCTCCGGCCCTCCAGGCCTCCGCTCACTCGGAGGAAACTGCGCTCCGCCATCCATGGCTCCGCTGGTTTCCTACGCCGCTCGATTGGTACGGGCAACTCCTCCGAACCAACCGATGTTTCTACTCGGCGCCGCCGCTCGCTGAGAGGCCTTCCAGCCGGTCGGCGAGGCCGCTGGCTCGACGGATCGGCCGGGCCACGGCGGCGGTGATCACGTCGCGCGAGCCTACCACCGTGACGTGGTCGATCGCCCGCGTCACGCCCGTATAGAGGAGTTCGCGGGAGAGAATTCGGCTGGCCCGTTCGGGGAGCACCACGATCGCGTGGCGATACTCCGACCCCTGGCTCTTGTGGATCGTGAGCCCGTGGACCGTGGCCACCTCGTCGAGCCGGGTCACTGAAACCCTTCTGACCGACCGGCCCTGCGGAAAGGCCACCTCCAGGCGGAGCGAACCCGATTCCTTGGCTGCCTCATCGGCCGCAGGCACGGCCAGGCCGATGTCGCCGTTGAAGAGATCGAGCGCGGGCGTGTTGCGGGTGATCATCACCGGGCGGCCCGGATACCAGGGCGGCCCGCCAAACACACCGAGCTGCCGCTCGACGAGCGTGTTCCAGCCCGCCGCGCCGAGCGGGCCGCCGCGATGGGCGCAGAGCACCTGAAGATTTTTCTGGGCTTCGACCGCGGCCGGGGCATCGCCATCGCGGGCGAGCGTGCCGAGCCGTCGGGCCTGAGCCACGACTTCGGCGACCAGTGAGCGAAACCCGGGCGAGCCGGGCTCCACCCAGGCGATCGGCCCCCCGAACAGTCCGGCGGGCTGGGCCCGGGCGGTGTCGAGCAGATCGAGCACGCCGGCCGCGTCGCCGGCGAGGATCGCGTCGGCGAGGGCCCCGATCTCGGCGCCGAAGCGATGCCGCGTCACCAGCCGGTCGGTCACGGTCGCTAGCGGGGAGCCCGGCCGCGCCGCCGCGCGGGCGATGTCGGCGAGCACCGAGCCGGCTTCCACGCTCGCCAGCTGGTCGGGATCGCCCACGAGCAAGAGCTCCGTATCGACCGAGACCGCTTCCAGCAGCCGATACATCAGGGCGCTCGAAAGCATCGAGGTCTCATCTACCACCACGAGGTCGTAGGCGAGCGGATGGTCGGCATGAAACCGATACCGCGGCGTGCCCTGGGGTCGCATCTTCAGGAGCCGGTGGACCGTCACGGGCCGGGCCGCGTCGATCGCGTCGAGCACCTCCTGCGGCGCCTGCTCGGCCACGCAGCGATTCCGCAGGGCCTCGGCCATCCGGGCGGCTGCCTTGCCCGTCGGCGCGGCCAGTGCGATCCGCGTCAGCGGGTCGGCCGTGAACTTCTCGATCAGCCGGCGGGCCACCTCCGTCGTCTTGCCCGTGCCCGGCCCACCGAGCAGGATCCGCACCCGGCCCCGCGGTGGCTCTGCAGCGACGGTGCCGTCAGGTTCCGCGCCCGGTTCCGTCTGGCTGCCCCCGGCCAGCCGTTTCGCGATGGCCTTTTCCTCGTGGAGCGAGCGGGCGAGATAGAGCCGATCGCCGTCGACGATGAACGGCCGCCGCTCCCCGGGCACGCCCACCAGCGGACCGGCGGAATCGAGGGCGGCCTTCCACGCCGCGGCATCGGTTGGCCAGGGAAGCATGGCGTCGGCCTCGGCCCCATCACGACTCGCCCCGCCAAACCACTCACCAATCCGCGCGAGATCGACGCAGGTGTGGCCATCGCGGGGCGTGCGGACGGCCAGGCCGAGGGCGACCCAGGCTAGCGGCTCCAGTGCCAGCGGCTCGTCCCGCGCGGCCAGCGACACGAAGACCCCCACCGCAGCGACATCGTCGGCCGAGAGGATGCCGGCATCGACAACGGCGGCGATGCTCGGCGGTGGCGACGCGGCCAACCGGGGTGTCGAGAGATTCATCGGCTGGCCTCCGTGTGCTTCCCGGCAAAGAGATCGCTGAGCTGTCGCCAGAGCGTCGGCGGCGGCACCCAGGCGAAGACTCCATAGCGATGGCCATACTCATCGGTCGGTGTGTTCGGTCCGTGCATGCCGCGGATGAATCCGTAGACGACACCCGCCAGGCACTCGCCGGCATCCCAGCCCGGCGGCTTCACCGGAGCGAGCCGCCAGCGGAGCAGCCGATAGACGGCCGTGCCGTAGACGACGGCCTGGAGCGGATAATGATGGTCGGCCATGGCGGCCCCGAGCCGGCTCGGGGCATAGGCAGCCAGCGGCACGGCGTCGGCTCGCCGGTGAAGCCGGTTGGTCTTGTAGTCGGCGATCACCAGCCGCGGATCGTCGGCCGGCCGACCGGGCAGCCGGAGCACCGCGTCGATCGAGCCGTTGATCAGCCCGGCGAGCGGGATGTCGAAGGTCGGCCCGGCCAGCACCCGGGCGTAGCGGGCGAGCGTGTCGTCGGCGGGCAGGCTTGCGGCCAGCACCCGGCCCACATCGCTCGCCTTCACGCCGGCGGCGAGGCTGGCGAGGCCCATCTCGAAGTCGAGTTCCACGAGCCGGTCGGCCGCCGAGAAGTCGGCGAACCGAAGCTCGCGAAACGCCGCGGCCGGCGGTCCGCCGAAGGGAGTCTCGATCGCAGCCGAGATCATGGCGGCCAGTGGCTCGTGATACGGCCGGAGGATCGCGGAGCTGGCCACGTCGGCTACCGTGCGGGCGACGGCGGCGGCGCGGGCCGTCGCATCGGCGGCCGGATCGATTTCGAGCTCTTCGAAGATCTCGTGGACGGCCGACCCGAAGGCCGTGCCGGCGGGCAGGTCGGGGATCGAAAACGATGTGAGATCGGGGGCGGCCTGCTCAGGCTGCGGCGTCGCAGCCTCGACGGCTGTCGGCGGCGCGAAGTCGCCGGTGCTGCCGGCGGCGGCGAGCCCTTCATCGTGGCCGCGTCCGACGGGCGTGTGGTCGCCAGCTTGGCCATGCGCGGCCGCCGCCACGATCCCGCTGAAGGAGGTGCGGCGATAGGTCTGCTTCACCTCCGGCGGCAGCGGGGCCACCGCTGCCGCGGCGCCGCTCTTGGCCTGATCGGATCGCGGTCGCCAGCGGGCGGGCGGCAACGGCAGGTCGGAGGCGTCGCGGAGCGGCGGCGGGTTGGTGAGCGTCGCCTCGATCACGCCATCGCTCCCGTCGGCCGGTCGGATCACGCAGAGGTGATGCCGCGGCCTGGTCACGGCCACGTAGAACAGCCGGCGGAGTTCCTCGTTGGCATCGGCCAGAACGGCGGCGGTGGCGACCGGCGAAGCGGTGCCGGTGAGTGCGTAGGCCAGGTCGAGCCGCCGTTCGCTGCCGGCATAGAACACGGCCGGACCGCGGGGCGCTCGACGCTTCTCCTCCCAGTCATCCACCACCACGACGCAGGGAAACTCGAGCCCCTTGGCCACGTGCACCGACATGATCCGCACGGCGTCTTCGTCGCTCTCGACGCGGCGGCTGACGAGGTCCGACTTCTCATCGCGGCGGGCCAGGTCGGCCATCTGTTCGAGCATCGCCCGGGCATGGCAGCCGCGGCCGCCCGACGCGTCGTGCAGCAGTTCCACGAGATGGGCCAGGTCTACCACGTGCCGCTCGCCCTCGGAGCCGGCGGCCAGCCGGCTGCCCAGCGCCACGTCGCCCATGATCGCGGCCCGCACCGCCGCGATGCCGCGGCTGCGGAGAATCCCATGCAGCGCCGCGATCCGCTCCTGCACCGCCTGTTCGGCCGCCTCGCCCAGCCGGCCGACGTCGGTGAGCGGGTAGCCGAAGAACATCGTGGCCGCGGCCCGCCGCACGCGGCTCCCGCTGCCGGGCCGTTCCATCGCCTCGAACAACACCCGCAGGTCGTCGGCCGTCTGGCCCTGCATCACGCTGGCCGTGCCGGTGCTCACCGCCGGGATGCCGAGCCGCGCCAGCCGCTCCTCGATCGCCGCTCCGATCGAATTGATCCGCACGAGCACGCAGATATCCCGCGGCGTGATCGGCAGTTCCTGAGGCTCGGCTTCCTCGCCCGCCTTGAATCGCCCGCGCTCGAGGAGTTCGAACACCTTGCGAACCGCGGTGTCGGTGGCCCAGGCATCGCCCAGGCCGATGAACTCGACCGGAGGCAGATCGACCAGCCGCGACGCGCCGCGGTGCTCGGCCGGCGAAACCGGCTGGTATTCGATGCCCGGGCCGAACGAGGCGCCCGCCATTGCCTCGTTGAGCGTCTCGAGCAGCGGGCCGTCGGAGCGGAAGTTGACGGCGAGCGTGCGGCGGGGCCGCCCGCTCCCATCCCCCGCGGCAAACCGGAGGTAGGCCGTGATGTCGGCGCCGCGGAAGCCGTAGATCGCCTGCTTGGGGTCGCCCACCGCGACCAGCCGCCGCTCGACGTCGTCGGTCGGAAACAGTTCGTGGAAAAACTCCCACTGCAGCCGGCTCGTGTCCTGGGCCTCGTCCACGATCGCGAGCCGAAACCGGCGGCGGAGTTCCGTCACGAGCCCCACTCGATCGGCCCGGCGCACCTCCTCCCAGGCCAGCCGCAGGAGGTCGTCGAAGCTCGGCGTGGCCCGCATCGCCCCCTGCACCCGTTCGACACAGGCCCTCACGATCGTCGCGGCCTGTTTCAGAAGGTCGACCTCCTCCGGAGGCCGGTTCGTCGGGTCGAACCAGGGCACGATGAAGGGGTCGCGGAGCGCGGCGGTGACGAGCTCGACGAGCCGCTCCTCGTCCCAGGCTCGGCCCGCGGCGGCTTCGGTGACCACCGCATCGTTGACCGCCTCGGCCACCGTCCGTTCGAGGAGATCCTCGTCGGCCGCCTGGCCTGGCTCGATTCCCGCCATCCGCAGCACGCGGCCGCAGATGGAATGGATCGTGCCGATCGTGGCCGTGTCGAATTCGGCCACGGCCCGCTCGAGTCGCCGGGCGATCGCGAGCCGCTCGTCGGGGGCAGCGGCGAGCAGTTTCGCATCGAGTTCGTCGCGGCCCTCGGTGGCCACCGTGCGGAGCAGCCGGGCGGTCGTGACCAGCCGGCCACGGATCCGATCGCGGAGTTCGGCGGCGGCGTTGCGGGTGTAGGTCGTGACGAGGATCCCACCGATCCGCAGGCTCTCGTCGCTGGCCAACGCGTGCGTCACATAGGCCGCCACGGAGTAGGTCTTGCCCGTGCCTGCGCTCGCCTCCACGACCGTGCCGGAGGGGAGCGGATACTCGGTGAGCTCGAAGGGCTTGTGGTGGCCGGGGTCGTGCGTCATGTCAGGCGATACTCCGACGAGCCTTGCTTGCCGGTGAGCGTGAGCGCGGCCTGATACCGATCGAGAAACCGCTCCGCGGCCGAGCCCGGAGCGAACACCTGCTCGTAGACCGGCCGCAGGCCAAAGACAAACGCCTCGGTCGTGCGGGCGTACTCGGGGCCATGCTTGGTGGAGATGGCCTCTTCGAACTTCTTCCGCCGCTTCTCCCGCTCCACCTCCGCCAGCCCGAACAGGCCCCGCGGCTCGGCGAGCGCCTCGCGGGCGAGCTCCACGAGTTCGGTTAGCCGTTGCCGGCAGTCGAGGTCGTCGGCCGCGACGATCGTGCGAACCTGGCAGGGGGCGATCGGCTTGCCCGTCGGAGTCTCCTTGCCAGGCGACCAGGATCCGTTGCGGGCGATGATCGCCACCCGCTCGATTCCGAGCCCCGCCGCCCGCGCCGCCACCAGCCGGACCGCAGCCACATGCAGCGGCCGGCCCCAGGTGGTGCGTTCCGCCGGGCCGGTGGTCACGTGCACGAGCTGCCGCGACGGCTCGTGGAGCCCGAGCAGGTGCCCCGCCACCCGCGCGATCCCGGCGTCGAGTCGCAGTTCCCGCGAGACGAAACCGGCCAGCGGCACCTGCTTGGTCGCGGCGATCGCCACGATCCCGCGGGCGAGGTCGACGATCTCCCGCAGCTGGGCCTCGCCATGCGGTCCGAGCGGCAGGCGTCCGCTGGCTTCGAGCGCCTCGAGCCAGGCCGCCTCGCCGCCGGGATCGGCCACCAACTCACCCAGCAGTTCGGTGGTGGCTCGGCGGACCTCGCGGGCCGAGAAGGCGAGCGGAAACGTGGCCGGCGTCTCAGACTCGTCGGCCCGCCAGGTGTCGATCCCGAGCGTCTCTTCGAGATGCAGCTTCAGCGGATCGCCCGCCAGCCGTTCGAGCAGTTCGAGCGCGACGACCGGCGTCGGTGGGATCGGGGCCGCGGCCGTGGCCGGCGGCGGCGCTGGTTCCGCTCCGAGTCGCGCCGAAACGGCGAGCGCCGTCGGATCGTGGCTCCAGACCAGGCCCGGCTGCACGTCATCCGCGCGGAAGTTTCGTCGTCCGAGCTGGTGCCGCGGATGGAGAACCTCGATCCCCGACGGCTTCGCGGCATCGGCCGGCGCGACGCCATGCCGCACTGCGAAGTCGACCAGCTCGGCCAGCGGTGTGACCAGCGGCAACGGTTCGTTGGTCTTGATGCTCTGGCCCGTGCAGGCGACGAGCAGCCGATCCGAGGAGGCCAGCAGGCAGTCGAGCAGGGCCCGTCGCTCGTCGATCCGCGGGTCGAGGTCGCCCGCGAGCTGCTGGCGGGCCACGAGGTCGTCGCCTTCGCTCTCCGACACGCCCACGACGCCGTCGTCGTAGCCGACCACGCCGATCACGCGGAAGGGCACGCCGCGGAGCGGCAGCATCGACGAGGCGGTGATCGCGCCGGTTCGCAGCGGCTGGCGGCCCGCCTTGTCTTCGAGCCAGCCGGTGACCAGTTCGCGGACATCCTCGAATGGAACAGGCTCCTGATCGGCCGCAGTCCCTTCCGCGGCCCCGCGGAGCCGCCGCAGGCACGCGAGCGGCTCGACGAGGTCGCCCGTCTCCTGGCCGCAGAGGTCGGCAAGCGCAGCCTCGATCGCATCGCACCAGCCCGCGACGGGCAGTCGGCCGGCCGTGCGGTATTCCATATCTTGAATGACCGAGAGGATTCTCACGAGCGGGGCGATCGCCGGAATGTCGGCGGTGTCGATATCGGCCAGTGGCACCACACCCCCGAGCTCGGCTCGCGGCGGGGCGTCGGGCAGGGCGGCCCCGAGCAGCATCCGTTCCAATCCCTGCTTCCAGGTGTGAATCTCCGAGATGCCGGCCAGCCCTCGGCGTTCGCGATGGGCCGCGTCGAGGCCCCAGCGAACCTCCGACCGCTCGACGAGGTCGGCCCAGCTGGTCGCCATGTCGTCATCCACATCGAAGTGGGCTCGCACGAGCGGATGGGTTGCGACGGTGAGCACGTCGTCGACCCCGCACCGCGATCCGGGCAGGGCCAAGACCGCCGCGAGCAGGTCGGCTCCCGGACTCACTTCGCGAATGCCGCGGTCGGCGATCACCAGCGGCAGGTGAATCGTCGTCTTTGCGCCGCCGGCGTCGCGGCCGGTCACGTCTCTGCCGAAGGCGGCCACGAGGTGGGCCGCCGCCTGGTCGATACAGGGGCAGAGGATCGCCACCTCGTGGGGCTGGAGGTCAGGGAGTTCTCTGAAGCAGTGGAGCAGCGCCTCGTGGACGACCTCGGCCTGACGGGCGAGGTTGTGGCAGCGGTGGATCGTGAGGGAACGGTCGGTGGCGAGGGCGTGTGGCTCGGGCCGGGCCTCGGTTCCCGCGGCCACCGTGGCCTGCATCCGGCCGAGCAGGCTCGCGGGCACGGCAGTCGCAGCGCGGCCACCGCCGGTCACGGCTACTCCCTGCGATGCGAGCAGGATCTGAAGGTTGTGCGCGCCGGTGAGCCAGGTGGCCACCAGCGGATCGACCCCATCGATCAGCTCGGGCTCCGCTCGGCGGCAGGCCACCCCAGGGCTGGCCGCGGGCAGCGACGTTGCCAGCCTCCGCTCCAGGCCGGGCGACGGATGCACGAGCAGGATCTCGACGTCGCAGACCTTGGCCAGTTCCTCGAGACAGTCGAGTTGATGGAGGGAGAGCGACTCGACGCCCGCCACGAGCAGCGGCCCGCGGGTCGCCTGGTTCTCGGTGGTGAAGCGGCTCGGTGGCGGTGGTTCGCCGATTCGCTCTCGTACGCTCCGCCACAGGTCGAACTGCCAGCGGTCGGCCGGGGGGAGCTTGTCGGGCACAGCCTCGCCATCGTGTTGTTCGTCGGAGGAGGTCGGGCTCAGCACGGGATTGGGCGGCGTGCGGTCCCACTGGCGGATCATGCCGGGGCGACGGATGTGATAATCGTCGAATCGGGCGGCGATTCGCCGGGCCTCCAAGAGCGGATGGTTCGCATGGTCGAATGGCAGGCCGAGCGACCGGTCGGCGGCGAGCGAGTCGAGCACCGCGAAGGTGAGCCGATCGATGCTCCAGGGATCGGGCCCTTTTCGGAGCGGCTGCACGAGCAGCGGGATCGAGCCGGGAAACATGATGTCGACGGTGGCGAAGATCCCGTCGCGATGCTCCGGGCCGCTTGCTCCGAGCCGCGCGGCCAGTTCCGACTCGAGCCAGGCCCGGGCGCCCGCGTGGGGCACGACGATCCGCTGCCGGAGAAACGGATCCCCCGGCCGGGAAAGAAACCGCACCGCCGCCGGGACGACGTCGGCGAGGCAACGGACGAGGTGGCAGCGGAGCGACATGAGCAGGCTCGTGAGCGGCAGGCAGGGCCACGTTGTAACAGCCGTCGCCTGACGGAATCGGTCAGGGGCGGGCGGCGCGACTCACGCGGCCGGGCCCCCTCCTGCGGCTGTCCAGGCAGCCTGGGCAAACCGGGCCGTGGGCGTCAACTGGCCTTGACGGGAAGAGCCGGAAAAATCATCAAAGCCTTTCCGAACGGGAGACCGAAAACACGGGTGATCGGCACGGGGCGGACCGCGCCGTCGAACTCTTCTTGCACGCAGAATCGGGCCCAGGATGCTCTACAGCCCGGCCGCGCACATCGCGTTTGCCCACTACCCGAAGACAGCCGGTTCGTCGCTGACGGAGTGGTTTCGGCAGACGTTTCCCGATTCGTCGCACGTTCAGCCGGGCAACTGCCACATGCCGGTGCGGACCTCGCTCGAGCAGCTCGGCCTGGTCGGCCAGATCGGGGCCCGGCCGCGACTCATGCGGGAGTGTCTCCGGTTGGTGCAGCAACTCGCACCGCCGCGGGTCGAGCTGCCGATCATCGGCGTCGTCCGCGAGCCGTTCGAGATGCTGATCTCCCTCTACGGCTACTGGCGGCGGTATGAGTTCGCCGAGGAGCCCGAGGGTGAACTGATCAGAGCCGCGCGGACGGGCACCTTCCGCCAGTTTCTCGCCCTCGCGGTGGGCGAGAAACTCCTCGCCAACTACGCGACCTACTTCGACGTCGGCGGGCCGGCCTGGGCCACAACCCGGCTGATCGACTTTCAGTCACTCGAGCCGGGGCTCGAGACCGTCTGCGAAGAATTCGGGATCGAACCGCCCGCGTACCTGGGCCGACTCAACGCCAATCCTCGCCAGGGCCGGGACGCCGGCACCTATCTCGCCGAAGCCGGCGCGCTCGCCTTCGAGGTGCGGTCGCACTTCCGTTGGTATTACGAAGATGCGGTGCGGATCATGATCCGTGGCTCCGTCGCGCCGGCCCGCCTCCGCCTCGCCGCCTGAGCAGGACCCCGCCGGTGTTTTTCCTCACCGGGTATGCAGCAGGATCGCGCTGGCGGCGAGGTCGGGCGTCCGTTGGTTCTGCCATTGCGACGTTTGACGCTGCCGGGCCGCCGCTGATCCATGGCATGCCCGGAACGCCTCGCAACGATCGTCGATCGGTCCGTCTACTCTGATGTCGGGCCACCCGGCACCGTTACGCTCAGCCGTCGTGTTCTGGCATCGCCTCGCCGGCCATCGCGGCAAGTTCCTCGAGCGAGATGCCGGCCTCCTGCACGAGCCGCGTGAGATCGACCGAGGCAAAGATGTTGAGCCGCCGGGTGAGCATGGTGCGGTGATACTTCACCGTCCGCTCCGAGATCCCGTATGCCTCGGCCATATCCCGGTTCTGCATCCCCTTGGCGATCCCGAACAGCATCTGCAACTCACGGTCGCTGAGCAGAGCGAGCTTCTTCCGCGCCTCCGCGGCCCGCATCCGCTCCGCCCGCTCCCGGGCGTCGCGGGCAATGGCCCGGTCGATCGCCGCGACGAGGTCGGCCGTGGCCGCCCGCTTGGTCAGGAAGTCTTCCGCGCCGGCCCGCATCGCCCGCACGCTGGTGGGAATGTCTCCCTTGCCGGTCACGAACACCACGGGCAGCGGGTTCTTCGACTCCGCCAGCGTCTCCTGGAGATCGAAGCCGCTCTGCTTCGGCATCTGGAGGTCGGCCAGCACACACCCCGGCGCGTCGGAATCGGGCCGCTCGAAAAACCGGGCCACCGACGGGTAGGTGGCCACCGTGTAGCCGTGGCCACGGAGCCGCCGTTCCATGCTGCGGAGAAACGAGTCGTCGTCGTCGACGACATGGATCGTCGGGGTCACGCTCTTCCTCTTCCTTCCTTCCACTCTGGCACGCGGAGGCTCACCGTGAGCCCGCCGACTGGATTGTTTTCGAGCCGGAGGGCTCCGTGGTGCTGTTCGGCGATCGCTCGCACGATCGGCAGCCCCATTCCGAGCCCGTCGATTTTCGTCGATTCGAAGGGTTCGACAACCTTTTCCATCATACCTTCCTCGATCCCGCCACCGTTGTCGATCACCGCCAGGTCCACCGAATCCCCGTCGCGGCGGGCCCGGATGGTGATCGCCCCCGGCTGCTCGCGGTCGCCCGTTGAGGCCCGGATCGCGTCGGCTGAGTTGCCGACCAGGTTCAGGAGGGCCTGCTGGAGAAGGACCTCGTCGCCCGCCACCCGGGGCAGGTCGGGATCGCAGAGCACGGTGACCCCGATGCGGTCGGCGGCAAGGGCCGGCCCCGCGAGCGCGACCACCCCGCGAATCAGCCCAGGCACCTCCACCGGCCGGACGGCGAACCGCTGCCGGCGAACCATCGCCCGGATGCGATCGAGCACCTCGCCGGCTCGCGCATCGTCGGCGGCGATGTCGCCGATGATCGCCCGCAGCTCGGCGGCATTCTCCGAGCGGTCGTCGCGGAGGAGCAGCGCGGCCGCCTCGACGTTGTTGAGAATCGCGCCGAGCGGCTGACCGAGCTCGTGGGCCAGCGACGCCGCCAGCTGGCCCATCATGGAGACGCGGCCCGCATGGGCGATCTGGTCGCGCTGCTCGCCCACGATCTTTTCGGCCCGGCGGCGGAGCCGCGACTGCGCGACGAGCGCAGCGATCAGACCGGCCTGGACGGCGAGAACGGCCGCGGCCCCGAGAATGAGCGGCCGGTAGCGGTCCCAGATTCGCGGTTCCGCGAAGAGCACCGTGCTTCCTCGCGGCAGCCGGGAGGCGGGGATACCGAAACGGTTTAACACGCGTTCATCGAGCAGACAGACCGGGGGAACTCTGGCCGGCTCGGGCAGCGGGCCATCGCCGCTGGCGACCACGAGGCGGCCGGTTGCCTCGCCGAGCGCTCGGGTGTCGGCGCAGATCCCGCCGACGATGCCTCGGCCGACGTAGGTGTCGCTGATCCCGAAGAACGGCACCGGCGAGTCGCGGCAGAGCGATTCGAGCACGTCGGCCGGCACCCATGCCCGGCCGGTCTCGTCCTTCCAATAACCGCTGAACACCGCCGCCGAGTCCGGAGGCAGTTCGCGAAGCCGCTGTCGCACTTCGGCGAGGGGCAGGTCGATGAGCGGCAGCAACTCGATCCCCTTTTCCTTCGCCGCGGTGCGGACCTGCTCGGTCTGGAGCACGCGTAGTCCGGAGTGCGGGGCCGACTGGCTGATGAGGGCGACCTGCCTGAGATTTGGAAGGAGTTGGCAGGCCAGCTCCACCGTAGCTCCGATCGTGGAATCGGTGGAAACGGATGTGTAGTCGGGTGCGTGATCGAGCGAAGGCGGGCGGTCGCCGGGTCGCTCGAGAGCCACGATCCGTGCGGTGGGCGACAGCCGCTCGCGGTTGACGAGCACGAAGTCACGGGTCACCTCGCTCGTGGGCACGATCACGTCGAACGACCGGTCGCTGTATTTGGCGACGAGCCATCCCGCCGCACGCTCTGGATCGCTGGAGTTTCGATCGAGACGGGCGAGGTCGAGATTCTCGACGAAGACGTCATACCGCCGCGAACCTTTGGCCAGCCCTGCCCGAAAGCCATCCATGAACTGCACGAAGGCAGGGCGTGTCTGACCCTCCTGATCGATCACGAGCACCCGTTCGGCGGGCTGGGGCGGGGCGGCCGCAGCCGCGACCGTTGGATTGATCGCCGTCGCGGCCAGCGCTACGACCGCCGCGACAACGACACACCCGCACGCGTTCAGAATACGAGGCGACGACCGGGCCCCTCTGTCACCGAACCTGCCGCACCGCCGCCTTGAGGCCGCGGCTGCGCTGCCAACGGTGGCCAAGGGCGGCCAGGCCGGCCACGGCCAACAGGCAGACGGATGGCTCCGGCACCGGCGCCACCACGCGGAAGCCGGTGTCGACGTTGGCGGTGCCGATCGGGGTGGAGACGTTGAAACTGCTGCTGCCGCCATTGTTGAGATTCCAGGCGCCGCCGAGGATTCCCGAGCTGGCCTGTCCCGAACCCGGGTCGTACCACTCGCCGGCATTGCCGCCTTGGTCGAACGTGCCATAGTAACTCGCGCTCCCCGAGAACACCCCCACGTCCGTCAGGTAGTTCTGATTGGAAGCGAAGGCGACCCCCGTCACCGCGTAGTTGCCGCCGACGACGTGATTTGCCTGATTGGCCGAGCTGCCGACGGTGTTGCCGGGGGCCAAGTTGCTCTGGGTCGGAAACGCGTAGTAGCCGCCAGTCCCGCCGCCGAGCGTCGGCGCGTAATACGCTGCTTTGTACCACTGATCCAGCGTGGGCAGGGCGAACAGCGGCGCCGCCGAGGTGTTCGGATTGATGGAGTTGAGGGCAACGGTGGAGGTCGGCCCGCCGGTGAGATCGTAGGCCCCGTTCTCGGTCGTCGCGGCGGTCTGTGTCCCGGTGGTGGGCTGGCCGTTGGCCAGCCAGTTGGCAAACCGGGCGGCGTTATACCAATTGACGAACGTCACGGGCCGATTGGCGGCCGACTGTCCACCGCTGCTGGCAACGATGGTCGCCGCATAGGAATAGGGTGTGCCGCTCCCGTCGCCCGTGCGGGAAATCCCACTGGCGCTGGCGGCCGTATTGATGTTTGCGTCGTAGATCGTCTCGGTCGATGTGGTCGCCACCGCATTGAGGAAATCGACGTACTGCCCGATCGTCACCTCGGTGGCACCGATCTGGTAGGCCGCCGCCACGGAACCGCGGCCGTTGGTATCGGCAGCGTTGTTGGGATTGCCGACGGTGACCATGGTGATCGTCACCGCCCGGGCGGACTCCAACGGCAGGAGGGACGCCACCGCGGCGGCCGCGGCGAGAATCGCCCCGGCCCTCAGCCGGCGGCCGGGGCGCGGCCGGGGCCATGGCATCGATGCGGCGTCGAGCGAGAACACGGGGCGGTGCATCGAAAGGTCCTCGTGCGTGAGGGGAGAACGCGGCCGAGGTATGGCCTGCTGACTTTTGAGTGCACTTCTCGTGCCGAAAATCACCGAATCGTCACTTTGGCTGTATCCTCGGGAAAAACCCGGAACAGCCCTCCGGCCGCCGCTCTGCTTGGGCTGCCCCTGGAGCGATTCGCCCCAGGGGGGTGGTGCGAATCGCTCCAGGGGTGGAGCGTTTTGCCCCACCAGGCAACTCCCGGAGGAGGGGCTGGGCCGACGCGTGCTCCAAACGAATCGGTTTTGGTGGTAATCGCAGAGGCCGATTGCTTGCCCTGTCCGGCAGCGAGGACTACCCTTTCGAGCAACTCTTCGTGGTGGCGGCGGCCCTCGTTTCGGCTGGCTGCGCCCGGGAAAACCGCTACCGGAGCGTGCGTCTGATGGTGTTGTTCCAGCGTTGGCATCGTCCGGCCGCTCCCACGCGGCGTCGCCGTCCGGCTCACCGCCTGGGAGCCCTC